>CAADGV010000022.1 GCA_900696645.1 uncultured Chlorobiota bacterium | reverse complement strand
TGTCCAACCCCCACGGTGATAGCAAGTGCCAAAACTGCAACGAGAAGGGAAAAGTGTCTCATAAGAGATCCTCTCTGGTTTGTGATTGGTTGATTGTTTTGTGATGTTGGTGATTGTGGTGGAACGCCCTTAGAAATCTTCGCGGCACATGACGTACTGCCGAAACAGAACCAGTGGCTTGAAAGGTAGTTGATATGTTACAACGAGAACGGAAAGGACCCTGAAAGGAATCGACTACTTGATGCCCGGCTGACTTCGCGTCTCCGAATCAAACGCTGTCGCCGCATTGTGTTGACTGCTTGCAGGATTCAGGTGTGATTCGATAGTACTTCAGAGGGTGATCACACAGCAGGAACTTAGAGATTGTCACAGAAAAAAGCAAGCGACCCAGCCTTCATGCGCAAACAAGTTGTTTGGTGATTGCGGAGACCTACTTCACATCAGGAGTCATCATGGTGTCAACCGGACACTCACTCCGCTTTGCCCAATCCTGAAACGAGCCGTCATAAATGCGTGCATCATGGCCGAGCAGGCGGGCAGCGAAATAGACAACACTTGCCGTCTGTCCGACATGGCAGTAAACGATCACCTGTTCGCCTTCTATCACTCCTGCATCCTGAAACAATCTCTTGAGCGTCTTCAAGTCTCTGTACTTCGACAGCTCTTTGTTGAGAGAAGTGTAGGGAATATTTACAGCGCCGGTAATATGTCCGGCTCGTGCCATTCCCCCGGAATCGGCGCCGGCATAGAAGTGGGGAAGTCGGGCATCTACAATCCGTTTTGAAGAGGAGTTCATAAAATTCATGATCCAATCCGCATCAACCACAATGTCGGAGCGGAGATGTGTTGTGAGAGAGCCGCGCCGAATTTCAGGAATGTCGGTTGAAAGCGGCCGCTTCTCTTCACGCCATGCATCCAACCCTCCATCCAAAACCGACAGTTTGCCTGCAAAACCAATCTGCTCCAACGTCCAGAACAGCCGTGCAGCCGAAACAACCGAACCGTAGATGACAACATGCAAGTTGTCGGATACACCGGCTGACTCGAACAGCGAATCAAGTTGAGCGATGGGAGGAACTTCGGATGTAAGGCCCGACCCCGGTGGTTGTGGCGGCGGCGTAACGATTGATTGCCACGGAATCAAACGGGCACCGGGAATATGCCCGGCAAGGTACTCACTTTTTGCGAAGGCGACGTGGAGAATGACAATCGAAGGATCGCTGAGATGCTTGTGCAGCCAATCAGTCGTGACAAGCATCTGCTCAGGTGCCTTGCCGTCACCGGCATGAAGTATTTGTACAGAAACAAATAGAAGCGCGAGGACGATACTCAAGAGACCTTGCATTGATCGCATCATGACTCCTCCGGTAAGATTGTTGTAAAGCGGTTTGAGTGAACGAGTACTGCTAACGCTTGCCGGTCTGCAAAGTTGCATGCGATTTCTTTTCATGCAGAACTCGCGTACTTTGCGACAGGAGGAATGTATGAAAAGAGAAATCCTGCTGCTCGGGAACCCTGTTCTGAGGCAAAAGTGCAAACCGGTGACGGAATTCGACTCGATTCAACTGCGCAGAATTGTGGCCGATTTGCGGGATACGTTGCATGACTTCAGAAAACGCAACGGCTTTGGGCGAGGCATTGCCGCCCCACAAATTGGCGTAACGCAACGCATCGTTTTCATTCACATCGTTGAACCTCTTGCTATCATTAATCCCACAATTATTAGGCGAAGCAAGCGGCTCTTCTCATTGTGGGATGATTGCTTCAGCTTTCCCAATCTTCTCGTGAAGGTCAAGCGGCACTATTCTATTGAAATCCGGTATCAGAATGAAATGGGGGTGAAGAAGACCCTCAAAGCCAGCGGGGCACTTTCAGAACTATTGCAGCATGAGATTGACCATCTGAACGGTGTACTTGCGATAGATCGGGCGGTTGATTCGAGAAGTATTCTGTACAGATCTGAGTGGGAGAAGTTTGAGGCAAGAGGCCAGAAGCAAGATGAATAGTCGAAAGGTAAGATTATGATTCAGACATACAATGATCTGAAGGTATACCGGTTGTCATACGAGGCGGCGATGGAGGTTTTCTGGTTGACAAAAAAGCTTCCCAAGGAAGAGCAATACTCGTTAACAGACCAAATCCGCCGTTCCTCCCGTTCAGTTCCGGCCAACATTGTCGAAGGCTGGGCGAAACGGGAATATGAAAACATCTTCAAACGGCAGTTGATCGATGCAATCGGCTCAACCGAAGAGACAAAACTGTGGCTCACGTTTGCGAGGGACTGTCAATACGTTGCTTCGGAAGAACACGAGCGGCTTCTTAAGAAATATGAGGAGATAGGCAGAATGCTGAACGGTCTTCACAGCAATTGGACGACTCACAGGTAGCAGATGTCTGACTTCTTGCTTCTAATCTCTGGCTTCTGCTTTCCCCCAATTCGTTTTCACACAGTACTCAAAGATTTTGTCCGAATAGTCTTTGAAAAGCGGGAACTCAATCCCGCTTCCTTCCAAGAGCTTGTCTGCATTTGTCGAATCGAACAGGCGGTTGACGGTGACGTAGGGAAGCAATGTGTCGAGCTGCGACATGAGGGCGTCTTCGCGTCCCCGCATTTTTGAACGACGCTTCTCATATTCTTTTTTTTTGATGAATTCCATCGTGCGGGGATGCTTCAGCGGCGTGTTCTTGTCGAAGTACTTCACGGCGGCAACAACCACCTCGTCGAGACGGGCGGCACGTTGTGGTCCGGCGGTTACGTGGAACACTTTTCCGATGGATTCTTCTTTCGTGAGAATGTGAACCATCGCATCGTCAACCCAGTCAATCGGCACCAAATCCATCAACGTGTCGGGTGTGCCCGGGACGTACGTAAGCATCCCCTTTTGCACGAGGCGGAGCGGGATGTAGATGACGTTGAACGAACTTGTCTTGCCGGTGCGCGAGTCGCCGATGATGATGCTGGGACGGAAGACCGTGCAGGGAATCTTGTCGAAGTTGTTCCGCACGATCCGCTCGGACTCGTTCTTTGACTGTTCGTATGTGTTGAAGAATTTCTGTCCCTTCTCCAGTTCATCCTCGTAAATGTGTCCGCCCCGCTGCCCCGAAACCGACGAACTACCGATGTACACGAAGCGTTCGAGTTTACCTTTCCCGGCACACATATGGGCAAGCGCCAGCATTCTGCGTGTGCCGCCGCAGTTGATTGCCCGCGCCTCGTCGATGGGATGATCGAACCGGATGGTTGCCGCGCCGTGAATAAGATGCGTTGCCTGTTTGACGATGCGTTCCTGTTGCGCAGGACTCAGTCCGCAATGGTCAAGCCCCACATCTCCCAACATGCCGTCAATGCGCTGCGGCGCATCGGGGATGTTGAAGTCATCGGCAATTTGGCAGGCAATGTTCTGCGTTCGCTCGTTCGCTTCGCCTTCGTCCTCTCCCCGAACAAGCAGGGTGATTGTTGAGTTTGGGAATCTTTTGAGCAGGCGCGGAATCAGATTCTTGCCGACTAATCCCGTGCCGCCGGTGATGAAGAAGTGTTTGGACATGTTGGTTTCAGTTATTGAACTCTCAACTCAAGATACAAAAAACGCTGCTTTGTGGGAAAAACACACCTGCGGCCGTCTATCACGAAAGAGTAGATTTGCAGTTCGCCGATTTTCCTTGCCCTTCGCTTT
This sequence comes from uncultured Chlorobiota bacterium, assembly GCA_900696645.1. Lineage (GTDB taxonomy): Bacteria > Bacteroidota > Ignavibacteria > UBA10030 > UBA6906 > CAADGV01. Next base: position 21,459 of record CAADGV010000022.1, on the reverse strand, counting down.
TTTTTTTGGTTATATTCATACCAGTTGCTGAACCGCCCGCCTCGCTCAAACAACGGTGCGGGTATACTGAATGCTGAAAACAGGAGTTCTCATGCCTACCACAATCCTGTTACGCTTGTCCCCGCTGCCCGACCTCCTTGGTCTCGACTTCATCGTACAACCATTTTACCGCTCAGTCTATTCAAGTCAAGGGGTGAGGTATGACTAAGCAAAGAAAACTTCGCTGGTTGGTATTTGCATTTGCAGTAATGCTTGCGGCCCTTGCGCCGCTACGCGCAGGTGAGCAGACGCGAACATTACAATCCTTCGGCGTTACCGTGCAGCACGGCCAGCCTGTGTATCCCCACCCTCCAAATGTTACCCTTGGACTTTTTGACACCGATCCGTTGCTCGATCTTGCGTACTACACCAACGGCAACGTGCAAGTCTGGAGAAATCTGGGCAACGGGCTGCTCGAGCTCGCTGGCGAGCGGCGGGTTGCAGCCAATGTCGCAAGAATGGAATGGAAGAAAGAGCGAATGTGGAGCGAGACCCTATTTGATCAATTCAGTTGGGGAGTTCTGCATGTAGCGTATGACGACGGGAGTAGGGAAGCATTTACCCGGGAGCATTTCATCCCGACGAGGATTGACCTCACCTCTCTCCCTCAAATCCCGACGGCACCTCCGATTGATTTTCGGGAGGTGTGGCGGAGCCCATCGCAGACCCAGCCGAGTACTTATATAGCACTCGCCGACGTTGACAGTGATGGACGGATAGAAATTGCTTATTGCTTTTTTCCTCAAAATGGTGACTCCAATCGGTTTGTCGTTTATGAACACGTTGGAAACGACTCGTTTCGAATCGAATGGGATACCGTACTGGTTGGAGGATTTGGTCCCTTGGCTGTGACGGATATTGATCGAAATGGCAAGCACGAGTGGGTCATAGTGAAGAATGGAGTCCAGTTCTTGGAGTCGGAAGGTAATGGGCGTTATCGTCGCCATGCGTCAAATATTCAATGGTCAAGCACTGGCTACATCACCAAAGGGCTTCAAACGGACATCAATCGCAATGGGATTCCTGAGGTTTGCATCCAGCAATCAAACCCATCACCACCACCTGGGATACATGCTACATATGTTTATATCGCAGAATTCGCATTCAAAAGCGGTACCACCATGTCGTTCAATATTCAAATCGCGCGGTATTATCCATATACATTTGACATGGCCGTAGGGCAGATTGACGGAACAGGTTGGGATGAAATCATTCCTTCGGGCGGCTCGTTCGGTTTTCACGAGCCTGTGCCGATCGACTATCTCTACTACAATGGCACGTCGTGGGTTGCGCGGCAGATACACACGGGACTGGAATCGGGCACGACTGCACCCATGTTTGTGAACCTTGATGCGGATACGACGATGGAACTCTTCATTGGAGCCGTCGGTCCGGTCGGGCATGGGTCGTGCTATGCGCTCAAGCACATCAGTGATACAACATGGAGTGTGTTGTGGGCAGACTCCTCCCTCGCCAACACTCCGCTGTGGGCAAATGCCGGGGTTCTTAGAGGTGAGAACATTGTCGCAGGCGCAAATACTCTCCAACGTGCAGGCAATCTCAATTACTCGCAACTTCATACATACCTCTTCTCAGGCACGAAACTCGGATTCTGGCAGAAGGACACAGGGTCAATTCAGAATTTTCATTTTATCGACCTCGACGGCAACGGGAAGACAAATCTTGTCTTTGCTCAACTTTCGATTCCCTTGGGCGATAGGTTGGTGGTCTATGAAGAGACCGGTTCTGCGAGTGTTTCCTTCGGCGGGTTTGGTGGCTCCGATAATTCCCCTTTAACCTTGAGTTACCCGAACCCATTCAACTCTGCGAGCACGATTCAACTTAGAATCACAACAAAGAAACGCATCGTTCTACAAGTCTTCGACATTCTCGGAAAGGAGGTAAAAACGTTGATCAATGAAACACTCGAAGCAGGTAACCATATGGTCACTTGGTCTGGCACAAATAATAAAGGAGGTGATGCAGGTAGCGGAGTGTATCTTTACCGGTTGATTGAAGTGGAAGCGAACGGAGAATTCCGCACATATACACGCAAGGTCCTTTTGATTCGATAGAAAACTGTAGTGTTTGAAAGAATTAGGAACAGTCAACGTGCGCTTGATTGTGTATGATGTGCTCGGAAGGGAAGTTGCCCAGTTGGTGAATGGAACGTATGAGGTGGGCTATCATTCCACGACATGGGACGCGACGGGCGTTGCCAGCGGAGTCTACTTCGCTCACTTCACAGCGAAGGATGGCAGCGGCAATATTCGGCTAAACAAAGTCAACAAATTGTTGCTGACGAAAAAAATATTTGCCAAACACAAAAGCCCTGCACAGCAGGGCTTTCAAATCGGTTATAGGGCGAAACGATAAAGTGTCTTCACACCTTCATCGCCGACCGCACAACAGGAAGTCCGCTGTTGAGCCAGGCAACAGTTCCACCCGTCAGGTTCTTCACGTTCGTGTAGCCGAGTTGTTGCAGTAAATGCGCTGCTTCCATCGAGCGGCTGCCGGTTGCGCAAATGCTCACAATCTCGGTTGACTTGTCCTGCGGAAGCTCTGCGGTTCGATACTTGAGATCACGCACGGAGATATTCTGCACGCCCTCGATTGCCCCCATCGACATCAATTCAAATGGTTCACGAACGTCGAGCAGATGGAGATTGTTCTTCTCATTCATCAACTGCATCAACTCCTGGGGTGTTATGCTTTTGAATGAATCCGTCGGCTGGGGAACGCGTTGCACGCCGCATTGCAGTGTCATCTTTCCACCTGTTGCAGAAGCTTCCGCGAGAGGGGGAAAGAAATCTTCAACGAATTGCAGATACTCCACTTTTGTGCGGCGCTCGAGGAACGGGTTCGTGCGCTTCTCATCTCCCAGCAAGGCATAAACATTCTCCTCATAATCATGTCCGGGGTACATTTTCGTCGAGTCGGGGAGAGGGAGAATTTTGTTCATCAGGCTGTCGTATTGTTCTTCGGTGTTGCCGCCGGGCAAATCGCTTCGCCCCGCCTGTCCGATCAGCAGCAAATCGCCCGTGAAGATGCTATCACCTACATGCATCGTAATGTGATTATCTGTGTGTCCGGGCGTGAAGAGGACTTTGATGCTCATCGTTCCCGACGTGATTACATCGCCATCATTCACATACATATCAATCGGAATTTTGGCGTTCGCCCTGAGAATATCGCCGATGCCGAACTTGTCTCCCTGGTCGATCACTTTCCACTTATTCTTCGTGTTCTCATGCATCACGATCTTTGCGCCGAACTGCTTCTGCAATTCGCCAGCTCCCGTGATGTGATCGGCATGTGTATGCGTATCGAAGATGTGTGTGAGCGTGACGCCCGCCTTTCGAATCATCGCCGTAATAGTCTCAACATCCTCGATGTTCGGATCGATGAGAACGGCATTCTTCCCTGTATCATCTATCAGAAAATATGAGAGAGTGCCTGTTCCATCCGTTGAGCGGATCTGTTCAACCTTCATAGTCGGTGCCTCGGAGAGATGTGGTATTTGTGAAAGAACAATCTCATTGTGTCAAGTATAAAGAAAGAACACATTTCGTTCAAGAGAAGAGTTCCCCAACCCGACGAAAATCGTACGCTCACAGTCCGATTTTGCTTGCATCTCTATGCAAAAGGCATATTATAGTATCAGGACTTCAATCCACATTCAACCAAAATGGCAAGAGTATACCGACATACCATTGTTCTGTGCGTAGCCGCTCTGTACTTTGTGGCAACTACGGCAACGGCAGCGTTCTTGACCGGTTTGGTCAATGGTGCCCCGGCATATCAGATTGTTGGCACGAGCCAGAATCAGAGCGGTAATGTGTCGGGGGCGATGTTTGTCCAAGTGGCGAAAGTCCCTGCTGCAAAGCAAGTTTCGCTTCCGCCGGGAATTCTGGTTGCTGCGGGCTCCGTTGCCGGAGTTCCTGTGGTGTTGCAACAGTATGCCCGCGAATTGCCAACACACTTCTCGCCGGTTGATCTCTCGTCAAAATCAAGCCGGGCACCTCCCGTTCATCTCATCTGATCAGATGTTTGCTGCCGCGTCCAGCGGCGCGCAAACAAAGCTGATTCTACCTATCGCTTCCTTTTAGCTGTTTAGAACAATCGGTCTGCAATCCTTGCTGGCCGGACAGGTGATCATTCTTTTCAACAAAAGATATGGAGGAAGAAGTGACACAAGCATTGCTTGATATGCGCGTGCCGGCTACAAGCCATATCGACAGGCTGTTCCGGTATTTCGAGAACACCTACAGAATCGATCCATATGTAAAAGAGAAACTCAGAGAATCGCCGTGCGTGGCAGCGCTCGACAGAATCATGGCGTTCCGTTCCGACCCGTGGTACGGTGAACTGCGGGCAGCGCTCGACAGAATTGAGAGGGGATGTTACGGCATGTGTACTGTATGCAGAACGTCCATTTCTGCGGAGAAACTGCGCCGCTCGCCGACAGCCCGCATTTGTGATTCGTGTGCCGGGAAATTCGGACTCGAAGGTTTTGATGTATGAACAACAATGAGAGGAGGGACGAACGATGCGCTACTCAACTTCCATTCGATGCAGACGATGCGGCTCCGTCATGATAGTGATGAAACGAAGGGGAAGCAGCGGCGAGTTGTACATGTGTCCGCAATGCGCCGCGCATCAACGCTGCGCGCAATCACGCGGCAGAGAAGAACCGTTGACGGAGTATCGTGCTACTTACAACAGAACACAATCCGGCAGGGAGTATGCTGCCTGAAAGGAGGAACACAACCATGAGAGCAACAACAAGACGTCAAATGAAATCGGCTTTGCAGAACTTTCCTGTCCGCAAACGCAGAACCACAACGCCTGCCGCAGGCTATACAAAGGCCGAGTTGGAGGAATTCAAGCTGGCGATGGAAGAAATGGCTTCGCAGATCCGGCAGGATATCAAAGCACACAATCGGATTCTTGACACCAATACACAAAGCAGAGAGGAGCAGAATCAGGCGGCGTACTTCCTCAATCGTCAGACTGAACTGCTGCGGCATGTTGAATCGGCGATGACGCGCATCCGCATGGGTGTGTTCGGCGTGTGTGTCGGCTGCGGCGAAAAGATCGAAAAGGAACGGCTGCTTGCGGTTCCCCACACTCAACTGTGTGTTGATTGCAAGAACAACGGCAGATCGGCCCGGAGAATTACCGCAATGAGTACCACTCAATAACTGAAGTCCAAGCCGGCCGGCGGGTGAAGCGCCCGAAGGTGAGATCGCGTGGCGTTTGATGTCCCCGCCGGCTGCACCATTATCCCGCCCTCTTAATCACGACAAGAGTCCTGTCGTCATTATATTTTCCGCTCGAACTGAAGCGCGCCACGTCGTCAAGAATACCGAGGGCGATTTCTTTCGCCGTTTTTCTTCTCAGCGCGGCGAGACGCTTCATGAGCCTCTTCTCCGAATATTCTCTTCGTGAGGAATTCATCGCTTCCGTCACGCCGTCTGTTGATAGGAGGAGAATATCATCCTTTCCAATCAGCACGCTTTCACGCCTGAATTTCTGGTCGGCAAACGGCCCGACGATCGTTCCTGTGGGATTGAGAACTTCAACTTTGCCCGACCTACCGCGGCATAGCAGCGGACGCGTATGTCCCGCATTGACGTACACGCAAAGTCCCTGTGAATCGTCCGTCAGTTCAGCAAGAACGAGCGTGAGAAAGCTCTCGTCGGGGAATGCCTGATGAACAAGCGCATTCAAATTCCGGACGAGGGTGCTGACTTTGATATTATGCATCGCCCCCATCCGCAAAGCGCCTGAAGCATACAGTGCCTGAACGGCAGCAGGTATTCCTTTGGTCGCGGCATCGCCGATGACGATATCAACCCGATCCTTTTCGGGACTGATAACATAATCGAAGAAATCACCGCCGACGCTTCTGTCGGGCAGCGAAACACCGTAGATATCATAATGATGAAAACGCAACTCCGGTTCGGGCAGGATGCTTTGCTGAATCATCCGCGCTTTCTCCAACTCTTTTTCGAGCGTGGCGGATTTCAGTTCCTGACGACGGCTTCGCAACATTCTACTCACCGTCATGCTGATGATGTCGAGTGCCGGTGCCTCTTCCTCGCGGGCAAGATTGGTGTTGAAAGTAAGTATGTACTCGTACAATCGCTTTCCTTCTGCATGTACTTTCTCGCCGACTCCTGTTGCCGAGTATGTCGTGATGCCGCGTCCGCGCAAATACTCGTTTGTTTCATTCGATACAATTGTCCGCTCCGTACCAAGTTGGAGGAACGGCGGATATTCGGCGACTGTCAGAACAAAGTCTTTTCGAATGTGACGGAGTGCGCCGAGCTGTGCAACGAGACGGTATGCCGCTGGCGCAGATTCCAGTCTCCACAATCTTCCGCCGAGAATATCAATTCCTTTGTGTTGAATGATCTGCTGGAGAACATGCAGAAGAAACTGTTCTGCATGTTCGAACTTCTCGGTGTCAAAACTCTCGATCGTCTTTTGAAGCTGGCGATGGTCCATCGTGAATACGTCGGCGATATGATGTGAAAGAAAACACTTCTGTATCAAGGTAGGGAAATTATGGGCGTCGGGCAAAGAGTTTCGGCTAGCGTGTTTGCCTTGCTTTCCCTTTCCCTTTCCCGTAACTTTGTCCGAACAACAAAGGACATCGGACATGGCATTCTGGCTTCTGAAGACCGAACCGTCAACATACTCCTATGGTGATTTGGAGAGAGATAAGAAGACGACATGGGATGGCGTAAGCAACACCCTTGCATTGAAGCACATTCGTTCGATGAAGAAGGGCGATCTTGCCTTCATCTATCATTCAGGCGACGAGAAGGCTGTTGTCGGAATAGCAGAAATCATTTCGAATCCGTACCCCGATCCGAAGCAGCACGACGGGAAGCTTGCCGTTGTTGATCTCAAACCGAAAGGGAAGTTGAATGCGCCGGTCACACTTGCCGCTGTGAAAGCGCGAAAGGAATTCGCGCAATTCGAGCTTGTGCGTATGCCCCGGCTCTCCGTGATGCCCGTTCCTGCCTCGTTGTGGAAAACCGTTCTCACAATGTCGAAATAGCTTTCGATGGAAATTGTTTACGGCATTCTGAAGATTGCCTCGGTGTTTGCGCTGGTATTCCTCAACGGCTTTTTCGTTGCGGCGGAATTCGCCATTGTGAAAGTCCGCACAACGCAAATCGAGCCGCTCATCAAAAGCGGGATGAAGCGGGCGAAGCTGGCGCGTCAAGTCATCACGCATCTCGACGCATATCTTTCCGCTACTCAACTCGGTATCACGCTTACAAGTCTCGGACTCGGCTGGCTGGGCGAACCCTTTGTTGCCCACATGCTGCAGCCCTTGTTCGTGCTCGCCGGGATAACGAACCCCACCGTCGTTGCGGCAGTGTCCTTCGGTGTTGCCTTCAGCATTATCACGTTCCTTCACATTGTTCTCGGCGAGTTAGCGCCGAAATCGCTCGCGATTCAGCGTGCACAAAAAGTGACGCTGGGTATTGCCGCGCCGCTTCACATGTTCTTTGTCGTCTTCAAACCTGCAATATGGCTGCTGAACGGAGCGGCAAACTACTTCCTGCGGATTGTGGGTATCGAACCCGTGAGTGAAAGCGATTTGGCACATTCGGAAGAAGAACTGCGCATCCTTCTCAGCCAGGGAAAAACAATCTCTACCACAAGCAGAAGCATCCTTCTCAGGGCAATGGAACTGCGTGACAGAACAGTTCGTGAAGTGATGGTTCCCCGCACGCAAATCGTCTATCTCTCAACGGAAAAAACCCTTGATGAGAGTTTGAAAATTGCGCTTGAAAGCCAGTTCACGCGCTACCCGTTGTGCGAGAGAGATCTGGATAATGTTCTCGGAATGATTCACTTGAAGGATATGTTCCGGATGAAGGAACAGCACAGCTCTTCTCCGCTGCCGAATGGAAGAGGGGCGCAGCTTTTGAGTATCAAGCGTGAACTGCTGTTCGTTCCCGAAACAACGCCGCTCGAAAAAATGCTGAATACATTCCTCACAAAACGCGTGCTCATGGCAATTGTTGTCGATGAATACGGCGGCACCGCAGGATTGATCACGCTGGAGAATGTTCTTGAAGAGCTTGTCGGCGAGATACGTGATGAATTCGATGTCGAGCCGTTGATGGTGCAGAAAGTGAGTGAAGGCGAATATCTGATCGATGGCACGATGCCGCTGCATGATTTTGCTCGGATGTTTGAGGTCGTTCCCGATACAAAGGATGTTGTGACTGTCAGCGGGTATGCCGTACACTTGCTGGGTCGTGTCCCCGAACGCGGAGCCACGTTGCAACTCGATCAATGGCGCGGAACGATTGAAAGCGTTGACAAAAAGAAAGTGAAGCAACTCAGGATTCGCAAAACGTAAGGCGGTTATGAACTCTGCATACTCAACGAAACTTCGGTTCACGCTATTCATTCTTATAGCATTCGTATGTATTTGTCCTCTTTACGCTCAATACTATGAACAATCAGCGGCGAGTAGTTCAAACCGCTTCATTGATGTCGGCTACCTGCAGCGAACATTCGAGCCGCGCTACTCGAATACTTCGCCCGACTCGCTCATGATCGCATACCGTCGCATCATGCCCACGATCGGGTTTCGTGAGGGAATGGTTGATGTGACATTTGGCTACACCCGCTTCTCGCTTCGCGGCCAGGATAGAACGTCCGTGTTTGCCGCCATCACTGTCGGAAATGAATTTCCCTTGACCTTTTCACCGACGCACGGGATATTTCTCCCCCTTATGATCTCAACCGACTACACGCGCAGCGACAACACCGGCACCGACAAGGAGAATTTCAATATCGGCAGTTTGGGTATCGGGGCGGGATTGAAGTACCGGTTCCGGCAGCCGCGGTTTGAATTCTCCATTCACGCAATTGAGGCGGTGCACTGGAGTTTCGAAGGCTTCAACACGGGGACAGGTTTCTCGGCCGCGACAACAGGCGAGGTGATGTTCATGTTCCGGAACGCTGTTCTGTTCGACGGCATAACGCTCGGGTATCGTGTTCGCTACCAAACGTGGAACATGAACAGCGATTTCTTCGACTACAAATCGCTATCCCACGGAGCATTTTTGGGTGTGATGTTCTGAGTACTGTTCCTGCTGATTCCGCAGTATTGCCCGCCGCGACGCGATAGTTAATGAGAAAGCCAAACTCACTAAGATAGACTCCGAGGGGAAACCTCAGACGACGATAGGTTTCCTACTAACATTGCAAACTAAAATAGCAAACCAAAATTGCAAAGAGAATTTGCTTGACTTGGCTTGTGCGAGAGCATAAATTTACATGTTCATTCACACGTGATGCTGTTCCAATGGTTGTTCATTGTGACACACACTTCAATCATTGTAAAAGTGTGCGGCATGAAGAAGGATCACCGCGATGGTCACTCAAGCCCAAGCCTTCAAAATCATAGCGATACTAATCGGTCTTTTCCTCATAGCCACAGGTTTTGACAAGATTGTTCACTTCAGTGACTTCATTCGCAGCCTAGGCAACTACTGGTTCGTGCCGCTGCAATGGGCGACCTCTGTAGGGGTGACTGTCATTCTGTTGGAGTTGTTTTTGGGCTTGTGTCTCTTTTTCACATCAATGCGTCCGCTGGCGTCGTTAGGAGCCGCTATCATGCTCATGTTGGTCACAGGTGCGAGTCTGTTACAGAAATACTTCATGCCGCTTTCCGATTGTGGATGCTGGTTTTCCGTTCCCGAACCTAAAACGATTGCCATTCACACTATCATCAATGTGGCTATTATTTGGTCTTTGTTTCAAATCCACCGTGCTTTCAAATCTTCATGAAAGGAGTTGGTGCAATGAGAAGTATGTTGAGATACCTGCGGGTTGTAGTTCTGCTCGTACTTGTCGTAGCGAGTCTGGTCATTGAACACGTTGAAGTGACTTTTGGCGGCCCTCATTGTCCCTCTCCTAACTGCGTACCTAACTGCACAAACCGGTGCTGCCGTGCAGCCGACGGTACGATATATGACTACTGCTTCACGGCGGAGTAATGAGCGCCAGACTTGGCAATGATCGCCCACCCCGCTTCTTCGGTTCAGCAATCGGGGTAATCATTGTATCGGGGTATTTGATTGGACAGCTTGCCCAACCGCAATCCACGCTGTTTACACCCCGCAGTATTGGTGCGGAGCCAGAGAGTCAATCAGTACAGAGTCAGGTTTCTATTCATTCCAAGAAACCCATTCTTTCGAGCATCATAAAGTCAACTGCGGAATACTCGTTATTTCATCCTCGGACGTTGCGCACCGATAGATACGAGAATATCTATGTGGTTGATGCGGGAGACAATCTTGTAAAGAAATTCTCCCGTGACGGGAAGCTTCTGATGAAGTTCGGCAAAGGCAAGGGGAGCGGTCCTGGAGAGTTTCTCAACCCGCGGGACTTTACTGTAGATGCAGAAATGAACATCTGGGTGTGCGACGGGAAGACAGGATTGGTTACGGTGTTCAGGCAAGACGGGTCGCTCCTGCGGACTATCAGGATCAACGCAGTTCCTCTTCGGATTGAAGTTCTTTCGTCAAATCAGTTTGTGCTCATGCTCGATGGACAGGACGGCCTCTTTGCCTTCTATGATTCGCTGGGACGTCGCATGCTCGGCTTCGGTCGTTTAATTGAAGAACAGGTGAAGTATGGAATCGTGCTTGATGGTGCGTTGGCGAGGCTCGGCTCGCGAGCCATTGTATTCGCGCCTTACTATTCAGGCCTACTGGCGCGGTTTAGTCATAAGGGGGAGAGTGAATTTCTTGTGCGGACCATAGTAGAGATTCCGTGGCCAAGAATCACGCTTTCACCGGATGGAGGCTCATCTATAGATCACCGGAATGTTCCATTGGCCGCCCTGGCCCTTTCTTGTTGGCAGGATACGCTCTACGTCCTCAGCCGCGTCGGTCCTCAAGACGCCAAGGAAAGCAGAATTGATGTCTACTCTGCTCAAGACGGAAAGTATGTTCATTCAATTGTACTCGGACAACGCGTGCGCGACGCCGTTGTAACGGGAGCCCACATCTTCTCCCTCGCCGATACAACAATTACAGTGTGGAAACGTTGAATCGGCGGTATTAACAGGTCATGACTCAGCACTTGCAGGTCAGCGCTGGTATGCTCTACAAGTGATGCTTGGTATTATCGCGTTCTTCAATCTCAGCGTTGATGGTTCTTATACCTCTGCCGCGAACACGGTATTGACCTTTCTTCGGAAAAACCTTTCTTTTTGCGGGTCATCAACTGTTTCGTTTGCCCATTCGTGTTGACGAGAATGCCGCGACCACGTCCGATTATCGTTATTCCTCTTGTTGCCGGAGCGCTTGCATGTGTTCTCTGGCTTGCTCTCCGTCCCGTTGCGCCACCGCCTGAAGCTGCTCATCAACCTCAATCTGATTTGCCGCCTGATGTTCATTTCCCCGTCACTGTTGCCATTGCGGAAAAGGGGAGCCTCGCCAAGAGCATTGCCACCAACGGTGTGTTGCGTGCACGGGGCGAGATGGAGTTGTTTGCGCGCGTTGGCGGCGATGTTGTTGGCGTGTACGCGCAGAATGGCAAGCACGTTGGCAAAGGTGATCTGCTTGTGAAGTTGGATGACCGCGAGCAGCGGCTCGCGTTCGAGAAGGCCTCGACAGCGTTGCTTGCCGCTCAGATTGAGTACCGGGCGCTCAGCACGTCGGAGTTTCTTGCCGGACCCGATTCGGCACATGTGCAGGAGGAGCTTGCCCGTGTGCGTCAGCGGTTTGCCGATGCGGAAAGCGCCTTTCAGGCAAAGAAGATTGACGAGCCTGCGCTGGCGCGAGCGCGGCGCGAATACGAAGCCGCGAACGCCTATCTGCTTGTTGACCGCGGCGACATTATAGCCAACAAAAGCGGCCTTGCCGCGGCGCAAGAAGCCTACACACGCGCAAAGTTAGACTTGGAGGCGACCGAACTCCGTGCTCCGTTTGCGGGCTACGTCGGCAATCTCGACCTTGCCGTTGGCAAGCGCGTACAGGCGGGTAGCGCTGTCTGCACTGTTGTTGATCTCTCGACGCTGCTTGTGGATGTTGATGTGATCGAAAGCGAAGCGCCGCGTGTGCAACCGGGACAACGCGCCGAGCTGACCGTTGCCGCGCTGCCGGACAAGAGTTTCACGGGCAGAGTCATCTCCCGTAACCCGATGATTGATCCAAAAACCAAAACTCTCAGAGTAACGATTGAGCTGACCAACCTTCCCTCCTCCAACTCCCTGATGCCGGGGATGTACGCGAGCGTGAGAATCCAAACCGAGACACTTCCCAACCGCCTGCTTGTACCGAAGGCAGCGCTGCTCGTACGCGACCAGCGGACACTCGTGTTCGTGGCGCAACAGGGACTTGCCAAATGGCACTACGTTGATGTCGAAGATGAGAATGAACGCTTCATTGCCATCCGCTCCGGCATCGAGCCGGGGGATACGATCATCATTGACGGACACTATACGCTGGCGCATGATGCGAGGATACGCGTAACACCGTAGTGTGAAATATTCCCAAGCTGGAGGTATATCCCATGTCACTCGACACCTCAAAACTGAAAACCTGGGTATGCGAGAACCCGGAGAAATGTCCGAGCGTAAGAGCACTTGGAACGCAACACGGTATGAGTGTGCATACACTGAACAAGGAATTCCACAGGAAGAAAGGCGTTACGCTTGCCAAATTCATTGATGACGTTCGGCTGGAAGCAGTGAAACAAATCTTGCTCACGACGGATAGGCTCTGCTTTGATATTGCTTGCCAATTCACCAAGGGTCGCGAAGATGTTCTTTCGCGTTGGTTCAAGTTGCGCACAGGGATGACGATGCGGGAGTTTCGATTGAAACATGGCAACCACGTATCCGGCAGCGGGGGGGGGGGCGAAAGCCTAAGCGAACATGAGCTTATACCAACATTGCAAACTAAAATAGCAAACTAACATTGCAAAGAGAAATTTGTTGACAAACTGATAGGGAGATACTATATTCGTCCCCGAATTCACATTATTCCACTTCTTCAAAAAAACGTTGGAGGGTATCATGAAAAGAGCATTCTATTCACTCTCGGTGGTGCTTGTGCTTGCTCTCGAGATTGTTGTCTTCACTCAGCAAGTGAAAGCGGCATGTGCCAGCGCAGATTGCGGTGGTGGAGCATCGGTGCAATGCTGTGGCTACACTTGCACGTCAGGGCCCACTTCGTGCCAATGTGTAGGGCCAAACGGAGAACCACAATCGTCTGGTGCTTGCGCCGGATCATGACCGCATCACTCGTGACTTGGAATCTGTCCATCGTTGCATTGTGTCATTTGGTGGTGGTGCTTCCGAACCACGCACAGGAAGCACCACTGGATGTGACACAAGAGTTGCAACTTGTCCAAGAAGTAGAGGCTCCGCCGAATGCACCCAACCATCTATGGGCATGGGTGCAATCAATGGGTCTGGACGAGAACGAAACAATATTGGTGTTATTTGACAGTCGCATGACGCGCATCAGTGTCCTCGATCTACGTAACTTCGAGCTATTAGCGACGTGGGGCAAACACGGGAGAGGCCCGGGAGAGCTTGCAAACTACTCTGCTTGGGTGACCATGAAGAAAGGGAAAGTCGTGTTCTGCCAAGACTTCAAGGTTTCTTATTTTTCTGTAGACGGGAGATTCTTAGACAAGGACGTTCCCCTGCTAGGACGTGCTGGTTGGTACTCACTTTCCACGCATCAATCTGTAGGGGTCGATAGCAGTGGAAGTCTGTACTAATTTGCCGGTCAAAATGCGGCCAATTGGGAAATCCGTTGCAGAGCAATTGACGGAACACTGCCTTCCGGTACGAACGACATTTCTACATATGAAAAGGAACTTACTGCAACATTGTTATCGTTAGTCAAACGTCCATTGACAATTGAGATCTTAGTTCGGAAGGATCACTGCGGCAGTTGCATTGAGCAAGCCGTGATGTATTGGCTATTGCTCGCGGGTAGCGTTCCCATTGTTGTATCGTATCATTCCCTATTGCCATCACAGCGAGAGGGAGAGAGATTTGCGCAACAGTTTGGTATTCCTGAGAGTTTGGTTGTTCGCCATCTGACAATTTCCCCACCAGATTCACTGTTGTGGTCCGGGAACGGACCTACGGCGGTAGTGAGAGATACGCAGAACGACACTCGCTATTTGATACATGTCAGCTCCTCATCAGATCGTGCTCGAACAGAGACGTTCTACAAAACGCTGCTTCATGCAATAAGCATTCGGAGTCCTCAACAATAGCAGTTGACCCCCGCGCTGTCGAGCAGCCACTTTTTACTTTGCATCCGCAATCCATCAAGTGACATTCACCCTTATTTTTCGTTTCTTCCCGTAGCACCCTTGACTTGCTCATGTCCCTAAGTTCCCTCTCCACACCCCGGCCCATTACCGTGCTGATGTTCTACATCGGCGTGGTGATGCTTGGCGCGATCTTAGGTTTGCGTCTACCGCAAATACGGTATTGACAATCCGTTGTCTTTTTCGCAATTTGACGGCGTCAAACTTCCGCCTCCTATATACGCCGGCAATCCATGACACAACGACGCACACTCATTCTTCTTGCCTCCGGTACCAACCTTCCCGCCTCCAACTCGCTGATGCCGGGGATGTACGCAACAGTGAGAATCCAAACCGAAATCATTGCCGACCGCTTGCTTGTACCGAAGGCCGCGCTGCTTGTGCGCGACCAGCGGACACTCGTATTCACAGCGCAGCAAGGACTTGCCAAGTGGCACTACGTTGATGTCGAAGATGAGAACGAACGCTTCATTGCCATCCGTTCGGGCATCACACCGGGCGATACGGTGATTGTGGACGGGCACTACACATTAGCACATGATGCGGGGATACGCGTAACAGAATAGGCTGAAATATCTTCCTTCCCAACTTGGAGGTAATTTCCATGGCAATAGACACCTCGATGCTGAAAACTTGGATACGAAAAAACCCGGGGAAGGCGGCGAGCGCAAAGGTTGTGGCAGTTCATCATGGATTCCCGATTGATTCCCTCCGCAAGGAATTTCATCGAAAGGAAGGAATGACGATCGGGCGATTCGTCGCTGACACTCGATTGGAGTTTGTGCAGAAAGTGCTGCTTACGACAGAGAAGGCCTGTTTCGAGATTGCGAGTGAACTTCAATTGCGAGATGATGTTCTTGCTCGCTGGTTTAAGCAACGGACCGGTATGACGATGGAAGAATTCCGACGCAAGAATGGGAAAACCCAAAGCCAACGGGGGGGGGTAAACCTAAGCGACGATAACGTCATGTCCGAAATTGATAATTCAGCCATGCGTCTCCCTACCTGCCTGTCCGTAATGCTCATGCTGCTTGTCGGTTGCTCTGACCAAAGACCTCAGACATTATCCACGTTGCAGTTGCACGCGACTATCAGGGGGGAGTTTGCTTTGACACATTGCGCAAAATAGAAATGCAAATTGCACAAAACATTGACACCTCAAAATTCTTGGCAATATCAAGAGTACGAAAACGAAAGAGTGGTGATTTTCTGGTGTTGTGCTACCCTCCAAGTATTTTCCATGTGGACACTGCGGGGCGGGTTCAGAAAAGGATAGCATCGCACGGAAGGGGACCAGGTGAATTTACAAGACTTGCAGACTTCGCACTTGACGAGAATGACACTCTATTTGCATTTGGTGAGAACCCCCTCCGACTTACAAAATTCGATCCGAAAGGTGTTCTTCTAAATTCCCGCAACCTACAGTATGCTCATCGCAATGCGGAATCGATTGAATATCATAATGGAGCTTTTATTCTTGGGACGTTTACCAATTTGCGACTCGGATCAGATAAGGATGATTATGGATTTCTGCCATATGAAAAAAGGTCATATCTCGCCCTCTATGACAAGCAATTCATTCTACGCGGTATTTTCGCCAATCCGTCAGAGGTTCTTGGACCAACCGAGGGTCTCTTCCATCGCCCGTATGTAAAGTTTGCTCCATTTGCTTTACGGCCAAATACAGGTTCACTCTTCGTAATGCTTCAGGAAGGGTTCTACGTAATTCAAGAGTACAATATCGAAGGAAAGATGGCGAAAATGTACGAGGTAACTTCTTCTCAATTCACTCCACTCAACATGTCTCACTTGTCAGGACTCTCCTTCAACAACGGTCGGGCTAATTTCACGGAAGAGAAGATCGGGAGTGTTATTGCGAGCCACTCCTCGCCTACTGCAGTCATGGCGACCAATCGGTGGATGCTTGTTAAACTCATCCGTCCTTACGAAAACTATTTTCCTATGTATAGCAAAATTCCTGTCCCAGCATACTATTACGATTTGTTCCGTTTCCACGATGGGGGCTTAAAGGCGGAAATAACAGGAATTGAAATGAATTTGGAACTAGTTGGCTCAAATTTCTATGAAGATGAATTCTATTTTACTCGGTGGGACTATACATCCACACACCCAACTACTCCGACGATTCTTGTTCTCAAAGTTAAGGAGCAGTGAGCGATGCGAGGTTATGGGAGGGCAATGGGGTCAGTATTTGTCAGTCTTTGTCAGTCTTTGTCTGGGATTTGTTGTTTATCATGAACGCGAAGTGTTCATGATGCTCAATTCTCATTCATTAGAACGAATTCAATCCGATACTTTGCAGGCAAACCTTCAAAGTGTTTTTGTAGGTAAGATGTGCCAATTTCTTCAAAAGAATGGCAAGAAGAAGATAGTAATTGTGGCAAGCACGAACTCGTGCACGTCGTGCTACCGCGACGATCTTCTCTTCTTCATAAACGCTGCACGGACGGATACAACTCTCAAGGTTCATGTTTTGTATGAGGCTCGAAGTCTCAGAGGTGCTGAGATGGTGGACGGAGACTTGGCTTCACTTTTTGTGTGTGAAGTTGACAGTGTGGGTTGGCTAGAAGGGTCTTAGGTAAGTCGCGGACAAAACCGTTTATCATGCTCGTTGATACCGGTAACATATGCAGAGTGATTCACACGCTCCCAATTCCCCAAACAGAAAATGCGACGGGTTATTTCACCATGATAAATGAAATGTGAAAAATGCTTCGATCTTTTTGAAGCAGATAACCAACCATCATCATTCAATCATGATAGGAGGACACAATGAAACGAAAACTCGTTGCGGGGAGCCTTGCCTCCGTGTTTTTCTGCGGCCTGTTTGGGTTACTTCTCGCACCCACAACACAAGCTACACCAGATCAGACGCCCGGGATTCAACAGACAGAAGCCCTTCCCGGAGGCGGCACACGTGTTTACTGTAGTTGTCCTTCTACCCCGATGGGATGTGGATGCGATAAACAACAAAACGGGGATTGACCAAGACACTACTTGGACTCTTCGTCGCGACTCGGTTCTGACACTTAACGACAATGAGTAATCAGTTCCTATAAACCTTTGATGAGACCCGCGTCAATGCCAGGCGGGTCTCTGCGTAATCGTGGGTGCGCATGATTGGATGAAAGAAGATGAAGCAGTTTCAAGTCCATATTGTTTCACGGCTGATTGAAGAACATCAGAATTATCGATGATCGCCGCGCAGGCTTTTGTCGATACCTGCAAGTCAACGCCGGCATGAGCATCGAGTGACATTCACCCCCCTTTTTCGTTTCTTCCCGTAGCATCCATGGCTTGTTCATGTCCCTAAGTTCGCTCTCCACATCCCGCCCCGTTACCGTGCTGATGTTCTTCATCGGCGTAGTGATGCTTGGCATTATTGCGTTCTTGAATCTCAGCGTTGATTTTCTTCCCCCCATCAAAATCCCGAAGCTCACCGTCCAAACATCATATCCCAACACCTCGCCGGAAGAAGTGGAGCGGCGAGTGACGCAACCGGTGGAAGCGGCCCTCGCAACGGTTGTCGGTGCGAAACGCATTTCCTCCATCTCACGCGATGCGCAATCGGTAGTAACGATGGAATTCTATTGGGGCACTGACATGGACTTTGCGTTGTTAGAGGTCCGTGAAAAGTTAGATCAAATGCGCGGCGCGCTGCCGCGCGAGGCAGGCCGCCCGACAATCCTCCGCATAGACCCCTCGACAGAACCGGTGATGACGATAGCTCTGTCTGCGGCTTCTACCTCCGGCGACCTCACCCCCGCGTCCGCCGGAAGCGGACGAGGTGAGGTTGGATACACTGGACGCGGCGGTCGGGACTGGAGACTCGACAAACAGTCGGGTTTGATGGAACTGAAAGAAACGGCGCGGGCACTGGTCAAGAAACGGATCGAACAGATTGACGGCGTTGCGCAAGTGAGCGTGTTGGGTGGAGTGGAGAGGGAGATCCACGTCGTTACAGACGGAAGGAAGTTGGAGGCACTCGACCTCTCGCTCGACCAGGTCTCGCAAGCGCTCGCACAATCCAACGTAAGTCTCCCCGGCGGCTCAATCAAGAAGGGGCTTTTCCGCTATCCGCTCAGAACGCTCGGCGAGTTCACGTCGCCGGATGACATTCGTTCCGTCGTTGTGCATACGACGCCCTCGGGACGGCTTGTGCGTGTCTCCGACGTTGCCGTTGTGCGCGATACGATCAAGGAACGCACAGGCATCACGCGCTACAACGGCAGCGAGGTGATTGCACTGCACATCCGCAAGGAGGCGGGCACCAACACGATTGACGTGTCCGACCGGATTCACGAAGTGCTGAATCATCTCCGCGGCGAGTATCTGTCACTCCACCTCAGTGTCATCGCCGATCAGGCGGAGTTCATTGCGCAATCCATCGCCGATGTGCAGCAGGCAATTGCCATCGGGGCGGTGCTGGCGTTTGCGGTACTCTTCCTCTTCCTGCAGCGCGTGCGCTATCCGCTCATCATCGGCGTCACGATTCCCGTCTCGCTGCTTGCCACATGCATCGCGATGTACTTTCTCAACATCAATCTCAACATCATCTCGCTTACGGGACTTGCGCTCGGCATCGGCATGTTGGGGGACAATGCGATTATTGTGATCGAGAACGTGACCCGTTTGCGGGAAAAGGGAATGCCGCTGCTCGATGCCGTCTTGGAAGGCTCGAAAGAAATCAATCTCGCCGTCACCGCCTCAACGCTCACGAACGTCGCTATCTTCCTCCCGATAATATTTGTCGAAGGAGTGGCGTCGCAGCTCTTTGTTGACATGGGAGTGACGATGTCTGTCTCCCTGCTTGTCTCGCTGTTCGTGGCCGTGTCGCTCGTGCCGATGCTGCTTTCGCGTGAAAGGTCACGCATTGCCGGACACGGCAACGGTGGCATGTTGGAACGTCTCGTCTCGCAAGTGAGGAGGACGAGCGAAGCAGCATTGGACAAGTATCTCGCGTGGGGACTTGCGCACCGCGGCAAGGTGATTGCGGCGACCGTCGGGCTGTTTGCGGCTGCTGTTGCGGTTGCGTTCTTCATCCGCAGCGAACCTGCACCCGATATTGATCAGAGCAGGTTCACGATTCAGATGACGTTCCCGAAAGGCGCGACGCTCGAAGCCGTCTCGAACAGCATGGCGGAAATGGAGCGACGGCTGCTTCGTCTTGACGGTGTGGAGGGAGTGTATTCTGCCATCGGCACTACGGAGGAGACGAGCATCTGGCGCGTTGGGGACGCGGCGCTTGAACGGGCGACGATGGAGGTAAGAGTGAAGCAGGGGAGGTTGACGGCGCGCGTGTTGGAGGAGGCGCGCAATGTTGTAGCCGCGCTGCAACAGGGTACATCGGGTGTAGAGTTTGCCCTCCGATCGCGCGGCACAACGTTCGAGCAAATCCTGCGTCCCGAAGTGAATGATCTGAAGATTCGTATCACCGGCAAAGACCCTGCAGTGGTGGCGCAAATCGCCGAGCGCTTCGCACAGCAACTGCAAGCCGTACAAGGAGTTACAGACATCCGCACGTCGTTGCAATTGGGCACGCCGGAGTATAGAATTGAAATTGACCGCGACGAAGCGAAGCTGCACGGACTGAGCGTGCAAAGCCTCGCGTCGTTCATCAGGCAACAGGTGCAGGGCGCGGAGGCAACTTCGCTCAACGAGTTCGACAGGAAAGTGACGATCCGTGTCCGCAACACGCATGCAAACAACCTCGATGCAGTGCTTGAGGCGACAATCGGCGGCGCTCCGCTGCGCAACTTCGTGCGTTGGCATGAAGCAACAAGTGAAGGGGAAATCTGGCGCGAGAACCAGCAGCGTGCACAGGTGATTCTCGCTAATGTGCATGAGCGTTCGTTGGGGAGTGTTGTTGATGAGCTTGAGCAGAAGGCCAAATCCGTTGCACTGCCCGCCGGCTATGCTATCAGTATCGGGGGAGAGAATGAGGAGATACGCGAGTCGTTCCGGAGTCTGCTGATCATCATTCTTCTTTCCATCTTTCTCGTGTACATGATTCTTGCTGCGCAGTATGAGTCGGTACTCTATCCGTTCGTGATTCTGTTGACGAGTCCGTTGGCGTTCATCGGCGCCATTGGCGCAATGGCGCTTACGGGACAAGCGTACAACGTCATGTCGCTCATTGGGCTCGTCATCATGATCGGCGCGGTAGATAACGATGCGGTGATCGTGGTGGATGTCATCACGGCGTTGCGACGTAAGGGCATTGCGCTCAACGATGCAATCCGACAAGGGATGCAGCAGCGCTTGCGTCCGATCCTCATGACGACAGCAACAACGGTACTCGGCATTATTCCGCTGTTCTTCGAGTTCGGCACCGGCTCCGAGCTTGTGCGGGCACTGACCGTACCGATTGTGGGGGGACTGGTGGCGTCAACACTCTTTACCGTTGTCGCTATTCCGATTGTGTACACGTTCATTGACAGATGGGCGATGACGAAGAAGGTTTGAGCACAGCAAGTGTTCACACCGGCAACATCAAATGCTCCCATTCTCTGCTTGGGTTAAGTCATGAGAAGCACACTCGACGATGTGAAGATCTGGATTGATCTACATCTTAATGGCATAGAAACGATAGCAGACATAGCAGCCCAGTTCGAGGTGTCTGAAGAAACGCTACGGAAGGCTTTCGCGCGGACGGAGGGCGTACCGCTCTCCGATTACCTCCGCAAGAAACGGGTCGACGTCATGAAGCACCTGCTCACAACAACCGACTTGAAGTGTTATGCCATCTGCCAGCAGGTGGGCATCACGCGAGAGGACACAGGCGTGAAGCTGTTCAAACGGAAAACGGGCATGACGATGGATGAGTACAGACGATCACATAGCAACGTTGATAGAGCACGGGGGGGCAAATCGCCATAGGGCCGCAGTCCAAAATTGTCAACCGCTAACGCCAACCGCAATTGCCATGTAGAAGCCCAATAGAAATGTCATGGTTTTACGCTCAGTAGGAATGTCAGGGTGAAGCATCGTGTTCAGTGGAGGCGGAGTGAGCGTAGCGAACGGAGCCTTCACTGCGGCGTTTTTGGGTGTTGG
>CAADGV010000021.1 GCA_900696645.1 uncultured Chlorobiota bacterium | reverse complement strand
TCGATGAGGCGTGTGTATTTGTTCTTGGTTGGATCGTTCGCGATCCAGCCGAGCGTCCGGCTCTCGGTGATGTAGGAGGCGATGGTGTCGAGGAAGGTGAGGGCGTTGAAGGGGGTGGGGGGATCAGCTGGGCCGAGTGTACGTCCTTGGGCACTATTAACGAAGATGTCATCGGTTTGATCTGCCGGAATATACTCCCCGTAAGGTATTGGAATATATCCGACAGCGTAGAACTGAACGATTGCGGGGAGACCTTGACCAGAAAGCTGAAAACCAGAAAGCGAAGAACCTGGACCAATGTCCCTAGTGGAGTCAATTGAGCCCCAGGTAGCAGCCACAAGATTCGGCCTTGTTGCCTTGGACACATCCCAGTTGAACGGAGCAGTGCCAAGCACATTCGCGCTTAGAATCTGAACCATAAACTCCCATATATCCTGCGACGCACCAAGGCCATTCGAAACGGTGTAACTATACTGATACCCATTTGCTTTTTGAACTGATATAGAGACAGACGGTTCGACTTCACTCATGGACGGATACGGGATAGTATCCTGCGCAAACAAGTCCACAATGAGCACAGGCAAGAAAATAACAAGAATCCAGAATCTTCCTTGTTTCATGTTGGCTTACCTCCCACGAAAATGATAATGTCCATGTTCGAGAACTGAACCAGCTGTGTTGTCCAGAATACGCCTTAAGCGCCGCCTTTGGGAAGGAGTCATTAACGAGTCCGGCCCGGACGGAGGGCGAACATAGTAACTGATGTCAGCCATGTTTCCTTCACGGTGAGTACAATGGCCAACAAGGTTGCATGTGTCTCGAGAGGCAGGAAATTGGTCGATGATGTCAGCTTCCCAGTCTCCACCGAGGTCGAAGCCGCCGCCATGCGGAAGACTTATGTCATTTATCCTGATCCTGTAATTCGGGTAATAATGCGCAAAACTGTCTGCAATAGTTCTGATATTCTCAATCAACCCTGCTGTCGCCCAGTGATCGTTGTCCGGTGTTGAGCAACTGGTTGGCCCCTCAGGGCCGTGATGTCTACATGTCCCACCTATTTTCACATAATTTGTTCCTTGCGGCAGGAGTTGCAACCCCGGGACCCTTGTCAGTAGACTCAGCGTATCGAACTTCGTCGTATCACCCACGGCTTGCGCGCGGATACTTTCTGCGCCGCCGAATTGCGAGGCCATATACCGAAACTTCAATCTACCGGTACTGTCCGTCTGTGCCCTAATTGTGTCAACTGAAGTCGCTGAACCAATCGGATGCCGATACTCCCCCATCGGTCTGTTCCCGCCGTGGGAATGCCCACCGCTGTCGACCAGCACAGGCTTCAGCACCTTGACCCAGTAGTTTGGTACAGGCGTGGAATCGCCGGATATGACCCTCAATTCCAAGTCGATCCAGTTTCTTCTCGCCGCGGCGTCATTGTGCCCGGCGTAGGTCGGGTATACGACAGCAGAATCCGGTCTTGTGAACACCACTTTCACCGGGTTCCTGATCCACACCGTGTCGTACCCCCTCTTGGTAGTGTCAAGTGATTGAACCACCTCAATGACAGCGAAAACGCTGTCTTTCAGTGAATCAGCAGCCAGGAATCGTACCCGGCCTGCTCGCGCATCGGCGTACAGTACGTTCGGAAGTGGAGACGGCAGCGTATCTCCTGCCGCATCAACAAATCTGCCCAGCGTGTCAGGAATCAACCGGTACACAAGCCGGGTGGTTGAATTAGTGGGCACTTCCCAATCTGTTGAATCCACGGCAATCGCCCGAACCGGCGTCGACGTCCCCGCGCCAATCGTATCGTCTTCAGCAACAACGCGATATCCTGCATGCTCGGCAGATAAAACCCCAAGTTCCACTGTGCAGTACCACAACTCCTGAAGCTCGCCTTCCATGTAATAGTAACATGAATCAGATGCATACATGCAAATAGTTGCAGATACGCCACCGGGCGGACAATCGTCCGTCCCCAAAACGCCGGCATACATAAACTGGATCGTATCCCCAACGTGAACATCTGGCAGGAAAAAGCGCAAGGGGTTTTCAGTATCATAAGCATAGTACGCCGTGTACCATATCGGCGTGTTCGGATCGCTGCATCGCCATTGCACTTGTTGGTAACTCCAAGTATTCAACACGTACTCCCTTGTATCAAATACGTACATCGTATCCCTGTGGACAACTGTTAGCGGGCCATACGTTATGGGGGAGTACTTTCTCGCCAGCCCGATTCTTCCCCAATACGTGCCGGAATCCGGCGCAACAAAAACATTGCCGGTCACGCGATTCGGCGTACCTGTCACTTCGGGACTCAACGTCACCGTTTCTCTGATCACTACCTGTCCGTGTGCAACGTGGATATGTGCCCACAATGTAAAAAGGATCCAAATGAACAGGAATTTTCCAAGAAGACACGAGCCTACTGCTCGAATGGTTGAAAACACGAGTTTAGCCTCTGCTTTCAAAACAAGGGGATCTGTGAGGGACTGAAGCAAAGAACGGGTTGGATCAAGTGCTACCGCTGTCGCAATGTACTACGGGGGGGGGTAGAAAGTCAATACGCTCTATTGTGTAACTTTGCGCTTGCCATGCTCGATTTCAACGCTTTCATTGTTTCCCGAAACGGGCTATATTTGAACCGCAATGCTGTCGCGTTCATTGTCATAGAGAATTCATACAACCCTATCATACCATTCATGAGCAACAGAACTCGTGCTCACCTTCTCGTTCTCGGCACCGGCTTCGGCGCGTTCAATCTTGTCAAGAATCTGAAAGACGATTACGAAATCATCGTCGTCAGTCCGCGCAATCATTTTCTCTTCACGCCGCTTCTCCCAAGCACAACTGTCGGCACGATCGAGTTCCGCAGCATCATCGAGCCAATCCGGCATGCACGGAAGGATATTCGGTTCTATCACGCAGAAGTGGTTGGCATAGATACAGCCGGTAACACGGTTGCATGTATCGGCGTTGCGGACAAGCATGAGTTCGAAGTCGGATATGATGTGCTTGTGGTTGCCGTCGGGGCGGTAAGCAACTCGTTTGGCGTGCCGGGCGTGGCAGAACACGCAATGTTCCTGAAAGAACTGAACGATGCCCGCGAGCTGCGTCAGCGCATTGTCCGCAACTTCGAGCAGGCGAATCTGCCGGGCATTAGTGTGGAGGAGCGCCAGCGGTTGCTGCATTTCATCGTTTGCGGCGGCGGACCGACGGGCGTTGAATTTGCCGCAGAGCTGAATGATTTCATGTTGGAGGATTTGCAAAAGGCGTATCCTCATCTTGTTGCCGAGGCCCGCATTACTCTTGTAGAGGCAATGAAGGAAATCCTCGGCGCGTTCGACGAGAAGCTTCGCCGGTATGCAACGGAACTCTTCGCCCGCCAGCGCATCAGCGTTCTTACCGAATCTCCGGTAACAAAAGTTGATGAAACAACAGTCTATTTGAAAGACGGCTCAGAACTTCCATATGGACTTCTTCTATGGAGTACCGGAAACGGCCCTACTCCGTTCGTTGAACGTATCAATCTGCCAAAAGACAATCGATCAAGAATCCTCATAGACGATTTTTTCAGAGTGGAGGGATTTGACAACATCTACGCTTTAGGCGATTGCAGCATCATCAAGAACAATCCGCTTCCCGCAACATCGCAAGTAGCGCAACAGCAGGGGAAGTATCTCGCAAAATCACTAACGCGCCATGCCCGCAATACGGACGTCGAACCATTTCGCTACAAACATCTCGGGATGTTGGCATACGTCGGCGACAACAAAGCCCTTGCCGACCTTGAAGGCGTGAAGGGCCGCGGTTGGGCAACGTGGCTGTTCTGGCGTTCGGCATACCTCTCCCGCATTGTGAGCTTGAAGAACAAGACTCTCGTGCTGTTCGATTGGATGAAGGCAAAAGTGTTTGGGCGTGACATCAGCCAGTTTTGACAAAATGAATTGTTTCTCTCCCCGATTCTCCAGAAATTGGGTGCGTCTATTTTCGATGCTCCTCCAACACACTAACTTCGACAATCACTCATCAAAAGGCCTATAGTGTCCTCACACATTTCATGGAAATTTCCGCAGGCGTTCTGGGTTGCCAACGGCGTTGAGCTGCTCGAACGCGCTTCGTTCTATGCTGTCTTCATAACTTTCACTCTGTATCTCTCAAACGTTGTCGGCTTCGATGATATCGACGCTGCGTGGCTGAGCGGTTTCTACGCCGCAGGCGTTTATCTCCTTCCGCCGTTCACCGGCGCATTTGCCGACAAGATGGGTTTTCGCAATGCAATGCTGCTTGCATTTGGGTTACTCGCAATCGGGTTCTTCTCGCTCGGAGCGTTGCCGTATAAGCCGACTGTTGTACCGGCTGTTATCCTGCTCATTATCGGCGGATCATTTATCAAGGGCCTGATCACCGGCACTGTTGCTAAAACATCAACCTCCGATCAACGCGCACGCGCATACTCGATCTTTTACGGAATGGTCAACGTCGGCTCGTTTTCCGGAAAGTCCATTTCATATCCGCTGCGGTTGAATTGGGGACTTGAATCAATCGAGTATTTCTCGGCGGCGCTAAGTCTGCTAGCGGTGATTGTTGTGTTCTTCTGGTACAAAAATATCAGCACGGCCGGTGAAGGAAAAAGTCTGCAAGAGGTATGGCAGGGTCTTGTTCGCGTATTGACGAATCCCCGGCTTGTGACACTCATTCTCATCGTCTCCGGCTTTTGGATGATTCAACATCAGATGTACGCAACGATGCCGAAGTACGTCATTCGTCTTGTCGGTCAGGAGGCTTCACCGGAATGGATTGCCAACGTCAATCCGGCAGTTGTTGTCACATTCGTCGTCATCGTCACGCAACTTATGAGGAAGGCGATGGCCATCACCTCAATGACCATCGGCATGTTGCTGATGCCCCTTTCGGCATTGTTGATGGCCTCCAGCCCCACGCTGGAATCGCTTTTGGGCACGTCCATTTCTCTTCCCTTCGGCATCACCGCGCATCCGATAACGATCATGCTGATTGCGGGAATTGTTGTTCAGGGATTGGCAGAGTGTTTCATTTCACCGCGATATCTCGAGTTCTTTTCGAAGCAGGCCCCGAAAGGTGAAGAAGGACTGTACCTCGGCTTTGGTCATTTGCATTCGTTTGTTGCCAACCTGCTCGGCTTTGGACTTTCGGGCTACTTGCTCACGAAATACTGTCCCGACCCGAGAACCCTGACCCCCGATCAAATGACAACCGCGTACGCCGATGCAAATTTCATTTGGTACTACTTCCTGGCAATCGGGCTGACCTCGGCCATTGCACTGTTCATCTATGCAAGGGTGACGAAGAGGATTGATGGGAGGCGCTTGGCAGGCTCGACAATCCCCAATCCGTAATCTTAAGATCATTTTATGCCCTACACCCGTTTCGAATCCGAATTGATCGTCCGACCCGACGATATTGATATGAACAATCACGTTCATAACTCAAAGTATCTCGACTATGTGCTTGCAGCACGGTACGATCAGATGGGGCGCTGCTACGGCATGCCGATGGATGATTTTCTGAAGAACGGCTGGAATTGGTACCAGAAAGCATTTCATATCGAGTTCAAGCGGGCGCTGACGCTGGCAGATCGCGTGATTGTGCAGACGTGGCTGGATTCATTCGAGAAGGCAGATGTGAAGGTGGGCTTTCAGATCTTCAAGAAAGAACCCCGAAAGGTGGCGGCAGAAGGCTATTTTATCAGCACGATGATCGACATGAAAACGGGACGGGCGCTCGTGATCCCTCCGGAGATCATTGAACATTACACCCAGTACACCGGGTGACACTTTTGTGACACTTACGGTGTTATTTGAGATAGAGTGTTTTCATGAAGGAGCAGCGCATGAGATTGAATGTGTTCATTATCATACTGACTGCCGGTTTCTGCGCTTACTCGTGCAGGGACAAGCAATCACCGTCCGGCACACCGCCGCCTGAGGGAATGGTCGAAGTGGTTTCGAGCGATGCTAACCTCTTTCGCATCATCTCGCAAACGCAGCCATATCGGAATTACACTCTCTTCCCACATGCCGACTCTGTAACGGCCGGCTCGCTCAACGGATCAACAGCCCACCGCCCGCTTGTCCGTGTCAGTATGAACGCGCTGGCGCTTGACGCGCTGCAAAGCGGCCGCTATGCCGCACCGTTCCCGGATAGATCCATTATCGTGAAAAAAATCAAGGACGATGACGGCGCCACAACTCTGCTTGCCGTCATGTACAAAGACCGCAACAACCCGCTGGCGGGCAACGGCTGGCTCTGGGCGGAGTTCTATCCCAACGGAGCGACGTTCATTTCGATGACCCAGCGGGGCGCAGGGTGTACAGGATGTCACGCTCTCGAGATGGGACCGCAGCATGATTTTGTGAGAACGTTCGAGAGGCAGCGGTAGATCGCTTGCTTGTTGACTTGCCAAGAAGTATTTTCTTTCAGCAGAACATATCGTAGTTCATTTCGCCCAGTTATGACTTTCTCTTCCACACTCCGTCAGTCTCAAGAACAATCGCACTCCCTCCTCTGCATCGGGCTCGATTCCGATCTGAAGAAGATTCCGAAACATCTGCTCGGCGCGGCGAACCCTATTCTCGAATTCAACAAACGCATTGTTGACGCAACGAAAGATCTCGTCTGCGCGTACAAGCTGAATCTTGCCTTCTACGAAGCGCTCGGCGAAACCGGCTGGCGGACGGTAAAAGAGACGCTTGCCGCAATTCCGCCTGATATTATCACGATTGGTGACGCAAAGCGCGGCGACATCGGCAACACGGCGGAGATGTATGCAAAAGGTTTGTTTGAGGATTTTAGATTTGACGCCGCGACTGTCAATGCGTATATGGGATTTGATTCCGTAGAGCCGTTCATCAAAGACGAAGGACACGGCGCGTTCATTCTCACACTCACATCAAATCCCGGAGCGAAAGATTTCGAGTATTTGAAGATTGAAGAAAAGCCGCTGTACGAGCATGTGATTGCCAAAGTGAAGAAGTGGAATGTGAAGAAGAACTGCGGCCTCGTCATTGGCGCAACTCGTCCCAAGGAACTACAGCGTGTTCGCAAACTCGTTCCGGATATGCCCCTGCTGATTCCGGGCGTCGGTGCTCAAGGCGGCGATTTGACGGCGGCAGTCCGCTACGGCTGTGACAAGAACGGCGAGATGGCCCTCATCAATTCAAGTCGCGGCATCATCTACGCATCAGGCGGGGAGGATTTCGCCGACTCGGCTCGCAAGGCGGCGTTGACTCTGCGCGATCGGATGAACTCCGTCAGAGAAAAATACTTCTGATCTTTCGAAAACGTACCGTTCATCGGGGGGACTTCTGTGAGGAACGTATGAACTTCCCCGACATGCCCGAATCAATCCTACGCCTTATTTGGCAGGAACAATCCTTCACTCAAGATCATCTTGCCACGAAGGACGGGAAACCGGTCCGCATTATTTCGCCGGGCGTTCCCAACACCGACGGCGGCCCTGATTTCCTCAACGCCAGAATCTCCATCGGCACAACTACCTATCACGGCGATGTCGAGTTGCATATCAACGCCGGCGAATGGCTCTCGCACAAGCACGATTTCGATCCGCATTATAACAAAGTAATTCTGCATGTTGTCATGACCGCCGATCCACTTTCCCCGCCAAGTCGTACGGCAAGCCGCAGGGCAATTCCTTTGCTCGTTCTCCATCCGTTTCTCGACGAGAAATTTCACAACGCGTGGGAGAAATCTATTCAGGATGAGAAGACGGGAACCGACAGTTCGCTGCATTGTGCCGGAATCAACCAGTCGGTTCCATCTACAACGATTGCGAGTTGGATTGAAAAACTCGGCAAAGAGAGGATTGAATTGAAAGTCCGCCGCTTTGAAGAACGTCTCAAGCAGCTTGTTGATGAGTCGAGGCAGATTATTCGCGAGCCGTATCCGCGCTATTACGGTAATCCCGCCGACATTCCTTCTCCCAAGAAGGAATATGGAAAGAACGATTTCATCGAACGGACATTGTGGGAGCAGTTGTTGTATGAGGGAATAATGGAAGCGCTCGGCTACTCGAAAAACAGCAGGCCGTTTCTGACGCTTTCCCGTTCGATGCGGCTTCAGTTTCTCCGTAAACATGCGCTCACGGAAACGCAGACAATGATGGCGCTGTTGTTCGGCGCTGCCGGACTTCTGCCTGCTGCAAAAGAGGTTCCCGATTCCGCTTCCCGAACGTATGTTGCCTCATTGAAGAAGAAGTGGAAACAACTCCGGCCGGAGTTCAAAGGTTCTGTACTGAACGAAGCGGATTGGCTTTTCTTCCGCTTGCGTCCGAGTAATTTTCCAACGGCGCGGCTTGCCGCCATGTGTTTTCTGCTTCCGCAACTGTTCGGCGAAGGATCATTCCGTACAATAATGGGCACGTTCAAATCGGATATGCACTCGGCGAAAAAGCGGAATGAGAAACTCAATGCCCTGTTTGATTTTGACGCCGATGCGTTCTGGCACACGCACTATCATTTCAAAGGAAGAAGTAAAAGAACATCTGCAGACAACGAACATACCTCCGACTCAGCCCGGACAACACTCGGCGTTGCCCGCGCTTATGATATCATCGTGAATGTGCTGATTCCCGTTGTGCTGCTGTATGCGCGAATCTTTAATGATAACGCCATGCGCAAGAACGCCCGCTCTCTGCTGGCGTATCTCACACCCACGCAAGAGAACAGCGTGGTTGAAATCGTCCGGAATCAACTGACCCGCTCGCGGAACTCCCTCCACTCGTCACTTCACCAGCAGGGCGCGATTCATTTGTTCCGCTACTACTGCACGCCCGTCCGATGCTCCGAATGCGCAGTGGGCAGAACCATTGGACTAAACGATGTTGCCTGATAAACCACTGTAGAGTGTTTCAACAGTTGCCTTCTCAACCCGAAATCTCCTCAACGCATAGTCTTGCATTTTGATGTTGTAGTCCGTAGGTTTAACTAGGCCTGATGTCATCTTAAACAATATCAAGGGGGTATGTATGATCTACCGCTTTGTCCTTTTGTGGATGATACTCATTCTTGCGAGTGTCACCGTCTTCGGTCAACTCCCGCCAGCTCCGGCTAATCTCACCGCAACATTCGAAACCCCGACTCCGAATTCGTGGGGCAGTGTCAAGTTGCAGTGGCAAATGCCTGCTGCCGGACAGTGGGCGTTCGTTGTGTTTCGTTCGGCACATGACACGACTCAGTATCAACAGATAGCAACGGGCATTCGTAATCAGATGTTCCGCGATTTCAATGTTGTTCGAGGAACGAGATACTTCTACTATGTTCGTGCGTCTTCACTGAATTTCCCCACAGTGTTGGGTCCGCGAAGCAATGTGGCCGAGATTCTCGTTCCGCCTCTGGGCCCGACGGTGCACGGATTTATCGACGGAACGGTGACGGACGATTCGACGAATCTACCCATCCGGAATGCGCGCATCCGGTTCTTCCGTCTGGCAAATGCGATGACAACCCCACCGGCGTTTGCATTTACTGATTCACTCGGACGTTATCATGCAGCGCTTGACACGGGACGATATATCGTCCGTGCCGAGGCGTTGTGTGCCTCCAATACCGGATGTTACTATCCCGAATATTACGATGACGTGCGTGAGCCATCCAAAGCCACAGTTATCGTTGTCGGCGACAGTACAACATTCACGGCAGACTTCGGGCTTACTCGTGTTTCGCCGCCGCGGTATGCAACGATGCGCGGCACTGTTCGGGACACTCTCAACAATCCGATTCCACACGCACGCGTTGCGGTTCTGCGAACGATGCAGAACATGATTTCCGTTGCTGCAAACGGAGGACTGCCGGGCGGCGAGGAAAGCATGACACTCGACGGTGTCGGCTTTACGATGGGCGTACAATGGAGTGGCATTACCGATTCGCTCGGGCGCTATACTGCTCATCTGATCACGGGGCGCAATTACATAGTTATGGCATCAAAACCCGGCTACTGGCCCGAGTATTTCGACAACAAGCCGACACCCCAATTAGCCGATATCATTCACTTCACGGGCGATACGTCGGGGATTGATTTCTCCCTCAGCGTCCGGCCGCTTCCGCAGAACAGCGTTGCGGGACGCGTAGTTGATTCACTTGGCAATGGTGTTCCCTCGCGCGTGTACCTGCATCCTGCACGACTGCCCCAACCATCGATTACCCCGGTTAGGTACGGACACACAGACTCACTGGGAAATTTCATCATCAATAATGTCGAAGCAGGGAAGTATTTCGTCAGCGCGCATCCGTTTCTCGGTTTTGCACCAGCGTACTACAAAGCTAACGCATGCGGTGTGAATCGCCGGGATCAGGCGGATACCGTGGATGTTGCAGGTAATATCACCAACATCAATATCTGTGTACGTCAGATTCGCGGCAACGGCCTCGCCCGCATCAGTGGCGTTGTGCGAACAAACGCCAATGCAACGCTGCGCGGAGCCACAATCACAGCTGAAACAGAAAATGGAATCCTTGTCGGCATCGGCGTCAGTGAACCGTCGGGCTACTATGCTATTGAGGCTGTAACATCTGGTTCCATCACACTGACGGCAGACAGGGACGGCTACAACCTCGCGACAACAACAGTCGTTCTTCCTCCATCAGTGCTGTCGCTCGACAACGTCAACATTACTATGTCGCCGGGCGGCGTGACATCTGCAGGACCGGGAAGCGGGGTCCCTCTTGCATTTGGACTGGAACAGAATTATCCGAATCCATTTAATCCCGCTACGACAATCGAGTTCACGCTCTCGCAACCGGGCCCGACGACACTTGCTGTATACAACATGTTGGGGCAAAAAGTCGCCACTTTGGTCAATGAGAGTCTGGAAGCAGGGCGGCACGCTTACACCCTGGATGCGTCGGATTTCGCCAGCGGCATCTACTTCTATACGCTATATAGCGGATCATCGCAGGTTGCAACAAGAAAAATGGCTCTTATCCGCTGAGCCAAGCCTGTCCTTACAGATCATGGGCGCGACCACATTGTGATCGCGCCCCGTCATGTAAAGATTCTGCATTTCTTTGAGAAAAGTCTTGCAACTCCACTCCGTGGTTTGTATTATTTTATGTAATTGAGTGAAGGGTTTCACACTTCCAACCCGGCTCGGTTCTTTCCAGCGGGACTTTGATAATCAGATAGGTTGTTTCGGGAAGGCTGATGCCTCCAGAGCCATCACGCAGTCCTGTCACCACGCTGTCACTACAACTCAACTTTCCTGCTGTACTAACGGCACCATGCCATTCGTTTGACGACTCGCAGGGGAGAGACGAACAACACGAACCCGCATCAATTAACTTTCTGCATCATTCATTAATAATCATAAGGGAGAGCAATCATGAATCAGAGACTGCTACATCTCTGTTGTGTAGTATTGGGAGTATCTTTTATCGGCGTCTCACATGCGCAAGATCAGAGTGCGATGTGGAATGCGGCGAAGCGGTGGAAGTTAGGGATTGATGCGGCGCCGCCGGGAGCGCAGGCGGTGCAAATGCCGGCGGAAGCCACACGCAACCCGCGTCGGGGCGACAATGCGGACAGCCCGCCCAACACGCCGGATATCCAGGTCTTCAATCCGTCGTTGTTCTGGCAGAGCGAAAACTCCATCGGTGTGAACTTTTCCAATCCCAATCAACTCATGGTCTCGACCAACGGCCGCATTCCGGGATCCAATCCCGTGGTACACCAGCCGTGGGCTTTCAGCACCGACGGGGGCGTCACCTGGCCCACATCGATGCAGAGTGAAGATCTTCCCCCCAATATCATCGACAGCTTCGGCGATCCGGTGGCATTTTTTGACGTGGGCGGAAAAGCGTATTACTGTACACTCGGTTCTCCGGGCGGGATTTACTTTGTGACGACAACGGATTTTGGTACCACATGGAGTGCCCGCGCGAATGCAGACAATCTGAACAGCACGAATGATGATAAGCAGCATGCAACGGCGGATTTCTCCGGCACATTCCCGAACAACGTGTATGCGGCATGGACGGATTTCGGGGTGACGGGAACACCGATACAAATCTCCCGCTCGACCGACCGCGGCGTAACGTGGTTGCCGCGCGTGGCACTGCCCATCGGCTCGAATCGCGGTCAGGGTGTGCATATTGCCATCGGCCCGAACGGTGAAGTCTACCCGATGTGGGCACACTACACAACGGGCACGGCAGAAGTGGGTATCGGCTTTGCCAAATCCACCGACGGCGGTGCAACGTACAGCACGCCGGCGATTGCCTTCCCTATCAATGGTATCAGAATTTCCAACGGCGCCATTGCCGCACTGAACGGCACGCGTGCAGCAAGTTTCCCGTATCATGATGTTGACCGCTCCAACGGCCCGCGCCGCGGATGGATTTATGTTGTGGTTCCCGAGTTGGATGTGCCGACCAGCGGTCAAGCTGATATTTATGTCTATCGATCATCCGATGGCGGCTCAACGTGGAGCTCCCGCATTAAAGTGAACGGCCCCGATGTCGTGGCAGGCCGGTGGCAGTGGATGCCCTCCATTGCGGTAGATCCCTCAACCGGCGGCATCACTGTCAGCTACTACAGTTTCGACTCGACGGCATCGACGACGATGGCCAACCGCTATGCCGCCTACTCGGTGGATGGCGGTACCACGTGGGATAATTGGGTTGTGAGCGATGTGCGTGCAACGTGGGCCCCGCAGGGAACGCCAAGCACGAACACCACCTACAACGGCGACTACTATGAAACAGCAGCGGCAGGCGGCAAAGCGTGGGTACTCTGGACCGACCGCCGCAGCGGAGCGACTGGCGCCAGCAACAAAGCCTACATTGAGCGCATTATTTACGGCGAGAATTTCGGCTGGATACGCGGCACGGTGACCAACACGGTAGGCGGCGCCCCGATTCAGAGCGTTGCGATTGATTTTGTGCAGAATGTGTTACAGCAGAGCGGAACGAGCGATGCAACAGGATTGTACTTTGCCGGTGCGCAGGTGGATACGCCGGGAACAACGGCAAATCTCACCCTGCGGGCACGGAGATTTGGTTTCCTCGATACGACACTTGCCGTCACCATCACGCGCAACGACACGCTGACGCGGAACTTCGGGTTGCGGCCGCTGGATCTTGTTCTCACAAAAGCAAGCATCTCCTTCCCCCCCACGCCGGTACCGGGCACAAAGCGTGACAGTCTGACGGCGCGGAATCAGTTTGCAACACCGTTAACATTAAGCTCACTCACCACAACCAATCCCGACTTTGCGGTTTCCCCGACGAACGTGGTGATTCCGGCGCAAGATTCGGTCAAGATTTACGTCACCTACACGCCGACGGCTGAGGGAAGTGACACCGGACGCGTCATAGTGCTGAGCAATTCCATCTACACACCACGCAAGGATGTCATCCTTGACGGTACAGCCATCGGTGTTCCGCACTTCACGGCCAGCGTCGATTCGCTCACCAGAACGCTTGAAGGCGGTACGCGCGATTCCGTCACTTTCAGAATGAGAAACGTCGGAACAACATCCGGGAACTTCTCCGCGCGAGCAATCATGTTCCCTCGAACGGGTCCCACCGGAGCGGAAGGTCAACCCGTCGAAATCCCATTGACAATCGATGGCTTCTCCGGCGGCGAATCAACAATCATGGCGCAATTTCCTGAATTGCTGTACTACAAGTTCGATGAAGCTGGCGGGACGTCGACCCAAAATCACGCAGTTCCGGGAGTCGGAACCAACCCGGCTCCGATTACCGGACAAACGATGGGAGGGACAGGACAATTCGGCAGCGCATTGATTGGAACCGGAGCCACAAACAACTTCGTCAACACCGGGTGGAACACAGCGCTCGGCAATGGAAGTTGGACGATCAGCATGTGGCTGAACAATCTCCCCAACAATACTTCACTCTTTTATTTGTGGGGAGATAACACGGCTTCAAGCTTCCGGTGTTTCCTTGGAGGCGCGGCAGGTGCCGGAGTTGTAACACTGCGCGGCACGGGAATCACAAATGTTGACCTTCCGGGAGTGGCGCCGGGCCCCACTGTCGTTCACTTCGTCTATGACGCCAGCGGCCCCAATATCAAAGCGTACAGAAACGGCGTGCTTGTTACCACTGTTGCACAAAGCGCGCTGAATCTGAACGGAACAGCCCCATTCAGAGTCGGGGCATATTCTACCTCCACCGGTATTCCCGCAGGCGGGCTGATGGATGAATTCCGCATGTACAGCAGGGCACTCTCTGATGTTGAGATTGCATCGACGTGGAACACCGAGGTTGGCACCGGCAACTGGTTCTCGGTTGCTCCGACTACAGGAACAGTTGCCATCAACGACTCGATAACGATGAAGGCATACTTCGATGCAACGGAAGAGTCCATTTACGGCAATCCGGGCAATTATTTTGGCAGACTCGACGTTATCGCAACCAATTCCGCCTTGGCTGATACGTTGAGAGTACCGTCACGGTTATTCGTCATACCACCCGCAGGCGCACGCCTCGCTGTTAACAAGGATTCGTTGAACTTCGGAGCCGTACAGATTGATTCGAGCAGGTCACGCGCCCTTCTTGTGCGAAACATCGGCGGCGCAACATTGACGGTCACCAACATTACAATGAGCAACGCGAACTTCTCGGCAAGCCCGACGAGTTTCACGCTGGCGTCACTTGATTCACAAACAGTACATGTCACATTTACCGCCCCTGCACCCGGAGCGCCACACACAGGCACGATGAATTTTGTGTCGAATGATCCGGCTGCTCCGTCGGTACAACTGTATGCATCCAGCCTTGGCGCGCCAGCATTCCGCGTACGTGCCGACTCGCTGACAAGAACCCTTCAGGGCGGAAATCGCGACTCGATCCAATTCTACATGCGAAACGCGGGCACCGGCAACGGCGAGTTCAGAGCGCTTGTCAGGATGTTCCCGCAAAGACCCGGCGGTGAAAAGTCGCAGCCGATTACCGTTCCGGTCACGGTCAAACCCGCCAACGCAGTCGCATCAGGCAGCCCCGATCCGATAACGGACGGGTACGATCCCTCGACCCCGGAAGATTTGTCGAGAGGAAACGGAGTAGCAGCCATTCCGATGCATTACAACTTCAACACCGGCGGTGCAGGCAATACATTTCCGTTCAATGTAACTGCAGGAAAGCGTATTCAATGGATCTACCTGCCGGGAGATTTCTCTCAGCCAACACCGGCTCCGCAAGGCAGAATCACAAGACTTCACTTCAGGATTTCCACGGTCGGTTCCGGTGTGTTCTCTCAATTAGAGATCAAGATGGGGCAAACAACACTTACCGAGTTGCCATCGACCGACTGGTACGCGGGGCCGATGCAAACCGTCTATTCCCGGGCAACGGATTCCCTCTCGGTAGCCGCAATTGGCGACTGGCTGAGTATTGATCTCGATATCCCGTTTGCGTACGACCCGACGCAGAGTCTGGTTATAGACATCAATCAATGCGCGAGAGTTGGCACCGGAATTTCGACATATCATACCGGCATTTCAGGTGTGAGAAGACTGGCATCTCTCGTCGGCGCAAGCTGCCCTCTGCCGTTTGCAAACACCTCCAACCTGATGGCACACTGCGGCATCGACATCTCCGGCGGAACATGGCTCTCCCTTGAGCCGATCCAAGGCTCGGTGGCGGTGGGAGACTCGGTACTCATGACAGCGTACTTTGATGCGACGGACACATCGATTAGCAACCACCCCGGCAATTACTTTGGCGAAATTTCGGTTGTAGCCACAAATTCGTCGCTGGCAGATACGCTTCGCGTGCCGGTCCGCCTACTCGTGACCGGGTCGACCGGAGTGACGGAAGCCGGATTGGGAGTTCCGGAAGAATACACATTAACGCAGAACTATCCCAACCCGTTCAATCCGGCAACAACCATCAAGTTCGGACTACCGACGGAAAGCAGGGTGAAGTTGACCATCTACAACCTGCTCGGACAGGAAATCATTACGATTGCCGACGAGGTCAGGAATGCGGGGTACTTCCTCGCAACGTGGGATGGAACGAACAAGGCGGGAAGCAAGGTGAGCAGCGGCATCTACTTCTACCGGATGGAAGCAACATCAACGGCGGGAGATCAGAACTTCACAAGTCTGAAGAAGATGATCCTCCTCAAGTAGAGGTCGAGCAATCGAAATCACCGGCATAAAAAAAGGGCGAGTCGAAACCGGCTCGCCCTTTGTTTTTCATGTGAAGATTTTGTGTGACTAGAATGTTACGCCCAGCGATACGGGGATGTATGTGCTTGTCGCACCCGAAGTGAAGATCCATGTGTAGCGCGCCTCAACGTAGAGCTTGAGCACGAGCAGGTCAAGGTCAACGCCTACACCGAGATTTGCAGATGTATTGGTTTCCGATTTTGCTCCCGGGATTGTGCCCCCCTGAAGCGGATTGCCCTGATATTTGATCGTTGCATCACTTGCACCGAGATTTGCCAATCCAACTCCCCCTGTAATGTAAGGGGAGATAATGGGAAGAGGCAGCGGACTCAGTTTGCCGTTGGCATTGGCCGAAAAGATATTTATTCTCCCTCCATCAATCGAAAAATCTGCTGACGCTGACCCGGGAATCAGACCGGCGATCAGCGCTTGATACTTCCCGTTGTCGGGGGAGAATGTTATATAGTCCGCCTGAAGCCGAATGGCAAACAATACCGGCAGGTTGATGTCAAGATGTGCCCCGCCACCGAAACCAAAACCATACACGTCTTTCAGCGGCCCGTCAAT
Organism: uncultured Chlorobiota bacterium; assembly: GCA_900696645.1. Taxonomy (GTDB): domain Bacteria; phylum Bacteroidota; class Ignavibacteria; order UBA10030; family UBA6906; genus CAADGV01. Next base: position 184,283 of record CAADGV010000021.1, on the reverse strand, counting down.
ATTGATGTTTGCCCCTGTTGCCTGCAAACCAAAACTCACAGGCCCTGCTGCGAACGATGGTGCAGCAAGAATAATCAAGGCCGCTAACGCCAGCACGAGTTTTTTCATAGTATCTCCTTTACTTGTTCGTTATTGAATGAAATGGATATATGCTTGGTTATTATTCCCGGCTTCAAGTCTTTTGTTGCTTCTTCTTTGCGGCCGGGAAGAGAATGTTATTAAGAATGAGTCTGTACCCTGGAGAATTCTTGTGCAGTGACAAATCCGTCGGCGGGTCGCCGACCGCGTGTTGATAGTCTTCAGGGTCGTGCCCACCATAGAACGTGAACGTTCCCCGTCCGAAATTGCCGTGCAGGTACCGCACCTGATCCAATCCCTCTTTCTCCGCAAGAATCGTAACAGTGTTCTTGATCAGGTTCTTCTTGAAGTTTGTCGTTTGCCCGAGAAATGCCTTCAGCACGTTGACGTGGTTCTGCGTGAGCATTGTCGGCACGGGATCGAATTTGGCGGAGAACTCAAACAACGTAAAATAATCGGTTTCAGGATTCTGCAATCCCAACAGATCACTCGGCGGTTGATCGATGTCGGAGTACTCATATCGCAGAGGATTCTTTTCAAGAGTGAAGTTCGTGAATGCCAGTGTCTTGCTGAAATCCAGTTTTTGCTGCGCGTTCGGGTCCGGCGGGTCGCCGTCGTACATCACATCACACATATCGGTATTCTCGGCGGCCAGTGCAATATCGTACGTGTCCGTTGCAGAACACATGGCAAACATGAACCCGCCGCTGCCGACATACTCTTTGATTTTTCGCGCAACGGCTTTCTTCAATTCGGAAACCTTCTTGAATCCGAGCTTCTTGGCCTCCCGCTCAAGTGTCACCTGCTGTTCAATGTACCACGTTGCCTGGGCGAACGACGCGTAGAACTTCCCGTACTGGCCGGTAAAATCTTCATGATGCAGGTGAAGCCAGTCGTACTCGTTCAACTTGTCCGCCATTACTTCGGTATCCCACAACTTGTCGTATTTGATCTCGGCATATTCGAGGGCGAGCGTGACAGCGTCGTCCCAGGGCTGGAAACCCGGCGGCACGTACACGGCAACTTTCGGCGCTTTCTCCAATCGGATAACATCCATATTGTTGTCTTCCTGCTGGACTTCGGAGTAAATCTGCGAAGCCTCGGAAGCGCTGACAAACGTGAAACCGACACCGCGTATACGGCATTCTGCCGAAACCACGCTGTGATCATCTATCATGAATGAGCCGCCGCGATAGTTCAGCAGCCAGTCAATCTCAATTCCTTTGGTCAGGGCCCAGTAAGCAATGCCGTATGCCTTCAGATGATCCGTCTGGGATAAATCCATCGGGATGAGAACTTTCGATTGAGCTGCCGCGGCATTGTACGCAAGCATGCCGAAAAGCAGAAAACGTATTCCCGCCAGGGTGCAGAAACTTCTCATAAAGAATCTCCTCTCAACTCTCTGATCCTCCGGCGTGCTTTTTCATTCAGCAGCGACTGCGGATGGTCAGCCAGCAGTTTCTCGTACGCCGCTATAGCTTGCACCTTGTTGTTCAAATTGTAGTCATACAATTCTGCGATACTGAACTGCGCCTTGTCAAGCGCGATACTGCTCTCCTTGAATTGCGACACCAAGGCCTGATACGTTGCAAGCGCATCGGCATACCGCGTTGCCTTCGTTTGCAACGTTGCAATCCTCATCATACCATCATCAACAAACAGCGCCTGGGGGTTTTTGTCGATGACATTCTGAAACAATGATATTGCCTCGGTGTATTTCTTCTGTCGGGCAAGATAGTCGGCCCGTGCAAATTCCTTGAGGGGGATTTCGGCTCCTTGCGAATTCTCCTGCAGAAAGGAGCGGAGCAGCAACGCATCGTTCGTGTAGTCGGCTTTCAGGTTTGTGCTGATAGCATCAAGGTTCCGGATTGCTTCGTTGAAGTGCCCGGCAAAATATTCCAGCTCGGCAAGCCTGTACGTTGCTTCGTCCTGCTGATCAGGCGTTGCGTTGGGTGCAGCCATTACGGAACGAAACCGGATTGCTGCCGTGGCAGTGTCGCCTTTCGCCGTCAACACCTCTCCCAGCTTGATCAGTGCATCGAATCTGACGGGATTCATCGGGGACAATCCCTTTTCAACATTCTGAAACGACGCCAGCGCGCCGTCGAGATCAAAATACTTTTCAAACTGGAGCAGCCCGATCTGATGATATGCACGGGCAGCAAACTCGCTGTTGGGATATTCTGTTATCAGCGTTCTGAAATGATCAATCGCCGTAACAAACCTTGATTGGGACTCAGGCACAGTGCCTGCGGCTTGCAAAGTTCCTTTGATGGAGTCTTCAAGAATGCTCAACTCTTTGACGGCAAGTGCAAGCCCGAACTTTGCGTGCGGAAGCCGCTGCGACGCGAGAGGTGTAGCGATTGCAGCCCTGTACGCTTCCGCGGCAATGCCAAACGCGCCTTCTTTGTATGCCCGGTCGGCAAAGGAGTGAAGTTCAACCCCTTGGGCATTCGTTAACGCGTCGATCCTTTTATACACACTGAACGCCTCGCCGAAATTCTTTGCCTCCATCATCAGCCACGCAAGAAGGCGGTGAAGGTTCAGGTCGTCGGAGCGACGCTGTGCCGAGCGAACAACATCAATTGCCGCGTTGCGTGCATCTTCTTTCCCCGTGTATTGCGACATCCGGCTCTGTACATAGCCGAGTTGTGTGGGAATCTGTTGCAAATACCGGAGGAACTCCGTTGTTGCGCCGGCATAGTCCATTGTTGCGGAAAGAAGCTGCGCAAGTTCGAGTGTGAAAAGATTCGGATCGTTGCACGCAACACGTGCCCGGCGGTACAGTTCGGCGGTTTTCTCAAGCAGACGGTTTTCAATAAGTGTGTTTGCAACAATACGGTAGACGTTGGCATTCTTCGGATCGACCTCAGTCGCCTGCTCCCACGATGCGCTTGCCTCACGTTCCTGGCCGGACTGATATTGCGCGCTGCCGAGATGGCAAAGCAGATTCAAGTCTCGCGGGTTCGAAATCAAACGCTGGCGAATCAGAATAATCGCATCATCATATCTCTTAAGCTGAAAGTACGACCTCCTGAGTCCGTCGAAGAACACGTAATTCGCAGGATCGGCAAGGAGAAGCTCGCGGTACAACTTTGCCGCATTCTCAAAATCGCCGCCTTGCTCGTAGCTTTGCGCCAACCGGTAACGATTGTTCGTATCGGGAGACTGAGCAGCAACCCGAAACGTTCCGGCACAAGGCCACACCGTAATCGCGCAGAGTATTGCAGGCAGAAGGCAAGTTTTTTTCAGGACATTTCGATTCATGTGAAATAATATACCAAATTCACATAACTATACAATATGCGGGGAATAAGCGTGTTTCTATCCCATAAGGAAGCCCGGTTGTTATGTTGCTTCGCAGCGCATTCCTTGCGAACGAAATGCGATTTACGTACCTTTTTGCTGATTTGAAACGACGTTTTTTCATCACCAAGCTTTGATTCAAGAACGAATCTCTTGGTGATTTTGTTTCTTTGTGAGAGAGTGATTTTCGATAGTGAGAAAGAAAAACATAGCCATCCTCGGTTCCACAGGTTCCATCGGGCGCAGCACACTTGATGTTATTTCCCTGTTTCCCGACCGCTTCCGCGTTACCTATCTGACGGGGCACAAGAATATCGACTTGTTGCAGAAGCAGATCCGGCAATTCAACCCGCGTGCGGTTGTTGTGCTTGACGAGTGCAATGCATCGGTTCTGAGAAAATTCGTCAACGGAACAACAGAAGTCCTTTCCGGCGAAGATGCATTCTGTGAGATTGTTCAGCGTGAGGATGTTGATGTTGTTGTGAGTTCCCTGGTCGGGTTTGCCGGACTGAAACCGACGTTGCATGCCATTGAGGCCGGAAAGGATATCGCCCTTGCGAACAAGGAAACGCTTGTTGTTGCGGGCGAAATCATGATGAACGCTGTCAGGAAATACGGAGTCAGGATGTTTCCGGTGGACAGCGAGCATAGCGCCATCCTCCAATGTCTGCAAGGCGAAGAGATCGGAAGTGTCGAGCGGCTGATTCTTACAGCATCGGGAGGGCCGTTCCGGCGGATGGAGAAAGAACTCTTTCATACGATCACGGTTGCTGATGCATTGAATCATCCGACGTGGAGCATGGGAAACAAGATCACGATCGACTCGGCAACAATGATGAACAAAGGGCTTGAAATAATAGAAGCACACTGGCTGTTCGGGTTACCGCACGAATGCATTGACGTTGTGATTCATCCGCAGTCTATCATTCATTCAATGGTGGAATTCAAGGACGGATCGACGAAGGCGCAGCTCGGCATGCCGGATATGAAAGTCCCGATACAATACGCACTGATGTATCCCGAACGCCCCGCAGCGCCACACAAGAGGCTCGATTTCTCGACCTTGAAGGAAATGACTTTTGATGAACCGGATTACGAGAAGTTCAAATGCCTCGATCTCGCGTTCACGGCATTGGAGAAAGGAGGGACGGCAACCACCGTTCTCAACGCCGCCAATGAAGTCGCCGTACAGAAGTTCTTGAGTGAAGAAATCCCTTTTTCGTCCATTCCTGATGTCATCGAAGAGGCGCTGCGTTCACACACAGTGGTTCACAATGCAACGTACGAACAGATCGTGCGTATTGATGCTGAGACGCGTCAGCGTGCTCACGAATTCTCTACAACGGTACAGTAACGAAGGAATCGCATGGAAGTCATCAACACGATATTCTATTTTGTTGTCACGTTAGGTATTCTGGTGTTTATCCACGAGCTGGGGCATTTTCTTGCGGCGAAAATGTTCGGTATGCGGGTTGATGTCTTCTCGCTCGGCTTTCCCCCACGCGCCTTCGGCAAGAAGATCGGCGAAACGGATTACTGCATCTCCTGGATTCCGATAGGCGGGTATGTCAAGATCGCCGGCATGATCGACGAGAGCTTTGATACCGAATACTTGCAACAAGAACCTCAATCGTGGGAATACCGTTCGAAACCAATCTGGCAGAGAATGATCGTCATTTCTGCAGGCGTCATAATGAACATTCTTCTCGCCGTCGGAATTTTCTGGGGAATCCATTACTCGCAAGGCAAGAGTGTTTCGGACACGACGGAAATCGGCTACGTACTTGAAGGCAGCCCTGCCGAAGCGGCCGGCTTACGGAGCGGCGACAAAATCCTGACAATCAACGACAAGACGATTGAGCATTGGGATGATGTCAGGAACCACATCTATCTCCAGAATATCGGGAAGGAACTTCACTTCGTTGTCTTGCGGGACGGGAATAAAGTAACCGTCAACGCCCCGGAACAGACTCTGCAATCCCTCAACGAAGGATCATTCGGCATTACGCCAAACCACACGGAACTCGTTATCAATACGGTTGATCCGGGCAGGCCCGCCGCGGAGTTGGGACTCAAGCCGGGTGATGTTCTCATCTCGCTCGACAATCAGCCAATCCGCTACGATCGCAGGGTAAACGAAATCGTGCGTGCACATGCAAGCAAACCGCTGGCTGTTGAATGGCGACGAGGTGACTCGCTGATGTCGGGCACGGTTGTGCCAAGTGACAAAGGATTGATAGGTATCTCGTTCGGGTTGCGTTACAACGGGCCGGTCAAACACACGAACTATTCACTGTTCGAAGCCCTGAATGAGGGCATTGTTAGCATCAGCAATGTGGTCGGGCTGACAGTCAAAGGAATTGGAAGTATAGTCAGCGGCAAGACCCCGTTCCGTGAGTCCGTCGCGGGGCCAATCAAGATTGCACAACTCGCTTCGCAGACAGCCGAACTTGGCATCATTACCTACTTGACCTTTATGGCGTTTCTCAGCATCAGTCTCGCCATCCTGAATATCCTGCCAATCCCTGCCCTTGATGGCGGGCACCTTGTGTTTCTCGGAATTGAGGGAATAATGGGGCGAGAAATCCCGACGAAAATCAAGCTTGCGGTGCAACGAGCGGGATTCTTCCTCCTCCTCGCATTTATGGCCTTTGTCGTATTCAACGACATCAGAAATTTCTAAGTCGCCATCGCCGGAGGTGAATCGGGCTAAGGGAGGGCATTTTGAAGAGCCCTCCCTTTTTTGTGCGTTGAACAATCGCAAAGATTATCGGGTTTGCTATCCAATGGGGTTTTTCTTATCATTTCAAGGGGAATCTTGTCTATTCATAATCTGAAGGGGAACAATTATGAAGAATGTGTTTGATGGGAAAAGGACTGGGCGAGTCCTTGGGGTTCTTTTCTGCTTGACAGTTCTTCTGTGGCCGGCCACCTCACAGAGCCAAATCACCGTTACCACCCTTCGTGCACCCGTTAATACTTTGAGTATTAGCGACCTTGATTTTCTCAATGCGACCACACCGAAGTGGCTTTTTACAATCACTATGTCGTCGCCTCAATCGGTTGAAGTGATACTCACGATCAACCTTGATGTCTATTTGGCTGCCGGTGAAACCTACGTGAATGCCGCGAAGTTCATCTCGAAGCCATTCATGTTGGATGGTACCAGAACTGTTACCAACCTCGAACTTGGAAGAGGAAGAGGCATACCGCAGCGCGATGTTGATGGTTACATATTCAACCCACAGGCGAAGGCGGCATTTCAGGAGATCGCCCTTCCGAGCGGCTCGATGCCGGCAGGCACGTACAGGTTTACGGTGGATGTCACCGCTGGCAATGCCACGGGCCAGGGGATCTTCGAATTCAATCTAACCAATCCGTCATCCCCTGTGTTGCTTGCACCTGCAGCGGGCGAGACAGTGGTGGAAGAGTTGCCGTTGTTTGAATGGCAATACGACGGGCCGCGCGCAACAATTAGTATCTATGAAATGCTTCCCGGTCAGCGGAGCCTTGAAGAAGTGGCTTCCGGTACTCCCCAGATAACCGCAACCGTTTCAACGCGATCATTCCGCTATCCTGTAACAGGGGCGCGCCCTCTGATGCCTGGCCGGACATACGTGTGGCACGTCAAGGGATTGGTTGGCACAGCGGGCGGAACAGATCTCGAACTTCGAAGCGCTTTGCGGTCATTCTCTGTTTCGACTCAGCGCAGAAGTTCCCTGGATTGGCTTCTTCAGGAATTGGAAGATGCACTGCCTCCTTCATACAAACCCGTGTTCGATCAAATTCGCGCCCAGGATCTCAGCCCGTCCGGAACATTCCGGTTTAATGGCTCCCCTATTTCTTTGGCCGACTTGTTAAACGCATTGAATGATATCCGGTCAAGCCCGGAATCAGTCAGTTCGGTAATCGTTGAATAATCAGGGGAGTCTGACAATGAAAACAACAGGTTTAGCAGGCTTGATTTTGGTGATGCTCTGTGTGCTTCCGGGCGCAGTTCCTCCCCCGACACAGAATACAACAATCGCGCTTATCAGCAGAGTTATTCTCGACGTTACGCGCAAACAACCCGACAAAGCCTGGCAGGCAGCCAAGCGGGGTGAAATGCTTTCGTCGGGCGAACGTTTGAAAACCGGCGAGAAATCGATCGCGGTAATCAAATTCAAGGATAACAGCATGTTGCGCGTGCGGGAAAAGACCGAGGTTCTGCTTAACGATCTGAAGGATGGAACTTCAACCCTGAAATCGACGGAGTTCGAGCGTGGCGTTATCGGCTTCAGCATCAAGAAGCAGCAGCAGGGTGAGGGCTTCCGCTTTTCGTCGCCGACTTCTGTTGCGTCGGTGCGGGGAACAAGCGGACAATTCAGCGCCTCGGATTCGTTGGACAAGTTGATCGTCCTCGACGGACTGGTTGTACTTTCAAGCAAGGTTTCATCGCGAGCTGTCGATGTAGGCGGTGGGTTTACGGGACTTTCCTATCCCGATGGCACTTTGCAAGTCCGCCCTTCAACACCCGAAGAAAAAGTAGCCGCCGAGCTTTCCTCGCGTACAGGAGAGCAGGATGGCAGACTTGATATCGAGTTGAAAGATGGCGGGGGCAACAAGAAGAATATCGAAATCAAATTCAGATAAGTGACGTTCACACGCAAGTAGCCCTGTGGATGTGATGTTCTGCAGGGCTTTTTTTTGAATCATTCTCCGCTTGGATACAATGACAATTGGCTTTTCGCCGACCCTATCGAGGTGCCGTTGCCGTGTTCTGCATACTCTGTTCCTGCTCTGTTCTCTTCTCGTCTGTGCTTCATCGCTACAGGCCCAGGTTTCAACGAGCATCTCTTCGTTCTCGCCATCTGAGGCTGTTAGCGAATCACCGTTGGTAGTCCGTGCCGAGCTGCGGCATGGAGAAACGATCGAACGTGTGTACTTTCTCTACCGCTCATTCACCGAGTCGGGCTGGACAAGAGTGGAGATGGAACTGATGGGAAACACGGCAATAGCACGAGTTCCTCCCAGACATGTATCACCGCCGTTTCTTGAATACTATATCGTGCTCGTGAATCGTTCGGGGCAGCTTGAATCATACCCTGTAAGCGAAAACCCCGACCCGCTTTCCAATGCACCCGGGAAAACCCTTCAGCTTCCTGTTATGAAGAAGGAAGATGATGTGCAGGCGGTGTTCCTCAGTCCTGAACCAAACGCATCCTATGAGACGAACGATGTGCTGATTTCCGTTTCGCTGTACAGGGCGGATACGATGGTTGTCAAGAGGGCGACACAACTCTTTCTGAACAATACAAATGTTACGCGCCATATTGTTATCAGCGATGACATTCTCGTGTATGTTCCGGCCAATCATGGAGTCACTCTCAAGCCGGGACGTTACACGGCTTCGGTGCTGTTGTACAACCGCCAGGGATTGTTGCACCGGCAGGTCACAACGTCATTCAATGTGCTTGCAGAGGGACAACCACCCGAACGGGGAGGTACAGCATTTGTGTCAACAGGATCGGTTGACCTTGAGCTCAGGCGCGAGAAAGTGAACCGCGAAGAAACGTGGTACAATCGGGGCAACTTCCGCTTCAACGGCAGCCAGGGGGCGTGGCGTTTCAATGCTAATGCCTTCGTCACATCGGATGAACGCTTGAATCGACAGCCGCAGAACAGATACTATGCCGGATTGGAATCGAAATGGCTTCTTGTTGGATACGGCGACAGTTACCCGTACTTTCCAAGTCTGATCTTGAATGGAAAACGAGTCCGCGGGCTGAATTCTGCAATCAGGCTCGGTAAATTCAACGTGGAAGTTGCAGCCGGAAGAACAGTCCGGGATGTTGAGGGAACTCTGCTGAAAGTTATTCCCATCGAACAGCTTGCGTACGAACAGCAGATCGACTCCCTGGCGGCCTATGCAAAAATCGATTCGCTTCTCTGGGGAAAGTACAATTACGGAACCTACTCGCGCAGCCTTTTTGCTGTGCGGCCGAGTTTCGGATCGGGCGAGACATACCAGATTGGCTTCACCTGGCTGAAGTCAAAAGACGACATAAACTCAATCCGGTACGGAACGAGACCGAAGGAAAATCTTGTGCTGGGAGCGGATTTGTTGTCGCGCTTCGATAACAGCAGAATTGAGTTAACCGGACAGTTTGCATTCAGCGCATACAATAATGATATTTCAAGCGGCAGCTTCACCGATGCGTATATCGACTCGGTGTACAAGAAGGATGCGGCTGCCATCAAAAATGCGCGGGATATTCTGAAGAGTTTCATTACGGTTAACGATAACCTCCGGCCTCTGTCGTTCAAAAAACTCTCAACTGTTGCGTACGACGTGGGCCTTGCCCTGAACTACTTCGATAACGCATTCAGAATCAACTACCAGTTTCGGGGAAGCGACTACAATTCATTCGGACAGACGTTCCTGCGAACGGACATAGCGGGCTTTAATATCACCGATCGGATCAAGCTTCCGGCTCAGAATCTCTTCATCACTCTCGGGTACGAGCGTCTTTCGGACAATACCAGCAAATCAAAAGCGGTAACAACCCACTTTACAACGTACAATGTTGCTGTCAACTACGATCCGCGTTCGATCTTACCGAGCATAGCCGTGGGTTTCACACATTATCGAAACATCAACAACCTTTCTCCACGATTCGTGATCGGCGCAGTGGACGATCAGACGAACAGGCTTTTTGTTCTTCTTGCTCAGCGGTTCAACTTCCACGCATCACATACCGCATCCATCAGTCTGTCCGGGTCAAAACGGAATGATTACACGCCGCAAAACCTCGACGTGCGCAACACCTCCGTGGCCTTGAATCTCAATACGCGATACCGGATACCGCTTCAAACCACAATGGGGTTCACGCACAATTACAATAATTATCCCGGACCGTTCGGGGCGCGCATGCGGCTGCGGTATACAAACGTGTTCGCCAACGGTGTGTACACACTTCCAGATGACGTTGCGTCAATTTCCTGCACCGTCAGTCCGACATTTGGCGATTTCAAGCGGGTCACATTCGATCTGTCTGCTCAATGGGCTGTGGCACGGGCAATGAACATCATCCTCCAGTACAGCCTCTTTGGCAACATAGGCCTTCCGAACGATGATTTCTGGAGCGTCAAATACCGCTTCGATTTCTGACGTGCAATGAACCCGCAGGTCAGAAAACTACTCGTCGCCATTGTTGTCGCCGTTCTCACCATCATTCTCACACATGACGATATACTCCAACTGGGAGTTGTGCAACGGCTTGAGATGGCAACCCTGGACTACCGCTTTCAGGCACGCGGTGCATATCCCGGCTTGCGTGAATCCAGTCATGTCGTGATTGTGGAAGTCAACGATGAGTCGTACAGGTCGCTGCCCGACCGCTGGCCGTGGCCCCGCTCGTACTATGCCCGCCTTGTTCGCAATCTGAAGGCGGCCGGTGCAAAAGCCGTCGGAATCGATATCATCCTGAGCGAAGCGGAGATACAGTCTCCGGAGAACGACGACGATCTGCGGGCGGCAATTCGCGAAACAGGCATTGTTATTCTGGCCGGCAAGCTGGAAACGAAGCAGCAGGACTATACATTGGTTGAAGCCGATGAACACTTTGGCAACATTTTCTTCACGGTGGATAGTTCACTCGGGCTCGTCAATATCCGTAACGACCCGGATGGCGTGTACAGGCGCTACAGCCCGTTCTGGGAGGCAACACACATCAGGCGGCACGACACTGTACGCGTACCGACATTCGGCTTTGCCGTTCTCAACAAATACTTCGGGCTGCCTCCCCTGCACGTTGCAACGGTTGAAGAGAAACGGTTCACGTATGCCGGAAGAATGATTCCGCAATACGATCCTTCCTCCCTGCTTATCAATTTCTTCGGACCCAGCGGCACATTTCGCCGTGTCAAGTTTGCGGATGTTATCGATGACGAAGACATCGTCACCAACGAGGAAACGGAAACGGGCGAATCGATTAATACGTTCAGCGACCCCGACTACGGGTACCTCTATGACGGCACGTTTACGGACAAGATTGTTCTTGTCGGTTCGACACTTCCCGAAGATCATGATCTCTTTCCTGTCTCAATTGCACAAGGGTTGCAACGCGGCGACAATCTCATGTATGGTGTGGAAATACACGCCAATGTTATCGAGAGCATCTTCCGGAACAACTTTCTGTACAAGCAGTCAGCCCGATCGGAGATTCTTCTTGTTCTGTTCTTTTCGCTCTTCACATTCTATGTCACATCCGCCCTGAGAAGCGGACGAAGCAAGCGGCACTTTGTCTTCGAGTTATTCGGTTTCCTGTTTCTGATGTTCGAACTTGCGGTGATTGCAGTAGCAACGCTCTGGCTGTTTATCCACTCTCAATTTGTCATGGCGGCAATCAGCCCCATTGTGGCAGTGCTTGGCGGATATGTCGCCAGCACGGGGTATCACTTCGTCACCGAGCGCAAGCAGCGGCTCATGATCAAAACAATGTTCAGCACCTACGTCAATCCGACCGTTGTTGATGAGCTGATAGCCAACCCGGAGAAGCTGAAGTTGGGGGGAGAACGCAAGCAGCTTACTGTCATGTTCAGTGATATTGAAGGCTTCACCTCGATTTCCGAGAAAATGGAGTCCGATGCGCTTGTTGCATTGTTGAACGAGTATTTCGGGGAAATGAGCAGCATTATTCTCCGCAACAACGGCACACTCGACAAGTTTTTTGGCGATGCGGTGATCGCATTCTGGGGGGCGCCGCTATCGCAAGAAGATCACGCATTGCGCGCATGTGCCGCAGCTTTGGAAATGCAGAACAAACTGGCGGAAATCCGGAATCGCTGGAAACAGGACGGCAGACCGATGATCTACACGCGCATCGGGATTAACACGGGTGAAATGGTTGTCGGCAACATGGGTGGCGCGGAGAAGTTCGATTATACTGTTATTGGGGATAGTGTCAACATTGCCTCACGCCTTGAGGGAGCAAATAAAGTGTATCGAACGGGGATCATCGTCAGCGAGACAACGTATGAGGCTGTGAAACACAGTATACTCGGACGTGAACTCGACCTGCTCTCCGTAAAGGGACGCTCGGAACCCGTACGAACATTCGAGTTGATTCAACAACGGGATGCGGACCTTGATCCTGCGCTGGAGAGATTTGTTCAACTCTTCACGGAAGGATTGCATCTGTACAGATTGAGAAAGTGGGACGAAGCGGAACGAAAATTCAGCGAAGCGGCAATGCTTCGGAAAGACGACTACCCTTCACAGTTGTACACTGAACGCGCAGGCTTCTTCAAGCGCAATCCGCCTCCTGCCGATTGGAGCGGGGTATTCGAATTGACAACAAAGTAGCCCTTTCTCCTCCTGAAACAGAAAAGGTGTGCTCAATCCCTGAACACACCTCTCATCATCGCAACACCATCAAACTCAATAGCCGTCCACTCTCCTGAACTGTTCTGCTTCAAGCGTGAACATCAACGAAATGCGGTGGGTATCGTCAAGACGATCTCCGGCGGATTGTGCGAACCGCGCAAACGAATAGTCGATGCTGAGTTTCGGGAGATGAAGCCCAGCGCCAAATGATACCTGTTTCACATCATTGTAGCCGACACGGAATGCGACGAGATTCCTGAACAGAAACTCCGTTCCGATATGCGCATCGAAACTCACCGGACCGAGGGCGAAGGTTGATGCCGACTTGCGATTCTCAAAACGGATATCAAAATCAATTGCCGGTGCAAACCGCCCGCCGAATGCTTCGATGAAGTATGCCGAGCCTATTTTCATTGTCGGGGAAATCAGCTCGTTGGTGCCGGTATTCCACGCAAGAAATGTCGTGGTAATATCCTGAAGATTTACGCCCAGCATGACATTATCCATCGGCATGTACCATACGCCGATGTCGAGCCCCAAGCCTGTTGCCGACGCATCACCCAATTCACGACGGATCACCTTGAGGCTTGCTCCGTACGAGAAATCTTCCGATTGCTTTTTTGAATAGGTAAAGAAGAAGGCCCAATCCGCCGCATTGAAGTACGTAACGCGGCTCGGGTCAATCCGGTAGTTTTCCGGATTCTGAATGTATGTCTGGTAATCAACCAAACGTCCGCTTGCATCAATTGCAGCGTTGCGGGTATCCTGAATATCATCAACACCAATGCGGATGACGCTGAATCCCCAACTCGTATTGGTCCCCTGCGGAAATGCAATTGCACCGTAGTCGTAATTGACGGCACTTCCGAACCGTTCTTCGTGCATTAGCGCCGCTTGCGGATACATAATGTGCGAGAGTCCTGCCGGATTCCAATATCCCGCGGTCACATCATTGGCGAGCGCCACAAATGCGCCGCCCATACCGAGAGCCCTTCCTCCAACTCCAATCGAGGTAAATTCCCCGGCATACTTTGCGACACTCGTGCCACCGGCCATTGCCCCGAAAGAGGCCGCACACATCAACAACACGATTGCACACCAACGAGCTTTCATCTTTCACCTCTCGAAAATACACCGGCCTGTTGGCCGGACGGATTAAGTTTACAGTGAACTACATACAGCACTGTATCATGCTTGCAGTAAGGGCTCTCCTGAGTTTGTGGCTTCATAATCAGAAAATGAGGCTTGAAAATCAAGGCTCAAGATCACATTCACCGTCACCGAACCTTCACAATACGGCAAAATTAGGCTGATTGCAGAATGAATGGGGTGACGACATTTGGCCTTCCTCACATTCCTTGCATCACAGCGGCTCGACGCCAAGTTCACGGATCATTGCTTTGATGACGGGATGTTCCTTCTCCAACCGGTCAGGCGGCGGAAGTTCGGTCGAGGAAGCGGAATGTGTATCGGGAGATACTGCCGACTCCTTCTCCTGGCCGATTTCAACTTCTATTCTGCCGCGCGTATTGAATACTCTTTGGATAATTGTTGCCAGTAACTCCCGGTTACGGGTTATCGACGAGGCGGTGAAATCACTTGCCCGCACACGGATCGTTATCCCGCTGACACCAAGCAGGTCTGCCGATTCAAGCGCGGTTCCCACAGCAATACGCTGACGGCGAACTTCGGCAAGAAACTCATCCCATCGCGAAACAACTTCTCCTTCCGAAAGTGATGTCTGAATGGCAGCATCATGCGCAGGGGATTCGTCGCTTTTCGTCCGGGCCGCTGGACGCACGAAGGTCGGGCGTACAGCAAATCGTGATGTTGTGGTTGACGTTTGAGGAGAGACAAATCCTGCTTCCGGCTGCCGTTCTTCAACGGGAGGCGCGGCGGCTCGAACTACCGGGGCGCGGTTATCTTCATGGAGTTTTTTTTTCTCCTGCGGGATACCTTTTGACAAGTCGTCAATTCTTTTCAGAACCTCTCCAACTTCGGCAGCACTGTTCATTGTAATCATCTGAACAATATCCGTCTCAAGCTTGAAACGGGGTTGGGCACTCCACTTGATGGCAGCTTCGGTGCTGTTTACGAACTTCAGCAACCGCAGCACGTCGGCAACGGAAAACTGTTTCGCGACATCGACATATTTCTGTTTGTAGAAGTCGGATTCCTCAATGAAGGCGGTCGATCCGGTTGTTACTGTCGTCAAGATGTTGCGGAGATGTTCCGTCAGCCCGCCCAGAAACTCCTTGATGTCGTAGCCGCGATTCATGATATCCTGAACGAGATCAAGCCCGCCTTTTGCGTTTTTCGTCTTGATGAGATCGGTGACACGGAAATAGAAATCCTGATCGACGATGTTGAGAGCTTGTAGAATCTGATCCTTCGCAATCGTTGAGCCGCATAAGGCCACAATCTGATCGAAGATGCTCTGCGAGTCGCGCATCGACCCGTCGCCCTTCTTTGCAATCAACAGCAGCGCATCATTGTCAATCTCCAGCCCTTCCTTCTTCGCAATGCTGCCGAGGTTGGCCATGATCTCCTCAATCGAAATGCGGCGGAAATCGAATCGCTGGCAGCGTGAAATGATTGTAGCGGGAAGCTTGTGGATTTCGGTTGTCGCAAAGATGAACATCACGTGCGGCGGCGGCTCTTCGAGCGTTTTAAGAAGCGCGTTGAATGCCTCCTTTGTCAGCATGTGTACTTCGTCGATGATGTACACTTTGTATGCACCCTTGGCGGGAGCGTACCGTACCGACTCGCGCAGGTTGCGGATTTCCTCTACACCGCGATTTGAGGCGCCGTCAATTTCCAGAACATCAAAGCTTCTTCCCTCCGTAATCTCCCGGCAGATCTCGCATGTATTGTCAGGTTCGAAGTCCTTCGTCGGATTCTGGCAGTTGACAAGCTTTGCAAGCAAGCGGGCGGTCGTGGTCTTTCCGACACCGCGCGGCCCGGCAAACAGATATGCATGCGCAAGGCGTTTCTGCTTGATGGCATTCTTCAGCGTTTGCGTCACGTGACCCTGCGCTTCAACATCATCGAACTTCATCGGACGATATTTGCGGGCGGTAACGATGTAGTCACTCATAGATCACAAGGGGAAAAATTGAAAACTCCATTACGGGAAGACGTATTGAAGCGCTTCCTCAATTTTATTGACCGGAATGATCGACAATCCTTCCTTCACTTTCGCCTGAATTTCCGTCAGGTCCTTCACGTTCTCCTGAGGAATCAGGACAGTGGTAATGCCGCTGCGCTGTGCAGCAATCAGTTTTTCGTTCAACCCGCCGATGGCCAGAACTTCGCCCCTCAACGTAATCTCGCCCGTCATCGCCACTTCAGCCCGTGCGGGCTTGCCGCTCACAGCGGAGTACATCGCCATAACCATTGTTATCCCTGCCGACGGGCCGTCTTTCGGAATAGCGCCCTCAGGCAAGTGAATGTGAATCTCCTTGTCCTTATAGAAGTCGGGCCCAAGACCAAACGCTTCAGCATTGGACCGAAGATAACTGAGGGCTGCCTGAGCCGACTCTTTCATCACGTCACCCAACTGCCCGGTGAGTGTCAGCTTGTCTTTCCCATTCATGATAGTCACATCCACATGCAGAATGTCGCCGCCGACACTCGTCCATGCCAACCCCGTTACCGAACCGACGCGGTTTGTTTCGGCACGCAACCGGCTACGGAACTTGGGAACGCCGAGGTACTCCTCCACCTTTTCCGGAGTGACAGCAAGCGAAAGTGCCTGCCGTTCTTTCTTTCCATTCTTCTGATTTCCGACGACAATCTCTTTGGCAATTTTCCGGCACACGGAAGCCAATTCACGTTCGAGGTTGCGTACGCCCGCTTCACGCGTATAGGCGGAGATGACCTTGTCGATGGCAGCATCCTGGAATTCAACATTGTTCTTCGTGAGACCATGTTCTTCCAGTTGCTTCGGGATAATGTGCCGTTTCGCGATTTCACGCTTGTCGTGCTGCAAGTACCCCGCGAGTTCGATAATCTCCATCCGATCCTGCAACGGCAACGGTATTTGATACCGGACGTTTGCAGTCGTGATGAACATGACATGCGACAGATCGTAGTCTACATCAAGATAGTGATCGTTGAATGTGGAGTTCTGCTCGGGATCGAGAACTTCGAGTAAGGCCGAAGAAGGATCACCGCGGAAATCCATGCTCATCTTATCCACTTCATCCAACAGAATAACGGGATTGATGACACCTGCCCGTTTCATTGACTGGATGATTTTGCCGGGCATGGACCCGATGTACGTTCTGCGATGCCCCCGAATTTCGGCTTCGTCGCGCACACCGCCAAGAGAAATGCGCACAAGCTTGCGCCCCAGCGCGCGGGCGATGGATTTCGCGAGGGACGTTTTCCCCACACCCGGCGGGCCCACAAAGCACAGGATTTGTCCCTTCATTTCGCGTACAAGATTCAGAACGGCGATGTGTTCCAGAATTCTCTCTTTCGGCTTGTCAAGGCCGAAATGATCTTCGTCCAGAATTGCCTTGACGTGTTGAACATTCAGATTATCCTTGGTTCGCTTGTGCCACGGGACGTTCACCATCCAATCGAGATAACTGCGAATGACGGTCGATTCGGGTGAGAGCGGCGGTGTCTTCTTCAGTTTGCCGAACTCCTCGACAGCCTTCTCCTCCACCGGCTTCGGCATCTTTGCTTTCCTGATGTCGTCGCGAAGTTTCAGGAGTTCGGGAGATGAATCTTCATCACCCAACTCATCCTGAAGGATTCTGATCTGTTCCTGGATGAAAAACTTCCGCTGCGATTTGGCAATGTTGTCATGAACCTTCGAATCGATTTCCTTCTCAATCTTCAGGACATCATTTTCGGAATTCAGAATCCGTATCAACTCGTGCAGTTGCTCGCGGGTGGTGGTGATTTGCAGAACTTTCTGCTTGACGTCCACATTCTGCAGGATGTTCGACGCGATATAGAACACCTTTCGCTGCACGTCTTTGGTGTTCTCAAACGCAAGCAACACCTCGCTCGGCACGTTGCGATTCAGGTGAACGTATTCGGCAAACAGGCTTGAGGTATGACGGAGAAGTGCATCAAGCTCGGAGTCCATCGCCACATGGTCGAAATTGATCTTCAGCTCCGCTTCAAGAAACTTTCCGTTGGAGATGAAGCGTTTGACGGAGGCCTGTACAACACCATCCACCAGAATTTTCATCAACCCGTTGGGAAGCTTGAGAATCTGGATGATCTTGGCGATCGTACCTTCATGATAGATATCCTCAATGCCGGGTTCTTCCGTCACGGAGTTGCGCTGCGCAGCAAGAAAAATGAATTTGTCGCGTTCAAGCGCTTCATTCACCGCTTTGAGCGATGACTCACGTCCCACGAGAACGGGAAAAATCATGTAGGGAAAGACAACGACGTCGCGAAGCGGCAACACCGGCAGTTGATTGGGAATCGCATCGAGCTGATCGCTGTACTGCGGCCCGCCTCCTGTTAGCGAATCTGATTGCATGAAGTAACTGACCCTGTCGAATTCAACGAAAGAAAAAGGTGTCGGCACGACACCTTTATGTTCACTCGAAAAAATATACCAAGATAAAGAAGGGATGTCAAGAAATGCAGGGGCGGACACTATGACTCATCTTACTCCTGAATAGAAAGCCCGGGAGGCTACTTCGGCTTGACGGTTAGCACTTGGCACGGCGCCCGCCGCACGACTTTTTCCGCAATACTTCCCACAACGGCGTGCGCAAGTCCCGTCCGGCCATGTGTGCTCATAACTATCAAGTCGATCTTCTTATCCTTCACGATATTGAGAATCTCTTTCAGCACCACACCCCGACGGATCAGCAATTCGGCCCCGGGATCGCCGAGGCGTTTTGCCGCCTTGCGCATTTCATTTGCCGCGTGCTCGAGAAAGCGTTCACTGAATTCACTCTGCGAAATGCCGATGCGGTACGCATACACAGGTACTTCCTCTGTAACATGCAGCAGGTAGATTTTTGCTTTGAACCGTTTTGCTATTTCGAGAGCGGGCTTAAATGCAACGAAGGATGATCTTGAAAAATCGGTAGGGACGAGTATGCGCGAATACATGCAATCTGCCTTTCATGAAGAGTGATTCACACGGCTACAAAACCGCCAACAAGCGCAATACAGAGCTATCGTGCCGCGTCGAGGCACGCAATGAGTGCGGCGACCTCGATACGCGAGACAGCAGCACAGAGGGTTCTGCCGTCAGTCCAAAGCACAAGCGAGCGTCCATCGGGAGTGGTTGTGCTGTACCGCTGTGTGCGTTGCAACTCATCAACAACATCCCGGCTGAGATGAAATGGCGAGCCATTCAAGACGGTTTTCCAGCAGGCCTCATACACGTAAATGATTTCCGAGCTGTTGTAACTGTACACAACGTGAGCCAGCGCTTCACCGCCGAAGTCGTTGAGTACACCGCCCACCAATGTACAATCCGTCATCTTCGGCAGCACAACCGGGAATTTTGTCTTTCCTGCAAAGAATCCCTGAACAAATTCGGCTTGATTGGAAACCACTTGCGGGGTTATTTCTCCCGCAACCACTGCAACATGATTGGCAAGTGATTGTTTGATGATGTCATTTTGGGGAAGAAGAGATGCTTCAATCACTCTCGGACTGTTTAGCGAGGGATTGTTAACCAGGAAGATAATTGCGACACACGCAGTGGCAAAGGCAACCGCCGGCTTGAAGTAGGTAGAACCGACAAGCGTCTTCCACCATGACACTTGTCGTGTTGGCTGATCTTCATGTTCGAGGCGTTGGGAAATCTGCTGCAGCACGTAGCCGGGGGCACGCTTGCGCTGACAACGCGTTCTCACAAGGTTGCGTGTCAGCTTCTCCACTTCAAATTCGTTTCTGCACGAAGGGCAATCGGCGAGATGCAATTCCAGCGCATCTCTCTCCGTCTTTTCCAGAGCATTGTCGACCGCGGCCGTAATATGCTCTTGATATTTCCTACACTCCACGTTAACCTGACCGGACTATTAGCAAATAAGCAGTAGATTTCTTTCTATTATTTTTCTTCAACGTAACCGCGCTTCCGGGCATACTCCATAAGCCGGGCCCGCAACAGTTTCCTGCCACGATGAAGCCGTGAACGAACGGTTCCGATGGGACAATCTATGAATTCTGCAACCTCCTCGTAGGTCAACTCTTCGATGTCGCAGAGGATGACCACGGTACGAAAATCTTCCGGTAACTCTGCAATCGCAACGGCTACTTCATCCTCCAGCAGATTTTTGAAAACAGATTCTTGCAGGTCGCTGGTTTCAACCGCGCTTTCGCGGACGCTGTTGTAGAAGTTCTCGACTTCCTGGTACTCAACCGTCTCCGGCTCTTTCTTCTCCTTCCGGTAGCGGTTGATGAACGCATTCTTCATGATTCTGAACAACCACGCGCGAATATTCGTTCCCTTCTCGTACGAGTCCCAGAACCGGAACGCCTTCAAAAACGTCTCCTGCACAAGGTCCTCGGCATCGGCCGCATTGAAAGTCATTCGCAAGGCATAGTTGTACAGAAAGTCCATGTGTGGAAGGGCTTCACCCTGAAATTCACGTTGTTTTTGCGTAACGGCAGCCCGCGCCATGGAGTTCCGGGAAGATTGAACATAACATAGTTACCTCACGAGCCAAGTTACGACATTAGCCCCCGACATTCAAGCCGTGTTTGTAAGCAATATCGCGTACTACCGGTGGTAGAGTTGCAGCGCATTGAGCAACCCTGAAAGAGGGATTTCCTGTTCCAACGTCAGCAGGGAGGATGCAATTGAGCGCTTGTTGCCGTTGATCGTTTCAAGAGTTGCGTACGTACTCAAGTCGCCAATATCCTTGACAGTAACAACGACAGGATCAGGATTGGTGTTGACGGGTATGCTCAACCCGATGTCAACACTCTGAGCCCACTCGGACGTTCCGTTGAGAGAATGTTTGAGTACGACGTCGCGGATAATGATGTCATAGATTGCCTTGCCGTTCTGAGGAAGCTCTTTGTACAAATCAAGTTCGGCATCCTGATACGAACCGTTGGCGATACACCGCAAGGCAGTGAGTATACCGACAAAGTTCAGCTTGCGAATGAACTTCTTCGCCCTATCTCCCGGCCAATGTCCCGATTCGACAAGCACGGTGCTTGTTCCCCATAACTGCATGTTGTCACCGAACGCCCGCGGCTCAAATGCATCATCGTACGTTGCAAGGTTTTTCGGGATGAATTGTGCCAGCACGCGGGTAATCAGCGCGGCAACACGCATGGCACGTACGCGAACCATCGGTGATGAACGCTTGTGGTCAAGTGCCGGGGCCAGCAACGCAATCGCCGAGATTTCCTTCGTATCGCCGACAGCCCACAGTTCCTGATCATGCAAGTTGAATCCGAACTGCGGCTTGAGGCGGTGCTGCAGGTTGCGTAACAGTTGCGCTTCCGGTGTTATCAGCGCCCGCGCATCGCGGTTCATATCGATATTCTGCGCGGTACGCCGCTGCCGCCGTTCGGCTCCGTCGGGATTCAGCATCGGAAGGAAATATAGCGTCGCCTCGTCGAACATCTCGTGAATCCACTTCTCTTCAGAAGATCTGCGGACGAGCATGTTCAAGATATCCATCAACGCAAGAGTTGCAGTGTATTCATCGCCGTGCATCTGTGACCAGAGAAGAATGCGCTTGTTTCCTTTTCCGCAGGAGATGAGATTGATGCTTCTCCCCTCAAGCGATTTTCCGGCCTCCTGAAAATCCAACAACCCCCTGCTGCTTGCAACCACAGAATGAACGGCTGCGGTTATCTCGGTGTGATTGCAATTGTGGGGGCCAAGATGGTCGAGACGATACTGTTCATAGGAAGAAAAAAGATGGCGGGCCAGCGTGTTGGGAGTCCGGGCGGGGTCTTTCCCCTTGAGTAATCTCGCAAATGCCATGAATAAATCCTGAGCGGAATATGTGACGCTTAATCTAATTATTCCAAACAGGATTTACAACTTAAGTACCGGCGTGTTCTGTCACGACACTTGTTACTGCTCATTTGTCGTGAGTTCGTGGAGAACATCCTGTAGGGACATGACTCTCTATCAGCCGTAGGCCGTCATGTCCTCATATTCCCTTTCTTATGGTCGCGTGATCCCGGCATTCAAGTTTCTTCGAGATGAGGATACTTCGCTCCGCTCAGTATTGAGGCGCACTCTCCAACCTCTCCAGCGCCTCGTAGTATTTCTTAATCAACTCTTGGTAGTCTTTTGCGTAGCCTTCCTCGATCGCCTTTTGCAAATCCTGGCGGAGGCGGTTGCGGCCTTCCTGCGTGTTCAGGTCAATTTCGCCGGGACTTTTGCGGGCAACGTTCGTTCCTGATTCGGCCCGCCGCTTCTTCTCGAAGTCACGCTCACGCGCCGAGCGTTGCGAGTCGAGCAGGCGTGAGAGTATCCGTTCCTGCTTCTTCATCGTTTCGGGGTTCACGTTGCCCTGAGCGAGGTCGGTCTGTACCTCGCGCATCTCCTGGGCAACACGGTTCAGGTCGCCCAACATCTTGCTCAACTCGCCACTTTGCGCCGCCTCTTTCGCAAGCTGCTCAAGCGACTTGCGCACCATTCCCTGCTCGGCCGCAAGCCGGCCCATCTCCGCCTGCTGCTGCGCCGACATACCGCCTAGGTTCTGCGTTCCTTGGTTGATGCCCTGCTGCTGTCCCGACATTTGTTGCAAGCGCTGCATAAAACCCGCCATGCCCATCCCCATTCCTTGTCCCCCCTGCATCATGCCGTTGATGCCGCTCTGGAGTTGTTCGGCAGCTTCATTGAGCGAACCCATCGCGCCCTGCTGCTGTCCCGCCGCCTGGTTGCCGCTACGCTGGTCAAGCGACTGCATTGCCTGGCTCATCTGCCGCATCGCATCGCCGATGGATTTGCCGAGCTCGGGCGTGATGGCGAATGTTTTCTGCGAGAGGCGTGAAAGTCCCTGCGTGACGTTGGCAAGATCGCGCAGAACATCCATCTGCTGTTGTGCGTTGTCGCGGTACTGCTGCGAGTTCGGCTCCATGCGCTGCGACTGGTTCTTGAGTTGTTCCTGGCGCTTCGAGAGATTCAGCACATCCTGCAATGCTCGCCGCATTTCGTTAACAATTTGTCGCTGCTGGTTCTGCCGCATCGCCTGCTGCATTTGCTGCATCTGTTGCATGAATTGCTGCATCTTCTGCCGGGCACTTTGCTGGTTCTGCATTGCCTGCGAGAGTTGTTGTTGCTGCATCTGTTGGGCAATCTGTTCCATCATCTCGTCAAGCTGGCTCTGGTCGAGTTGTTCCTGCGCTTTCTGCATCTCGTCGAGAGGCATTTCGGCGGGGAATTCCTGCATCTTTTTCTGCAACTCGGCAAGCTCCTTCTGCAATTGGTCGAGCATTTCCTTCAGATCTTTCTGTTGCTGGGCAAGATCGTCGAGTTTGTTTCTGTCAGAAGGATTCGTCTGTTCAGTCTGCTTCTGCAATTCCTCCTGCTTCTTCATCATCTCTTCGGCACGCTTGATCGCCTCGTCGACCTTTTGCTCGATTTGTATCCGCTTCAGAAGATTCATCGTCCGCTCGATGCTTTTCCGAAAGTTCTCTTCGTTGAACTGGAAATTCTGCATCGCCTGCCGCATCTGCTCGGTATTCATCTGCTGCATTGCCTGCTGCATTTTCTTCATCGCCTCGGCAAACTCGGGCGAGTTCATCTGCTCCATCAACTGTTGCAGTTCCTGGTATTTTTCGAGCGTCTCTTGCGAGAGAACCTCGTTCTTCTCCATCTTCTGCACCATCTCGTTGATGGTTTTGTTCACTTCCTCCATCTTCTTCTGAATCTCTTCATATTTCTTCAGCATCTCCTCGGCTTTTTTCTGCTGCTGCCAATCCATTTTCTGCTGGTTCTTCCTCATCTCTTGCTGAAGCTGCTCAAGTTCTTTCTTTGCTTCCTCCGCTTGCTTCAACGACTCCTTCATCGCTTCGAGACTCACATCGTGCGACTGGTTGAGATCGGCAAAGACTTCTTCGAGAGATGGAAGACGAAGTGTGTAGATTTCGCTCCGGCCTGACTTCGGGCCGGAAATATTGTCGTTATCAAACACTTCGAGATAGTAACTCACAACATCTTCCGGAACGAGATTGAGTTCGGAAAGCGGCCACAGATGGGCAATGTCGCCCCCGGTTACGATTGCCGACGGAATCGGAACGGCGAGATAGCGAAAATCCTCCCACGGCTGTTCGTAGCGCGACTGAATGAGCCGGTAGGCAAGACGCAACGACGAGAAGCCGAAGTCGTCGGTGATCTTGTACAGCATGTTCAGCCGGCTGTTTTCGGCGATGTCGATGTTCGTTCCCGGAAAGAGAATCTGTGCGGTCGGGAATGCATCGGGCACAATCTTGAGGCTGTACTCAATCGGCTCGGCGCTTGCGACATTTTCCTCGTCGACGAGATGAATGTAATACGTCTGCTCCTTGAGCAGCGTAAGCGAACCGGATGCTTTGCTTCCCGAAACGGTGAGAGAGTGTGCGTTCGGTTTCGTTTCATTCGCCGGTTGTGAGAACATGAGTTTCGCCACGGCGAGTGGTTTGTTGGCTTCGAGAGAAAACGTGATCCGTGTTCCCTTGAGCGCCGTCACGTCTCCGACATTATCATCGAGTTGGCGGGAAGAGAGTTTCGCGTACGACGGAAACGCGAGATTCAGCCGCAGCATTTTCACCATCGGCCTGTCGATAACCGTCAGCGTGTACTCCTCGCTGGAAACGTCGCCGGAACTTACCCGGTATAGTGTCGTGGATTTCAATGCGGGCATTTCGTAGCTGAACGTGCCGTCAGCGTTGGCCGCAAGAGTCTTCTCGTCAAACTGAATTTGACCCGACGGCTTTGACGAAAGCGTGATCTGCTTTTGAGGCACGCCTTCCACCTTCACAACAATCGGCACAGAAGCACCCTTCACGACTTCCTTGTTGCCGGGCTCGACGATGAACCGGAAGGGCAGCGGCGCTTCAAATGATTCGGTGTAGTGCCAGAGCCTGTTCGCGGCTCCCAAGAATCCTGAAGGAAACACTGCCAACAGGAGTAATGCGATGCCTGTTACAATACCGAGAATTCTCCCCCATTTTCGGGGACGGGCAAAACTCACCGCGGCCGTGAAATCAACCGGCTCGATTTCCTTCCGGACATCTTCGAATGATGCATCAATGAGATCGGGCGAGTAGAACCGGCTGCTCTCCCGCTCGTTATAGAGTTGAAGAATGTTGATGAGATGGTCGTTGATGTTCGGAAATGCTTTACCGACTTTCTCCGCCGTTTGTGCATTGCTTTCTGCCGGTAGCAATTCGAACCGCTTCAGCAGCGGGCGAAGAACAAACCATGCAAGCAAGCCAACCGACACAGCGATGACGACCCAGAAAATGATCGTTCTGGCCGGAACCGGCAGATAGAATATCTGCTCAACAAGAATCACAAATCCCGCAGCGCCGACAATCAAGGAAGCAGAAAACAGGATGCCGTAAAGAAGTGAAGATGAATTCTCTTTCTTCCGTACGGATGCAAGTCGGACAATCAACTCGCTGAGTATTTTCGGCGTGTTTTCGCTCATTCGCAGTTCACAGATTAGCTCTCAATTCGTCAACGCCCACACGATGATGTTTGTTCCGAACTTCAATGCCTCTTCCCGCTTCTGGGGAGTGTTGTTGTGAACTTCGGGATCGGCCCAGCCGTCGCTCGGGTTGGACTCGTACGTATAGTACACCACAAGCCGCCCGTTGTGAAACAGCCCGAAGCCCTGCGCCGGCTTACCGTCGTGTTCATGCGTTTTGGGTGGGCCGTTCGGAAACTCGAACCGGCTCCGGTAGATGCCGTGGCTGAACGGCATCTCGACGAGTTCCTGTCCCGGAAAAATTTTCTTCATCTCGCGGCGAAATGCTTTATCCATTCCGTAATCGTCATCGGCATAGAGGAAGCCGCCATTCTCCAAATACGTTCGCAGACGGCGAACTTCCTGTTCGCTGAACGAGATATTGCCGTGTCCTGTCATGAACAGCATCGGGTATGTGAAGAGTTGCTCGCTGTTCAGATCCACAAATTCATACGTCGGCTCGACGTGAATGGTGGTGTTCTCCCTGACAAATCTCAGCAGGTTGACTTCCGCCGATTGATCGTTGTACCAATCGCCGCCGCCGGAGTATTTCAGGCGGGCTATTTTGAAGGCGCTGGAGATGCGTTGTTGAGCGAGCGAGCAATCGAGAAGGAAGGCCAACACGAGGAATATCTTCAGGACTTGCATCATTTACCTGCAACCGTTCCTTTTCTCGCCTTGCGAACAATCTCGCCAAGGATGGGGTTCTTTTTGATTCGTTCCATTTGAATCCTACGCGCCTCCGATGCCGGAACATTGGCAAACTCCTCGGCGATCTTCCGTTGTACTTCCCACTTCATTTGAACGGCATCGAATTTCTTTCCCCTCTTCATGACTCGACCACCTCCCTCGGTGAATAAATACGAATTGGTTTATACCCTTTCAGAAGATTCACAGCTTGAAAGCCCTGTATTTTCTCGTAGTGAACAATATGTTTGAAGTTCCAGCTTACCACGAAGTCTGCCTCTGCGACCGAAGCCGCTGCGATGTGTTCTGCATCGTCAGCGCTTGCCCGCCCAAGCACACCCGCTTCAATATATGAATCGCGTAACAATGTAATCTCTTCCGCATCATCAACTACTTCGATGGTGTCTGCTGGGATCTTCTCAAGTGTTCTTTGCACATGCTCTGGGGCTTCGTTTAATTCGCGCAATGTTACCTATGACAAGACCAGTATGAACTTCCGCTGTGCCACTTCTTCGAAGAATTTTATACTCTCATACGAAACTCGTCGTCAAAGCATCCTCCGAAAACAGACGTGTCTGCGTATACGCGATACCGTTTCATTTCTTCCTCAACACAATCTGCCTTGTATCTTCTTTCAGCACATCGTTGTAGAACTTTCTGTACGCAGCGTATTCCTCGGGCGAAACAGTATTCTTCTTTCTGATAAACTCCCGCGTTGCAAGCAGCGAGTTACCGGAAAGTTTGTACACAACCGAATACTCCGCCGCAGGTGAGGAGAGTCTTACCTTCGGGGCAAGGCCTTCCACAGCATATCCTTTGGGAAACTTCACGGTGATCTGCTCTCGCAACGTGTCTTCATGGCCATAATCCACAATCGGATACATACGGCTCTCATACACGAGGGCCGGGTTCGGGCCAAGCTTGTCGGCCCACGGAAGCTTGAGAAACTTGAACCTTCCCGACTCGGACACATAGTCGGGCACTTCGAATCCGGAACTCACGGTCACAACATTCGTTACGGTATCAAGTCCGGTGAAATTCAACGATGTCAACCGTACGTTCGGGAAATCCGCAGTCAGTTCCTGCACATAGACTTTCTCCCTGTCCTGTTGGCTTTTGTCGCGATAGAAATACCGCACGCTCGCCGTCTCTTCGCCAGTTCTTTTCGATTCATGCCTGACGCTGATGCTGTTGTCGGCGGCAATCGTTACCGTTGTTGTGCAATGCACGTTGGTGGGACTGAATTCCTTCTTGCCGAGATACTCTGGCTTCGTGTTGTTCGGGGCAATCAGAAGAGCGAACGCATTAATGTCGGGAAACGGGGCTGAGCCGTACGGAAAGTTATTCGCCGTCAAATCGAGATAGCGGATTCCTTGCTCAGTTTCCACTGCAGCGATCGCATGATTGAACGCAATGGTGGGAAGAATGTTTGCATTCGATCCCTGATCGGCCGTGTTGACGAGAACATGATGCGCCGTGATGCCGACTTCACGCAGCATGGCAATACACAGCGTCGCAACATCCTTGCAATCGCCTATACGATTTACAAGAACATCCCGCGCTTTCTGCGGCACAAGCGGCGACTGCCTGAAGGGGACGCTGCTGTACCGGATATTCTCGGTGATGAAGTTGTACACGATCCTGATTTTCTCTTCTTCCGAAAGATGCTTCTTCCCTTCAAACAATTCCTCAACCTGTTCGCGTATTTCAAACGTGCTGCGTGTCTTGGTTCTCGCCAGATCGGTGTACCAATCCACCAAATAGTCCCACGACTGGATGCTGGAAATATACAGCACCTTTGCAACGTCGGTGAGCGGAGGCATGTCTGCCTCGTACACAATTGCCGGCTCGTTGCCGGCTGTCCATTCGTACAGCAAGCCGTCTTCGGTTGTTCGTTTCACAGGACTATCGGGCATGTGTTGCGTCCGGTGGTTGAACGCGAGTTGTTCGGGGACAAGCAGACTGTATCGCGCAAGCAAAACGGGGTATCCGCCGTTGAAATAGTTTTCGTCCCAGAATTGATTGGAAAGCCGTCCGTTGTAGTAGTTCTTTGTTTTCCACTTGATATGAATGCAGTCATTCTCCTCAAGCTGTTTGAACACCATCGCATTTCTTGAAATGTCGGCCTTCACCTCCGACCCGTCCTTTTTGATGACAACAGCCTTTTCAATGATAAGCGTTTCCGTGTAGGGATTGTACGGAACGCCGAACTCCTTGTATTGGTCAATCCCTGTTTTGTTGAAGAGTTTCACAAGCAATTCGTGTTGCGACATTGACGTTCCCTTGTCGAACACAACACGCTTCGTATCGTCCAGCAAGATGACGCCGTTATCATTCGGATAGTCGCCCGATTTAGGTGAGGCCTTGATCGCGCTGTCTATGCTTGCAGATTGAAAATGTGAAAAGGTCGATTTCTTCCCCTGCAACTCGCGCAGCTTTTCACGCGCATCGTAGTTGGCGGGATTGAATTTCAACGCCGATTGATAAGCCTCCATCGCCTGAAGATTGTCTTTCCGGATGCGATACAGCTCACCCAGTTCCGACCAATATGAGTCGCTGTTGGGGCAGATGTCGATCGCGCGGCGCATTGCCTGCACGGCTTTGTCGTACAACTCAAGCGAGGAATACACTTTTGCCATTTTGTAGTGATAGCCGGGCGCGGCCGGTTCCAGCTCGATCATCTTTGCATAGTATGATTCCCACTCGGAAAGGCTTGAAGCGAGGCTGTACTCCGCAAGCGTGCTTAATACGTTTGCGTTGTAGTTGTTCTTCAGATATTGCGCAACGATCTGCTTTGCGCGATCGGTATTGCGCTGCCGTGTTTGGGCAAACGTCGCTTCGAGATATGCGAACTCCCAGACATCGGGATGTTTCGCATATGCCTCTTTGTTCAGTTCAATCACCTTCTCGTTCTGTTTCTTCTTACTATAGAAGGCAATCTCCTGACGATATGCCTGCTCGGAATTCGGCAGAAGCGACTTCAATTGTTGCAATGACTTCTCGGCTGTTTCGAAATCCTCGTTCTCAATGGCACGTTGCAACGTGTACAGAATTGCCGAAGGTACGTTCGGGTGAATGGTCAACAGTCTCTCGAGCGTTTGTGTCATCTCGTCGAACTTCTGTCCGCGAATGTATGCCTCAAGCATTTTGTTCAGCAGGAGAATGTTGTTGGGAGAACGTTTCAGAGCGTGCCGCAACTGCAGTTCGGCCTCAACAGCTTTGTCATTCATGAGGTAGACTTGGGCAAGAAGAACGTAATTTTCCAGCCGCTCCGGATGATTCCTGATTTCTCCCTTGAAGAACGCCTCGGCAAAATTCTCGACATGCCTGCTCGGGGCGCCCGGCTTCATTGTATATGATTGTGGAGAAAGAGAGATTTGCAATCCGTCGATAGGATTACCGGACGAGTCGGTGACGCGTACCATGAAATTGCAGCGCGTGATTTCGGAGTAGCCGCATTTGATGAGCAGGCGGTTCCATCCCTCCTGCAGTTCCGTTTCGATGATATAGGTGTCGAGATCATTGTTGTTCTCATCGAAATACTGAATGATCTCCTCATCGTTCAGAAAAGTTTTCAACGATCCCGACGTTCCGATGCGTATCCACGCAGGTTGCTTCTTCGGGGAGAAAACGAAATTATTGGCATAGTACACCGCCTGCGAGAAAGCAAAGTAACGCGTGAAATCGACCCACCGGTCAAATCGCATCGCCTTCGGCTCGAACCACGAGGCCGGAATGCCGTTCTTCCCCTCGTACGTTCTTGACAAATCAAATTCATATTCCAAAGGAAACACCTTGTCAAACCCCGACGCTGAGATATTATCAAACGGCCCGATCACCATCCACTGTGTGATAGCATTCATTGTATTGAACCAGCCTCGTGCCTGCGGCAGGTCGCCCCGGTTCATGAAGTGTGTGCCAAGTTGCTCGGCTGCCTGAGCTTTTATCATGCCGTCAGGGTTTGCGTTGACGCTGAGTTGCTTCAGAAGCTCGATCATTCCGGAGTTCGGCAAATTGCGCAGCTTGTCGTCCCATGTGTAAAGCCATTGCGCCGAGAGATAGGGGTAATAGTTCTTCTCCGTCGTGAGCACGTTTCGAAACGCATTCCACGCTTCGGGTTTCCGTTCTTGCATCTCATATAATAAGGAAAGCCCGAGATAGGCCCGCGTGTTGGATTTATCCGCATCAATTGCCGCCTTGAAGAACTTCTCAGCATCGGATTGTCCGCCTCCCGGGGTCGCGGCCGGCTCAAGCGCTTTCCATCCCTTCTCAACCAAATCATTTGAGGTGGATGCAAAAGCAGCGGCTCCGCAGAAACAGAACGGAAGGGCTAAGACGAGTGTCTGAAGTCTTGTCACAATCAAGTTCCCTACAAGCAGTTTTGACAGAAAATGCGTAATTCATTCTACCCAATTGGTGCGT
Organism: uncultured Chlorobiota bacterium; assembly: GCA_900696645.1. GTDB lineage: Bacteria > Bacteroidota > Ignavibacteria > UBA10030 > UBA6906 > CAADGV01. The sequence goes on along the minus strand of CAADGV010000021.1, from coordinate 153,785 downwards.
GAGTTTCAAGGCAAAGAAGCGCGGAAATGCCAGTCAAGCTCAACAATTCTTAATCTGACTGCCTTGCTTAACTTCTTGTTTTTCTGTACTTTAATCACCCATCTTGATGGGTACGATTCTGTTCTTGTGCTACTTCTCCTGTTTGGCCGATGTTTGAAGATCTGAGTCAGAAATTAGATGGGGTGCTGAAGAAGCTGCGGGGTCAGGGAAAGATTTCAGAGGCAAACGTCGCTGAAACTCTCCGTGAAGTCCGGCGAGTGCTGCTTGATGCCGATGTCAACTACAAAGTTGCAAAACAGTTCGTAGATGACGTCCAGAGAAGGGCAGTCGGGGCAGAAGTTCTTTCCAGTATTACCCCCGGGCAACTCATTGTCAAGATCATCTACGACGAGTTGGTACGGTTACTGGGCGAAAAGAAAGTCGAGCTTTCGTTCTCATCAATGCCGCCATCGGTTATTCTGGTGGCGGGATTGCAGGGATCGGGCAAAACGACGTTCGCAGGAAAGTTGGCCAACCACCTGAAGGGTCAGGGTCGAAGCCCGCTGCTCGTTGCCGCAGATGTGTACCGGCCTGCCGCAATCGATCAACTGATTACGCTCGGAAAACAGATATCCGTTCCGGTGTATTCCGAACGGGATTCCGGCGCCGTGAAGATTGCAAAGCAATCCATCGACCACGCCCGAAAGAATGCCCGCGATGTTGTCATTATCGACACCGCAGGACGCCTGCACGTTGATGAAGAGATGATGAAGGAAGTTGAGGAGATCAAGGCCTCGACCAAACCGAATGAAATCCTCTTCGTCGTCGATGCCATGACAGGGCAGGATGCCATTAACACGGCAAAGGCGTTCAACGACCGCCTGAATTTCGATGGCGCGGTACTGACCAAAATGGACGGCGATGCGCGGGGTGGTGCCGCACTCTCGTTGCGTGCAACTGTCGGCAAGCCAATCAAGTTTATCAGTGTGGGGGAGAAACTTGATGCGCTGGAGAAGTTTCACCCCGAACGGCTTGCAGGCCGCATTCTCGGCATGGGCGATATAGTCACGCTTGTCGAGAAGGCACAACAGACGTTCGATCAGGCGAAGGCAGTCAAGCTTGAACAAAAGCTTCGAAAGTCGCAATTTACGTTCGAGGATTTTCTCGATCAGCTTCAGGAAATCAAGAAGATGGGGCCGCTCAGCCAGGTGATGGGAATGCTGCCCGGTATGAACAAGTTGCCGAAGGATGTGAATGTTGATGACAAGGAACTTGTTCGCATCGAAGCCATCATTCAATCAATGACGAAAAAGGAGCGGGACAATCCCGACGTGCTGAACGGCAGCAGGCGCAAGCGGATTGCGATCGGAAGCGGAACATCGGTTCAGGAAGTCAACAAACTCATCAAGCAGTTCGAGCAAATGCAAAAGATGATGAAGAGTTTCGGAAAAGGGGGCGGTAAGTTCAAGATGTCCCAACGCATGAAAGCGGCGTTTTGAGATGCAAGAAAGTGAATCCGCTCGTCCGGCGAGGAGCGGAGGCATGACTACTCTACAGAATGTTCAAACATAGAGGAGGAACCATTGGCAGTACGTATCAGATTGCGACGAGTCGGCAAGAAGAAAATGCCGCAGTACCACATCGTCGCGGCGGATTCGCGTGCAGCCCGTAACGGCAAGTTTCTGGAAATAATCGGCCGCTACGAGCCCCTGCGCAATCCGATGCTTATTGAAACAAAAGAACAGCGGTTGATGTATTGGCTGAAGACCGGAGCGCGACCCACGGATACCTTGCGCAGTTTGCTGCAACGGAACGGCACATGGCTGAAGTGGAGCCTGCTCAAGAAAGGAACGGACGAAGCCACAATTGCGAGCACTATGGAGAAGTGGCAAATGGCGCAGGCTGAAAAGCAACAGCGCGATGAAGCGCGCAAAGCACGTCGTCTTGCTGCAAAACGTAAGGCTCGAAAAAGTGCCGGCGGCGAGCCGGCACCGGCAGAACCAGGAACTGCCGCGGCCTGACCTAACTCGCACGGAGGCGAGCAGGCTTCTCGCTGGCAACATCCCGCACGACAGGGCGGGGGTTGTCGTACAGACGTCAGATCTTAAAGACCATGTGCAAGGAGTGCACGGCGGTCTTAGGACAGGTAAGATCTAACAACCAACTCAAGAGGCGCGCTATGCGAGAATTTGTAACGTTCATCGCCAAACATCTCGTGGATAATCCCGAGCAAGTCATTCTCGACCAGGAAGAGAAAGACGGCAAGGTGATATTCAAACTTCAAGTGGGGCAGGCAGATGTCGGCAAAGTGATCGGACGAAAAGGCAGAACAGCACAGGCAATGCGTACATTGCTTGCGGCAGTTGCAGCCAAGGAAGGTAAACGGGCAATTCTGGAGATTGCAGACTAAGCCTTTGCGAAGGAATTGAGCAGTCGAACACTGTTAGCAGTCGGCAAAATCGTCAAGCCGTTCGGCATCAGGGGTGAACTTGTTGTGCTTCCCATGACGACCAATCCGGCGCGGTTTAGAAAACTGAAACACGTGCTGGTCGGCCCGACCGATGCTCAGGTGGCCGACTATGGCATTCTATCGGCTCGTGTTGAGCCGCGGGGCGTGCGCATTACCCTCCGGGGCATTACGGATAGAACTGCAGCAGAAAAGCTCGTCGGTTCACTTCTCTTTGTAGATGAGAAGGATGCAGTCCGACTTCCGAAGGGAAGTTACTTCATTCACAACATTATCGGGTTGCGCGTCATTGGCGAGAATGACGAGGCAATCGGTGTCGTGAAAGATGTTCTCAAATATCCTGCAAACGATGTGTACGTCGTGGAGCGGTACGGCAACGAGGTTCTGCTCCCAGCAGTAAAAGAGTTCATCAAGAAGATCGACATGGAATCCGGAACGATGACGGTACGACTTATTGAGGGAATGCTCGACGAGTCTGCCGAAGAGTCGGAGGCACCCGATGCGGATTGATGTGGTTACAGGATTTCCCAATCTGATGCACAGTCCGCTGAACGAAAGCATCATCAAGCGGGCGAAGGCAAAGGGGATCGTCGAGATCGAACTGCACGACCTTCGGGACTTTGCAACCGACAAACATAGAACGATCGATGATACGCCGTACGGCGGCGGCGCGGGAATGATCCTGAAGGCCGAGCCGGTGTTTGCGTGTATCGAATCCCTGCAGAAGAAGCGGCACTACAATGAGGTGATCTACCTCAGCGCCGATGGCGAAAGGTTGACGCAAAAGATCGCCAACGAACTCTCACTGAAGGATAACCTCCTTCTGTTGTGCGGGCATTACAAGGGAATCGATGAGCGCATCCGGAAAGCACTTATCACGAGGGAGATTTCCATTGGCGATTATGTGCTGACGGGGGGAGAACTTCCGGCGCTTGTGCTTATCGATGCCGTCGTGCGATTGATTCCTGGCGTAATCGGGGACGGTGAATCGTTGTTGACGGATTCATTCCAGCACGGTGTGCTTGATGGACCCCAGTACACCCGTCCTGAAGAGTTCCACGGAATGAAAGTGCCCGATGTTCTGCTTTCGGGCAATCATAAAGAAATTGAAGCATGGCGCGCGGAGCAGCGACTAAAACGCACCGAGGAACGCCGGAAAGATTTACTTGAACAATCATAACATACGTAGTTTGGAGAAGGAGTCATGGAAAAGCTAAAGTTAGTGGATGCGACGCAAATGAAGAGCGATCTTCCGGCGTTCTCCGCAGGAGATACCATCAACGTACATGTGCGGGTCATCGAAGGGGACAAGGAACGTATCCAGCAGTTTCAAGGGGTCGTGATAGGCCGCCACGGGTCGGGCATGAGCGCAACATTTACTGTCAGGAAGGTTTCGGATGGGGTGGGCGTTGAGCGTATTTTCCCCCTTCACTCCCCACGCATCGCTAAGATCGAGCGGGTGAAGGAGGGTTCGGTGCGTCGCGCAAAAATGTATTATGTGCGCCACCTCGCAGCAAAGCAAATCCGGCAGAAGACTTCGTAATTCATTCTTCAAAAACGTCAACGCCATCTCAGCCTGTCAAACCGGTGGGATGGCGTTGTTGCATACACGGATGTCGTCGCCCTGCTTAACCGTGTCGAATCGAAATTATATCCCCGTCTTTCACAATGTACTCTTTTCCCTCAAGTCTCCACACGCCTGCCTCTTTTGCTTTCGCAAACGAACCGCCGTGGGCAATGAAATCATCATAATGCACGACCTCGGCACGGATGAACTTTGCAAAGAAGTCAGAATGAATAACGCCCGCCGCCTCCTGCGCTGTCATCCCGCGTCGTATCGTCCATGCACGGCATTCGTCTTCGCCAACCGTGAAGAATGACTGTAAGCCAAGCATTGCATACGACTCGCGAATCAGTGTGTCAAGCGCAGACTCGGTGATGCCGTATTCCTGCATGAATACAGAGGCTTCTTCATCCGCAAGTTCCGACATCTCCATTTCGATCTTGCCGAAGAAGGAAACGACTTTCGTATGCTTCCCTTCCTTCAGTTCGGCGACCTTTTTGCGCAGAGAATCGGCCTGATCGCGCTGCGATTCATCAAGGTTCAAGGCGATCAACATCGGTTTGATGGAGAGAAGCTGATACGTCTTCAGCAATTGAAGTTCTTCTTTCGAGAAGTCATGTTCGCGCAGCGGTGTTGCCGAGTCAAGAATGTGTTTGCATTTCTCCAACACTGGCAGTTCGCGTTTGCCCAACTCATCTCCCGACTTCATCACCTGCTTCTTCAGCCGCTCGACCCGGTTCTCCACAACGGCGAGATCCGAAAGTATGAACTCTGTTTCGAAGGAATCAATATCCCGTTGTGCGTCAATCGTTCCGTCGGGATGCGGTACGGCATCATTCGCAAAGAGGCGTACAACCTGAACAAGCGCGTCGTTCGTCTTGACGTTGGAGAGAAAGTTCGTTGTGAATTGCGTCGAGCCCGTTTCGCCTTTTTTCAATCCAACAACATCGACAAATTCAATGGTAGCGTTGACTGTCCGTTTCGGGGAAAAGATTCGGGAACACTCATCCAGCCGGGCATCGGGCACTTTCACAACGGCATGATGGGCTTCAGCCTTGCCAAGAGCCGCGGGATCAAAGTGGGATTTCGTGATGGTTTGGAAGAGCGTGGATTTTCCGGAAAACGGAAGTCCGACAATTCCGATTTGCATGATCGTATCTTTCAGTTTGTGAGAACAGCATCAAGAAGATACGAAAATCGACAGACTTCTCCGCATACATCTTCCGGTAGAAAACGAATCACGCCTCGTCCAGCAAACGGCCTTCAGGAAAATCGGCTTCTGCCTGATGATGCTTCAGGGTCTTCATCTTCAACATAAACCCGAGTTGTACGAGATACAGCAGGCCGAGCAACATGCGAACGACGAAATGTTCCGTCACGAAGATGCTCACATACCCGATCATGACTGCAGAGATAGAAAGTGAAATGACTTTGACCGAGAGCGGAATGCCCTTCCCGGCCAGCACGTTGTGGACATGCTTGCTTGCAAACCGGCTTTGCATCAGGCGCTCGTACAAACGTTGCGAACTGCGAACGTAGCAGATTGCGGCAAGCAGCACAAACGGCGTTGTCGGCAGCACAGGAAGAAACGCCCCGACGATGCCGACGCCGAGCGATATCGTTCCCGCCGTGACAAGCAGGATTTTTGTGAATAGCGGCAAGGGTTTGAATCCGGCGGGATTCTGATGTTGGGATCGGTTCATGCTATCTTGTTATCCCGACGAGATGCAATATGAACGCGTATTGCAGCGCAGTTTCGCGGAGCCTGCGAAACCTGCCGGAGGAGCCGCCGTGTCCGGCTTCCATGTTTGTCTTGAGGAGAAGCAGATTGTTGTCGGTTTTCAGAGCACGGAGTTTTGCAACCCATTTGGCCGGCTCCCAGTATTGTACCTGCGAGTCATGCAACCCCGTCATCACCAACAGGTTGGGATAGTTCTTTGCCTCAACGTTATCATAGGGGGAATATGAAAGCATGTAGTCGTAGTGTTCTTTTTCGTTCGGATTTCCCCATTCGTCATACTCCGATGTTGTCAGCGGAATCGTCTCGTCAAGCATCGTCGTGACGACATCAACAAAGGGAACGGTTGCTACAATCCCCTTGAAGAAGTTGGGCGCCATATTCATCACCGCGCCCATCAACAGGCCGCCGGCACTTCCTCCCTGTGCAAAGAGTTTCCGGGGAGTTGTATACCGTTCTTGAATGAGAAATTCGGCACACGCAATGAAGTCGGTGAAGGTGTTCTTTTTCTTCAGCATCTTTCCGTCTTCATACCACTCGCGCCCAAGCTCCTGCCCCCCGCGAACATGCGCGATAGCATAGATGAACCCGCGGTCGAGCAGACTCAACCGGTTGGATGCGAACGTCGCGTCCGTGCTTATGCCGTACGAGCCGTAGCCATACAGCACCAACGGATTGTCTGCGTTTCTTCTCATCCCCTTTTTATAGACAAGCGAGATCGGGACAAGGAGTCCGTCAGGCGCTTTTGCAAACACACGCTCCGTTTGGTACCTGTCGGGATTGTAGCCCCCCAACACTTCATCCTGCTTCAACACCGTCCTCGTCCGCCTCGCCATGTCATACTCAACAACGGAGTTGGGAGTGATCAATGATTGGTAATTGTAGCGAAGCAGATGTGTGTCAAAATCCGGGTTGATTCCGACACCTACAGCGTAGACACTCTCGTCGAACTGGATGTAATGCTCGCCGCCGCTCCAGGGAAGAACGCGTATCTGGCGCAGACCGTTCTTTCGCTCTGTAACAACAAGAAAGTCCTTGAAGATCGCGAATCCTTCCAGCAGCGTACCTCGCCTGTGAACAATCACATCTCTCCAGGAAAGCATGCGCGTGTCCAATACCGGTGTTCGCATCAGACGGAAATTCTTTGCCTTGTAATTCGTCCGGATGTAAAAGTTGCTCTCGAAATGTTCAACGGAGTACTCGTGATTATCCATTCTGGACATAATGATTCTGAACTGGCCGTCCGGCGTGTTGGCATCACAGTAGCGATACTCCGTACTGAGGGTCTGCCGTGAAGCAATCATTATGTATTGTTTGGATTTCGTCCGGAAGACGCTGCAACTGAACGTGCTATCCTCTTCCTCATAAACGAGAGTGTCCTTCGATGCGTCTGTACCTAACGTATGACGGTACACTCTATGGGCCCGCAGGGTGGCCGGATCCTGCTTCGTATAAAAAAGAGTTGTGTTGTCGTTTGCCCATGCGATATTTGCGGTAGATGAGCGTATCTCGTCCGGCATGATTTCACCGGATCTGAGATCCTTGAAACGGATTGTATAGAAGCGGCGTCCAACAGTGTCAACAGTGAAAGCAACGATATCCTGCTGAAAACTGACTGCCGTACTTCCTATGTTGAAGAAGCCGTGGCCTTTCGCCATCTCGTTTCCATCGAGCATCACTTCTTCCAGCGCATCAAGTGAGCCCCGTTTCCGGCAGTAGATGGGGTATTCTTTACCGCTCTCGTATTTAGTGTAGTAGAAGTAGTCATCCAGTTTGTATGGAACAGAAAGGTCGGTCTGCTTGATGCGTGCCTTCATTTCATCGAACAGCTTCTGCTCAAATTGCTTCACCGGAGCCATCACGGCATCGGTGTAGCGGTTTTCAGCGTTGAGATATTCAAGAACCTGCGGATTGTCACGCTCGCGCAGCCAGTAGTAATTGTCGGTGCGGATATGGCCGTGTTTCTCCAACACATGCGGTTTGATTTCCGCCATCGGGGGTTGCGTGGCATTCATGTCATTTCCAGTCGCATAAACGTCCGAGAGCATAGAGAGGCACAACAGAATAACCCGCACACGCGGAACGAACATTACATTCTCCTCTTGAGACAAGTCGGGAAAGACGGGGCTCCTGAAAGGGAGCTACAGTAATGACGTGATTTTTTGTGAATGATGGTAGGAAAGAATATCATCAGTTTCATTTCATGACATCTCTTCGAATGTTAAATTCATGAGAGTCATGGCATTCATCATTACGTTGCATGTCTTCGCCGTTTCAACAGTTAGCGTTATTTGCGGTTTCAGACCGTCTCTCTCAGTTTTTTGGAATTGCGATGCCGATTAGATATATTCCTTTAGTCTTATGATGACTTTCAGCCAAATACTTATCTTTTTTTGCTTTACAGCCTCAATCGTTTGGTGTGGCGATACCGATTGTCTGAATGGGACAACAGAGAATAGTTGCAGCTCGTTAGTGTGTTCACTGTCGGGGAATCATGATTCCTCAACAAAGTCTCCATCTACTATGGGCTCTTCTGCTTGCTCTTGTGTCTGTCACGTTCCTGCGGTCGTGCATAGAACGGCCACCCCCAGCTACGCGCAGGCTGCTGAACCGCCTTTCGCCTCTTTCTCTTTCACGGTTCCTTCACCGCCAAAGAAGTCGGTGTTTCGCCCTCCCATAACTGCGTAAGCAGATTCCTACGGGAGTTGCTCAGTCGCATACGACGACCAACTCCATAATCTCAGTTATTCAACTAATTATCACTTTGCAGCGAGGTTCGCCTTGAGAATGTATTTCATTCGGGCGGGATTGCTTTTGCTCATGGGCACAATGTCCGCACGGGCACAAACCCAGGATCGACTCTCCCTCTCTGATGCCATCATCGTGGCACTACAGAACAATCCAACGGTTCTCAAAGCCGGCAAGTTTCAGGAAGTTGCGGACGCCCGCATCTTGCAGGCGGGACGAATTCCAAATCCTGAACTTGGCGTTGCCTGGAACGAAAGTCAATCTATTCTCAAACCGAACGAGGCCAACGAAAGAGACATCAGCATCACCCAACCAATTGAGTTCCCAACCAAGAGGAGCGCAAGGATTGACGTCGCCTCAACCGAGGTGCAAGTTGCACGTCTTCGCTATGGCAGGGCAGTTGTTCTCATTGCCGCTGAGGTAAAACAGACATACTTCCGATTGCTCCTAAGTCAAAGGGTTGTCAAGAATCTGGACCGGCAGATCATTCTTTTCCGAGACCTCCAGGAACAGCTCAATGCAAAGTACCAGGCCGGGACGAGTTCGTACCTTGAAATCCTTCGAGCCAAAGTCGAACATGCACGGTTGACGAATGATATCATCGAAGCGCAACGAGAGCAGCAGCGACACAAGCATGAACTCAATCTCCTCTTAGGCAGAGATGCTGAACAGCCAATCGTGCTCATCGATGACTTCCCTACGCTGCCTTTGCATTTGAACCTCGACTCGGTCGCCGCTTCACTCAGTGAGCGTAGCTCCACAATGCGAATTGCAGAGCTTGGTATCCAACGCCAAGACCAAATACTCTCTCTGGCAAGGACAACATACTTACCGGACTTCCAGCTTGGTCTTGCACATCAGCGCCGTGGAAGTGTTGCTCCATTGTGGGGGATCGAATTAAAGGCGACTCTCCCTCTCTGGTTCTGGCAGGAACCTGCCGGGCAAGTTCAAGAAGCTCGTGTGCTCGGGGATGCTGCGAGATTGAACCAGAACGCCGTAGCGTTGCAGGTGCAGGCAAGCATTCGCAACGCAATCGAGGCGGTCAAAACCACGCAATCTCAATTGATCACCTTCGATACGTCGCTTCTTGCGGATGCTGACGACATTCTCTCCAGCGCCATCAATCAGTATCAGAACAGCCAGCTAGACATTCTCAACTTGCTTGATATCTATCGCACGTATCAGGCAACGCAAGTCGAACATCTTCGAGCGATGTACAACCACGCCGCAGCACTTGCCGCATTGGAAGCGTCCGGTGAATTGCCCTTTGACACTTTGTTTTCTTCAGGAGATTGAGCATGACATACACGACATACGCACTTGCCATTACGCTTGCTGCAGTCATTACCCTTTCGGGTTGTCGGCAACAAGCCAAAGAGTCAGACGAAGACCACAATGAACACATGAAGGAGGAAGCTGCGGGAACAGTTGTTCATCTCGACAGGCACAAGGTTTTCCATGCCGGGATAAAAGTCGAGTCTGTTCAAAGAAAGTCCGTCGCTGTTCCACTTTCACTGCCCGGCAATGTCAGCTTCGACGAGCGTCACCTTGCTCAAATCACCGCCCGTGTCAGCGGAAGAATAGAAAATGTCTCTGCCTTCACCAATGACTACGCTGGCAAGGACGCAGTTCTTCTCGAACTGTTCAGCCAGGAATTCCTGTCATTGCAGAACGAATTCCTGCAGGCATCCGAGCGTTGGAAACGTTCTCGGTCCAAAGCGAGTGATGACAGCGTGGCGGCAAGGGCAATCTACGAGTCAGCAAAGCAAAAACTTATCGTCATCGGTTTGAGCGATGCAGAGGTGGATGACCTGGAAGTCAACCGGGTTCCTCAATCACATCTTCACATTCGAGCACCCTTCGCAGGAACCATCATCAAGAGCAATGTTCGTCGTGGCGCCTATGTGCAAGTTGGCACTGAGCTTTTTGAGCTTGCAGACCTTTCGACACTGTGGGTACTTGCCGACCTCTATGAGAAGGACCTCCCCCTTGTGCGTGCAGGAATGAAAGCATTTGTGATCGTCGCTGCATATCCCGATTCCTTCCCGGGGTCGATCTCAACAATCTACAATGTGCTGGACGAGAGAACCCGAACCGTAAAGGCACGAGTCGACGTTCCAAACAAGCGCGGGAGACTCAAGCCGGAGATGTTCTGCACGGTAAACGTCCAGACCCAATTCGGGAAAGAGACGATCAAGATTCCGGCAAGCGCACTTCTCGGAGAAACCGAGAAGCATTTTGTCTTCATCGCTCTGAATGATACAACATTTGAACGCCGGGATGTTCGCACCGGAGTTGAGACAAGAGAGTTTGCCGAGGTTCTTGACGGCTTGCTTGTGGGAGAGAGAATTGTTGTCAAAGGCGGCTTCTTCCTCAAGTCGGAGCTTGCCAAGGAAACGTTTGGTGAAGAACATTAGTCGTCGGAGAATCAAATGATTGATCGAATAATAGACTTTGCTCTCAAGCAGCGCTTGCTCGTTGCTGCAATGACAATCCTGCTTGCCGCTCTCGGGTTGTATTCGCTGAACAACATTCCCATTGATGCGTTCCCCGATGTGACGAATGTTCAAGTGCAAATCATTGCCGAAGCACACGGGCTTTCCCCCGTCGAGGTGGAGAAGCTTGTCACCTTCCCCATCGAGGTGGCAATGAACGGCCTTCCTCGCCTCACCGAAGTCAGGTCAATTTCCAAGTATGGGTTGAGCGTGATAACGGTTGTGTTTGAAGATGGCGTGGATATCTATTTCGCTCGGCAACTTGTTCTTGAACGACTCCAGAAAGCAAGGCAGTCTCTCCCTCCGACGGTTCCCGAACCGGAGATGGGGCCAATCGCTTCGGGGATGGGAGAAATCTACCAGTACTTCCTTGAAAGCGATAGTCTTGACCTCATGGGACTTCGCTCAATCCAGGACTGGATCATCAAGCCACAACTGCGCACAGTGCCCGGCGTAACGGAAGTGAACAGCTTCGGCGGACTTGTGAAGCAGTATCATATCATCGTGGATCCCAACAAGCTGTTGAGCTACAACCTTACTCTCGACGAGGTGTTTGAGGCTGTGGAGAAAAGCAATTCCGTCGCAGGCGGCAACTACCTCGAACATGCCTCAGAGCAATACATTATTCGGGGGATTGGTCTTGCAAGCAAAGAGCAGGACTTCGAGAACATTGTTGTCAAGAACGATCATGGCACCCCTATATACATCAGGAACGTTGCACGGGTGACAATCGGACCTGAAAACCGGCAGGGAGCAGTTGTCATGCAGGGTCGTGGCGAGGTGAGTGCTGCCATTGTAATGATGCTCAGAGGGGAGAACAGTCAGAAGGTCATTCAGCGTGTCAAGGCAAAAGTCGAAGAGATCAACAAGTCTCTTCCTCCGCATGTCAAGATCCATCCGTACTACGATCAAACTGATCTTGTTCAAAAGACCATCACCACCGTTCGCACGAACCTCGTTGAAGGCGGACTTCTTGTAATTGCCGTACTGCTTCTTTTCCTTGGCGACATTCGGGCTGCTCTCATCGTCGCATCAACTATCCCGCTTTCGATGCTGTTTGCATTTATCGGGATGGAATGGCTTGGATTGACAGCCAACCTGATGAGCCTTGGCGCAATTGACTTTGGGATGATCGTTGACGGCTCTGTGGTGATGGTGGAGAACTTCACTCGCAGACTGACACACAAGGAAGCCGACGAGACCAAACTGCAATTGATCTCCAGCGCAGCAAAAGAAGTGGGGCGCCCAATACTCTTTGGCATTCTCATCATTATAGCGGTGTACATCCCCATTCTAACGCTGGAGGGCATCGAAGGAAAGATGTTCAAGCCGATGGCGTTGACGGTGGGGCTTGCATTGATAGGATCGCTGTTACTTACGCTGACATTCGTTCCCGTTGTCAGCAGTCTGCTGTTGCGAGAAAAGAAAACGCACAAGGAACCGAGGCTGATTCACTGGATTCGTTTGGTTTACACGCCGTTGCTCGAAAGAGCGGTCAGGCGTAAAACAATCACATTCACTATTGCCCTTGCGGTTCTTGTTGGCTCGTTTGCTTTGGTTCCGAGCCTCGGGACAGAGTTCATTCCCGAGTTAGATGAAGGTTCCATTCTCATTCAGCCGATCCGCATGCCGAGCATCTCGCTGACAGAATCCATTGAGATGGAGAAGAAGATCCAGCAGATCATTATGCAGTTTCCGGAAGTGGAATTCGTGGTAGGTCGTTTGGGTCGTCCAGACATAGCCACGGATCCCATGGGAGTAAACCTGAGCGACATTTATGTGACCCTCAAACCCAAATCGGAATGGAAGACCGCGAAAACCAAAGAAGAGCTTGTGAATAAGATGGTCAAAGAACTGGAGCACATTCCGGGCGTGAACTACAATGTCACACAGCCAATCGCCATGCGTGTTGACGAGCTTGTCACCGGAGTTAAGTCTGATATTGCCATCAAGCTTTTCGGGGACGATCTCACAATCCTCAAAGAGAAGGCGGATCAGATCGCCGACATCGTTCGTACCGTTCCCGGAGCAGCCGATGTATCGACTGAGCAGGTTGCAGGACAAACATATCTGAACATCTATGTTGACCGTGCCGCCATCGCACGCTACGCCCTGAATGTCGCCGATGTTCAGCGTGTCATTGAGACCGCTATCGGCGGGAAGATTGCCACAGAAGTCATCGAAGGCCAGGCAAGATATGGGGTGCTTGTCCGTTATCCTGAGAGTGTTCGAGGAGACATCCAGGGTATCGAGAATACCCTTGTCAGCTTGCCGAGCGGTGGAACAATACCCTTGAAACAAGTCGCCCACATCGTTGCTGAGGAAGGGCCGGTGCAGGTGAGCCGTGAGTTCGGGCAGCGAAGGATAGTCGTCGAATGCAATGTTCGTGGAACCGACATCGGGACTTTTGTCGCAGAAGCAAAGCAGCGTATTGAGCGCTCAGTGAGCTTGCCTGCCGGGTACTACATTACCTGGGGCGGTCAATTCGAGCATCAAGAGAGTGCCACACAACGCCTGCTGGTTGTTGTCCCATTGTCCATTTTCATCATCTTTGTCCTGTTGTTTACGACCTTCGGAAACTTGCGCCACTCGCTTCTCATCTTGCTGAATCTCCCCTTTGCGTTATGCGGAGGAGTGGTAGCCCTGTTCATCCGTGACCTTCCCCTGAGTGTGTCTGCTTCGATCGGATTCATCGCACTGTTTGGAGTCGCAGTCCTCAATGGCGTGGTGATGATCTCCCACATCAACCAACTTCTGAAGGAAGGTCACGAGCTGATGTTTGCAGTCATCAAAGGCGCATCAGACCGGTTACGTCCCGTGCTAATGACCGCACTCGTTGCAAGCCTCGGTTTCATTCCCATGGCACTTTCTCATGGGACTGGTGCTGAAGTGCAGCGACCGTTGGCAACGGTTGTCATAGGGGGGTTGATAACGTCAACATTGTTGACAATGTTTGCGCTGCCGTTGATATACAGCATGATTGAGTCAAGGCGGAAGACAGCAAAAACCGAGTAGGGACTGAGCCCCTGCCCATGATAGCTCAGATCGAACCATTTGTGTGTCTGACACGATACGGCAGCATTTACACAGGCACAATCACGAATCCGATTTTCAACGACCTCTTTGCCCCCGTGGACGGGTTTGTGATGAACGGCGGAGTGAAGATACGATTGTAGACGTTGCTTGTTTCTCGCCCCCGCTTCGCATATATTCTACACGCAATGGCTTTGTTCTTACGACATACGTTCTCCGTTTTTGCCATTCTGGGGTACCTCCTTGGCAACACGCTGGTCGATCTGGCCCACCACGATCACGCAAACCTGCCGCTGCATTCGGAGCCGGTTCTCTCCAGCCACGACTGCGGCGCCAGGGAAATTCACGTCCCGCTCGATCAGGCGCGTCATTGCCTTGCCTGCTCACAGTTTGCGCAACGTTTTTCCGCTGATGTCAGCCGCTCATTCACATTTGATGCTGCCGTTGTTTCCATTGCCATATTCCCTTCGCATACCGGGCAAACAGTTGAAACAGATGTAGTTTATTCCGGCAAGCGCGGCCCGCCTTTCGCATAACTTCTCCTGTTCTTTTACGCTTCCAATTATCGTAAGTAATCCAATAAGGAGGATTTTATGCTTCGTCATGCAATTTGTGCAGGGGCATTGCTCGCGCTTGTGTTCGTTTCCGGCAATGCTCAAACATCTCTTAATCCCGATATCAGTGTTATCCCGCGTTTCATCATTGATTCACATGATGGAGAACGCTTGGCAGACGGCGTTCGCGAATTCAGCCGCCCCGATTTCCGTTTCCAGGAACTCGAGCTTGTCGTGTCATCGTATCTCAATCCGTTTTCACGCGCCGATGTTGTCCTGGCGATGCACAGTCACAACGGTGATCATGTTGATTTCAGTCTGGAAGAAGCATACGCAACAGTATTCCGCGGCTTGCCGCTTGACCTGAACGTACGGCTGGGAAAGTACCGGGTTGACTTTGGCAAGATCAACATGATGCACCCGCATCAATGGGCATTTGTGACACAACCCCTTTCGCAGGAACGGTTCTTCGGAGACGAGGGACTGAACGATCTCGGCCTGTCGGTCAGCACATTGCTTCCTACCGGCAACATCTACACTAAACTCACCTTCGATCTGCTCAGAGGAACATCGATCGGCGAAGCGACCGGAATTGAGGATACCACTGAAGCCAAGCCGACCTATGCAACGTCGGGACGCGTGATGAGTTTCTTCACGCTGACCGATTACAGCGATCTTGAAACCGGCATCAGCATGTACACCGGCATTCACGATCCGTACAACCGCGACCGGTTCTGGTATTGGAATTTCGATTTCAAATACAAGTATAAACCCGACATGTACACGTCGCTCACGCTGCAGGGAGAATATCTGTTCAACACCAGAAAAGGCCGTCAAGACCGCGAGTTCAACCAGTTTGTTGATGATGCCGGCAATCCGGAACGACGCAGTATTAAAACGTCCGGCATGTACATCTTTGCCGACTATCAGTTCTTGAAAACGTACAGCGTCGGTGCCCGCTTCGATTGGAGCCAATCACCATACGACGATGATGACAAAGCGCGGGCTATCGCCGTGTTCTTCGGTTACTATCCTGTTGAAGAAACACTGGGCCTTCGTTTGCAGTATCAAAACACCAGAACGGACATTGCCGGAGTAAGTCAGTCGGTAAACTCGATTGCATTACAGGTGCTGTTCTCGCTGGGTCCGCATAAAGCGCATCCCTTCTAACAGTGAAAGGACTATGAACATGAAGAAGATACTTGCAGTTCTTGCTATGATGACCCTGCCGATTGTCGCACACGCAACAGTCCGCGTCGTCACCACGCTTCCCGATCTTGCCGATTTTGCCCGGCAGATTGGAGGCGACAAAGTTACGGTTGATCACATCGTTCGCGGAGATCAGAACCCGCATTTTGTGGAAGTGAAACCGAGCTACATGATGAAGCTGAAATCGGCCGACGTGTTTCTCATGATTGGAATGGAGTTGGAGATGTGGGCCCCGCAGATTATTGACGGCTCACGCAATGCCCGCCTCGACGTTGTCAATCTTTCAAAATCCATCCACAAGCTGGAAGTGCCCGACAAAGTTGACGCAAGCCAGGGAGATGTTCATCGGTACGGTAATCCGCATTACTGGCTTGATCCGCGAAATATTCGAGCCATCGTCAACGAGATCGTCGCGTCTCTCATCAAATCCTCTCCCGCCGATGAGCAGTTCTTTCGCACAAACGCTGAGGCATTTCTGAAAAAGCTTGATACGAAGATTACGGAGTGGGAAGACGCGATGAGGCCGCTCAAAGGCGCAAAACTCATCACCTTTCACAAAAGCTGGTCGTATTTTGCAGCTTGGTTGGGCCTCGACGTCGTTGATCAGGTTGAGCCGAAGCCCGGCATACAGCCGTCGCCAGGCCACACGGCGCAACTCATCCAAAAAGTGAGGGCGGGAAACATCAAGGCGATTGTTGTCGAGCCGTTCTATGATGCAAGCGCCCCGCAGCAAATTGCGCGCTCAACCTCGGCCACGGTGCTCCGGCTTCCGACTTCCGTGGGAGGAGTTGATGAAGCGAGGGATTACATTTCGATGATGGACTACAATATTCGTACACTCGTTGAGGCATTGAAATAAGGACCTGCAATGCAACCACTGATTCAATTTCGCAATGCGACGCTGGGTTACGGTCCGAAGATTGTTCTGAAGGACATATCGTTCTCGATTCTCGACGGCGATTTCTTCGGGCTTGTTGGACCGAACGGGGCGGGCAAAACAACACTCTTGCGCGCAATACTCGGAACACTGAAGCCGATGAGTGGGGAAGTTATTGTCCGGAACAACAACGGGAAGCCCGTCCGGTTTGGCTACGTGCCGCAACGCGATACGGTAGACTATGTCATGCCATACACTGTGGAAGAAGTGGTTGCGATGGGACGTTACCGTCAGGTTGGTTTGCTGAAATCGGTTTCGCAACATGATAGAAGAATTGTGCATGAAAGTCTTCAGCATGTCGATATCAGCGAGCTGAAGCATGTTGCGTTCAAAGATCTTTCCGGCGGACAGAAGCAGCGCACGCTTATCGCCCGTGCGCTTGCTTCCGAGCCGGAGGTTCTCATTCTCGACGAGCCGACGAACGGCATGGATCTCTCGTCACGACTTTCCATTCTCCAGCTTGTCCGCCACTTGCATGAGCACGACAAGCTCACGGTGCTGATGGTCAGTCATCTATTGGATGATGTTGCGAACTACGTGAAGCGCATCGCGCTCGTCGAGCGGTCGGCTTTTCAGGTGGGAGATGTCGACGAAATTCTTACCGCGGAAAACCTCTCTGCATTGTACGAAATGCCGGTAACTGTCTCGAACGTGGGTGGAGCCAAGATAATTCGCGCGGGGGGAGACAATGGAAACGCATGACATTGTCCTGACCGTTGTCAGGGAGTTTCCGTATGCCCTGTACGGCAGCATGCTTGTCGGGACGCTCTGCGCGTTCCTCGGGGTGTATATCGTCGCAAAGCGTGTCGTGTTTTTGGGAGCTGTTCTGACACAAGTGTCGGTGCTGGGTCTCGCTCTGACGTTTCTCCCGGTGTTCGCCCTCCCCCACACGATCGGGTCGCTTGTAGTAACGATTGCATCTGTCATCATCCTCTCAACACTCCTCACGGGAAAACACATCCCGAAGGACGCCGTTCTCGGCTTCGTGTTTGTGTTTTCGATTGCAGCACGCATTCTCGTTATGCAGAAAGCGCCGAAGGTTGAAGCTTCGGAGATTGAAAACCTTCTGCGCGGCGATATTCTTTTTGTCACGCCGGAGTTGTTCTATCTGATGGCAGGAGTGTTTGTTGTGACGATGGCGGTCCATCTTCTCTTCTTCAAAGAATTCTCGTACATCTCATTTGATGCGGAGACGGCGGGCACGCAGGGATACAACACAGGCCTCTGGGAAATGCTATTCTACATTATCGCCGCCGTTGTCATTTCGGTGGCGACACACATGGTGGGAGATGTGTTTGTCTTCGGCTTTCTTGTTGTTCCGCCGGTTGCCGCAATGTTGATTGCAAAGCGGGTAAAGTGGATTTTTCTTACTGCAGTTCTTCTTGGGATGCTCTCACCAATCGTCGGGTTGTTTCTTGCGTTCAAGCTCGACTTTCCCACTTCGCCCACTGCGGTGGCCGTTGCATCAGCCGTTTTGGGTGTTGCGTGGCTGGTTCGACAGGTTCGCGCATAGAACGGGTCAAAGCCCGATTTCTATTTGCAGAAACGGCGAGAGCAACACTCCGGGATCGGCTTCAAGCAACTCGGTCTCATCGGCCAAATGTATCCCGGCAACGATTCTTGTCCCTGGCGCAACGTTGAAAAATACCCCCGGCGTCACAATAAAGAACGATGCAGATTGCAGCACAACCGAGTTGCCGACGAACGATGTCCGCCGCTCGATCTCAACCAGCGTCTGACGGTTGATGCCGAGCTGCAGAAATCCCTGAATCGGCGACGACTTGAATTTTGTGTTGAGCGTGAAGGCGCCGTACGAATTCAGGTAGGATGATTTCCCCGACTCGCGGAAAAACTCAACCCGCTGATCCGACTCGCCGAACAGTTTCGTCGCGACGACGTAATCAACGGTGTACGCAACCGAACTCCAATGCGCGCCGAGATCGATACGCAAGCCGAGATTCTTGCTTTCGAACGAAAAGCCGACTCCCCCCGCCGCGCCGAGGAAACTCCGCGAACTGCCCGATGAGTAATTCGCCCCCGCAACTACGGAAAATGTCTTCGTCACAAAGTACTCGAAATCCACCGACGCTGTTACCCTCGGCGGCTCCCAGCGGAAATTCCTCCCCTGAAAAGAATTCTTGTTCACGCCCGCCCTCTCGAAGTATTGCGTTGTGCCGTTCTGCATTACTGTATCCACCTGAAACACGCCGCTGTCGTTAACGTTGGAATGTTCGTGTGCCCTGCCGACGAGAGTCTGCCGTGCCGCGACAGACACCTTCGGAACAACCCGGACATCACCCTCTTTCGTATCGTCTGTCATGAACAGAGGCGGCTTGACCATCGTGCCGTCGGAGGTGAGATTTTGCATGTACACAGATTGTGAAGCACATGAAGTGAGCAGAATGGCCGTCATGCAAGCACACAACACAGCCCAGCAGTCTACTGATCGCATAGTGTATCCGGATTTTCGGATGATTGTTTTTCGGGAACTTGTATTTCTCAGAACTCCTTCACAACAGTGCACAACGGAAATTGTCGTGCACCCGGAACGCTTCCGTTTTCGATATGCGGAATGCCGTTATCCACCAGAACGTGGCCGAACAGATCGGTAACGCGGAATGTGTACGGACCGGGGCCCATCCCGTTTGATTCGACAAAATAGTTGTAACTGAGCCGCTGCACGTTTATCCAACTCCCGCCGGAGAAATATTCCAGCCGCGCTATCGGGTAGCGGTGATTGCGAACTTGTACCGCAGTCCACCACTGGTTGCTGCCGTCTTTAAAATGGTAGAGAATATTTCCCTGTACCCGCGCGGCAATTAGTTTCCATTTGATAGGCACAATACCTTGCGGAAGATCGGCAATGCGTGAGAACGCGAGCGGACTCAAATCAATGGAACCTTCCGAACACCCGCCGCACTGGTCAACGATGCGCACTGCCACACTGCCCTTCGGGCCCCACACCATAACCGTTGCGCCGCAGATATCCGAGTTGGCGTAATCAATCGAGTTCATTGCGCCAACCAGCAAATCGTTCGGGGTAGGGTCGAACAGGCAATTGCCGCCGCCGTTCGCTTCTATGTAGTATGTAGCGAAGCCCGTCCGCAACGGCGTGTCACATCTTCTCCCCAACGCATCAATCAAAGAAAGAGAATCGCCCGCCTCAATGAAGACTTCTTGATTCACATCATCCTCGACGGCCGTTTGCGGCTTCACCGCGTCTGTTGCGTCGGTACAACCGGAAATCACAATCAGAAAAAGAACTGCCGCAACCTTCATTGCCGTCATCATCACTCTTGCCGATTCCTTCATCTTCGTTCTCCCTCACTTACATCAACAATTGTTTGCCACAGAGTCGCAAGCAACGGAAACTCCTGAGAAGGGTCCGTGTCTCGGTGCCTCTGTGGCTTATGAACTACAGTCAGTACTAATTACACAACGGAAACTGCCCGCTTCCCGCCACGTTCTGATTTTCGCGGTGTACAACATTGCTATCTACCAACACATGACCGTAGATGTCGGTTACACGAAACGTGTACGGCCCCGGACCCATTCCGCCCGGTTCAACGAAATAGTTGTAGTCTGTCCGGTTCACCGACGTGAACGTTCCCTGCTGCGTTCTGTACTCAACCCGCGCGATCGGATAGCGATGGTTGCGGATTTGCACCGCTGTCCACCATTGATTGCTGCCATCTTTGAAATGGTAGATGATGTTTCCCTGAACAGCGGTCGGGACGAAGCGCCATGTGATCGGCACGCGCCCAAGCGAAATATCGGCGATGCGCGAGAATGCTGCCGGGCTTAAGTCAATGTTGCCGACAGGACAATCCCCGCACTGATCCACAATGCGGACTGTTACTTCGCCGCTTGGACCTGTTATTCTCACGCTCGAACCGCAAACGCCCGAACCTGCATAATCAACGTGATTCATTGCCGCCACCATCAAGTCGTTCGGCGTCGGGTCGAACATGCAATTGCCGCCGCCGTTTGCCCACGTGTAGTACGTCGCTTCGCCCGTACGTACAACGGGCGGATCGGAACAATCATGCAAAATCTGTTCGGGCTCTTTCGACGTGACTGCTTTGTCGGCGCAACTAAGTTGCAAAAGAACAATCCACGCAACCAACAATAACTGTATTCCCTTCATATCTCCCCTCCTGTTAATGACAATTCAAAGTACAAACCAGACAAACGTACTTCAAGGTTCAGTCAATTAATTCAACTTCACACAGTTCCGACCACGGCATTGATCGCCGCAACATTCACGATGTCGTCAACGCTGCACCCGCGGGAAAGGTCGAAGGCCGGCTTGCGCAATCCCTGCACCACCGGGCCGATTGCCTCCGCGCCGCCTAACCGCTGGCCGAGTTTGTAGCCGATGTTACCGGCATTCAGGTCAGGAAAGACCAACACATTTGCACGACCGCCGATAGGCGAGCCGGGCGCTTTGCTTTGTGCAACCTTCGGAACAATTGCCGTATCGAGCTGCAACTCGCCATCGACCAGCAAATCGGCACGCTTCTTTTTGAGAATCTCCGTTGCCTGCTGCACTTTCTCCACAAGCGGATGGCTCGCGCTTCCTTTTGTGGAGAACGAAAGCATCGCAACACGCGGTTCTTCGCCCGTGAGCTTTTTGTGATTATCGGCAGTCGAGGCGGCGATGTCGGCAAGTTGCTCGGGCGTCGGGTCGGGCACAACGGCGCAATCGGCAAACGAGAACACCTGATGCGGAAATACCATCAGGAAAAAGCTGGAGACAATCGTAATTCCATCGGCCAGCCCGATCACCTGAATGGCGGCACGCAGGACGTCGCCTGTGGTGGAAAGCGAACCGGCAACGCTGCCATCGGCCATGCCCTCGCGTACCATCATGGCACCGAAGTAAAGCGGGTTCGTCATCGCTTTCTGCGCTTCTTCAAACGTGATTCCTTTTTCCTTTCGGAGATTGAAGAAGATGTGTGAGAAGTCGCTCAGCTTTTCGGATTTTTTCGGATCGATGACGCGAATGCCACCAAGTTGCACGCTTGTTTTCTTCGCCTGCTCTTCAATAGCGCCCGCATCGCCGATGAGAATGGGGGCAACGAGTCCCTTATCGAGAAGAATCCGCGCCGCCTGAATGGCGCGTTCATCCGTTGCGTCGGGCAGCACGATGGATTTCTTGAGGGATTTCGCTTTGAGATGTATGCTGTTCATCAATTCTGAGGGCATCATGGACGTATTTCTTTCAGCTATGAATTGGAGATGAAAAACTGCTGTACTAAAGATAAGAAAGTTTGGAGAGAGTAGCTTTTTCGGGGTAGGTCATTGCAGGCTCTTCCAGCCGGAGGGACGTTCTCCAAAGGAGTCCTTCGGACAATTGAACGTCCCTACTTGGATTCTTAAAGTTTTCCCATCAGTCGTGGAACATCAGCCATACCGCCGCAAGCCAAAGCGACACGCTGATGACCACGAGTGCTATCCAGAAGGAGTTTTCTATCAACTTTCTCATCTGATCGTCACGGTCAGAATCTTATCCCCAACCCCAATTGAAGATAGTACGGTACAGCGGCCTGTTCGTCGATATGTTGTGCCTCGGTTGCGCCTACCCGGAACGAAAGGTCAAGGCTTTCCCCAAGCGTCTTGCCTGCCTGGATGCCGTAATAGAAATGCCCCCCCGACGGAATGTACCAGCCGTTCCGTATCCGCGGATAAGAGCTTCGCATGACGTCGGAATGTTTCAGATGCGACACGATGGATTTGTCGAATCCGAATTCGCCGGCGGCGTGCCACGTCGGACTGTAATATCCCGCCACAAGTCCCAATTCGGAGCCGAAGCTGACGATTCTCACCAACTCATTCTCGTATCGTCTGAAAATCGAGAAGATACGCAGCGTGGCCGAAAATCCCCCCATCTCAACAACTTCAATCTGTGCCCCGATTTTAGCTTTGAAGTCGTCAACGAGATTCTCTCCCATCGGAACAGAAAAATCCACTCCCACGACAACCGGCCTGATGAACGTGAACATCCGGCCGTAGCCCGCTTCGGCCGTCACTCCGTAGTCATATCCAAAATTCAAGTGGATGATGTTGCGTTGATCCTCGCCTAACGATCTCCAGTTGATATTCTGTGACAAACCTGCTTCAGCAACCGCAAGCAGGATGATTGTTGCTGCAAATAGCTTTTTCATGATGTTTTCTCCGTTGGAATAATTATCTGATTGTATCGAGATACATTTTGGCAACAGGATAGAATCCCGCCCAGCCGAAGTACGGAATCTCATGTCCCGTTCCCTTCACTTCAACAAGCTGCACATTCGGGTATGCCGAGGAGACGTGTTCGGCGTGTGCTTTGCCGTATGCCGTGTTCAGCTCGCTGTACACGAACAGAACCCGCGTCGTGTACTGCTGCAGATTCGCCGTGTAGTCGAACGGATGCGCACGAACATACTCGAACGACGCCGATGCGCACACCGCACCGATCCGCCAGAACGGCGACGGGCCCTGATTTCCCACTTTGTTTCCTTTTGCGAAATCGGCAGCAGCTTGCACGGCCGCCTTGTAATCGAGCACATTGTGATCATGTCCGGTTACGATCTGGTCGATGAAGAGATAATCGTTGCTCGTCTCGCCGAACAGTTCAAGCGATCTGCAGCGCTTGATATATGCTTCGGCATCACGCCAGATGAATCCTCCCGGCTCCATCACAACAACACCGCTGATCTCCGCCGGATGCTCATTCACGTAGGCCGTTGCCAGCATGGCTCCCCAGGAAAGACCCATGAGAATCACCTTCTGCCCCGGTTTCCGATAGTAGTTGATGACGGCATTCAGATCGTCTATGAATATCTGCTTCGTGTAGACTTCCTTACCGTGCCGCTTGGATAATCCCGAGCCGCGTTGATCGTAGAAGACGACGAAGTAGCCGTCCGCCGCGAACTTGCTGCAATTGAGCAGACTCCGGTAATCTGATCCGGGGCCGCCGTGCAGCACGACAATCATCGGGTCGTTCGGATTGCCGTACGTTTCGGCATGAAGCTGCGTGCCGTTCACCGAAATGGACGGCAGCGAGGGATCCTGGTCAACCGTGAGGGGAACCAGCGCTCCGGGTTCGCTCCATTCGACGGTCTCGCAGGAGGTAAGCGTGGCCGCGGCAAGTACTGCCGCGAGAAGGGTGAAGAATAGTGTTTTCATAAGTACACCAGATTTATGATTAATGAAATGTTGATCAGGTACATCTGGTGCAAAGATACGGTCGGTATACAGGGGAATCGGTTCACCTTGGAAGGCGGAACGCATTTTCGGGTGCCACCTTGCAAGCCGGCACTATGAATGTCGTTTTCGTCTGGAAACTACGCGCTAAGTCAAGATGGCAGAAAGGGTTGCCTGTGTTGAGACTTGTGGGCTAATCTCAGGCGGGCGATGAGTTCTGCTTAGTGGCGTATTCGGAGGGAGTTAGTCCTGTAGCCTTTTTGAAGCTTCGATTGAATGCAGTTTTTGAACTAAATCCGCATTCGTGGGCCAATGAAAGGAGTGTGAACTGACGGTTTTTCTGCAGCCCGATCAGCCGCTTAAATTCTTCGATCCGGTAAGCAGTTACAAAGTCGTAGAAGTTCTTCTTCTCTCTCTGATTGATGACTTGAGAAAGATAGTTGGGGTGAACGCCGAGTTTGGTTGCGAGATCACTGATAGACAAGTCACTGTTTTTGTACAGCGCCTCGTCCGTCATCAGCCGCTTCAACTCCGTGTGCAGTTCTTCGGAAGCATCTTCCGTCAATCCTGATTTCTGGTACTTTTCCCTCGGCTCGTTGTCCTCAGTGGCAGCGGAACCTCGAGCAAAGATATCCGCCTGACGAATACCGAAAAAGCCTATCAGAAATATGAAAACGACGACACCCGAGAAGATGAGGGCGTCGGTTCCGAAGAATATCACCAGAAACCAGATTCCTCCCAGCCCGAACGTCAGAATTTGAAGCCACTGCAGGTTGACTTTTTCGAGCGTCGAGAATTGGTCACGGATGTTCCGTTGATGTCTCTTAAGGAGTATCGTAGACCAGATGACATAGAACAATCCCGACAGCGAATAGGCGTAGGATTTCAGCATATTGAACGTCTCATATCCCGCACCGCGATTCTTGTAAATCGCGATTTTCTGTTCGGAAGAAAGAACAAAGAACGTCGCGAGATAGGCGCACATTAGGGCTGCAGGCAGGAAATGCAATAGCGCCAGCAGCCTCTTTTCGGGCAACTGTTTCGTCAAGGAGGCAACGTAGAGGTAGAGGAATACGCCGTGAAGCAACGGGAGGGGTTGTTCAATACCCAGCAGCAAGGGGAATGTGAAAATGTCCCTCGTGAAGAAGAGATAGAACAGAAACAAATGGACGAGAATCAGGAACATCCAGACGGTAAGAATCTTGTCCGATCCGGATTTGTTCTTCTTACTGATCAGCAAAATTTCAATAAAGACGGCAATACCAATGCCGGCTACGAAAAACATTTGCATGGCTATGGGGGATTTTGTGAAGCCAATGTAATTGTATTTCGTGTGAAACTAAATCCCTTTCTCTCACTTTTTGTCATACATCCCTTCCAACTCTCGTCGTGACGAATTGGCATTTCCCGTTCCACTTGGCACAAAATCCTTAGCAATTAAAATCATTTAACTCTCATTTAACCCGCCCTGATTGTATATCTGTCATGCTTTGGATAGATTTTTTCACCCCCAAGCCCATTCAGTTTTGTCATACTCAATGAAGCGCGTCTATATTGAAACGTATGGCTGCCAGATGAACGTGGCAGACAGCGAGGTTGTTGGCGGCATTCTCGCGCGGCGGGGCTACGGCTTCACCAACGATATGTCCGATGCGGACGTGATTCTGGTGAATACCTGCGCCATCCGCGACCATGCCGAACAGCGCATTTACGGCCGGATCGGGCTGTTCGGCACGTACAAAAAGCAACGTCCGGGCACGCTTATCGGCATTCTCGGCTGCATGGCCGAGCGGCTCCGCTTCAAGTTGGTGGAAGAAGAAAAGCTGGTCGACCTCGTCGTTGGCCCGGACGAGTACCGGAAACTCCCCGAACTTATTGAGAACGCTTTTGTGGGCGAAAAGGGAATCGCCACCCGGCTTTCACGGGTCGAGAACTACGAAGATATCGTCCCCCTCCGCACGGAAGGCATCAGCGCGTGGCTTTCCGTGATGCGCGGATGCGACAAGTTCTGCTCGTTCTGCGTGGTGCCGTTTACCCGCGGCCGCGAGCGCAGCCGGTCGCTGGCAAGCGTTGTAGAAGAAGTTCGAACCCTTGCAGAGCGTGGCTTCAAAGAGGTGACGTTGCTGGGACAGAACGTCAATTCGTACAGGGACGGCGAATACGATTTTGCCGACCTGATGCGCAGTGTTGCCGAAGTCGACCGCACAATGCGGATTCGCTTCACTACCTCACACCCGCAGGATATGAGCGACAGGCTGATTGAGACGATTGCGGCGAACAGCAATATCTGCAAGTACATTCACCTGCCGGTACAGTCGGGCTCGAACAGAATTCTTGAACTGATGAACCGCACCTATACCATCGAACATTATCTCGGGCTTGTTAAGAAGATCAGAACAGCGATGCCCGACGCGAGCCTCACGACCGACATCATCAGCGGATTCCCGACCGAAACAGAAGAAGAACACCGGATGACGGTCGACTTGATGCGGGAAGTCCGGTACGACGGCGCATATACGTTCAAATACTCTCCGCGGGAAAATACAAAGGCATGGGAAATGGTGGATGATGTTCCTGAAGAGGTGAAGGGACAGCGGGTATTCGAAATCTCGCAACTGCAACAGAAAATCTCCCACGAACTAAATCAGAGACTGATCGGGAAAGTCGAGCAGGTACTCGTCGAAGGCCCGAGCAAAAAATCCGATGAAGAGTGGACAGGACGAACGGATACAAACCGAACAGTCATTTTCTCGAAGAACGGCGAAGCGTCGGGCGAGTATATT
This sequence comes from uncultured Chlorobiota bacterium, assembly GCA_900696645.1. Classification (GTDB taxonomy): domain Bacteria; phylum Bacteroidota; class Ignavibacteria; order UBA10030; family UBA6906; genus CAADGV01. The sequence continues at coordinate 127,090 of CAADGV010000021.1, read as the reverse complement.
GATATTGTGATCGAACGCTGCAATCCGGCGACGTTATTTGGTAGACGGCCGGGCGCGCATTCGGATTGTAAGGCGGGATTCAAGACGGAGGCGGTGACGCAATGAAGCGATCTGTTCTGAAACTGGCGTTGATGACCTTGCTGTACGTAACATCGTTCGCACAACCGCCGAACATCGAAACATACATTGCGCTGATTGAGAACGGGCAGAGCGACCTTGTGCGCAACGAGCTTCCTTCTCTTTTGAATCAGCATTCGAAAAACCCCGGCGTGCTGTACCTGCAAGCGTTGTTGACAACGGACGGAGCGGAGGCGGTTCGTCTGTATCAGAATATCGTTGACAACCATCCTGCAAGCGAATGGGCCGACGACGCGCTGCACAGAGTCTACAAGTTCTACTACGCTATCGGATTGTTCCGAACGGCGGATCTGAAACTCGAACAGTTGAAACGGGATTACCCCGACTCGAAATACGTTGCGGGTTTGCCCCCTGCCGCGCCGGCAGTTTCCGAACAGAAAACAGAAACTACGCAGACTTCAGAGACATTCACCGAGCCGCCGACAACTCCGAGCATCGAGTTATCACAACCGGAGTCGAGCCCGAGAATGGAGGAGTCGAAACCGCCTGTAACGCAACCACCTGCCTCGCAAGGCAGATTCACGTTGCAAGTTGGCGCCTTCTCGACGTTTGAGAACGCAGACAAGCAGAAATCATTCTTCACATATCATAATTATCCGGCGGAAGTTGAGAGAAAAATGAGCGGCTCGCGGGAGTTGTTCGTTGTGTATGTCGGCTCGTACAGCACGGATGGCGAAGCCCGGGCAACGGGTGACGCAATCCGTCGCGAATTCAACATGAACTACATCGTTGTTATCCGGTAATGGAAAGTTCTGCACTTCACATGTCACCCTCCAGTTTTCAGGAAGAACACGGCATTCTCGGCGAATCCGTTGCCATGAAGAAGATTGTTGAAGTTGTGCAGCAAGTTGCCCCGACAGACATCACTGTGCTGATAACGGGAGAAAGCGGCGTCGGCAAGGAAGTGATTGCGAAAGCGATTCATGCCGCCAGTACAAGAAGCAAAAAACCGCTTGTGACCGTAAACAGCGGCGCGATTCCCGAAGGTATAATCGAAAGCGAGTTGTTCGGACACGAGCGCGGCTCGTTTACCGGCGCCGCAGGCGAGCGGAAGGGCTACTTCGAACTTGCCGACAACGGAACGATTTTTCTGGATGAGATTGGCGAGATGCCGCTGTCGGCGCAGGTGAAGTTCCTGCGTATTCTTGAAAACGGAGAATTTCTGCGCGTAGGCTCATCAATTTCGCGCCGGGTCAACGTACGGGTGATTGCCGCAACGAACAAGAATCTTGAGGGAGAAGTCCGCAATAACAATTTCCGCTCGGATTTGTACTATCGGCTTCGTTCGGTGAACATCATCATTCCGCCGTTGCGCGACCGGAGGGAAGATGTCCCCGTGCTGTTCAAGGTGTTCGTCGAAGAACTTTCCGCCAAGAACAACGTGAAGTTCGGCGGTATTTCCGACGAAGCAATGCAGGAGTTGATGCAGTATCATTGGCCGGGCAACGTGCGTGAACTGCGCAACGTTACCGAAAGCATGCTTGTGCTGGAGGGGGGAAAATTTCTGCACGCCGACGACATCCGCAAATATCTGAAGGAGTATCACTCACCGAAAAGCGAGTCGAGGAACCTCCCCGCCATCACGGGGAAGAGCGTCGAACAAGCGGAGCGGGAGTTGATCCTTCGGGCGTTGCTGGAAATCAAGGCAGATGTTCTGGAACTCAAGAATGCGTTGCAGGAACATTCAACGGCAATGGCAACCGTCGCGCAGCAGGTCACCGATCCGATGGCAATACAGTCCGATTCGACGCTTTCTCTTGCTGAAATGGAACACCGGATGATTGTGGAAGCACTGCATCGCTCGAGAGGCAACCGGCGTGCAGCGGCACGGGCATTGAACATCAGCGAGCGGACGTTGTACCGAAAAATCAAGGAATACAATCTCGAATGAGAATGCGAACCGCCAATACCGCCTTCTTGTGCTTCATCGCGTTACTTGCGTTTGCAGGTTGCTATTCATTCACCGGCGCATCCGTGCCGAGCCATTTGAAGACGATTGCCATTCCGTTAGCGGACGATCAATCGGGATTCGGCGAGGCAGGCTTGCGCGAAAAGTTTACAACAACGCTCACGGATTTGTTCATCAGCGACAACAGTCTTGAGGTGGCAGATCGCAGCGCTTCGGATTCGATTCTTGAAACCGTGATTCTTCCCATTCGTGATGAGATTCTTTCGGTTGGCGCCGGAGCCCAGGGAAGCGAGCAGGTGAACAAACGGCGCATCAACATGTCGGTGAAAGTGATTTTCCAGGATATGAAGATGCGGAAGAAGGTGTACGAGAAGACATTCTCGAATTACGGCGATTACGATTCGGGGGGCGGCTTCGCCCAGCGTCAGCTTGGACTGGAAGAAGCAATGAAGAAGATCTCGGAAGATATTCTGCTCGAAACAGTATCCGGCTGGTAAACCATCATTGTATCAACATCAGAGGTGTAAAAAGAAGTCATTATGGCTGAATTTGTACTGATTGCCTACATCACTTCACTGTCAATCCTGTTCATCTTCGGATTGCACGGCTTCATTATGATCTACTACTACCTGAAGTACAAGGACAAGAAACGTCCCGCCGTACAATCACTGGACGAATTTCCGGTTGTCACCGTGCAGTTGCCCGTGTACAACGAACGCTACGTTGTCGGCCGCTTGATTGATGCCTCCTGCGCGATGATCTATCCGAAGGACAAGCTGGAGATTCAAGTGCTTGATGATTCGACGGATGAAACGGTTGACGTCGTTGCCGCGCATGTCGAGAAGTATCAAAAGCTTGGCTTCGACGTCAGACATGTGCGCCGCACGAACAGAGAGGGATTCAAAGCAGGGGCATTAAAGGAAGGATTGGTAACGGCACGCGGCGAGTTTATCGCCATTTTCGACGCGGATTTTGTCCCGAAACAGGATTTTCTTCTGAAGACTATCCCTCACTTCAACACCAACCCGAATATCGGGATGGTACAGACCCGCTGGGAACATCTGAACTTCGACTACTCGCTGCTCACGCGAACACAGGCAATGGCTCTCGACGGTCATTTCGTGATCGAACAATCCGTCCGCAATAAGGTCGGTTATTTCATCAACTTCAACGGCACCGCAGGTGTGTGGCGCAAATCCACCATCGAAGACGCAGGCAACTGGCAGGCCGATACGCTGACGGAAGATCTCGACCTGAGCTATCGCGCCCAGTTGAAGGGATGGAAGTTCATTTACCTGAACGACGTTACTTCGCCCGCGGAACTGCCGTCGGAAATCAACGCTCTCAAGTCGCAGCAGTTTCGTTGGACAAAAGGCGCGATTGAAACCGCGCGGAAGATGCTCCCCGAAGTGTGGAGATCCAAACTTCCGCTGAAGGTAAAAGTTCATGCGACATTTCATCTGACAAACAATCTTGTTTTTCCCTTTATCGTTCTGGCGGGAATTTTGAACGTTCCGCTCGTGCATATCAAGCATGCCGGCTTCCATGATCAGTATTTTGTGTTTATGTCGGTGTTTGTGTTTGCGTTCATCGGGTCGTTTTTGTTCTATCTCTTCTCACAAAAGGACGTGTACCCGGATTGGCAGAGAAGGCTGTTCTTATTCCCCGTCTTCATGGCGGGCAGCATGGGCTTTGCGGTCAATAACAGCCGCGCTGTAATCGAAGGATTGTTCAAGAAGAAAAGCGAATTTGTTCGCACACCGAAGTATAACATCAAGGACAAGAAGGATTCCTGGACGGACAAGAAGTATGTTCCGGTGAAAATCAGCTCGACGGTTTTGATTGAGATTGTGCTTGCGGTGTACTGCTTGTTCGGCGTGCTTTCGTCGTTGTATTTTCTGGAGCTTGCAGCGGTTCCGTTCCAGTTGTTGTTCTTGCTCGGGTTTTCATTCACGGCTACACTCTCCATCAAACACGCGGTTGTTGGCCGCCACCTGAGGTAATCGCTCGTATGCCGGGTCCGACCAATATCTCTGCTTCATTCGCACGCGAAGCGGCACTCCTTCTGCGAAACAACGAAGTGCAGCAGGCAATGGAACTGTGCATGGCCGGTATACAGGCATTCCCGAACTACCCGACGGGCTACCTTGTTCTTGGCAAGTGTTTCGAGTCGGTCGGGAAGAGGCGGGAGGCCTCCGCTCAGTATCAGGAAGCGTTGAAGCGGCTCCCCGATAACCCGACGTTGCTGACGTTTGTGAAGAAGTTAGATGAGGCGCAGCAGAAAGAGTTGCAACGGCAAATGGAAGAGGAGCGGAGCCGGACCACGACAGCAGCGGTACCGCAATCGCCGCCTCCCTCACAGCAGAAAGAGAATGAGGCAAGCGAAGAAACAGCTTTCGATATTCTCACCAAAAAGCTCCGGAACGTCAAGAGAATTCAGTCCGATACATCGGCGCACACCCCGCCCCCGCCGGCTCCGAGCAATGTTACGTTCGCAACGCCGACAATGGCCGAGATTTTTGTCAAGCAGGGAAACTATGCCGAGGCAATCGCCGCATACAAGGAGCTGGCTGCCAGAAAGCCCGATGAGCAATACACGCAACGGATTGCTGAACTGGAAAAGCTGTTGGAATCCCGACTGAAGGAGTAACAAGGAAGTGTCGGAAAACACGAGAGCCTCGCAACAGCGGGGCTCTTCTTGTTTACGACGTGGCTTGTGCGCGGTTACTTCTTGGCGCTGACGAGCTTGGTCAGCTTTGATTTCTGGTTCGCAGCATTATTCTTGTGGATGACGCCCTTTGCTGCAAGCTGGTCGAGCAGCTTCACGGTCTTCTTGAGTTCAGCGCCTGCTTCCATTTTATCTTTCGTCCCGCGCAGTTTTTTGATTGCCGAGCGCATTCTGGATTTCGCCGCCGCATTGCGTGCAGCCCTGCGCTTCGATGCGCGAGCCCGTTTTTCTGCTGATGGATGATTTGCCATTCTGCTTCCTTACTTGAACTACATCTGATGAAAAATTGTGTGTCAACTTACGCAAAAAACGCTTGAGAGTCAATTGTCTTTCTTCTCGCCTTTCAGTATATTGAGCATTGCAATATCCGTTCTCCCCGAATTCCATCCCAATTCACCCAACATTGCCTGGAGGATTGATGAAGATTGTTGTTTGTGTAAATCATGTTCCTGATACGGAAACGAAAATCAAAATTGGCGCGGACAGCAAGAGCATCGACAAGACGGGCGTCAATTTCATGCTCAGCCCCTATGATGAACTTGCGGTTGAAGAGGGCTTGCGCCTGAAGGAAAAATTCGGCGGCGATGTTACCGTGCTCAGCCTCGGAGGTGATGCGCACAAGGAAACGCTCCGCAAAGCACTTGCGATGGGAGTTGAGAAGGCTACCCTGCTCAAAGATGAGGCCGTGCGCGATTCCTTCGGGATCGCAAAGGGACTCGCGGAAGAACTCAAAACCATGTCTCCCGATATCATTCTCTTCGGGAAGCAATCCATCGACTTTGATGATGCGCAAGTCGGGACAATGGTTGCCGAACTCCTCGGAATCTCGTCCGTTTCCGTCGTTGTCAAATTGACGATTGACAACGGGAAGGTCATCTGCGAGCGGGAAATCGAGGGCGGGCATGAGACTGTGGAAACGTCACTTCCATGCGTCATTCAAGCCCAGCGCGGCTTGAACGAACCGCGGTACCCATCCCTGAAAGGGATAATGTCGGCAAAGACAAAACCTATTCAGGAGAAACCTGCTGCGGCCGGAGAGCTTCGCGTCGAGTCAATTGCGCTTCGCAAACCTGAAGCAAAAGCTGCCGGAAGGATCGTCGGCACGGACAAATCCGCCGTACCCGAACTTGTCCGCCTCTTGCACGAAGAAGCAAAAGTCATCTAACCACTCAAATTTGGAAACGGAAGAGAAATGAGAATTTTAGCATTTGCCGAACAACGGGATGGGAAGTTCAGAAAATCGTCATTCGAAACTGTTCAAACGGCAAAGAGAATCGCGAACGAGCTTAAGGGTGAATTGCTTGCCCTCGTTCTCGGAAGCAGCGTTGAAAGCATAGCCGGTGAGCTGGGAAACTACGGCGCGGAAAAAGTCATTGTTGCGGATGACCCCTCGCTTGCGCAGCATTCCAACAGTGCGTATGCAAAAGTCATCGCTGATGTCGCAAAAAACATCGGGGCCGGCATCGTCTTTCTGCCCGCCAGCCAGATGGGCAAGGATATCGCTCCGCGCATTGCAGTAAAACTCGCGGCGGGGCTTGCCTCCGATTGCGTTGCGTTGAAGGTTGAGGGCGCTGATGTCATTGCCACGCGGCCTGTGTATGCAGGCAAGGCGTTGCTTGATGTGAAGGTGAATACGCCGGTGAAGATGTTCACGCTGCGACCGAATGTGTTCACGGCAACGCCCTCGCAGGGCTCTGCAACAATCGAGAGGTTCAGTGTGTCACTGCAACCCGATGATTTGAAAACCGTGGCAAAAGAGGTGAAAGTTGCAGCAGGCCGACCTGATGTGACTGAAGCGGATATTATTGTCTCAGGAGGCCGCGGACTAAAGGGACCTGAGAACTGGCACCTGATTGAGAATCTTGCGGATGTGCTGAATGCGGCGGTGGGTGCATCACGTGCAGTAGTGGACGCGGGATGGCGGCCGCACGATGAACAGGTTGGTCAAACAGGAAAGACTGTCGCCCCGTCGTTATATATTGCTTGCGCCATTTCGGGGGCCGTGCAGCATCTTGCGGGAATGTCTTCATCGAAATACATCGTTGCCATCAACAAGGATAAGGATGCTCCGATTTTTCAGATTGCCGATTACGGAATTGTGGGAGATGTATTCGAGATTCTGCCCGAATTGACCGCCGAGTTCAAGAAAGCATTGGGCAAGTAGGTTGCGGTAACTCGTTCATCTTGATTGTTACTGGGTTTTTCTCTATATGGAAGATAGAACCTGAACGTTTGAATGGAGATTGGTTGTGGACAAGGTGCAAGTTGACATACTCGGTCTTTCGACAAATCCTGCAAGCGGTGGAGCGTACGCCCTCATCCTGAAGGAGGTTCACGGAAACCGACGGTTGCCGATCATTATCGGCGCGTCGGAGGCGCAATCTATCGCTTTGGAAATGGAAGGCATCAAACCGCCGCGCCCGTTGACGCATGACTTAATGAAAAACATTATTTCGTCGTTCGGCGCGGAGCTTTCCGATGTTATCATCGATGAGTTGCGTGACGGAACCTTCTACGCAAAACTTAACATCGAAAGCCAACTGATCGACTCACGGCCAAGCGATGCGATCGCGCTTGCCGTCCGATACGGCGTGCAGATATTTGTGGCCGCCCCGGTAATGGATGAGGCTGCATTTATACCGGAAGAAGAGGAAGACGAGGGATTGCCGCATGCGCGTCAGCAGCGATCAAAATCCGCTTCGCCGCCTACAAAGATGACGAAGCTTGAACAACTCAACATCCAACTCAAAGAGGCCATCGAAAAAGAGAACTACGAAAAAGCGGCAACCATTCGGGACGAAATACGAAAGCTGGAATTGCGCGATTAACGCCTGTCGATCTCATCAAAAAGCCCTCGGAAGAGGGCTTTTTGATTGCGCGCAATGCTTACTGAACCAACCGTCGCATTTCCTGTACTGCCCGTTCTATCCCGACAAAAACGGCGCGGGATATCACTGCATGACCGATGCTTACCTCGTCTATTTCACCGATTGACCGGAAGAGAGTAATATTCGCGTAGTTCAGTCCGTGTCCGGCATTAACCACAAGTCCTAACTCCTTGCCGAGTTGCGCAGCCTTTCTCACAACTTCAAGCAACTCACGCTGCTCGTTCTCCGTTCTGGCATTTGCAAATTCGCCGGTATGAATTTCGATCATATCCGATCCGATTTCGTGTGCAGCGCCGATTTGCTCGGCAATCGGATCTACAAACAAGCTCACTTCGATATCATGTTTGTGGAATTCTTCGATGACGTCTCTCATATAGTTCTTGTTTCCGCGAACGTCGAGTCCCCCTTCGGTCGTAAGTTCTTGCCGCTTCTCCGGAACGAGCGTAACAAGTTCTGGCAGCGTCTCGATTGCTATGCCGATGATCTCCTCCGTTGCTGCCATTTCGAGATCGAGTTTTGTTTTTATCGTTTCGCGCAGCAAACGAACATCGCGGTCGTTAATGTGCCTTCGATCTTCGCGAAGATGGCAGACAATGCCGTCGGCCCCGGCCAACTCGCAGATTGCCGCGGCCGTTACCGGATCGGGCTCCACCCCGCCTCGAGCTTCCCGGATTGTTGCAACGTGATCGATATTGATCGTCAATCTCATAGTACAGGTTCCTTTAAACTCTGGTCATTGCTTCTTTCGTACAACATAACTCATTCGTTCGGGCGATTTCTTTACGACGCGCATATCCGGCGGAAGCGTGACCACCGGATCGAGAACGCCGCTCGTATCGGCAAGAATTTCGCGATAATCAATTGTCACTCGAATGTTGTTCTGGCGGAGCGCCGCAAGCTGGTCAATCGCCCCTCTCACCACAATATCAAGACGGGGAGACGCGAGAATCACTTCCCTGTTCTGCGGCAGGGACAACACGTCGACCGGAATTCCCGGAAACGTCTTTTCCGCAAATTGCCGCACATCAATACGCAGTTGAACGCGATCGGGGTGAAACACGAGCGATGGAATCGAATCGGAGATCGGAACGGTAATTTCGACATCCTGCCTGAGTTGATCAAATGTTCTTGAGGCTGTCGGCCATGACCGCATATTTTGGAGCAGACGCGAAGCGCCTGTGACTGTCACGCTTTCCGGGGCAACTATCGTCTGTCCAACCTGCGCAAAGCCCTCGCGGAATGTCGCTATGTACCGCGGCTGAACAGCCACGCGGGTCGTTGTAATCGTGTCCAGCGAAACAAGCAACGTCTCGGGAAACATCGAGATGGGCAACACGCCCAAGCGTCCGCTGATTTGATCGCCAAAATCGCGTAGGGTCAATGCGTGTTGACGGAGTGGCAGGGCATCCAGGTCGATAACCCACTCCACCCCTGTGCCCCATGCGACTTTCGCCAGCCGCCATCCGTAATCGTTGAATGTTAGCCGGACCGACCGGGGCAACGGATTGCTGATTGCTTTGCCCACAGGGATGCCCCGAACAACAAGCGGAGCAGTAACCTGAATCTGGTATTGGTCGGTCATGCTGACGGAAAACCAGAGAAGGAGAGCAAACAGTGTTGTGGCAAGAATAATATGAACGTTTCCGGATTTCATGGTCAGGAATGGAAAAACTCCACCAGCAGTGTCCGATGGAGTTCGTCAATGCAAGGCAGTACTATGCGCCCTTTCGTTTCTTCATCAACTCAACAATCAAGAGCTTCTTGTTGGCTTTTGAGATTTGTCGGCCTGCGATACTGAGTCCGCCGACTTCACGCGCGAGGGTACGAAGCTGGTGAACAGTCATCGCGTCCAACTGCTCTTTGTACTCATCGTCATCGCCGCTTGCCATAAACATGTCGATTGTTTCAACGGCGGGAGGTTTGGGTTTGGGTGCCTGATTCGCTTCCGGAGCGGCTGTTTTCAGGGACGTGCTGCGCAGAATGGATTCAATCTCCTCTGCGGGACGCGGAATAACGTGCGTTGCAATGAGATGGCCTACCCGTTGTGCTGCCGCCGCGGCCGCATCCACCGCTGCCTTCACGGCCGCAACCTCTCCGATACACTTCACGGTCACGAAGCCGTTTCGGATATACTCGGAGTCGAGGATTCGCACGTTAGCCGTTTTCACCATAACATCGGCTGCTTCAATCGAACCGACAAGCCCGCGCGTCTCAACCATGCCTAATGCGTATTCGAGCATCATCATTGCCAATGACTAAGACGCCAGTCCTGAATTACTCAAGACTGGCGCAGAAACACTCTCTTCGGGATTACTTTGTTGCGGGACGCTTCGGGAGAATCATCTCCACGTCAGAATGCGGACGCGGAATCACGTGAACGGAAACCAGTTCGCCCACACGCTGCGCCGCCGCTGCTCCGGCATCGGTGGCAGCCTTCACGGCGCCGACGTCGCCACGCACCATCACGGTAACATACCCGCCCCCGATAACTTCTTTGCCAATCAGTGTTACGCGGGCAGCTTTTACCATTGCGTCAGCCGCCTCTATGGAGCCGACAAGACCCTTGGTTTCAACCATCCCAAGCGCGTCTAATGACAGGTCTGACATGTGTGATTCTCTCCTTGTGGTGATGGAAAATCATGTTTCCGAAGAAGTTCTTCGGAGAAAAGGCCAATGCGAAGCAAATTCAATATAGAGAAGCGGGAGCATAGAATCAACTTTGTGCTCATGGCTGCTCCGCGCCCCTTTTGCCGAAACGTGCACGAATGGCGGGATTTCTCCACAATCCGAAAACAACGCAAAGAACTGCAACACCCCATGCTGCATTCGAAAGCGTCCAGCCAACCTGATACATCGTCGGCTCAAACTTGAACACCACCTCGTGCTCCCCGGCCGGCACGACCACGGAGCGGAGTATTGAGTTAGTTCGATGGATTTCGGTTTGATCGCCGTCGATATATGCATTCCATCCGGCAGGATAATAAATCTCACTCAGCACCATCAATGATTGAGAGGCATTCTTCGTCTTCAGAACAATGTTACGCGACTTGAAATCGACAATCTGAACACTTGCTGAACTGTCAGGCGGATAAATATCCCGGTTGAGAGGTGTTTGAAGAATGGCTGTCGACGCGGGATTGAATTCTCGCGAATTCAGCATCCCAAAGACTTCGCTGTCATTGTTTGCGAGGACAGCGTTCTTCACGAAAAACGCACGGGGCAACGCATCACGATTCTCATAAGTCAACACCCCGCGCCCGGCATCGGTGTGTGCAAGAGTAAATCCCTCCGGCAACTGGCCCTTTGCGACAAGATATCGGGCGCTCAACATGTTCACCACATTCATATTAACGGGAAAGCTCGGATCCCACCCGCTGTACAGACACGAATCAACCACTGTCTGATAAATCTTCAGCTTTGCCGGACTGTAGCCGCCGACGGAGTGCAAGCCGTGATATTGGTATGACGTTTCCTGATACAGTTCGCCCAATGGGAAGACCCTGAACCACTCGTTCTGCCGTGTTAATCTCTCTTTTTCTTGAGAGAGAAAGATAACCGTCTGGCTCGGCTGAAAACTGCCTTCGAGATTTGCTTGCGGTTGCGGGTCAATAAACTTCGCATCAATGATAAACAGATCGACCAACAAAATACCGATGATCAATGCCGCAAACGATCCTTCTCTGATTGTTTTGTTGATGTAGAGGATGATGCTCCCGATTGCGGCTCCGGCAAGCAGCATAAACTTGATATAATCGTTCCACAGCAATTCAAATCGAATCCTCTTGAACTCGCCGATTATCTGGGCAGTCTGCGCACCGTAGTTCTCGCCCTCCCGTGTGAACGTGAAACCGAACATTTCAAAAAATGAGGCTTTCATGGTAAGTCCGGCAAGAAACACAACGCCGATAACGCCGAGCGTGTAGTACAACCCTTTTTTGAACTTCTCCCTGTTGAAGTCTTTTGAAAGCTCCTCCAACAAATAGTGGAAGCCGAACGCGCCGAGCACGGCAAACGTGAACGCGATGAGATGCAAAATCATTGCGGGCGCACGGAACTTGTTGAAGAACGGCAGCGTGTTGAACAGCAACTCATAGAAAATCCCGAAATGTTTGCCGAACGACATCAACAGAACAAGCACTGTGAGAATGCCGAAGAACAGTGTCTTCATGTTCCGCTTGTAGGCTAACGCGACAACAGCAAGAAGAATAGGAACGATGCCCACGTACACCGTTGAAGTATTGAACGGCATGGTTCCCCAGTACAGCGGCAAACCCATTTGCTGTCCCTGCCAGTTGTACACATACGTGCTGGAAAAGCCGAAGAACGAAGGAACAAGAAGAGTCAGCAATTCAGCCGGATTGAACGACCAGTTGGTAGCGTAATCCCATGTGAGACCTCCGGTGACGCCCTTTGTTCCGCCGCCGCGAATCGAATACTGCGCGTACTCATACACCGAAAGATAGATATACGACGATATGCACAACCCGACAACGAGCGCGCCGGCAAAGAGTGCCGTCTTCTTCGGAATCAACGGCTTGCTCTCCTTGAAATCCCTGATGATGTGATAGAGAAGATAGAAACCCAACACCATTAGAACGTAATAAACAATCTGCAAGTGATTGGTAAGCAATAATGTGCCGATTCCTACGCACAGTAAACCGAAACTGAGCAGATCGCGCCGCTCAAACACTTGATGCGTTAACAGAAACACGAGCGGAAGATAGCTTAACGCCATCAGTTTTGAGCCGTGGCCTTCAGCCGCAAGTCCTATTCCGTAGGGACTGAGCATGAATACAATCGCTCCGAGTAACGCTGCAACACGGGAAAGTTTCCAGACACGCAGCAACATGAACGTAAACACGCCGCAGAAGAAGTAGTACACGGCAAACCAACTCCACTTCCTGTTCAAGTACAGAAGGTCGAGAATCTCAACAACGATTTTCTGGGCGTAGCTGACGTCGTGAGGCAGGTAATGCACGTTGCCGAATGTCGGCATACCGCTGAAAAAATGCGGCATCCAAAGCGGGTCAACGTTTTCAGTTTCCGCAATCGTATTTCCGACCTTTTCGTACGTAAGGGCATTTGCGGTATCGCCGCCCGTTGAAAACGCGCCATCGTCAAACACTATCCCTCTGAACAGAACGAGAGTGATAATATACAGAAACGCAACACAGAGGAGATCCTGTTTTATAGGTGAGAGAGATGAGAAGATCGAGCGCTGCGGTTGTTCGCGAAGGGGCGAGGACTTCTTTGCCTTTGCCATGCTATCCTTGCATTCAGTTTAGTACGTTTACTATTGAGAGCGGAGAACGCAAAGCAGATTCTCAAGTCCGAGGCTACGGTTCCAGAATGGCAAGAAGTTTCCGGGCAAACTGGTTTCTTCCGAAGTCTCTAAATCGTTCTCTCGCATGGGCTTGCATGGAGGAGAGAAGCTGCTGGTCGGCGATAAGTTTGAGAGTGTGCTCCACAAGTTCTTCCACACTGCTCCAAAGATAGCCAGATTTGCCGTGCGAAACAATTTCTTTTTGTCCGCCGCGGTTGACGACGACGGGAACGCATTGCGCAGACATCGCCTCGATGGTGGACATGCCGAAATGTTCCGCCCGCTCGGGATGCTTGATCTCATCAACGCCGAATCCAGCTGCATGCCAGAAGATCGTTGCCTCATTGTAATGTCGTTTCAGATCTTCGTATGGAGTATTGACGTGAAAGTAGATGGGAAGTCCATCTGCCGCAACACGCAACTCATCAAGGTATCTCTGCGACTCTGTATCGTTTCCGCAACTGCCGACAAGTCTGTACTGCCAGGTTGTGTTCGGTAATTGTTTGTACAGTTGTTTGAACGCTTCAATCAGAACATCGTACCGCTTGTCGTTGTACAAACCGCGAAAAAACCTTCCGACGCTGAGGATGACACGTTCCTTCGGCGTTCCCTCAACCAAAAAATCATCAATCGCAGGCTCAAGGATCGTGGAAGGAATGTCGTGAATGATGTCGAGCGAATCGCTGACAAACTTTGAATAGACGAGAACCGCCTGCGTTTCGTGCAGGCGATTCAACAGATCGCGGCGGAAATAATCCTTTGCAGCTTCTTTGAAATCTCCCTTCAACACCTTTGCCAGCAGGGTAACAACGGAGACGGGTCCGTAAGGAATTTGGAGAACAACAAACGTCTGGCGGGCACGAGAGTCGAGGTAGCGGTAGTTTGTGATGTAGAAGCAGATGTCGAATTCCCGCGACAATTCTTGCGCTTGCAGGCGAAGCGTCGTCAAGTCACCATCAACAAGCTGCACGTGTGCCGTTCGAATGTCGACCTGAAAAAAACGCGAAACGGCATCCCTGTCGAAGGATGCCGTTTGTGCAATGATGGTGACGTCGTAGTTGGCGCGGAGCAACGTCTCAACGATACTCAGCAAGTACTTCTCGCCGCCGCCACGAGTGGACCAGTATTCGGAATAGACAAGGACTCGTTTCGTGGCGGACATGCAGTGATGTTACTTGAGAAAGATGAGTTTCATGTTCTTAACAAATCCCCCGGCCTGCATTCGATACACGTACATGCCTGACGCAATGTTCTGAGCATTCCACAATATCTGATGACGTCCCCCAGGTTGCTCCTCATTGACAAGTACGGCCACTTCCCGACCGACCATATCGTACACAACAATCCTTACAAGTGTCGGCTCAGCCACGTCATACCGGATTGTCGTGGAGGGATTGAACGGATTCGGGTAATTCTGATACAAAACAAACTCTGTTGGAAGCCCCTGCCCGGAACCCGCATCAGTAAGAACGACCGGGAGTTCATTAGAAGATACGCTTTCATTACCTGAAAAATCAAACGCGGCTATGCGATAATACCAACGATTGCTGCCGGAAATATTCAGATCAACAAACGCGTTCGTTGCTGCTGTGCCAATCCGGTTCGATTCCGATGGCAGGAAGTTGGCAATTGTGGAACGATAGACCCGGTATCCCATTACATCGAGATCGGGAGAGTGATCCCATCCGAGGGTGACCTGCCCGGAACTAACAGCGGCAAGGGGATTCGCAGGCGGAGTAGGTGCCATGTTATCCACCGAATAGCCGCTGTCTGCTTCAGAGAAAAAGACCTGAACATTATTGGCTGTATGGGCCGATACACGGAATACCGACCAGTGCATGCCGAAAAAGCGCGTTGAGTCGTACAGCGTCGGGGCAACAAACGAGTATTGCTCAAACCGGACCGCCGGAATCGGCGCGACGAAATCCCAAAGGCCCGGGTTCTCCGCGACCCTTCTCCAGATTCCGTACTCAACGACTTGGATGGAATCTCCGCTTCGATCATGGATGCTGCGGTACCAGACAATCCGCACCTGCTTCCCTTGATCTGCGGGAACATCTCGTATTGTCATGATCACCGGCGCGTCACCCGAAGCAAACGCCTGACCCCTCAGGAAGATATGAAGAATCGGCTTGTTCGGGTCATTGCTGGTGATTGTCAGTGTGCCGGTGTCTATCTGTGCTGCAACGGGAGTGTAGGTTACCGGAACAATGCGTGAAGTACCGGGCGGTACCGGAAACGTTACGGGAATAGTAGCATCAAACACGCTGTTGTTGGTCGCCGTTCCGAAATGCAGGGTATCATGCAAGCCGGTATTTCGCACAATCAGATTAACGGTTAAATGAGAGCCAAGGGGAATTCGACCGAAATCTATGGACGCGTGTGATACCTCAATAGTCGGAACAAGCGGGTTGGAAGGATGCATCGCGCCTTTCATGATCTTCACTTCATCAATCACACCGCGGAAGAATGTCGGCTGGACGAAGTTCTCCCAACAACCCATCGTGAGCGGGCGGGCATTGGACAAGGAGAATGTCACCGGGTCGTTCAACGGAGGTGTTGCCTGTAGCCCGTCGACGTACAAGAAGAGTTTTCCGAGTGTGCGATCGCGAATCAGGGCCGCCTTATGCCATTGATTATCGTTGTACGATTGCGTGCTTGTTATGCGCAGCAATGTATCGGGAAAAGGAATAGCATCGCGATTGCCTATAATTCCTTGCACTTTTCCATTCAGAATGCGCAACGCAAATCCGGGAAGCGGGGCCAACCCTCTGCGAATGATCTCTCCTGTATCTGTCTGTGCCGTCTTAAACCACGCTTCTATCGTAAAGCTCTGCGACGTATCGAAGTTCATTCCGATCGGATTCTGGACAAACACATGGTTATAAGACCCGCTGAATGAACGCGCATTGCCGCTCACGCCCGGGACAATGGTGGTTCCGTATGCCGTACCGTCATTTGCGTAGGGGGACGAATCCGCCACAAGCGAGCCAGCGGCTTCGTCAAAGTGCCAGATGGCAACACTATCGCTCACAACAGGCAGCGAGTGGCGGGCGACGTTCGAAACACGTGCTTCGTCAATCGCCCCATTGAAGTACTGCGGATAAGCGTTGTTTTCCCACTTGCCGAATGTCAATGGCCGGTCACTTGATAACGGGAATATTATCGGATCGTTAATGGGCGCTGTCGCCAGCACCCCGTCGACATACAATCTGATTTCTCCCGCTCGATGATCACGTTCCAGCGTCGCGAGATGCCATTGACCGTCGTTCACAAGTTGCTGACTTCGGATTTTGACAAGCGTATCCGGAAAATGACTGTCTTCCCTGTTCCCGAGTTCACCTTGAAGGTAGCCATCTTTGATCACAAGACCATAGCCCGCCGTTGGCGCAAGCCCCTTCCTTAGGAGCCAACCAAGTTGCGTTGTCGTCTTGAACCAAACATCAACCGTGAAACTTCGATTCGTTCCAAATCCCAGCGAACCGTTTGAGGGATTGTACACATGGATGTAATCTGACATTCCGTTAAATGAGCGCGCAGCCCCAAAGCGCCCGTCTGTAATTGTGGTTCCGTTGGCATATCCATGATTCCCGAATGCCGACGCATCGCGCACCAACGTACCGCTCGTTTCATCAAAATGCCACAACGCTACTGTGTATTCATCCGCAGTGAATGGCGCAGGCGTCTGGGCGTTGCCCGTTGATTGGAGTATAAGAAAGAAGGAAAGAACAATGAGAATTGTTTTCATAGAGCCTCCAAGAAGAGATTACTTCTAACACCCCAGAGGGATGTCAATTACCTGCTGAACAAAGGTCTTGTACCTCCTGTTGCGTGAGCGCTCGACTGTACAACCGTATATCGTCGATTGCCCCGTTGAACATATAAAGCGGCGGATCACCATTTCTACCCAGAATTCCACCGACTGCTGTTCTGGTATTCGGCGAGCGTGCCATACCATTTATGAACCCTGACCCGACCTCAATGCCGTTCTTGTAGAGACGCATCGTTCCGCCATTCCAGGTGGCCGCGACATGTATCCAGTTACCAGTCACCGAAAGTACGCTGCTATCAAGAACTGAGACAGCACTGGCGTCGGTACCATCCCGGGAGATGGTGAAACGGAGCCTGTTTGTCGGGTGAATGCCCACTGCATAGGTTCGTTCATTCACTCCGTCAACAATATCCCACTTTGTAAAAATGTGCCTATAGTTGAAACCACCATTGTATTTGATCCAAACAGAGATGGTCAATGCGTTTCGCGGATTGAGCGCAGTGTCGGTTCCCGCATTGACGTATGATGAGAACCCGTTAAACAAGAAGGCCCTATTGGGGTTCCCGAATCGGTCGGCAACCAACGTAACCGCGTTTACAGTTCCATGATGGTTGTGTCCGCTTTCATCATTTGCATTGCCATTGAACGGATAGTACAACAGAAGTGACGGATCATGACTGGGTGTCCCCCAAGAAACAACAATTACAATCCGACCCGTAGTCGGCAGTAATTGGAGTGATACATTGGATGTCGCTCCCGGATGCACATCGACGTCGGTTTCGCCGGAGTAACGCACCGTACCTGTTGTATCCTTTGCGTCGATGGCAAGATGCCATCGTCCAACAGGAACGTCATCAAATGAGCCCGAGGCAGTTGAGTCCGAAAGGGCAAGGTTTAGAATACGATCAGGATAACTGGGACGCGAGAGTTTGGCAGTTACGGTTATAATTCCCGGAGGTGCGGCAGCAAACCTCAAGAGCATACTCCCTACAGGTTGGCTCCCAGCAGGGCCGTCGGTCGACACACCAGAATCGTTACAAGAGATGGAGAAGAGCAGAATGGCACAAAGGCAAAAAACGACTTCATGTTTCATAGGTTCCTCCTTCGAGCGTTACATGAAATACCTCGCATACAAACTCATCATCGATGGATGGATTGTCCGCAAGAACGAGTGAGAAGACAACGGAGTTATTAGGTAAGAACGGCATCTTGTATCCACTTTGGCCTCCCACGTTAGGGGATGCTTGGGGAGATATGAATGGGAAGACATACAAAGGTATGGAAAAGCGAAGGCCATTGTCAAGAAATTTCTACTGTCCTGACCATGGGTTGACGTCTGTCAATAGCCGACGGATCGCGCCATCAAAATATGATGGGTGGGACGTTATTTCAATTTCCGAATCAACGCAACTGCAAGGCCGGAAGCACCGGAATTTTGATGGTCTGAGTATCCGGTGTTGATTAATTCACCAGGTGTGGCGGTTTGCCATCCTCCTTCATCGGTAAATCTGAAGTACAATTCGTCAACGTGGGCGCGGGATCCGGGAACCGAAAGGAGTGTCCGCCAACGGTCAGCGTCGTAGTTCCGCAACCAACCGTGATCCTCAAACTTCCCGAATGGCACACTTATGTAGACTGTACCCCCTACACGCAGAATTCGCATCATTTCCGTCAAAGCGGCCCTGTCCATATTCTGATCCAGTTCGAAGTCATGGGTATAGATGGAATTGTCCATTCCGAAGTGTTCAAGCGCCGAGATACACCAGATAAGATCGAATGTCCCATCATAGAAATCAGTTTTGGCAATATTCGCAACCACCGAATTTGTGTACAGTGACCGGATGTGGTCACCGGCAGCAACAATGTCGACTCCGGTGATATCTAATGGTTTCGGGAGAGATTTCAGCACCCGTGCGTGCGCGTTGATGATGTTTGCATGACCGACATCCAGAACTTTCATTCCGGGCTGGTAGGTCAGACGGGCAACAAGAAGCTCAACAACACGCTCCGTCATTCCCATGCCGTAGCCGCTCGGTAGCGATACAGAGCGGGGGAAGTCCGGCTGCGAATTGGACAGCGCTCTTTTGATCTCCCTGTCAATCTTGGGCGGAATCACAACATGATATATATCGAGAGCTTTCTCAGTAAACGTCTTGCTTGGCATAAGTTATTCTAACTCTATTCAGAAACAGTTCACGAACGTTCTTAGAAAGAATCATACAACTTCAGAATCGCATTAACGGCATTGTCAACCGAGAACAAGGTTGCCCGTTGGCGTCCTTTAGTCGACAGTTCCTTGCACAAATCCTCGCTATCAAAAAGACGCCGCATAGCCTCTACAAGTTCGTCAATCTTCTCCGCATCAACAAGTATCGCCGCCCCTTCTCCGATTTCTTTCAGTGATGAATTGTTGGATGTTATCACGGGCGTTCCCGATGCCATCGCTTCAACAACCGGATACCCGTGTCCTTCATAGAGTGAGGGAAACACAAACATCATCGCCATCCGGTAAAGGGCCGCAAGGTCGGCATCAGCGACATAATCCAACAAGATGATTCTTTTGCATACCGCCGAAGTGTTGATCGATTTCAGAATATCTTCATACAGCCACCCTCGTCTGCCAACGATCACGAGCGAGATCGAACGATCTCCGGTTTCCTGAAACATCTCGAATGCCTGCACAAGCCTCGGGATATTCTTACGCGGCTCCAGCGTCCCCACGAACAGCATGAACCGATCCGGCAGCGAGAACTTTTGCCGCACCCGCGCTTCCTCCTCAGGCTTTTCTGCTGCCGAGAAAATGGGGTCCGTCGGCGGACGAACAACATGAATTTTTTCCGGAGGGAAGTTCATCATCTCGATCAAATCCGAACGAGTGTTCTCTGACAAGACGGTAACAGCATCAGCCCGCCGCAGCGCCCGTCTGTAGAGATAATCCCATTTCCTTGCTGTCGTTTTGTTGTAGAATTGCGGGAATTTGTAGTACGCGCTGTCATTAAACGAAATGATGGCTTTCTTGTTTCCGATTGGAGGAAGAAGCGGCTCGGCACTGTGAAACACATCGAATTGCCCGATCAGTGTTTGAATGGGCGGCATACGGAGGTAGTTCCAATACACGCGCTTCACTGTTCCGGGAAGCCGGGCAATGGAGAGTCGGACGTTGGGCCGGATGAATGATCGAATCATCTCTACATCTAACTCAGGAGACCAACCGTGCAAGATATACGTGTGCCTTCCCTCAGAAGCAAGCAACCCCTGAAGCTGCATCGCCGCCAGCCGCCCAATGCCGGCGCGCTGCAAACGAATCTGACTAACATCATACGCGATAATCATGGGGATCAAAACTTAAGGGGAATAGACGTTTAGAGAGCTAAACATTCAATCGTGATCGAATGAATACTTTGATGTCGTTTGTTCTCGCGGCAACCTCTCTGAACGTTACAGGAACAAATCGGTTCATTTGCGACACTGTCATCCACGCAAGCACAAGCGTCGAGAGAACATAGCCAATAGTCGCCCCGAGCGGGCCAAGCCAGGGAATGAACACCATGTATATCGCCACTGATGCTATAAGGAGAAAGAGACCAATGATAAACCCCAACCTTGCATGCCCGAGCCCGAGCAGTGTGTTGGAACCCACGGCGCTTGCGGGAATAATGAATGACAGTACGGCGAAAATCTGCAGCATAGGTATTGCTTCAGCATACCGGCCCTGATACACGATGCCAACGAGCAGCGGCGCGAAAAAGAGAAACAGGACAAATACCGGCGTCATTCCGACCGTCGAGAAATTCAGCGCCTTTTCCACGAACACTTTCAGTGATGCAACGTCGCCTTTTGAAACAAACCGTGATGTCGCCGGCAGTACAAACATCTGCAGAACCTGCGCGACCATGTCGAAAATCCGGGTGAAAATCTTCACCGAATTGTAAACAGCTACCTGCACCGGCCCGCCGAACGCCGAGAGAATGAATGAATCGGCCTTCGTGTACACCATATAGCTGACGATTCCTCCGAGCGTGTACTTACCATAATCCCACATCATCACAAGCTCTTCTTTGCCGGGCCGCAGTTGCAACTGTATCATTGATCTGCTGAACCACAGCCCGATGAGTGACGAGGCGCCAAGAGAAAGAATGTTGATCATGATCAGGTCGAGGGCGCTGTTGAACAGATTCATCTTGGAATAGGCGTAGATCAGCACCGGCGCTCCGACAAAGTGAACAGCATCCACCCAAAACACTTGTTTGATCTGAAAGCGGCTTTGAAGGAGAATAAGTGTGTAGTTGCGGACAAACGAAGCAGCAAACATTGCCGGAAGGTAGAGCATCAGCGGTGCAAGACGCGGCGAGTTCAGGAGAATGCTGAACGGTCCGGCCAGAACAACCACAATCACGGAGAAGATGAGGATGAATGCAATGTTGAGAAGCAGCGCCGCACTCAGGATGCTTCGCTGGTTCGTGTTTTCTTCTGCCCCGAACTTCAGGAGAGGTTGAAGCGCAAACGCCATCGCAAGTCCGGTGACAATCAGAAAAATTTCCTGAATCAGCACAAAATTTCCGAACTCTTCCTCCGGCAGCACACGGATAACAAGAACAACGTACGCTACGCCGTACACAACGGGCAGCGCTTTGTCCGCCAATCCCCAGATGCCCTTGCTGAGATGTTTTCCGAATTCCACTGCTACTGCCGTGCTGTAAGAAGATACCGGACTCCCGCCCATCCGTTCACCAGCAGGTTCATCCACGGAAAGACGAGTTTATGCGCAAATGTCGAGTAGCGGAAAAAGAACCTGAAGTTGCTGATGAATTTGTTTTTCATCTTAAAAAGAGAAAGGTGGCCGCCGCTGGCAACCGAGAGCTTGTGCCAGACTTTCGCCTTCGGCTCGAAGCAGATGGAATACCCGGCACGCCGCGCGCGCATGCACCAGTCCGCATCTTCGCCGTACATGAAATACGATTCGTCCAACATACCGATCTGTTCAACAACCTCCCGTTTTGTAAGAATGCAGCATCCTGAAGCGTAGTCAATTTCTCGCGCTGCATCATGTTGGCCGCGGTCAAGCTCACGAATGCCGGTATGCTTCATCGTTCCCGTCCACATCGAGATTTCCCCTCCGGCAAACCAGATGCGGTTCGGATCATCGAAATAGTAGATTTTGGGAGCAACCATCCCGATCTTCCCATCGGATTGCAGTCGAGAGACAAGATGCGTCAGGAAATCCTTGTCCACCGTTGTATCGTTGTTGAGCAGGCAGATCAGATCGGCCCCATCGTCGATGGCATACTTCATCCCCGCATTATTACCTCCGGCAAAGCGGAGGTTTTCATTCTGTTCGAGAATAACAACTTGCGGGTGCCGCTTTTTGAACTCAGCCGCAGAACCGTCGGTTGACGCGTTATCAACAACTACGACCTTGACATTCGAATACGTCACCGCCGCAAGTGAATTGAGACATTCGAGAGTTACAGACTTCCCGTTCCAGTTGACAAGAATGATGAAGACCGAGGGCTCATTCATGAAGGCATCTTTTCGCCCGTAAACAACACCTGTCTCACCTACGTTTTTGAGAGAAGATAGACAACACCCGTGCAGACTACTTCACCAATTACCGGAATCTCTGCGACCTTCCCCGCAGGAATGGGCTTCAAACCGAACCGGATGTGATTCGGGCTGATAAGATAGGCCTGCTTGCCGGCTATTGTCAATCCGTTTCGTTCAACGATTGTTTCGAACTTCTTCATCCCCATTTTGAGTCTGCCGAGCTTGCTGACCTCTTCCAGAAAATATTGTTCCTCGCCTTTCAAACGGGGAACAACCTGCGTCATGGTAAACGGGAGAAGATGGAAGAACGGCAGCTTTGCCCATGATGTATTCAACAACTGTTGATGCGCGCCATACGCGGAGTAATACGGCGGAAACGTGATCATGATTTTGCCGGAGGGTTTTGCGTACGCCGCAAGTTTTCTCATCACTTCGTCCTTTGCGTCGAGATGTTCGAACACGTCGTGCAGGATAACAAGATCGTACTGAAACGTGCTGAAGGGAAGCTCATTGTCGTGCAGATTGCCGATGGCAAGCGGGATGTTGCGGTTTTCCTTCAACCGGTTTGCCGCGTCCACCCGCCCCACTTCAACATCGAAACCGCAGCACGGTACAGCCCCAGCGTCGTACATTGCGCAGAGTCCGCCCGCCTCGCCGCAACCGACATCGATCACCGAGGCTCCTTTGACGGATGCCCCCCAAAGCTCAAGAAGCGGAACCATGTACTTGGCCGCAACATCGTATTCGTACTGCCAGTATTTTCGGGTTTGTTCGTTCATATGTGAATTACTCACCGCTGAGACGCCGAGAACGCTGAGGGTTCTTCACGATAATTGTTCACCAAGCGTTTGATTCCATTCTTTAGTACCGGGGTATTGAAGTTGATTAGCAATCCAACTTGTTTGTCCAGCAGGCGAAGGTATGTAAGAACCTGAGCCAGGAAGATTGGCGTAATTGCATCAACTGATTTGAGCTCAACGACAACACTTGATTCTACAAGAAAATCGACCCTATATCCACAATCGAGTCGGATTCCTTTGAACTCTAAAGGCACCGTTCTTTGTCTTTCAAACTTCAAACCAATGAGTTCAAATTCCTTGGTTAAGCATTCTTCGTAAGCGGATTCAAGGAGACCAGGTCCTAACGCACGATGAAGCGCCAATTATCTTTTCGGTAATCACATTAATCAGCATATCTACCTCAGCGATCTCCGCGTCTCAGCGGTGAATCCTCGCCTTGAAGAGATCATCAATCGCATTTGCCATTGCTTCCCAACTGTATTTCCTCTTCTCAATCTCGACATGTGCAGTGAATTCTGCTTCCCGTTCTTCCTTGAAAAAGCGTAGAACGGCATTTGCCAACGCTTCCGGATCCTTCGGCGGAACAACAAATCCCGTCACGCCGTCACGCACAACTTCTCCCAATCCACCGACATTCGTTGCAATCACAGGTTTGTTAAAGTTGTACGCTATCTGTGCAATGCCGCTTTGGGTTGCCGATGTGTAGGGCAACATCGCTACATTGGCGGCAGAAAAATACAAGGCTACCGTTTCGTTTGCAACATAGTCCGACACAACGGTAACGTTGTGCCGCAATCCGTAATCCGAAATCAGTTGTTCATACGTTTCACGAGTATCGTAGAACTCGCCCACGACCAGAAGCCGAACACTCATCTCCTTCAGAATCATCGGCATTGCCTCCAGCATTGTGCGGAGGCCCTTGTATGCCCGGACATAGCCGAAACAGAGCAACACCCGTTCGTCGGTTATGCCAAGCTGTTCACGGGCAGCCCGCTTCTCTACCGGAGAGCCGAAAATGTTGTACACAGGATGAGGAATCTTTCTGTACATAGCACCCGGAAAAAACTTCTTGAGATCACGCTCGACGGCATCGGATTGAACAATGTAGAAATCCGCCGCCTTCAACGCGAACCGCGTAAACGTCACATCACCGGGTCTCCGTTCGTGCGGCACAATGTTGTGACAGAGAAAGAGAACTTTTGTTTCCGTTCCCCGCGTTGCTGTTCGGGCAATCGTTCCGTAACAGGGTCCGAAGAACGGCAGCGAATATGTAAAGATGAGAAGGTCGGGCTTACGCCTTTTGATTTCCCGTCCGGTTGCGAGCCATGTCAGCGGATTCATAGAATCGATACGCATCTCCGTCGGAATGCGGATCATCTCATCTACTTCATTCTGCGTTTTGCCCGGAAACAGGAATGCCGGATACTGCCGTTTGAATGTGATGACCTGAACAGCATTGTTCTTGCTTAACTCCTGAAACAGAAGTGCCGTATGATGCGCAATGCCGCCGCGCCACGGAGACGCGGCACCAACGATGATAATGTTCATGATACAGACTCACTGCGAACGGTACGGCCCCTCAACCGGGACAACAATACTCCGGCAATACACAAGAGAAGTGTTCCGCCTGAAATCCATGCCCCGTTCGAAAACGTCGAAGGTTGAAAACGCATTTCAATAGAATGCTCACCGGCGCCGACGGCAATGCTTCGCAGATGATAATTTGTCCGGTAGATTTCCGTCTCGACGCCGTCAACATACGCCCTCCAGCCCGGATAGAAAATCTCGCTTAGAACCAACACGCCGTCATGGCTCGACTTCGCGTTGATGACAATGTTATTGTTTGAATAATGTGTGATATTCGCCTGCCTGTCCGGCGGTTGTTCAGGCTCCGGAATCATCAACGCCTTCTCAACTACAGCCGTCGTTCGATGATTGAAGTCGGGACTCTTGATGTAGGCGAGGAGTTCTTCATCGGTTCGGGCCACGTGAACATCATACACAAAGAACGCCCGCGGCAGCCGGGTTGTGTGTTCCACAAGGGTTTGCTGGCCGGACTGTTCGTCGAAAACGGTTTTGTACTTGACGTTCAATAAATCGAGACTCTGTTCGCCGGAAGCAAACGGGGCATACTTGCGCTCAAGCGCGAGAGGCGTGTAGCCTTCCATCATGAATACCCGGTCGATCATTCCCTGATTTCTATCCCATCCCGGCAGAATTCCTCGAGCGTTGCGTGTGTTTACGCGGAACAGTTCTTGTTCTCCGTCTTTCTTGAAAAGGTCTACGAGGTCGGTTCGGCGCTTGAAATAGTCGGAAGGATTCATGGTGCCGTTGTTCTGGCTTCCCCCGAACATGAACATGTCAACAAAGAAGAGCCCGACGAGCAGCAATCCGGCAAATTTGGTCAGGTTTCCCTTCATCAATATTCCAAACACAAGAAGAACACTTGCCAAAAGTAAAAGAATGGAAGGAGTGATGCCTTTTGAAACAATCGGCGCAACTTGCTGATACGATGCGCCGGTGATGGAGCTTGCAAAGCCCCCTGAGGTAATCATGAAGTACAACAGGATGCCGACACCGCCTGCAATGAGCAGAATGTTGCGCAACGCTTTCCGTTCCTTTTCGCCCTTCGCCTGATACAGGAGATGTTGGAGGGAGAATGCAGAAAGCAGCGAGACAGAAAGAGTCAGCAAAATACCCATGCGTGCGGGAATTCTGAAGGTTGAAAAGCCCGGAACAAATTCGTAGAACAGGTTATAGAGAACAAAGTTGTTCCCCAACGCGAACAGGATCGAGAAGATAGCAGTAGCCCAAAAAAATGCAACATACTTGTCTTTTCTATGGACAACCGAAAGTGCGGCAAGCAGCAACGGAAGAATGCCAAGATAGATGCATGTTTCCCAGTAATAGAAGTATTGTCCCGGCCCGAAATATTCGAAGCCCGCAGCTCCGGCTGTTCCGAACATTTTCGGAAAGAAGAGTGTTGCCAATTGCGACCACGCAAGCGATCCTTCGCTCGCCTTCTCGAACGTAATCTGCGCGCGATCCGATAGATCCGATAGTTCAAATGTCGGCAGAAGCTGAATTGCCGCAAGCGCGATGGATATCACGAGGACGGTTGCCGCCTTCGCCGTCATGGCAAGCGCGGGACGTGAAAGTAGTTCATTTCCCTTGTGGGTTGTCAGCAATTCCAGCAGAAAGTACAACCCGAGAAACATGTAAAGATAGAGCGACAACTGCGGATAACCGGCCAGAATTGAGTGCCCCAACAGCAATCCGCAAACGAAGACGTACAGCCAGCGTTCTTCGCTTAGCGCTTTGCGGAAGAGAAGAACCACAAGCGGATACCATGCGACAAGCGTAACGTTCTGCTGATGGATGGCGTGCACAATCATATAACCGGAAAGCATGTACGCAACGCCAGCGAACAACGCAGGAATGTTGTTTAGCTTGAACGATTTGGCCAGATAGAACATACCGACTCCCGCCAACACAAAATGCAGGATGATCATCAGTTCCAGCCAGTAGTAGTTGAGCGATCCGTTTGTGACGAACAACGTAAGCAGCAGGCAAGGAATGTACAACACGGTAGTCTGAATATCGGCAAGGAACGGCATGCCGTTGAATGTGTAGGGATTCCAGAGAGGTAGTTCACCCGATGCAAGTGATGTTGCGGCAAAATGCCGGAAGGGATAGTTCTGGTAAATGAAATCCTCCCAGAAGTATGCCTGACCGAGAATGATTTTGTGGAAGAACACGAACACAAGCGCGGTGAGAATGAGAACACACTGCATGTTCGTGAGTTCGAACTGACGAACAAGGGCCGGAGCGCGTGAGGGCGTGGATTTCTTTTCAGCTTTTGACATGGGGCAATTCGAGGATTCTGATCACTGCTGAGGCAACGTAGAAGCGGGGAGCCGCTATTTGATATAGTCGCGGATAGCGTACTCGTCGGTTGTGCGCTTCGACTTGCTGATCATCTCTCCCAACAATCCGATGGAGATGAACTGAATCCCGACAATGATAAGCAGGATTCCGCCGAGAAACAGCGGGCGATTGCTGAGCGCGGTTTTGCCGAGGTACCATTCAACAGCCAGCCAGCCGTCGATCACAAAGCCGGCGAACACGGCAACCATTCCCCAGAAGCCGAACAGGTGGAGAGGGCGGCGGAAGTAGCGTGTGGTAAACAATACGGTCAGCAGATCAAGATAGCCTTTCCAGAATCTGCCGATGCCGAATTTCGTCTTGCCGAACTTGCGCGGGCGGTGTTGCACAACCATTTCTCCCACCTTGAACCCCTCGTTGTGCGCCAGCACAGGAACGTACCTGTGCAACTCGCCGTACACCTGCACCGATTTCACCACCTCATTCCGGTAGGCCTTTAACCCGCAGTTGAAATCGTGAATCTTGATTCCCGACATCACCCTTGTTACAAAGTTGAAGAACCTTGACGGAATTGTCTTGGTGATCGGGTCCTTGCGAACTTTCTTCCAGCCCGAGACGAGATCGTATCCTTCTTCCAGCTTTCTAATCAAGCTCGGGATTTCCGCCGGGTCGTCTTGCAGATCGGCGTCCATCGTAATTACATACTCGCCCTGCGCTTTTTCAAAACCGACAGCGAGTGCCGCACTCTTTCCGAAATTACGTCTGAACCGGATGATCTTAACACGCCCGTCAATCCGCTTCAAATCACGCAGCACCTGAAACGATTTGTCGGTGCTGCCATCATCAACAAAGATCAATTCATACCGTGAATTCGTACGCTGCAGCGTCGAGCGAAGTTGGCTGTGCAATTCTCTCAGCGATCCCTCCTCATTGTAGAGAGGAATCACCACGGTCACGCCGAGACGATTCGTGTGCTGGTGAAACTGCGGCCTCCGTTCCTGCTGTGCACGTTGAATCTGTTGGTTTTGCTGAGGGCGGGCTGCTTCCTTTTCGGACTGGACTGTTTCAACGGGTTTCTCCGCTTCCTGTCGCCTTTGCCGGTAATAATTGCGGCCGCGTTGAGGGCGGTTATGACGTTCGGGCTGTTGACCTTGTTGGCCGGAGGGATCCGT
Organism: uncultured Chlorobiota bacterium; assembly: GCA_900696645.1. Lineage (GTDB taxonomy): Bacteria > Bacteroidota > Ignavibacteria > UBA10030 > UBA6906 > CAADGV01. Next base: position 98,931 of record CAADGV010000021.1, on the reverse strand, counting down.
GGTTTGATCGGGCATGTGGCTGCTCTCTGAAAACACTAATCCCGACGTTTCGTCGGGACTGAAACTGTGAATCAAAGTAACCAAAAGGCCACGGAAAATCAACGAAACCAATGGAATCTCGTGCCGTTCAGCCGTGTGATAACAACTGATGTTACACAAACCGCCAATTAACGCAAATAGGCGCCAATCATTTTGCTGGCCGTTTCACTGATATGCCGAGAAGGCCATCATTTTCTCATCTTTGCAGTGTAGGGATAATCGAAGCCCGCTGTCAGGAATTTCGAGGCAATTTTCAGGATTCTCCTGACAGATAATCAGCTTTCCATAAGTTACATTTCATATGTGTAAGTTGATTCGTGAGGGAAACCATGCTGAACCCGAAACTTGTCGAGAGCCGATTCCAGGACGTTCTGGAGGCCATGAATGCCCAATCCAGCAAACGGATTCAAATGCTGAGGATTGTCGAGTTCTTTGAAGTTCTTCTGGAAACAAAAAGCAGCCAGTTGATACTTGAGTATGCTCCGGTACTTATCGTTCGACTTTCACGGATTGTCAACAGCATCGAATTCACTGAAGAAAATATCGGAATCGCAGACCGGCTTAGCCCGATACTCTGGTCATTTGCAGTTGAATACAATCAGGTGGGTAATACAGGGATTTGCCTTGCCATGCTTCGCAGACTGGCCGAAGCACGCATGCAACTCCAATCCGCCGCCTGATTCAGCCCCGAATCTTCGCAACCCTATTTCGTCGCTCTTCCTCATTCAGATTCGCAGCACGTCCCCTAAACTCTCTCGCCGACTCCTAAGTGGGCGCGCCGCAGACCGTCTGAAGTCTTGCCCTGACCCCAGTTTAGAGGAAGAGAAAACCCACCATGTGTGTAAAGCCTGGCACATGGTGGGTTGACTTTTGCTCGGTGCGCCCGCCAATGCTCTCCCTCCTGCAATGCCTCTTCGTTGATATTCCCTCGCAACATTTATATATTCTTTCACGTCAAAATTGAGAAATCTGTGCTATTTTAAGGACACTCGGAGGATGAATGTCGTACGACATCAAGGCTATTAACGAAAAGATTCAGCGTGAAAGCGGATTCATCGACCTTATGCAGATGGAAATGGGGAAGGTCATTGTGGGGCAGAAGTATATGGTCGAGCGGCTCCTCGTGGGTTTGCTGGCAAACGGACATATTTTGCTGGAGGGAGTTCCCGGACTTGCCAAAACACTGTCCATCAAAACGCTTGCCGATGCCATTGCGGCAAAGTTCCAGCGCATTCAATTCACCCCCGACCTGCTTCCCGCCGACTTGATCGGCACGATGATCTACAACCAGAAGGAAAGCACGTTTCAGGTAAAGAAGGGGCCCGTTTTTGCAAACTTCATCCTTGCCGACGAAATTAACCGCTCACCGGCAAAGGTTCAAAGCGCGTTGTTGGAGGCCATGCAGGAACGGCAGGTAACAATCGGCGAGCAGACCTTCAAGCTCCCGGAACCGTTTCTGGTTCTCGCAACGCAGAATCCTATCGAGCAGGAAGGAACGTACCCTCTTCCCGAAGCGCAGGTCGATCGGTTCATGCTCAAAGTGAAGATTGATTATCCTTTGAAGGATGAAGAGCTGCAGATCATGCGGGCAAACGTCAATGGCACGCAGAAATCTGCCAACAACGTTATTGATCCCGCCAGCATTATCAAGGCACGGAATGTCGTGAACGAGATTTATATGGATGAGAAGATCGAGCGCTACATTCTCGATATCGTCTTTGCAACCCGTTCTCCAAAAGACTACAATCTCGCCAAACTCTCATCGTTAATCAGCTACGGCGCATCGCCGCGAGCAACCATCAATCTCGCGCTGGGCGCCAAAGCGTACGCGTTTATCAAGCGGCGCGGTTATGTGATTCCGGAAGATGTCCGTGCAATCTCGCTCGATGTTCTGCGCCATCGTGTTGCCGTTACATACGAGGCCGAAGCGGAGGAAGTAACATCCGAGCAGGTTGTGCAGGAAGTGTTGAACAAGATTGAAGTGCCGTAAGCAGCCGAGAATCGGGCAGAGCAGATGGAAACCAGAGATCTTCTCAAAAAAGTCAGACAGATTGAAATCAAGACCCGCGGCCTGGTCAACCAGGTGTTTTCGGGCGAGTATCATTCCGTCTTCAAAGGCCGGGGAATGGAGTTCTCCGAAGTACGCGAGTATCAATTCGGCGATGATATTCGATCCATTGATTGGAATGTGTCTGCCCGTTTCAATCATCCCTTTGTGAAGATTTTTGAAGAAGAGCGCGAACTGACGGTAATGCTGCTTGTTGATTTCAGTAAGTCGGGAAGTTTCGGATCAGTCACACAGATGAAGAACGAGATTGCCGCAGAGATTTGCGCCGTTCTCTCTTTCTCGGCAATCAAGAACAACGACAAGGTGGGATTGATTCTCTTTACGGATACGATTGAAAAGTTCGTTCCGCCGAAGAAAGGGCGGGCTCACATTCTCCGTATCATCAGGGAATTGATTTCGTTTGTGCCGACGGGAAGCGGAACGAACATCAAGCAAGCGCTGGAGTATTTCAATCACGTCAACAAGAAGCGAACGATTGCTTTTCTGATCTCCGATTTCATTGATGAAGGGTACGATCAGATTCTTCGCATTGTCAGCAAGAAGCACGATGTGATTGCCATCGAGCTTTCCGACCCGCGCGAAGAACAGATGCCGGATGTGGGACTGATCAAGATGCGCGACGCCGAGACAAACATCGAGCGTTGGATTGATACGGGCGACCGGCGGGTACGGGCGCACTTTGAGCAATTCTGGAAACAACGCAACGCGGCACGGAAGCAGCTGTTTCTCCGCAGCAGGGTGGATGCCATTCCGGTTCGCATCGACCGGCCGTATATCAGGCCGATTGTGGATTTCTTCAGATTAAGGGAAAAGCGATTGTGATGTGGAAGCGGGCTGTTCTCGTTCTTTCAACAATTGTGATTGTTTGCTTGTCCCGACTACTGCACGCGCAAACACCGGCTGCGCGAGCGTGGGCGGACTCGACATCTTTCCTGATCGGTGACCCGATTACCGTTCATGTCGAGATTACTCATCAGGGCAAAGAGTCGTTTACATCTCTCGTTGGTGACACGTTGGGCGTATTTCATATTCTCGGACGCAGCAACGTGAGTAAGTCTTCCTCGACTGTTTCGCGCACAACGTTCACCGTTGCCGCGTACGATTCCGGAACAGCAATTCTCCCGCCTTTGCAATTTGCTTTCACAATTCCGCACGATTCGTCAACCCAACTCGTCGCTACAAATCCCCTCATCTTCAAGATCCATCTTGTCGAAGTTGACACATTGCAAGACATCAAGGATTTGAAACCGCCGCTGTCTATCCCTATCACGCTGGCGGAAATTTCCCTCATCGCCGGTACCGTTGTCGGGTTGATGTTGCTTGTCTATTCAATCTATCAATACAGAAAGCGGAAGAAAGACCAGAGTGTTGAGGAAGAATACATACCGCCGCCCAAATTAGCTCACGTGCAGGCATTGGAAGAGCTTGCTGCACTGAAGGAAAAGAGGCTCTGGCAACAGGGACTTATCAAGCCGTTCTATTCTGAAGTGACTGAAGTGATGCGCCGGTATTTCGAACACCGGTTCGGGTTCATGTCGCTTGAGCAAACAACGGATGAAACGATGGACAGCCTGCGCCGCTTTTCTGTTGCGCATCCTGTTTTGGAGCAGGCGGATAGAATGCTGCGTCGCGCGGATCTTGTGAAGTTCGCCAAATACCAGCCGGCAATTCCCGAGCATGAGGAAATGCTTTCGCTCGCATTTGAGATTATTGATAGAACGAAGGTTGTCGAACAACCTGACGAGAAGAAACAGGAATTGCAGGAGGCGGCGCATGTTTGATCCGAACATCACGTTCGCCAATCCCCAGTATCTCTACGCCCTTGCAATTATTCCGTTTCTGGTGGCGTGGTACATCCTGCGAAACAATCAACACACAAGCGACCTTCAGTACTCAAGTCTCAGGCCGTTTGCCGATATCAGGCCGACAATGAAAGAGCGGCTGCGCCATCTTCCCTTTATTCTTCGTATGCTTGTCATCACGATGCTCATTGTCGGTGTTGCGCGTCCCCGGACAACGTCGAGCGGCGAGAATGTGTACACGGAAGGAATTGACATCGTATTGCTGTTCGATATCTCCGGCAGCATGCTCGCAGAGGATTTACGGCCGAACCGGATCGAAGCCGCACGGCAAGTCATGATGGACTTTATTGATGGACGCACAAATGACCGGATTGGGCTTGTGATTTTCGCAGGAGAAAGTTTCACCCAATGTCCGTTAACGCTTGACTATCGCGTTCTGAAGAATCAGCTCCGGACAGTGAAGCAGGGCGTGATCGAAGACGGAACGGCAATCGGAATGGCAATTGCGCAAGGCGTCAACCGCTTGAAGGAGAGCAAGTCCGCCAGCAAAGTGATTATCCTTCTCACCGACGGCATCAACAATCGCGGCGAAATCGATCCGGTTACCGCAACGCAGATTGCGCAAACGTTCGGCATCAGAATGTACACCATCGGCGTCGGAACTAATGCCGGACAGGCGCCGTTCCCTGTGCAAACACCGTTCGGCACGCGCTATCAAAACATGCCTGTGGATGTGGACGATAAAACACTCACGGCGATTGCCGAAATGACGGGCGGGAAATATTTCCGCGCAACCGACAACCGCTCGCTGAAGAAAATCTATCAGGAAATTGATGAGATGGAGAAAACCCGCATCGAAGTCCGTTCGTACCGTTCCTACACAGAGCTGTTCTACGGCTGGGTCTGGATCGGGCTGTTTGCGATGGTGATGGAAATGGGACTGGGTCTTACGTATTTGCGAAAGCTGCCGTAGCGATGATTCGTTTTGCACATCCTGAACACCTGCAACTGCTGTTTGCGATTCCCGTATTTCTGATTGGATACTGGTATGCCGCTCGCCTTCGGAAAGAGAGGCTTCGTCGGTTTGGAGACATTGCGATTCTTCGGCGGCTGTCTGAATCGGCAAGCGGGAAGAAACGCTTCGCAAAGCTTCTCCTCTTCGTTGTCGCGTTTGCAACTCTTGTCGTGGGATTGGCCAATCCTCAAATCGGAACGCGGCTGCAGGAGGTAAAACAGGAGGGTGTTGATATCTTTATTGCGCTCGATGTATCGCTGAGCATGAAAGCCGAGGATATCAAACCGAATCGTCTCGAGAAGGCAAAACTCGAAATCCGCAACCTCATTGACAGGCTCGGCGGTGACCGTATCGGGCTTGTGGTTTTTGCAGGCGAGGCATATACACAGTTTCCGCTAACAACAGACTACAGCGGTGCGAAACTCTTTCTTGATGTTGTTGATGTGGATGCCGTGCCCATACCGGGTACCTCCATTGGCGCGGCAATTCAGCGGGCGGTCGAGTCGTTCGACTTCGATGAACCGACAACGAAGGTGATCGTCATTATAACAGACGGGGAGAATACCGAAGGAGACGCATTCCCGTCGGCGGAAGAGGCGGCAAAGAAGGGAATTCTTCTCTATACTGTCGGGCTCGGGTCACCGGGCGGAACACCGATCCCCATCTATAATCCGTCGGGCCAGCAGGTTGACTTCAAACGCGACAGGCAGGGCAATATCGTAATGACGAAGCTTGACGAGGCTTCGTTGGAGAGCATTGCAGCCATCGGCAAAGGATCGTACTATCGCGGCACCAACACACAGGATGAGTTGAACGAAATCTACAAAGCCATCAATGCCTTGCAGAAGCATGAATTCGGCACAAAGCAGTTTACCGACTTTGAATCGCGGTTCCAGTTCTTTCTTGCCGCGGGAATTCTTCTCCTGCTCGCTGAGTTGTTACTCTCAGAACGGAAGATTGCGTGGCTTGCCCGATGGAATCCCTTGAAACATGATGTGGAGGTATGAGTATGAACTACGTGTTGCTTGTGTGCTGTTTCCTCGTTGGTACGTTTTCTGCGGATGCGCAGTCCGTGCGCTCGCTCGTCAATGGCGGCAACGACAAGTACGCCGGCAAGAACTTTGCCGATGCCGAAGTGGATTACAGAAAGGCGTTGGAGAAGGATATCACCACGGTTCCCGGCCACTTCAATCTCGGCAACTCGTTGTACAAGCAGGACAAGTATGACGAGTCAATCAAGTCATTCGAAGATGCTATTCAGAAGAGTGAGACAATATCCGCCAAAGCAAAAGCGTACTACAATCTCGGCGACGCGTATGTGAAATCCGAGAAATACCAAGAGGCCGTAAAGGCATTCACAGAATCTCTCAAGCTCAATCCGACAGATTTTGATGCGAAGTACAATCTATCATATTCCCTGAACAAGCTTCGCGATCAACAGCAGCAACAACAGAATCAAAAGAACGACAAGAATCAGGACAAGAACAAAGACAAGCAAGATCAGAACAAGCAGGAACAACAGAACCAGGATCAGGACAAGCAAGAACAGGATAAGAAGGACCAAGACCGGCAGAATCAAGACAATCAGGATCAACAGCAGCAAAACCGGCAACAGCAGCAGCCTCAACAACAGGAGCGGCAGATGTCAAAGGCTGATGCCGAACGAATTCTGGAAGTTCTGAAAAACAATGAGAAAGAAGTGCAGAAGAAATTGCGTCCGCGCGCCGCGAGCCGGCCTAAGACGGAGAAGGACTGGTAGCATGTCGATGGTTAGGTTGATTTCATTTGTCCTGTTTTTCTTCAGCGCTGTGGTTCTGGTTCCTCGCGCTTATGCACAGGACCCGACGTTCGAGGCAAGTGTGGACAAGAATCCGGTTGCTGTTGGCGACCAATTCACGCTTTCGTTCGTTCTTCGCAACGCGGGAATGGGCGGGGGCAAGAACATCAAGCTGCCGAATCTGGATCGTTTTCACATTATGGCAGGACCGAGTACCTCCACCAGCATGCAAATTATCAACGGGGCGGTTTCTACATCCGCAACGTACAGCTATGTGCTGCAACCGAAGGATGCGGGAACATTCACAATCGGAGCCGCAAGCATAGAAGTCGGCAACAAAACATACTCCTCAAACAGCTTCACCATCGAAGTCGTCAAAGGCACACCCCGGCAACAAACGCAACCGAAGGCTCAACAAGGAGCATCGGGTGACATTGACTCGCAGCTATCACAGAACATCTTCTTAAAAGCTTCTCTCGATCGTACGCGCGTATTGCAGGGGGAACAGGTTAACCTCGTATATAAGTTGTACACGCGCGTTCCCGTTCAGAACTACAATCTGACCAAAGCACCGACAATGACGGGCTTCTGGAGCGAGGATGCAGATATGCCGAAGCAGATTCAGTTGACAACCGAAACAGTAAATGGCATTCAGTATCAGGTGGGTGTTATCAAAAGAACGGCTCTGTTCCCGACGCAGTCCGGCACACTTGAAATCGGCCCGATGGAAATCACTACCATTGTCACTGTACGCGACAGACGTTCATGGGATCCGTTCGATTCGTTCTTCAATGATCCGTTTGGAAGGCAGATTGAGCATGTCGTGAAGGGCGAGCCTGTTCGAATCAAAGTTGATCCGCTGCCCCCGGGAGCGCCGGCGAGTTTCAAAGGCGCAGTCGGTAAATTCACGATGAACGCAAAGCTCGACAAGCAGGAGGCGGCAACGAATGAGCCCCTGAGCCTGAAGGTAACGATCAACGGAACAGGCAATATTAAGGTGCTGGAGTCCCCGACGGTGGATTTTCCCGCCGACTTTGAGCAGTACACGCCGAAGGTTTCCGACAATGTTAATCGTCGCGAGGCGAAAATTTCCGGATCAAAAACATTCGAGTACATACTGGTTCCGCGCTATCCCGGCAGGAAGATAATCAAGCCGGTGGAGTTCAGCTATTTCGACGTGGGAAAGAGGGAGTATGTCACTCTCAAGTCTTCCGAAATTGAATTGAATGTCGAGAAGGGTACCGCCTCTCCTGCGCCGTTTGTTTCAACAGGACGCCGCGAGGATGTACAATTACTCAGCGAGGATATCCGCTTCATCAAAGTGTCTCGCCCCTCCTTTACAAAACAGGGAGAGTACTTGCACACCAGCGGAACATTTATTGCGTTGATGCTTCTTCCGCTGGCGGGACTCGCCGGTGTGTTCGCCTACACCCGGCAACGGCAGGCTGTGATGAGCGATATGGCAGGCTACCGCAACAAGCAGGCAATCAAAGTGGCCCGCAAAGGGCTGAAGAATGCCGAGGTTATCCTGAAAGAGATTTCGGCCGGCAAGGCATCTTCTTCAGAGAAGAAACTCCAGTTCTATTCCGAGGTTGCCCGCTCTATCTGGAAGTATTTGGGAGACAAACTGAATATCCAGCAAGCGGATTTATCAATTGACGGGGCGGTGACAGAACTTGAAAAGCGATCGGTCAATGGAGAAATATCGACCTCCCTCCGATCGTTGCTTGAATCGTGCGAGATGGCCCGCTTTGCCCCGACAAGTTTGTCTGATGAAATGATCCGCCGCACGTATGACAGCGCCAGCAAGATCATTGTTGACATTGAACGAACGCTCAGGTCATGACAAAATTCCGGTTCACAATACTCATGCTTCTGTTCCCGATCGTGTTAGCAGCACAGCAAACGCCGGAGCAACTGTTCGACGAAGCCAACCGGGCATACCAACAGGGAAACTTCGCCGAGGCCGCTGCGCGCTACGAACTCATTCGCGAAAGCGGAGTAGCGGACGCCACCATCTACTACAATCTCGGAAACGCGTACTACAAATCCGGCAACGTTGGCAAGGCTATTTTGAACTATGAGCGGGCACTGAAACTGACGCCGAATGACGACGACTTGCTGCACAACCTGCAGTTGGCAAATTTGATGATTGTGAACAAGGTTGACGCGGCCCCCCGCTTGTTCATTTGGGATTGGTGGGATGCCGTCAAGGATGCATTTTCGCTGAACGGCATTACCTGGATCGTGTACGGGTTTTTCCTGCTGTTCACGGCTTCAATTATGGTTGTACTGCTTGCGCGCTCGTTCTCGATTCGCAATGCTGGATTCGTGGCAGGCTTGGCAAGCCTTGTTCTCGTCATTCTCAGCTCGACGATTTTTATCGGGAAGTTGAACGCAGTTCAACGTTCAGACACTGCAATCGTGACTGCAAGCATTACGACTGTCAAGAACTCGCCGGATGAGAAGAGTTCGGATGCGTTCGTTCTTCATGAGGGAGTGAAGGTGTTTATCACAGACAAAGTGAATGAGTGGTTGAAAATCCGACTTGCTGATGGTAAGGTTGGATGGCTTGAGCAAAAAGCTGCCGAGATCATCTAAAATCATCGAATTGTCGGAAGTAAGAAGCCCTCGTCGTCTGGCGCGGGGGCTTCATTGGTTTGAACCAGAAGGACAAACTTCACTTCTCGTTGAGCAGGGACTCAACTGCAGAAACCAGCTCGTCGGACAGTGGTTTCACTCGGGAAAGAAATTTGTGGGTTAGATTCCCGTTTCGGTCGACCAAGTACTTTTGGAAATTCCACTTCACGTCTCCGCCAACCGTGGTGTCCGAGCTTATGAACCTGAAGAGCGGGTGTTGATCACTTCCTTTCACTGAAATCTTGGAAAACAAGTCAAATGTGAATCCATAGTTCCGGTCGCAGAAATCCTTGATCTCCTCATCAGTGCCCGGCTCCTGCCCGCCGAAGCTGTTTGCGGGGAACCCCAGAATTTTCAATCCTTTATCTTTGTACTTCTGATGCAACGCTTCAAGCTCTTTATACTGCGGTGTGTAACCACATTCAGATGCAACGTTGACCAGAAGCAGAACCTTACCTTTGTATCTTGAGAAATCAATCTCTTTAGCATTAATATCTTTCATCAAAAAGTCATAAACGGAACTAGGGTTGCCGGCAAATGAATTCATGGACAGGATTGTAATAATAACGAGGGTGACCGACAGACTTCGGAGTGAGGCACGGAACAACTCTCTCATACGAACCATAAGAACACCTTGGGCTGGATAGGAATCGGCAAATCGCTTCAGCAGTAGAACCTCCCTCCATTTGAGAAGGTTCCATCTCCTGCATGCAAAAAAATAACGATTGGCACACACGATTGCTCTTGACTTTCCTGAAATCTTTCGTACCTTACGAGTGAAGTCCGATCTTTGTATATCATTTCACGGTGCTTCTTTGAGGCGAGGATCCGGGGGGGTCTTCTAAGAACTATTTGGAAGAAAAGGAGGCGGCAATGAACAAGAGCAAACGGGTAATGCGTCGGGCAATCCTTTCCAAGTTGTTTGATTCCCTGGAAGAACAAGGAACCATCTTCCACCCTCGGGAGTCATTCCTCAATGGCGATCTCTCCATTCGTGAAATCGACGCATTGCTGGCTTTCAAGAGCAATGCGCAACTCGAGGAGTTGCGCCATGCCCTCGACCGGTTGGAGAACGGAACGTATGGCATTTGCATCAGTTGCAAGTCGTCCATCAGTCAGGATGTTCTGGACGCCGACCCTGCTCAACGTATCTGCAGTTCTTGTGAGCAGCGGTTGTTGCACCCGGTGCATCGGCCCGACTACTTCCACGTGACCAGCAGGGTATAATGCACCTTCTGAAATCGCCTGCAACAGCAATGTTCATTCTCTGCCGGGAATGATTTTGGAATTCTGCGCGTAATCCCCTACCTTTCAACAGATTTCAACCACCTAATACCATTCTTCTAAAGGAATACTGCATGAAGCGTGACCTTGTTTCATTTGCCTCGTGGAATGCGCAGGAACTCTCTGACATGTTCTTGCTGGCAACCAAGATCAAAAGCGGCAAACTGCAAAATTTTACTCCATTGGTGCACAAAAGCGCCGCTCTTATCTTCGAGAAACAATCACTGCGAACACGGGTATCGTTCGAAGTCGGCATCGCGCAACTCGGGGGCCATCCCGTATTTTTGCAGCAGGAAACCATCGGCATTGCAACCCGTGAATCCGTCCACGATGTGGCATCGGTTCTCTCGCACTACAGTGAGCTGATTATCGCCAGAACAACAAAGCATCAAACTGTAGTCCAGCTTGCTGAAAGCGCCACCGTTCCAGTCATTAATGCCATGACCGATCTCGTGCACCCCTGTCAGGTGCTGGCCGACTATTTCACGCTTCAAGAGATCGGCAAGAGTTCCGCATCGACGAAACTCGTTTTTGTTGGGGATGGAAATAACATTGTCAACTCATTGCTCGAACTCGCAGAAAAACTCCCGATCCATCTGGTGATTTCATCGCCAACTGGATATGAGCCGCATCCGAGTGTTCTTGAGCAGGCAGAGGCATCCGGCGTCAGCAAAATACAGCTGGTGTCTGATCCATTCGAAGCGGTCAAGGATGCCGATGTGATCTACACAGACGTGTGGCCGACGGCGCGTGATTCCGGCCGAAGACAGATTATTTTCAAGCAACATCAAGTGAACGCGCAATTATTGAAGAATGCAAAGCCCGATTGTGTTGTGATGCACCGGTTGCCTGCCAACCGCGGCGAGGAAATTACGCGGGATGTGCTTGATGGAAAGCACTCTATCGTTCTTCAACAGGCAGAAAACCGGCTGCATATCCAGAAGGGAGTCATTGCCTATTTGTTGGGACACCGGCCTTAGCGCAATGTCTCAATTTTGCTCCAATGGACACAATACTGAACGTTTCAAACCCTGCCCCGAAGTCAAAACAAGACGATTTCGGGGCATTCTCTTTGGCATATTCATTGAACCTCTGCTGGTGGAACGATAGTCATTTCATTAAGTGAGGCGAGCATGAAAACAGCGTTGATAATTCTGGGATGTTTTCTCGGATTGAATATACTTTCATCGGCAACAGCATCGGCTCATCCGCGTCCACACGGGGGAGTAACATTCAGAGTCTTCTACGACGGCCTTGCTCCTCACGGTGAGTGGATCTCTGTCAGTAGCGGAGTGTATGGTTGGCGCCCTTCGCGAATTGCGTCAGGCTGGCGCCCCTACACGGTGGGTCGTTGGTGGTGGACGGATGATGGATGGTATTGGATGAGTGATGAACCGTGGGGATGGGCAGTATACCACTACGGCCGCTGGCATTATGACGACTACTACGGCTGGGTCTGGATTCCGGGCTACGACTGGGCGCCGGCGTGGGTGGAATGGCGCTACGGACCCGATTACATCGGGTGGGCTCCGCTCAGTCCGTATGCAGTGTTCAGTGTCAGTTGGGGAATTCATTATCGCACACGATGGTACACGCCGGTTCATTGGTGGTCGTTTGTCGGCTGCGGTTACATGACGTCGCCAAACGTGCATCGGCACATCTATCGTCATGAAAATAATACGCGCTATATCGGCGTAACGCGAACAGGAGGTAGTGTACGACATAGCGGTGGACGCATTGTTACCCGCGGGCCGGAGCGTGAGTTTGTTGAGCGCAGAGGTAATGTACGCATCGAACCTGTTGGAATACGCGATGTTGATGATCGTCCGGTAGAACGCTTTTCACAAGATGGAAACCGCGGACAAATTGAAGTCTATCGTCCGCGCATACAAGAGCGGAGCGCTGACAATGCGATCGAACGGCCGGAACGCGTTCGCGAAGAGGCGGGCCGACCCCTGGATATTGATACGCGCAAGATTGATACACGTTCCCGTGAAGTTGCCCGCGATGAAGGAAGGGATCTGAAGCGGATTGAAGAATTCAGAACGCGCAACGAAACGGGAAGAAGTCTTGAACGGCGACCGGATGTAGACCGCAGCAGGGATGACGGCATGCTGAAGGGCCCCGTTGATGACGCAACACGCAGCCGGGAAGGAAGAAGCAGGGAACGGAGCGAGCAGGATTCACCAAAACGCGATGACGGACGAACGTATGATCGACCGTCCGGAAGAAGCGGGGAAGGCCGGGAACGCCAGCCGGAGGTTCGTCCTGAGCGCCCCGAGCGGGAACAACAGCCACGCAACGAGCCCCGGCGAGAAAGCTCAGTCGAGCGTTCACGGGGAGGCGAAGTCCGGTCGGCTGCGCCCGAACGGCGTGTCGAAACGCCGCGAAGCGATTCACCCCGCCGGTCAGACGGGGGCGGGCGAAGCGAAAGCGGAAGAAGGAGCAGGTAGTATGGATTCTTTAGCGGAATCACACAACGGTCGCCGGTACATCGGCGGCCGTTTTCTTTTTCACGCGTCCCTTACCGTAACGCTTGGGCAAAATCCGATTTCAAATCGTCAATCCCTTCAACGCCAACAGAAATGCGAATCATACCCGGAGTTACTCCATGATTGCGCAATTCGTCGTCCGTCATATTGATGTGGGATGAATACACCGGTATGCTGACGAGTGTTTCTACTCCTCCCAACGACATGGCATTTACCGCAACACGCAACGAATCGCACACGCGAACTGCTTTCTTGACTCCGCCTTTCACTTCTATCGTAACCATTCCACCGTAGCCATTTCCTCCCGCATCAACCATCTGTCGCTTCGCAATCCTGTGTTGCGGATGTGAGGAAAGGCCGGGATATAACACACGGTTGACGTTCGGATGTTTCTCCAGAAATTTCGCAAGCGCCATCGCGTTCTCATTCTGCCTCTCGACTCGTAACTCGAACGTCTTCAGGCTTCGATACAACAGATACGACATAAAGGGATCCGCGCTGCCGCCGTAGTATTTCAGTTGTGTGTGAACGCCTTTGATAAATTCTTTCGAGCCTGCAACAACTCCTGCAAGCAGATCGCTATGGCCGCCGAGGTATTTCGTGCCGCTTTCAACAATCACATCTACACCAAATGCAAATGGATTCTGATTGAGACAAGAAGCAAAGGTGTTATCAACCATCGTGACGATCTTGCGGACAACCTTTCGCTCGGCTCGTTGTGTTGCCGCCACAAGCGCTTTGATATCGACAACGTTCAATGTCGGGTTTGTCGGTGTTTCAAAATAGATGAGCCGTGTTCCCGGTGATACAAGATCGATGATCGACTCCGGCCGTTCGGGGTTCATGTACCTGACCTCCACGCCGTGTCTTGGGAGAATATCCCTGAAGAACCGGTACGTTCCTCCATACAACGCCGGAGTGCTGATAATCTCGTCGCCCGTCTTCACAACCGAAAGCACAGCCGATGTAATCGCAGCCATTCCGGAGCCAAACAACAATGCTTTCTCCGCATTCATCATCAATGCGAGACGTTCCTCCGCCTCCGCAGTCGTCGGATTGTGGTAGCGTGTGTACACCATTACGTTTGAGTCGCCTTGAGCGTAGCGAACCGCATCATCCGAGCTGTCAAATCGGTACGTTGAAGTTTGATAGATGGGAGTGGACACAGGCCCTTTGAATGCATGCAGCTTTGATCCATGAATAGCCCTTGTGGCAAGTGACCTGCCGAGCGGTGATGCTTTCTTCTTCATTTGATGCCTTTCGAAACAAGCTTTTTATTGTGGTAGAGAGGAGTTGACAAGTTTAAGGTGGTGCGGCAACAGCGCGGCATAGATTGCGCGGTGAACAGGCGTCTCGATGCCCAATTCTCTCCCGTATCGGACGATTGTCCCGGAAAAGGCTTCAATTTCCAAACGCCTGTTGTTCACGAGATCATGATAGAGCGAGGAGCGTGAGCTGTTGTCATACTGCTTGAGGATTTCAAAAATCTTGCCGACATACCCCGGCGGGAGATTGATTCCCTTTGCCTGTGCAATGGTATCGGTTTCGCGCATAGCATCGGCCAGCATTTCTTTTGACGCATCAACAGCCAGAATCTCACCGAGCGTCAGTCTGGTCAGGGCGGTCATTCCGCCGACGGCCGCTATGAAGATGTACTTCTTCCAGAGTTCAGAACGAATGTCGTCCGACAGCGTTGCGTTGATTCCCGCCCGCTTCATTGTGTCGAGCATCAGGGTTGCTTTGCGTGTTGTTGATTCGCTGTTCCTCTCCAACTCGCCGAAGACGATCTTCGTTGGACCGACGGTATGCGTAACAACACCCGGCGATGTGATTGTGGCATAGATGTACGAAACACCCCCGAACACAACCCCGCGCTGAACAATCCGTCGAATCTTCTCTTCGTTGTCAACCCCGTTTTGCAGACTGACAATGATTGTTGATTCGGAAACCAGCGGCGCAATGTGTGCCGCTGCCGACTCAGTGTCATACGACTTCACGCAGAAGAGCACAACATCAACAATGCCGGCATCGTCCGGATTATCCGTCATTCTTCCCGGTGGAACAATCCAATCTCCTTCGAACGATCTGATATGAAGTCCGTTGGCACGCATTGCTTCGAGATGTTTTCCGCGGGCCATGAACAATACATCTTCGCCGCTTTTCGCAAGCTTGCCGCCAAAATACCCGCCAACTCCGCCGGCACCAATGACTGCAAATCTCATATTGTGATAGCTATGAATTGTTATCGATGTTGCTCCGGCGGCAGTGCCGGCTCGGCAAAGATCACTTTCTCCCGTTCGACTGTTACCGAGCCAGGCGCAGCACCTTTGGGTTTGCGCACGTATTTCTTTTCGGCCATCGCTACAGGAACCATCTTCGCGTTCTTCATCTTGCTGTAGTATGCCGCTATGCTTGCCGCTTGTTCTTTTGCTTTTTTACCCGGCTCGCCCTTTCCCGACTGTACCTTCAACACAACATGCGAACCGGCCGCGCCGCGGGCATGGAACCAGAGATCATTGGGCTTCGCATACTTGAGCGTAAGCTGGTCGTTGTTCTTGCTGCTTTTTCCGGCCCAGACTTCAAAGCCGCCATCGACGGTAAAGATTCTGAAGGGAAGTTGCTCACGTTCTTCACTCTTTTCACCAATGCCGAATTTTTCAAGCTCGTTCTTGTAGTCGGACATGAACTGTTTCAAATCCTCCTTCGTTTGCACGGGCTCGATTGCCGCAAGCAGCGTTTCGCAGGGAGCTATCGAAGTCCGAAGTTCCGTCAATCGTTCCGATGCAGCTTGTCGGGCAATGCGTGAACGCTTTGCCTTCTCAAAATATCGTTGTGCATTCTGAGCCGGACTTATATTCGTTGAAAGGGGAATGTCGATTTCTTCATTTTCTCCCTTGGCCAAAAAGCTGTGATCACCCTTATTGATGTCCGGTAGATGCAGCATCAGCAATTCGCCTGCACGTTGATACTCGTCTGCTCGTGCGTTTGCTTTCAGGTCGGCTTCGACGGCTTCAATTGTGCGGCGCGCTTTTGCGAGCTTCTGGTTCAGTTTTCCCATGATGCTTCGCTTTTGTTCATCAACGGATTCACGTGAGCGGAGCCGTGAAATATAGAACCGAACCGCTTCATGAACATCGTCAAACGACTCTTCCTTCATACCATTGAGATGCGAAAGAGGTATGATGGAAAATGCTGCCGGGGTCCCCGCCTTTGTTCCCTCATCATACAAATACACTCTTGCTTTGGGACGGGAGAGATCGTTCAGCACGGCGCCGAGTGCCGCTTGAATAGCTTGTATGTTCATCTGCCTGATACTCATCGCCCCGACATTGTGCGGCACGCTCGCCCGATGCAGCACTTCTCTAATCGCCGTGGATCCGAGAGTCGGAAATTCTTCCTTCATCAATGTTGCAACTGTTGCCAACTGCGGGGTCCGGAGTCGGGCAAGGAACGCATCCATGTCGTACAGAAGTTCTCCGCTTTTGTATTCGACTTTTTTACCCTTCAACTCTTTCGCGTCCCTAAAGGCATCAACAATACTTTCGTTTTCATCTACCAAAACCACATTCGCTTTCGCCCCAAAGAACCTAGCGTCGATTCGACCGCCGGACTTGAGAATGAACATGACCACACGGTCAACCGGATGCATCTGAACGCTGCTTATCGTCCGGCCAACACATGCAGTCAGCACATCCGCTGAGTTCGACTGGGCTCGCGCACACTGCGGACGGCGGTAGAGAGTGTTGAGAATTCTGTCACAAGAGAGGATCAGCACCGGTTCGGTGTGGCTCAGTCGGAGTACGAGTTGGTCCCTTTCTTGCGAGAAGGCCTCAACAATGGCGTTCCCGCATACATGTTGCCCCAATGTTGACACGACGTATGATAATGTGTGATAATTAGTTAGCATGATGTTATCAACAATATAGTCAAAAACGGCAGATTTGCCCACCATTTGCGGATTTCGTGTTGATAACCTGTGGATTTTGCCTTGCCAAAATGAATTGGTGCGAGCGAAAATGGCACTGAAGTTTTGATTGCAGACGGTTCGATTTTTGCGTAATTTTTTAGTCCTGAATCATTTCAAGAGGTGTTCATGATAGCCAGTATGACCGGCTACGGCAGAGGTGAAGCCGCTGCAAAGGGCATTACCGTTGCCGTGGAGTTGAGAAGTGTCAACAGCCGGTTTTTGGAAGTCTCAACCCGGTTGCCGAGATCTCTTTCCAACAGGGAAAATGAAATCAAGGAGATTATCCGAAAGAAGATCTCTCGCGGCAAAATCAACATGCTTGCTGTAGTCGAGCACGAGAACGACGGTGATATTCCTGTGCGTGTAAATGTCTCGGCAGCTAAGGGATACTACAAGCTTCTGAACAATTTACGCAAAGCGGTGAAGATCCGCGAAAGCGTCAAGCTGGAGCATCTGCTGCAGTTTTCGGAGGTTATGGAGCCCCTCGAAATCGAGAATACCGACGACAAGGAATGGGCTTTGGTTTCGAAGGCTCTCGAACAAGCCGTTGACAGCCTGTTGATGATGAAACGCAACGAAGGCGCCGAGTTGGACAACGACTTCCGCCATCGCATCGGCATTCTGGAAGAGAAGCTGACGCAGATTGAGAAGATATCTGTTCAGCAGATACCGAACGAACGCATCCGACTGCGTGAGCGCATCCAGCAGCTTCTCGAGAAGGAGACGATTGACGAAGGACGATTGGAGATGGAACTTGCCATGATGGCAGACCGGCTGGATGTCACGGAAGAATGTGTTCGCTTTCGGAGTCACAACAAGTTCTTCCTCGAAGCGCTCGCAAATGATGAAGCGGCGGGGCGCAAGTTGAATTTCCTGATCCAGGAAATGAACCGCGAAGCAAATACCATCGGCTCGAAATCGAGTGCGGCAGAAATTGCGCATCTCGTCGTGAATATAAAGGAAGAAATCGAACGTATCCGCGAGCAGCTGCAGAATATCGAATGAAGGAGGTTGAGATATGAGACAGGTCGTTATCTATCGAGGTGAAGATGGCTATTGGGTCGCAGAGTGTCCGAGTCTCCGCGGCTGCATTAGTCAGGGCAAGAGCAAAGAAGAAGCTGTCGAGAATATCAAAGAGGCAATTCGCGGATACGTAAGGGCACTGGAAGAAGACAACCTTCCTGTACCGGAGGAGAATTTTGAGACGCTGTTGGTTGCCGTATGAGTACACTTCCCAGAGTTTCGGGCAGGGAGTGTCGAAAGGTTCTAGAGAAAGCTTGGTAAAAAAACTGCATGCAACGCGGAAAACTCATCGTCATATCGGCTCCGAGCGGTTCGGGAAAGACGACTATCGCAAAGGAAATCATGCGCCTCAACCCGTCGCTCGGCTTCTCCGTCTCGGCAACTACGCGGCAGAAACGTGTCGGAGAGACCGATGGAAAAGACTATTTCTTTCTTTCGGAGGAAGAATTCAAGCGGCGCATCGACGCAGGGGAGTTTGTGGAATGGGAAGAAGTGTATCCGGGAAAGCTGTACGGAACCCTCAAGAGTGAAGTCGAACGCTTGCTGGCGGCAGGGCAGGATCTCCTCTTCGATGTGGATGTGAAAGGCGGGCTTTCCATTCACAAACAATATCCGGAGGCGTGTTTGATTTTCATCAGGCCGCCGAGTTTCGAAAAACTGAAGGAACGGCTTGCAGGCCGAAAGACGGAAAGCGATGAAACCATCACGCGGCGACTTGAACGTGCGCCGTTGGAACTTGAACTCGGCAACCAGTATGAGTATCAGGTTGTGAACGATGTACTTCAGTCAGCCATCAATGATGTGCAGAAGATTGTCACTGAACATTTACAAACCAAAGAAGGAGTATCGTAATGCCAATCAAACCGGTTGACATTGAAGAGCTGACCTCGAAGGCAAAGAACGTGCACGAGGCGATCGTTGCCATGTCGAAGCGTGCCCGGCAGATCAACGAGGAGACGAAAATCGAATTCAGCCAGCGTATCGCGATGTTCGCCCCGAAAACCGAGTCCGAAAACGAGGAGAACGAGATCAATCCCGACCAGCTCAAAGTAAGTCTTGAATTTGAGAAGCGCCCGAAACCGACGGATGTAGCCTTGGATGAACTGCTTCACGAAAAACTCCAATGGCGCTACAAAGAGCCTGAGGAAGTCAAAAAAGTGGAAACGGAAGAGGATGTTGCCGATTCTTCTGACGATGAATAGCTGCCCGGTGATGCGAAACGTGATTCCACTGCTATAGAGTCATCCGGAATGTTGAACGGCAAGCGCATACTTCTCGGCGTTACAGGCGGAATCGCAGCCTACAAATCGCCATTGCTGGTGCGGGAGTTTGTGAAAGCGGGTGCAGAGGTACAGGTGGTGATGACACGTTCGGCCGCGCAGTTTGTCACACCATTGGCTCTGGCAACAGTTTCCAAGCGGGAAGTTGTAAGCGAAATGTTCCCCCGCCCCGACGACCCGAACTCTACAAGTTGGACGAAACACATCGATCTCGGAATGTGGGCAGATATCATGCTGGTGGCTCCTGCAACCGCGCACACACTCGCAAGAATTGCCCACGGGTTTGCCGACGATATGCTCACCTCTCTCGCCCTTGCGCTTCGCTGTCCGCTGGCGCTTGCTCCGGCAATGGACGTCGATATGTTCTTGAACAAAACCACTCAACAAAATATCGACATCCTGAAAGAGTCGGGGTGTTTTGTGATTGATCCGGAAGAAGGCGAACTTGCAAGCGGGTTGGTCGGGCCCGGCCGATTGCCGGAGATTGACAGACTTGTTGCGTTCGTTGATGGAATACTTGAGAAAATTCATCGGGATTTGTCGGGGAAGAGCATCCTCGTCACCGCAGGCCCGACACAAGAACCGATTGATCCGGTCCGGTACATCGGCAACCGATCATCGGGCAAGATGGGTTTTGCGATTGCGAATGCCGCGGCGTTACGCGGCGCAGAAGTTACTCTGGTTTCGGGCCCCGTGTATTTGCGAACGCCCCGCTCAGTCAGGCGCATTGACGTAAGCACGGCGGAGGAAATGAATACCGCCGTTCATCTCGAGTTTGAGAATGTCGATGCGGTGATCATGTCTGCGGCGGTTGCAGATTATACTGTTGCGAATCCGGTCAACAAGAAGATTAAGCGGGAGACAATGCCGGGTGACGAGTTGACTCTTACACTCAAAAAGAATCCCGACATCCTCAAGTCACTCGGAGAGAAAAAGCAAAACAGGGTTCTCGTGGGTTTTGCGCTTGAGACGGATGACGGTATCAAAAATGCAAAAGAGAAACTGCGCCGGAAGAATCTCGACTTGATTGTCCTCAACAACCCGAATGAACCGGGGGCCGGTTTTAATTCCGACACAAATGTTGTCACGTTCCTCACGCCTGCCGGACAAGCCGAGCATCTGCCTCTAATGTCAAAATTTGATGTTGCAAACCGGATCCTCGACCGGGTGAAATCAACGCTGACCTGGTTGACGTGATGCAACTCTTTCACTCAAACTTTTTCTTTAAGAATCAATGTCTGACGAGCAAGACGCATCATGTCTTTTGGATGATCTGAGAAGCATCATCGAAGACGAGCGGCGGCTATTCGGCGATACATTACTGTTCGAGCAATCGCCGGAGTCACAACCAGCAAACGTCGAGCGACATGCTCCGCCGGAGGCCGTCAACAAGCCTGTCATTCAACCCTCACGCCACATTGAGTATTCTATGCCGCCCAAAAAGCCTGTTGCTGTTGAAGAGCCTCTCCTGTTCGAACTACCGGTTTCGTCGGCGAAGCCTCCGATAACGACAGAAGCATGGGGAGGCAGCAATACGCTCGACGAACTTAATGCCCGCATCTGCAATTGCACTAAATGCGCATTGGGGACAACGCGTACGAAGTTCGTGTTTGGTGTCGGAAATCCGAAGGCAACGCTGATGCTCATCGGCGAGGCGCCCGGTGCTGACGAAGACGCTCAGGGCGAGCCTTTTGTGGGCAGGGCTGGACAACTGTTGAACAAAATTCTTGAAGCGATTCACTTCAAACGTTCTGATGTGTACATTTGCAACATTCTCAAATGCAGGCCACCGAACAACCGCAAGCCGACTCCGGAGGAATCCGAATTGTGCAAGCCGTATCTCAAAAAGCAAATCGAGATCGTGAAGCCCAAAGTCATTTTGTGTTTGGGTTTGACGGCGGCCGAGAATCTCCTCGGCACGAATGAATCGATGGGAAAATTGCGCGGACACGTCATGCAGTATGAAGGTGTTCCCGTCATGATCACGTATCATCCCGCTGCTTTGCTGCGAAACCCGAACTGGAAACGTCCCGCTTGGGAAGATGTTCAGGCCGTCCGTAAGCTGCATGATGAGTTGCTGGCTAATACTACGACTGCCGGCTGAATCGACTTCGCAAACGAGCTTTCCACACCTGTTGATAAGTAAGAGTGCTTGATTGTGGAAAAGTGATGTAGAACTTTCATCAAATTGCTGATATTCCTCGTTTCTCTCTTCTCTTCACAACCTTTCCTCACACCTTGCAAATACCGAATGCTTGATGTAACTTAGTATCATAGTTCAACACTATTCGTGAACAAGTCTGTACAGATCACTGAATCATGGCAGAACCGCTCAGAAGCCTCATTCCAACTACAACAACAGAAGGCCGCGTACCACCGCAGGCTGTTGAAATCGAGCAACAGATTATCGGCGCGATGTTGCTCGAGCGCGAGGCAATTGCGCGTGTAATAGAAGTGCTGGACGAAGACGCATTCCACGCGGACTACCACCGGAAAATCTTTCAGGCAATTCAGGCGATGTTCGACCGCAGCGAGCCGGTCGATATCATTACGCTTGCCGAAGAACTCCGCAGGCGCGGGCATCTTGAGGTTATCGGCGGCGAGACATACCTTGCCGAATCGACCATGAAGGTCACTTCGGCGGCAAACGTCGAATATCACGCAAAGATCGTCCTCGAAAAATCCCTGTTGCGAAATCTGATTGTCGCATCGTCGGCGATTGCAGCACGGGGTTTCAGTCCGACTGAAGACGCGTTTGATCTGTTGGACGAGGCCGAGCAGGCCATCTTTCAGATTTCAGAGAAGCGGCTAAAGAAGACATTCACAGACATGCACAAAGCCGTGCATGACACGCTGGAGATGCTCGAGTCGATCCACGGGAAACACAGCGGCGTGAATGGGGTACCCACCGGATTCAGGGATCTTGATACGCTTACTGGAGGATGGCAGAATTCCGACCTGATCATTATCGCCGGAAGGCCGAGTTCGGGTAAGACGGCTTTTGCACTTTCGCTCGCTCGCAATGCTGCGATGCATTTCGAGAAACCGACCGGTGTGTGCATCTTCTCTCTCGAAATGTCGACCCAGCAGCTGGTGATGCGTTTGCTGTGTGCCGAGGCAAAGGTGGATGCCCACGCCGTCAGAACGGGGAGACTTCCTGAGGATGACTGGAAGCGGCTCAGCATCGCGGCCGGGAAACTTGCCAACGCGAACATCTTCATTGACGACTCGGCAAGTCTCGGCATTCTTGAGCTGCGGGCAAAAGCCCGGCGCTTGAAGGCTGAACGCAATATCGGACTTGTTGTAGTCGACTATCTCCAGCTCATGCAGGGCCCGAAAAGCGCGGAGAACCGCGAAAAGGAAATCTCCGCAATCTCACGCTCACTCAAGGCCCTGGCAAAGGAACTGAATGTCCCTGTTATCGCCCTGTCGCAATTGAGCCGAGCAGTGGAAAGCAGAACTGACAAACGGCCGATTTTGTCCGACTTGCGCGAGTCCGGCGCTATTGAACAGGATGCAGACCTCGTCGCGTTTGTGCATCGTCCCGAAATGTATATGGATTCTGAATCGCGGGATTCGTCGGAGATGGCAGGAACGGCGGAGATTATCGTCGGCAAGCAGCGCAACGGCCCGATTGACGATATCAAGCTGGCGTTTGTTCACCGCTATGCGCGGTTCGAAAACCTGGCCCCGTCGGGCTTCAGCAATGTTTCTCCTCCTCCCGATCTTGATGACGTCTCGTTCTGAGAATCGTTCTCGTGAGCACGGCATGAATGCATCCCGAAGAGATTTCCTGAAATACTCATCAATCGCAGCAATTTCCTCGCTGTCGTTCCCATCCTTCCTCTTCACCCAATCACATGCAGATATCAACGAGGAAATCTGCCTGAAAAAAATCGCCCTCGGAACATCAAAAGGGCTTGCGGAAAAGAACATGCCTGAGGTAATCACTGCCATCGGCTTGTCGTTCCTCAAATCTCCGTACAAAGCCCGCACGCTTGAATCCGGCGACGACGAGCAACTCATCGTCAATCTGAAAGAGTTTGATTGCGTGACGTTTGTCGAGACAACGCTTGCCCTTTCCCGCTGCATCAAGCTTGGAACAACTACATACGATGCTTACAAGAGCCAATTGCAACTGATTCGGTATCGCGGCGGCGTGATTGACGGATATCCGAGCCGGCTGCACTACTTCTCCGATTGGATTGATGACAATGAGAAGAAACAGATTGTCACGAATGTCACGCGTAAGCTGGGCGGGGTTCGGTACGAAAAAAGAATCTCGTTCATGACAACCCACCGGACTGCATACAAGCAGCTCGGAAATGACGATTTCTTCAATGCCATCGAGCAAACCGAGGCCGGACTGAACACGCGTCCGCGATACTATCTTCCGAAGGATCGTGTCAGGCGCGTGCAGGAGCAGATTTCCGATGGAGATGTTCTTGCTATCACAACATCCATCGTCGGACTCGATATTCTCCACACCGGCATAGCCCTCCGTCACCGCGGCATGTTGCGGATGCTGCATGCACCGCTGTCCGGCGGTTCAATTCAGATTACGAAACACGGGCTTGCCGATCATCTTTCTTCCAGAAAAAACCACACCGGCATCATGGTCGCACGACCAGTAGAGCCGGAGACATAAATTCATAGCACAAGGAGTACGTATGAAAAGAACTGCTATCCTCCTCACCTCGCTCTGTATCGCTGCTTCAGCGCTTGCGCAGGGCCTCTACTGGCAAACAAAAACCGAAGGCTCTGTAGCCGAAGGCACAACCGAGAACTACGCAATACCGAAGATGTTCAAAACTGTCTCGACGGGCGGAGCGAACGACGGCACGGTGATGATTCTGCGTCTTGATAAAAAGGTAATCTGGTCGATTGACCAGAAAAAGAAAACCTACTCTGAAGTCACGTTTGACGAAATGGAAGCCATGTTGCAGAAGGCGGGCGGCAAGATGGATGCTGCTATGGAGAAGATGAAAAAAGAAATGGCGGACATGCCGAAAGAGCAGCGTGAGATGATGATGAAGATGATGGGAGGGAATATGCCCGGAACCGACGCTGATGCGGCTATCGATGTGAAGCGAACCGCCGAAAAGAAACGTATCAGCGGATATGATTGCGCGAAATATGTCGTTCGTCGCGGCGGCAGCGAATTCATGTCACTCTGGGTAACGAAGGACGTGAAGGGATTTGACAACATGATGGCGGATTGGAAGGAATTCGCAAAACGCATGAGCGCCATGTCTGCCCGCTTCGGCAAGGGAATTACTGACGCGTACAAGGATATCGACGGTTTCCCGATGCAGACAACCATGACGATGATGAATACTACAGTGACAAACACGGTAACAAAAATCGAACAGCGGGCAACATCGGCAAAGGAGTTCGAGGTTCCTGCAGGATACACGAAAGTGAAAAGTGATCTCGAAGATGCGATGAAGAAGATGGAGAGTGACGAAGATTAACCTTTGATTCCCAGGGGCGAATTCTCATTCGCCCCTTCTTGTTTCTTCTTGTTCAAACCGATTTCGCATTGCGGTTCGTTCGATTTCTTGACCATTTCAAATCTGTCCCAACACGCCTGCGATGTCGGTGTTCGAGGATGCCAGATATGATATTGAATGGCGAGATTCCGCATTGACTTGCCTGTTACTCCAATGAGACCCAGGCGATACTGAATGTCGGAATCTTCACCGCAACCCGGGCCGTTGTACAATTCGTCGAATCCGTTGATCGCGTGAAGATGCTTCTTCTCTACAGAGAAGTTGCTGCCCAGCATCCCTCTTACATTCCGCAGCAATAGCGTTCTCATAATCCTGCTCGGAATTCTGATGCCATCTTCTACACGAAGGGAATGCCCTTTCAGCCCGTCAATCCATTCACTCCAGCCGTACCGCTCAAACTCGCCGCTTCGGACTTTGTCAATCGTGAGAGCCTTCGACCATCGCTCGCTGGTTTCGACTCTTCTTCCCATCAGCAGTTTGTTTTCTTCTCTCTCATTCCAGTGATCAAGAAGGAAATCCTTTCCTGGCAGACAATCACCATCGATAAACACGAGATACTCCGCTGCCGAAGCGCGAATGGCATTGTTCAGCATTGTATTCTTGCGCCAGCCGTTGTCATCATGCCAGAGGTGAATGATGGGAAAGGCGTAGAGATTCTGTGCCTCTGCTATCGTATCCTTGACGGCGGGGCCTGAACCGTCATCGGCGATGATGACTTCGAATTCACGGAACGATTGGCGATCACATGCCGCAAACACGAGCCGGAGGTTTTCGGGCTTGTTGTATACCGCAACGATGAGGGATATTTTCGGGGAGAATTTCACTGAAGGTAAGCTTGTGCCGAAGGCTTAATGCCACACTCCCGGAATGATGTGCCCGCATTTCGGGCATGCGCCATCTGCCAACATATTCCTCACAACACTGAAGCCGTGCCGTTCAATCAGCAATTCGCTGCACGACGGGCACCGGGTGTTCTCATATTTGCCGAGCATGCCCGGAAGATTGCCGGCGTACACAAAACGCAGTCCCGCGTCATGTCCGATCTCCGCTGCACGCATCAGAGTTTCTGCCGGCGTGTTGTCCGGGTCCGTCATCTTGTAGTCCTGATGAAATGCGGTAACATGCCACGGAATATCGGGCGACACCGAAAACAGAAAACGGGCAATCTCACCCAATTCATCGTTAGAATCATTGAATCCGGGAATCACAAGCGTAACAACTTCGAGCCAGATGCCGAGTTCATGCAGGCGTTGGATGGTGTAGAGAACGTTTTCCAGTTTCCCGCCCAACTGTTGGTAATTCTTCTGCCGGAAACTCTTGAGATCCACCTTGTACAGCCTGACATACGGCCGGATGTAGTCAAGAACCTCGGGTGTGCCGTTGCCGTTCGAAACGTACGAGCATTTAATGTTGTATTTCTTCGCAAGCTTGAATACCTCAACCGCCCATTCGCTTGTGATCAGCGGCTCGTTATATGTGCTGGTCAGGACGGGAATGTTCCTGTCGAGCGCAATGGCGACAATCTGTTCTGCCGACACAATATCGGGCGGTGTACCGGCTATGGGATCACGTATTGCTTGCGATGTTAACCAATTCTGGCAATACGCGCAGTGGTAGTCGCATCCCAGCATTCCGAAACTGAGTGCCTTTGCACCGGGAAGCGCGTGAAAGAACGGTTTCTTCTCTATCGGATCAATTTGAAGGCCCGCAACGTATCCGCGCGGCACGTACAACTCGCCCCCTTTATTGAAGCGAACCTTGCAGATGCCTTCATGATCGGGGGCTATTTTACAGCGGTGGCCGCATGCAACACATCGGACCCAAGCGTTGGGCATCTTCTCATACAAATCCCCCTTTGTCACATGTTCCGCGAGCAACCCGCTCAGCGTTTGTGTCTGCTGCATTTGATACTCCGTCACCGTATGATACGCCGAAACGCCGGTGTTGTCAAGACGGTACGGCAAGCCCCGACGGAAGCCGTGGAGACGAAATGAGTTTCGTGAACTCCTCCCATCGTTTTCGGGCATTCTCCGGTGTGCCGCCTCTCGATTCAATGTACTTCTTCACCATATCCTGGCCGAGATTGTAGTTGATGACGTAGCTTCTGTAGGCATCAAAAAACTTGATCCGCTGCGCGGCCCGTTCATGCGAGAAGAGAGCGTATTCCATCAACCATTGGATTGCCTCATCCTTGGTCATCTTGCCGTCAAGATATCCCCGCGCTGCCTCGTTGCCCGCATATGCAAGTTTCATGAACAGGGCGTGAATGTCGTAATACAACCCGACCTTGGACGAATCAAGACCCGCAAGCGGGAACAGTACATCACACTCAAATGCCATACGTTCTTTCGGACTGAATACAACGTCAATCCCGAAGTTTGCAGTCCCTTCGGCTATCAGGGATTGCGGGCTGAACAGAGCATAGACGCTGAATTCGACCCAACCGTTCTTCTTCAGAAGATTCTGCTCAAGCAACGCGTTATACACATGATGACCCGGATATCCTTCATGGGCGGCAAGGTCAACAGCCCGGTCGATGTATATGGGCAGGTCTGTGTTCATCTGGATGAGGCTATGGGCATTTCCCTTGAACCAGTTGTAACCGCTCCACGCCTTGTTGGTAACATACTCCACAACAAAGCTTTCGTGTTCAGGAAGATCGATGTGTTGCTTTGTTCGTTTCCGGCACTCTTCGATGGCAGCTTTGAATACCGGGTCGAGCTTTTCTTTGGGAATGATGAACTGACTCTTGAACGCGTCGTACCGCTGCTCTACGCTTCCGGAACCGGGGAGTTTCTCGTTCATCTCACTAAGAATGGCTTTGAAATGGGCTTCGGAATAGGTGGGCGCAACGGCATCATACAGTGCTTTCGACTCTTCGTCGAAGGAGAATCGCTTCCCCTGCAGCATTTCGACTCGAGCCATAAGAGACTCGAGTTGTCCGGCAAGATAGTGAAACCGTAACTCCTCAGACTCGTTTGACAAGCCCGGCTTCTGCGCACGAAGGGCTTCAGCAATTTCGCCGGCTTCAATATGAATCTGCTTAAGAGATTTTCGGGCAGATTGTGCTTCATCCATCCATCCCGAAGGGCCGTGGTACGCGTCGACATAATCCGCATCGTGTTGGCCGACGGCAAGAACGAGTTTGACGTAGATTTGTGCAATGGAATTCATGGGTTCCTTTCCGAAAAGAAAAAACCGCAGGATGTCATTCCACCCTGCGGTTTGTAAGATAACAAAAAGAACCGTCTACTTCACGGAAAGCAACTCGACCTCAAAGATCAGTGTTGCGCCGGCCTGTATCGTGGGTCCAGCTCCGCGATCGCCATAGGCAAGATTGGAAGGAATGTAAAGTTCCCACTTCGAGCCTTCGGGCATCAATTGCAACGCCTCTGTCCACCCGCCGATAACCTGCCCCACGCCGAACGTCGCCGGCTCGCCGCGCTTGTAGGAGCTGTCGAATTCCGTACCGTCAATCAGTGTACCGCGATAGTGAACGGTCACAGTCTGGTCCGCTTTCGGTTTGGGGCCTGAGCCCATCTTGAGAACTTTGTATTGCAGCCCGCTTGCCGTTACCTTAACGCCTTCCTTGTTCTTGTTCGCTGCAAGAAATGCTTCACCATCGATTCGGTTCTTTTCGCCGGCAGCGGAGGCTTCTTCCTGTTGCTTCGCCATCATGCGCTGCTGGAATGCCATCATCACCTCCTGGGCTTGCTCTTCCGTGAGCATCAATTGGGTGCTGTCAACAACGTGCCGAATGCCTGCTGCGAGTACGGCAACGTTGACATCGACTTTCTGTTGTTTCAGGTTTGTGCCGATGTTTGTGCCGATGGCATAACTCACGCTATCCTGGGTTGTTTTGAGCTCAACCTTGCTTTGTGTGTTTCCTTGGCAAGCAAGCAGAATCATGCTCATGGCAACAACGAGTGCGTATTTCATTAGAGGTTGTTCCTTGAAAGTGTGTTGTGGTGGATGGCCACGCCATCCGTTATTTTGAGATTGCTTAAAATACGGGTTTCCCGCTGCGAATACAATCTGTACGGCATCTCTTCACACTTCCAAACGTGAAGAAAATGAACCGTAGCTATTAAATTCGGTTCATCTTACCGCTTCTCACGATACTTCCAGCAGTTGGTTGTGTGGTCATTCACCATCCCGGTTGCCTGCATGAACGCGTAACAAATTGTTGAGCCGACGAACTTGAATCCGCGCTTCTTCAGGTCCCTGCTCATCGCATCTGATTCGGGGGTTGTTGCAGGAATTTCCTTCATGGATTTCCGCTTGCTTTGAATCTGTTTGCCCCCGACAAACTGCCAGATATATTTGTCGAAGCTGCCGAATTCCTTCTGCACTTTCAGAAATGCTTTTGCATTCAACACCGCGGCGCTGATCTTCAATCTATTTCGTACAATACCTTCATCCCTTAGCAACGCGTTTGTTTTCTTCTTGTTGTATGCCGCTATCTTTCGTGCGCTGAAGTTGTCGAATGCCTTTCGGTAGTTCTTACGCTTTCGCAAAATGGTAATCCAGCTCAGCCCAGCCTGCGCGCCTTCGAGAATCAGCATCTCAAACAACTTCCTGTCATCGTGCCGGGGAACTCCCCACTCCTCGTCGTGATATTTGATGTACAGCGGGTCTGTGCCGCTCCAAGCACAACGGATTTTCTCGCGTTTCTTGTTCATAGATTTAATAAATAGTTGAACAGTCTTGTTTTACTTCTTCCAGCCAAACACTTTCAGGTCAACTCTTCCCTTTACAAAATTTACTCCCTCTTTCTCCAATAGATTCTTTTGTCGTTTGAATGCGTCAGAATTTACTGGGAATGATATCCTGCCTTTTGAGTTGATTATCCGGTGCCAGGGAATTTGAATGCCGTGCGGTAGTGCGTGAAGTGCATATCCTACGAGCCGTGCCTGACGGGGGAGCTTGCTTAAACGGGCTATTTCTCCGTACGTTGCAACTTTTCCCCGCGGTACCTTCTCAACTGTTGACCAGATGCGTTGCTGTTTTCCCGACTTTCCTTTTTGCATGCAACCCGGCTATCGTTTTGACGTGCGTGAGCCGAGTTTCTTCAGGTCGGCAGGCATTGGAAAGAGCTTCTTGAGTGATGTCAGTTTGACATCTCCTTGCGAGGAGGTCAGGATCACTTCGATGTCGGGGGAGAATTCCGAGAGGACTTGTCGGCACGCGCCGCACGGAGGCAAAAACGCGGCGTCATCGGAAGCGATAGCAATTGATGTGAAGTTCTTTGCATACTCGCTGACGGCCTTGAAAAGTGCATTTCGTTCGGCGCAGATTGTCAGAGAGTAGGGACTATTCTCGACGTTGCAGCCGGAAAATATACGCCCATCGGAGGCAAGCAAGGCGGCACCAACCCGAAATCCCGAGTATGGCGAGTAAGCGTTTTCCTTTGCCAGATTGGCAATTCTGATAAGATGTCTTTGCTTGCTCGTTGCTCGGTTCTGCTTCTTCATTTTCACTAAGTTATTTCGTGTAAGCAAGTTCAGGAGAGCGCAAATGAAAGCTGAAAAATCTACCGATAGATGTTCTCTAATTCAATAAGACTTGCATTCCTATATCCCAAGCAGAACATGGCATCCCTGTAAGTTGTGTTCAGGCTTGTACTTTGGGTGATCCATAAAAAAATTTAATTGCAGATTGTCGAAAATGGACTGTTTTCGATGTCCCATTCCCAAAAATAGGACAAATTCTGAACCTTTTTCTCTGAAAATTAGTTATATTGTGCGAGGAGAAAACACCTATGAACTACAAAGGCGATGCAAGAATGAAGAAACGCGGTTCAACTATCTGCCGGGACTGCGGCAACGAATTCCGGGGCCAGGTAGGGGCTTATCGCTGCCCGAGCTGCAAGAAGAAAGAGATGGCATACCGTGCAAAGCGCGAGCGTATGCGTCAGCAGCTTCCTTTCTACCTGAAAACAGATAGCTAATCTGGATTCTCTTGTCAGATTAAAAACGCCTTCCCGAAGGAAGGCGTTTTTGTTTTTTGTATCCCCAAAACTCTGTACCTGCTAACTCATTTCACAGCATTGAACTACAACATCCTCACCGATTGAGATCACTCCGTAAAACCCGCTCGCGGTCGGACCGCAGTTAATGATCTCGGAGGCTACAATCCTATCAACGCCTCTCCCTTCATGAATGTGTCCACAAATAACGACATGCGGTTGATGCTGTTCGATGAATGATCGAACTGCGGAACTGCCAACATGTCTGCCGGAATGAATCCTGTCGAGCTTTGTGTTCAACGGCGGAGAATGTGGAACAAACACCTTAACCTTTGCGCCGGAAACTTGCAACAAGCCGAACTCAGCTCGCGAGGAAATCTCTTCCTCCGTTATCTCGTTCGGCGTTCTGAGCTGTGAGATGGGCGATGCTGAGACTCCGAAGAATCCAACACCACCAATGACAACTCCGCGTCTGTTTATTGAGAGACCAAGCCTGACGAACACATCATCAAGCAGTGGAGGATCCATGTTCCCTGCAACAACCAGCAACGGCTTCTTGAAGCGCCGGAGTTGCTGAACAGCCTCTTCTGCTTCCTCGGGCGAACCATTGGTTGTCAAATCACCGGCAATGACGATTGCATCAACAGAAGAGTTGGAGTTAACGATGTCCACCATTCTCGTGTACGCGCCGTGAATATCCGACAGCGCCAGGATTTTCACAGGGCTTGTCTCTCGTTCTTTGTTAACTCGAATATCTTCCTAAGAAGAGTCTCGTCAGCATTCGTCATTTCGATTTTTCTGCGGGCCATGACACGACGGCAGGCGTCAATCGCGCTATCGATGCGATACTCTTTCACGCCTTCGGCACCACCCCAGGCAAACGAGGGAATCGCTTTCGGAGGAAATCCGGCCCCGTACACATTACTTGATACACCGACTATGGTTCCCGTGTTAAACATTGTGTTGATTCCGCTTTTGGAATGATCGCCCATCGTCAAACCGACAAACTGGGAACCGCTATCCACTTCCTTACCGTTAATTGTAACCCGGACATTTCCGTAGTTGTTCTTCAGGTCGCTGGTATTCGTATCGGCCCCAAGGTTGCACCACATGCCGAGATACGAGTGGCCGAGAAATCCATCATGCTGTTTGTTGGAGTAGGAATGAATGATGCTTGCCTCCACCTCGCCCCCAACTTTGCACATTTCACCGATACTTGTGTTTTCGTAGATCTTCGCTCCAATTTTGATCCGCGTCTCCATTCCGATACTTGCGGGGCCTTCAATGACTGCGTTCGGCAGAATTTCGGCACTCTTGCCGATATAGATTGGCCCGTTCGTTGCGTCGAGTACTGCACCCGACTTAATCTGCGCCCCAGCGTCAACGAATATCTGCCGTTTGTTGATCAGATGCACTCCCGGGAAGACTTTCCCGCGGCTTTTCTTTCCTGAAGTGATGGACTTGTAATCGGCAGCTATCTGCTGGCCGTTGTGCTGAACAAGATCCCAGGGATATCTGATGAGATTCACATCAACATGAACCTTTTCAAGATCGGAGAAGTGTTCGGCGTCGAACGCTTCCGAAAAATCGTTTCTCAAAGAAGCGTGCCGGCCGGTATTGATGCGAACGGCGACCACCGTGCCACCGGAAAGAAATACCGCATCATTTCCCCGAACCGGAATTTGCTTCGCAAGCCCGTTTCCCGCCAACAATCGTCCATTGAGCAGGAGGCAACCCGATTCGTGCACTTCGTTCACCTCAACGCCCGGATTCTGCCGGCGGACAACTTCCGCTAAATACGGACGGCACAACATGGCCAGACGTGTTTTCGGATATGCGCGGACAAGCTTTTCGCGCAGAGTGAGAATTCCGCAACGAAGATCATATACAGGACGTGTATACACCAGCGGCAACAGATTGACGTATTGAGGATCTTCAAATATGCAGATAGTCGGGTTCATAGCAATTCCTATCTTTTCAGACATCGACAATGGCGAAAATGCTATGAAATGTAAGAAGAAATCGGCGAACGTGCGACCCTGAAAAACGGATGATATTCCTGACGATGAAGAGAGTGGAACTCTTACTTTACTTCTACGTATTCATTTGTGAACTTGAAGGACTTCACAATGACGAAATTCCTGCTCTGGTTGATTTTGTTGGTGATCTGCTGGCCGCTTGCAATTGCGGCACTGATTCTTTATCCGCTGATCTGGCTTATTCTTCTCCCCTTCAGGCTGGTCGGCATTACGGTCGACGCCTTATTGCAGCTCATCAAAGGATTGTTCATGCTGCCGGCAAGAGTTTTGCGCGGTCAGTAGGGCCAAGCGTATTCGTTGCTCACGCGGCAAATGCAAGTCAGCTTATGCCCCGTTCAAAGAGATCGCAGCGGACACGTCGCTCCATCGTGAACTTTCGCACAAGAGGCTTCACAAGTTTCTCAAAGTCGGCATACGACATTTTCAGAAGTTCGCGGTGGTTGCCTCCGTTGAACGCAATCTCCTGATTGTTCCTTAAGGAATCAGCGACAACAACATCAATCCCGAACAGATTCCCGAACGGCGGCATTGCCCCTATTTCGCAATCAGCGAAGAGGGTGTTGAACTCCCGCTCCGTCGCAAGCACAACCGCATTCGCGCCGAGAGCTGTGCGCAACATGGCAAAATCCACCATTTCCGATGCAGGCAGAACGGCCATCATCGTCTTTCCATCTACCTTTACGATCACTGTTTTTGCCACTTCATTCCGGGGAATATGCGCCGTGACAGCAACTTCGCGCGCAGTGAACGCGGGCGAGTGGTGAATGACGATATACTTGATGCCGTTCTCATCAAGATAGTTTGTTAAGCGCGTGAGAGTCATAGCTCTTTCCTCCTTACTTCTTCAACACACATTGGGCGTTTCTCAGGGCACTTCCTCTGTTTCCTTACCGACAATCCGAAGGTCGAGGGCATCATACAAAATGTACGAACCGACATGAGCTGGACCTGCACCCTTCTCCGCCATCAACGTCAGCAGAATGTCTATTCGTTTCGCATTCTCAGGCAGTCGTGCACTGATCGTAAACGGAATGAAGTCCGGCCCCGACTCTGTGAAATAGCGCTCGCATGTAGCTATTGTACTGTTCGCGGCAGACTTCACATCAACAGCAACATATCCGACATCCTTCCCGACAGACTTGAGGAGATACGCCCCTTTCAAGACCAGTTCACCGCTTTTCACCTCAATATCTTTTTGAGAAATCATCCCCGCCATCTTCGTTTCATAGAATTCTTTTACCTCGCATTTCACCGAGGTTTTTCCGGCATAACTGTTCTGCGAAGCCGAAACGACTGTGACCATTGTGGGAATGTTGTTGGTTGTCCATCCGGCAGGTTCACCGGCCGGGAAACTCTCGAAGCTGCCGTTCTTCAGAAGATTCTGTTCTGCGAGAATGGCCAAGAGCGGAACAACAATGAACACTGCAATGTGATGTTTCATTTCACGCCTCCTCATTCAAAAGAAGATGAGTTGTTACTGCACGTACCAATCGTTCCGTGTCAGCGGAAAATTGCTGACCCCGTCAACCGATTTTACCATGAGTGATTGGTACACATTCAGCTTCCCCCGCCAGAATCTGTACGCCGAGCCGGACATATACAGCCGCCACACGCGGTATGTGGTTTCATCCGTTGCCGCAACGGCCTCGGTATGATGCGCTTCAAGGCGTCGAACCCAGTTTCGCAGTGTAACGGCGTAGTGTTCCCTCAGGCTTTCCACATCCCTGATTTCAAAGCCGCACTCCTCGGCAGCACGTAACGTCGTATAGAGCGGAAGAAGCTCGCCGTCCGGAAATACGTATCTGTCGGAAAAGGTCGGCTCTTCCGGTACCGGCTCCGTTGCGCTACGCGCTATGCCGTGGTTGAGAAATACGCCGCCCGGACGCAGCAGCCGCCACGCCTGCTCGAAGTATGCGGGCAGAAGTTTCTCTCCCACATGCTCGAACATTCCGATACTTGCCAGTTTGTCGAAGGACGACGGGGCATCGATATCGCGGTAGTCGCATACTTCAACGCGGCAGCGATCTTCAAGTCCGGCCTGACGGATGCGTTCCCGTGCAAGTTCCGCTTGCGGCTTGCTGAGCGTTATGCCCACACACTTCGTGTGGTACTTCTTCGCTGCATGGATGATCAATCCGCCCCAGCCGCAGCCGATATCGAGCAACCGTTCGCCGGGCCGGAGCCGCAGTTTACGACACACGTAGTTGAGTTTGCGGGTTTGGGCGGTATCGAGATTGTCGTGCAACGTCTCGAAGTACGCACACGAATAGACCATCTGCTCATCCAGAAACAGCCGGAAGAATTGATTTGATGTATTGTAGTGGTACGTAACGGCGGAGAAATCCCGCTGAGGGGAATGCAGACGGCCATCCAATACCGCGGCGCGGCGGCCGGGCTGATTATGAGGCGATGTAGGAAGGCTGTGAAGAAGTTTGCCGAAGTGGAGCTTTTCCGTAAGACTTCTGCGGATACTCATGAAGTGATCGGCAAGCGGAAAAACGGCCGAGATGTCTCCTTCGATATCGAAGTCGTCGTAGATGTACGCCTCGGCAAGATTCAGCTCGGTGGGCGGCAGAAACATGCTTCGCAGCGCGCCGGGGTGCCGGAGAACAAGTGTGAAGCGCCGCGGCTGATCCGGTTCTGCTTCCCACACCATTCCGTTCCAGAACCGAACGTCGAAGTCTCTCGCCGGGTATTCGCCCAGTAATTCGCGCAACAGGGTCAGGCTTGTATCATACGCCCTGTCGGTTGCAAGAAGCGTTTGCTCCGTCATTTTCTTTCCCTCCTCCCCCCTGATCAGAGTTTGGATACTCTCAAATACAAAAACCTCTTTCCCCCATCATACTATGATAGTTCAAAAAGAGGTTGAGAAAGAACCTGTCAAGAAACTGCCTGCTTAAAGGTACCACATCACAACACAAAAGACAAGCGCAACACATTACCCATGTAACTATGTTTTGTCTTGCTCCGCTTCACAAAGATCGCTTATGTGAGTTCTTAACTTACTGCAGGGCACAGCTCTGTGTATGTTCGTCTGCCACCCCAAGTAGCCTTCCCCCTGAAGCGGCAGACATTGTTATCTTCCCCCCACTCAGCAACCGGTGTTTCCACTTTTTGACCCAAGCGGCACGCGCGCATTGTTGCCTGCGGCTCTGCCGAATTACACCGACGCATCCACGTACGTGATAGGAAGGAATTACCCGATGAAGTTCTTCTTCTTGGCTGCATTTCTCATATTGCTTGATGTCCATTCCGGCTTGTCGCAACAGGCCGCGAAAAAGCCGCCGATGTTCTCCACGGACGGCAAATGGTCATTGAGCTTTCACGGGGGAGCCAATATCTGGATCAACGACCTCAATACACGGCGCGCCTCCCCGGGAGGAGACATCGTCCTCCGGTATGGATTTTCCCGACGATTCTCCTTCGGCATCATGCTCGGGTATGACCGGCTGATTGGCATTGAACACTTGGAGACCCTTGCGCCAAACCCGGCATCACCGCAATTGAGCGAGTATATGGCGCTCAGCATGGCCAGCGCAAATTTCATCGTCATGTACAACTACCCGATTACACTCGACTTCCGACCGTACGTATACGCCGGAATCGGCGGCGCGGCCTATCTGCGGCAGGATCGTTTCGACAACCACATCCCGGAAGGCGCGGATCGAATCAAGCGTACCCTTCACATTCCCGTCGGGTTTGGCTTTGAGATTCCGATGTCACAGAATGTCTCCTTTGCAATCGATCTCGGTGCCCGCATTATGGATGACTATACCGATGATTGGAAGGGCAATAGCATCATCGAGCAATCGACTCGGCCCGGCATTGCCGATTGGTATCCAACAGGGCGGCTCGGGTTCAATTTCTATTTCGGTAAGAACGATGATGATGATGACCCTGACAACGACGGCCTTACGAATGCGGAAGAACGAAGGTACGGCACGAATCCGTACAATGCCGACAGCGACGGCGACGGGTTGAAAGACGGCGAAGAGATCTTCCGCCACAATACCAATCCGCTGAAGTGGGATACGGACGGCGATGGATTGAGTGATGGAGATGAGGTTCTAACGTACAAGACATTTCCAAACCGTGCAGATTCCGATGAGGATGGGTTGAATGACGGACATGAAGTGCTCAAATACGGAACCGATCCGCTGAAGGCAGATACTGATGGCGATGGCTTAAGCGATGGTGATGAGATTCTCCTCTACAGAACAGACCCGCGCAATAAAGATACTGATGCAGGCGGTGTGGACGACGGCACGGAAGTGAAGCGGGGAACGAATCCGCTTGACAAGAGTGATGATTTCCCCGTTCAGAAACGCGAACTCAAAGCAGAAGTGGGACAGGCCGTCGTGTTAGAAGGGATCGTCTTTCAAACCGGCAAGGCGACGATCACTCCAGTTTCCGAGGACATTCTGACCCTTGCGCTGAACACTCTCCGCCAAAATCCCGACATGACGGTGGAGATCCGCGGGCATACGGACAATACGGGTTCGCGATCGCTCAATGAAGGGCTTTCACAGCGTCGCGCCGACGCTGTACGTTTGTGGCTAATCAACAGAGGTATCGCCGCAAATCGAATTACGGCGACAGGCTTCGGTCAGGATTATCCCATTGATACAAACCTGACAGCAGGCGGACGACAGCGCAACCGGCGGATAGAATTCTACAGAACAAAATGACGTAATCCTGTTTAGGAAACGGAAGTGCCCGGCAAGCGAACGTGCCGGGGCATTTTGCTTTTCACAATACAAGAACTATCGCGTTCTGATCAGTTCGGCTGCTATTCCGCCGTCACTCGTCACCCTGCCGCGAACTTCGACATAACTCCCGGGAGCCGTCTTCTTCTTCATCTCCGTCCGGCGATTGATTAGAAGCGGCAAGCCATCAAGTGACGCAATGCCAGTGAGCTGTCCGCCTAACCGTACTTTTCGCCCGACGGGAATTTCGGCCTTGTTGCCCGATTCATCCTTCGCCCCCTCTGTCACCCACCGCTCGACAAGGGCAACCTCATCGGCGGAAAGATACGGCGGCCCGTCGAACGGCATTCGCGGGAGTGACTGTCCCCGAATCTTCCGTACGAGTTCGCTTGCATCGGGATTGCCTGGAATTACAAACGCCCTCTCCGTTCCATTCATGATCTCCTGATAGCTGGCGAGAACAAGTCCCTCCGGTGGCGGCCCCATCAGGCCTTTGTGGTTGTGACATTTCACGCAGTTGGCCTTGAAGATTGGCGCGACATCGGCATAGGTGATGCCATCTTTCGGCTTTGGTGGTTCAGCCGGTTCAGGGACGCTTTGGGTGTTTGAGGATCGGACAGCGGGCGGAGATGCCCCGTTTCGTATCCAATCTTCAATTAACTTCATCTCGACTTCATCAAGCCAGGGCGGACCCGAGAGCGGCATGCGCGGTGTGCTGGTGCCGCGGATTCTCCTCACCAACTCGCTTCCTTCCGGATTTCCCTTCTCGACCACACTACCATTCTCACTCCCTTTCATTACATTCTCGTAACTGTCCAACCGGAGGCCTTTCGGCGCCTTCGGACCGGCGTGACACATCACGCAGTTGTCGTCGAAGAGTTCCTGGACTTGTTCATAGTCGGCCGTTTGAGGATGTGAACTCATCCATGCACTAATCAGAAGCAAGAGCGGTATCGATGCAACCGGAATAACGAAGCGATTTATGTTTGTTCACCTGCAGCAATTTGGATACATTGTACGTGCATAGAATTCACAGGTTTTTTTCCAGAATAGCAATGACGTCTCTCCTCTTTCTGCCCGTGTTGCTCACCGCAGGCATGTTGCTGAACCATGATTCACGAGCGCAGCTTCCCCCGAATCCGGTATATCTCGATACCACAGTAGCAACCATCCACATCCTGATTGACTCGGACTCGCTGGCGCGAATTCTCGACCCTGCAAACGCTCAGAGCGACCACGAGTATCCCGCGACGTTTGTCTTCCAGAACCCGTTCATTAACGACACTGTCGCGAACATCGGTTTCCGCTTACGCGGCAACACGTCAAGAGACTCCCGCAAAAAGTCGTTCAAGATCTCGATCAACACATTCGAGCGGGGAAGAAAGTTCCACGGCTTCGAAAAGCTCAACGTCAACGGCGAGCATAACGATCCGTCCATCATACGGTCGAAGTTAGGGTGGGATTTGTTTGCCAAGTCGGGCGTTCCGGCATCACGGGCGCATCATACACGACTCTATATCAACGGCTTGTATTACGGCCTCTACATCAGCGTCGAGCATGTTGATGAGAATTTCGTTCAGTCACGTTTTGGCAATAATGACGGCAACCTGTACAAATGTCTCTGGCCTGCGGACTTGCGCTATCTTGGCAGCGATCCGAATCTCTACAAACTACTGTCGGGCAACAGGCGTGTGTACGAACTGACCATCAACGAGGAGATTGACGACTACTCTGATCTCGCACATTTTATTTCCGTCTTGAACCTGACTCCGACCGATTCATTCGCTGTTGCCATTCAACGTGTTTTCAACGTCAACAATTTTCTCAGGATTCTCGCGATGGATGTTGCAGCGGGAAGCTGGGATGATTATTGGTTTTGGAAGAACAACTACTATCTCTACCATAATCTGCATACAGGCAAGTTCGAGTTCATCCCGTACGATTATGACAACACGTTCGGCATCTGGTGGACTCAGATTCTGCCGAACATCAACTTCGGCACACGCAACATCTATACGTGGGGACACCCGACGGAGCAGCGCCCGCTGGCTTCACGCATTCTCGGCGTGACGGAGTTCCGCAACAGGTACACGTTCTATCTGAACAGATTGTTGTATCGCTATTTCAACGAGACAGCCATGCACCCGCGCATCGACAGTATTCACACGATGATCACACTCGCTGCCGAAGCGGACAGTTTCCGGACGCTGGATTACGGCTACACGATACAGCAGTTCCACAATTCGTACACGCAAGCTCTCGGCAACCATGTCACGTACGGACTGAAGCCGTATATTTCGACGCGACGCACCAGCGCGCTCGGTCAACTGCAAAATGTCAATGTTGCGCCGATTTTGTCTGATCTCACTCACACGCCGCGGTATCCCTTTGCCGGCGATCCGGTGACGATGAATGTACGTGTCGAGGATGAAGCAGCGGCCCAGACGGTACACCTCTTCTGCAGCGTCAACGGCATTCAACAGCCCGCCGCAACGATGTTCGACGACGGCCTCCACAACGACGGCGCCGCGGGTGACGAGGTGTACGGCGTGATTCTGCCTCCATTTCCCGCCGACGCTGTAGTCGAGTACTACATCAGGGCGACGGATGTTGCGGCGCAGATTTCCGTTGAGCCGCCCGATGCTCCGGCCACCACGCAACGCTTTCGCGTGCTCGGCGCGAAGCCGCGGTTGTTCATTAATGAATTCATGGCGGCAAATGTCAACACCATCCGCGACCCGTTCAACGAAGCCGATGATTGGGTGGAGATTTACAACGGCGATTCGGTGGCCGTATCGCTGGGCAATTGCTATTTGTCGGACAATTTCAACAATCCGACTAAGTGGCGGTTTCCCGATACCACGATTGCGCCCGGTGCATTCATGCTGATTTGGGCGGATGACCAGCCGCAGCAAGGGCCGCTGCATGCGACGTTCAAGCTTGATCGTGACGGTGAACGGGTGGGACTGTATCGCGGCGACAGCGGAGGGGTGGCAATTCTTGACACGATCTCGTTCGGGTACCAGCAACCGGATGTTTCCTACGGCCGCATGCCGGATGGCGGCGCGTGGCAAACAATGCCGCAGGCAACGCCGGGATATTCAAATGTCATCAGCGGCGCTGCAGAGGCACCGGCAACGCCGGCAGAGTTTGCCTTATTCCCGCCGTATCCGAATCCGTTCAATCCTGACGTGCACATCAGATTTCAGATTGTGGATTACGGCTTCGTGACGTTGAGAGTCTACGATTTGTTAGGGCGTGAAGTCGCAACGCCGGTGAACGAACGTCTTGAAGCGGGGAATCACATCGCGGTTTGGAATGCGTCAGGCTTCGCCAGCGGAGTCTATCTTGTCAGGTTGCAGACGGAGAGGTTCGTGAAGACGGAGAGAGTTGTCTTGATGAGGTAACACCCCTACGATTCTCTTAGCAGGCTACACTCCCAGCCGCCCCGCCCGTTCTGCCATAAGCGCTTGATATGCAGCCTTCATCGATTCCGAAAGAAAACTCTCCCCAATCAAGCGTTCGCTTTCTTTCACGCTGCGTTTCAAATCGTCAAGAACAGTTGATATGACACGCGCATTCAGGCCGAGCCGCTCCGAGCCGAAGTACGCGATCAAATCGTCGCGTGTCAGCTTCCGCTTCCTGCCTCTTAACGGCAGGGCAAATTCCTCTTGCGCGTTGCCGATGGCAATCGTCGTGTTGAGCAGGTCATACGCGGGGGAAAGTTCCACTTTGCCTTCACGCCGGATGAGCGAGAAATTCTTCAAGTGCATGTCCTCGTTCCCCGTCAGAAAACTGAACAGCGTCAGCCGGAAGAGCTTCACTTTCTCGACAGCAGGGAACGTGCAGTATCGCTCGATGGTGGCAGCCACCTGTTCCATGCTGGAGTTGTACTTTGTGTCGCGTGATTTTTCCTGAAGCTGGGCAAAATCCTCGACGGCAACTTTCTTTCCGTGTCCTATCCGGTCGAACCGCCTGATGAAGTAGGTCAGTGAGCCATCCTTCGCGTACACCATGCCGTGGAGCGGCACTTCAATCCCTGCCACTGCAGCTAACTTCATCGTCAGATCCTCGTTTTGCGGCAGATCAGCATAGACTGCACTTGGCGGTTTCAGAATGAACACACCTCCGGTATCCACAATCTCGAATATTCCCTCCTTCACCTTCAGCCTCGCGCTCAACTTCGGCTGCACGCCCTGAACGGACATTTTCCCGGCACGGCGCGCCGCCTCTTGACGCTGCTCCTCTGCGCCGAGCGGAAGATCCCGAAGCGATTTAAGATTTCGTGCAAGAAGCCGCAAGCCGCGTTGCGAGTATCTTCCTTCCAGAATCTCATCGTATGTAATCGGGCATCTCATTCCGCGTGCACCGTTACGTTGCCGACGAGATCTCCGCCGACTGCAATCAGTTGAGCGAACAGATCGTTCCGGTCGATTTTGTTCAACCGAAGCATCGCTTCAAGTTGTACGCCTTCGGGAAGCAGACCGTCAAAAAAAGGCGGGAAGACTTCGAAGCTGTACTCACGGGTTGAGACGGGCATCGTAAGCGACACAGGCTGGCCGTTGTATTCGTCGAAGTACCGGAATACATACGCACCACCATCCTCTTTCAACGTCCCGGCAGGAACGCCGCTCACATCAACTCTTGCTCTTCTCATGCTCTTCAAATTCTTTCATCAACGGACTTTCAAACGTGATTGTGATGTTCAACGCGTTCAGCACTTTTTGAAGTGTGTTGCACTGAATCGATGCTTTGTTGTTTTCGATATCGAACACAACTGTTTTTCCAACACCGGCAAGATTGGCAAGCTCGATCTGTGTAAGCCCTGCCGCCCTCCGATGGAATCGTACTACTGAGCCGATTTCCATATTGCCCACTATAGTGATTATCACCGCTTTAGCGGTAATATAGCATTGTAATCCTGAAGATGCAACGTGGACAAACAGCAAATCAGCCAATAATTACCGCTAAAGAGGTAGAAATAGATGAATTTGTACGAGAGAAGATGCTGAGGTTGCCGGAAACGCCAGTATCTTACCGTTACAGCAGTAGAAATGATCGTATAGACTGGTAGATTGAAAGACTCAGTCCTGAGATACCGACCCGACTTCTTTGAAATTGTGCAGGATGAGATTGAAGATTTTGCCGAATCCCGCCACAAACCGCGCCGTGCGCGGCTCAATGAAGTACAGGCTGAAATCTCCGAGCGAGAAGTTCATTGACGCATCGGGAAATTTATCGAGGTACGCCGACTTCCCTGCTTCGTACTCCGGCGATCCTTCTTCGAAGCGGAGGGCTTCCCCCTGAATTGAAACACGTGCAAGCGAAAGCGGATCGCGCGTACCATCGTCGGCTTCGGCGAGCATCAGGCTTAGACGCGGGTCGCGCAGGATGTTCTGCGAATGATGCGCCAGCCTGCTGATGTGAAGATAGAACCGCGTACAATCCTTTGATGCGGCAACGGAAACCATCGACACCTCGGGCGCGCCGTTACGCAGCGTACCCAATGCCGCCGTGCGTTGCTTGCGGATGAGGGCGAGAAGGGTTTGTTGAGAGTGGGAGTCCATAGATGTTCCTTTTCTTACTAAGCAGAAACAAGACGTCGTCAGTTCTTGTGTAAATGTTCAGCAAAACTACCAGCGATTGCTACCCACGGCAAGAGAGACATGATTTTGTCAGATTTTTCTAGATTGTGCTTGGCGCAAAGCAGACGAACATTCATAGCAGTCAAGCTCGATCCGCCTTTTGAGAATGGAATGTCATGATCATAATGAAGGTTCTTTGTTGAGCAGCATTCAACACACTTACCGCCATCCCTTTTCCACACTTCAAGCTTTACTTGGGTTGGAATGAGCCGATTGTGAGGCAACTCTATTGTGCGTCCCAGCCGTTTCTTTTGTACTGGCTTGAGATAGAATTTGAACACCTTCCGCTTTCCATCAGATACGATACTCGCATCGACCAGTTCGAAGAAACCCTTGTAGCACCAAATCCCGTTGGCTATTTTTTCATACACCTTCACTAGCTCCGGCCTTTTTCGGAGCCCACCCTTGAAATCCATCGCAGCGCGGAAGAACTTCCCATTTTCCGTCCATGATCCTCTTGGCGTCGTCAACGGTTGGTCTACACTTTTCGGATCTGGACACTCCTTCGTCTTATGTTGATCATGACCTTCATAAATGAGATTTCCGGTCGATGGATCGATTTGATCAGCATAGGGCGCCCCTTTGCGGACCGACATAAGGAAGACTGAGTAGCTTTTCCCAATGCCAAAATTCATCCCCTTTTGCAGATTTGCCTTCTCTGCGTGGACAAGTTCAGCATAGCTAATAATGTCATCAACATTCATGATTCCCCCATATCTCGGTTGAGAAAACCTCTTTGCTTGGCGTAACTATACTAGCAATGGTATTGAGTTGTTGGGCTGTGCTCAAGAACTACTTTCTTCCTGTTCCCGATTGCGTCTGCGAGCCTCAAGAAGGGCGCTTGTGGCTTTACCCTTGTGGGGGAGAATTCCCGCGAAGCTCTCATAGTACTGCCGCAGCGGCCTTACAAAAAAGCCACCCTCTT
This sequence comes from uncultured Chlorobiota bacterium, assembly GCA_900696645.1. GTDB lineage: Bacteria > Bacteroidota > Ignavibacteria > UBA10030 > UBA6906 > CAADGV01. Next base: position 54,748 of record CAADGV010000021.1, on the reverse strand, counting down.
GCTCAATGATCACGACGCAGACACCCCGTTTGAGCTTCAGTTTTCGCCGGATTCGCTGCGGGATAGTCATCCGGCCTCCGGTTGTTATGATGGATGTCTCCATTGTTTCCTCGTCGCGTTCTGATCAGGCGTTCATTTCTTCTCTTATGAACAATGCATGCTTACGGTCAATCTATCCAATCGCCTCAACATTCGCAACGCTTCCCATTTGCCCCTTCCCTCCCCATTTATTACTATAAGAAAGATCATTGGGAGGAGGGCATCTCATGAGTCAGGAACAGAAATCCGGCCGTGCAATTGTGCGGCTTTCACGCGCGGACAAGTCCGACGCCGTTGAAGTGCTGGCGCTGGCGTTTCACAAGTACCCGCTGATGCGCTATGTGTTGAAGGAGGCGGGAGCGGCGTACGACGAACATCTGCGTGCGCTCATCGGGTTCTTTGTCGAGTCGAGGCTTACGCGCTACTGGCCGTTGCTCGGTGTGAAGGAGGGCGCCATGCTTGCGGCTGTCGCCGCGGCAAACAGTCCGGGCAAAAAGCCGAGGCCGAAGGAGTTGCAGGAGGTGTACGAGCGGATGACGCGCCTCATCGGGCCGGAGGCAACGGAGCGGCTTGAGGAGTTTGAACGCATTACCGACCGTTTCGTGCCCGACACACCGTACTACTACCTCGGCATGATCGGCGTGCGTCCCGGATTGCAGCGCGGCGGACTCGCCCGCATGTTGCTGGAACACCTGCATGCCATGTCCGAAGCTGACCCTGTCTCAACGGGCGTGTGCCTCAGCACCGAACTCCCCTCCAACGTGCCGCTGTACGAACATTTTGGCTACCGGATATTAGGCGATGCGGATGTCGGGCAGATTCATACGTGGGGGATGTTCAGGAAGGAACATAGATAAAGCGGGTATCAGCCCGCCAGGTCTTGATATGAAGAGGGCATGGGGTTTACTCAACGTCTTGAGTTAATTTACTCAATGGGTAATCCGACCTTCGAACCAGGGTTGAAATGAGAGATTGCTTCGTCGCTACGCTCCTCGCAATGACCATAAACATCCCGACAAGCCGGTTTCTTCCGCACACGGCACGGCCTGAAGCTTCGTAGGAATTTTCCCCCTTTTCGCTTACCATCAATGTCAAGAAACGTTTCGTGCAGGCCTGCCTGTTCTTTGTGAATACAAAACAGCAGTTCCCGTTCCGGGACAGAGGGCCGTACGGCAGATTCTCATCACAGTAGAGGAGCAGTTTGAATGGATTCACCGGCCAGAACGCGTATCACCTCGCTCGATCTGCTGCGCGGCCTCGTCATGATAGTCATGGCCCTTGATCATACCCGCGACTACATTCATGCCGACGCGTTTATCAACGACCCGCTTGACCTTAACACAACCTCCGCCATTCTCTTCTTTACACGATGGATTACCCACTTCTGCGCGCCGGTGTTTGTGTTTCTTGCGGGGACTTCCGTGTACTTGCAGGGTTTGCGAAAGAGCAGGGAAGAACTGGGCATTTTCCTCTTTAAGCGGGGGCTGTGGCTGATGTTTGTGGAGCTGGTCATTATCACGTTTGCGTGGACGTTCGACATTTCCTACAGCGTCTTCATCATGCAGGTAATTTGGGCGATCGGCATCAGCATGTTTCTGATGGGTGCTATCATCAGGTTGCCGTTCACGGCAATACTCGTTTCCGGTCTGGTGATTGTGTTCGGGCACAACGTGTTCGACAGCATCGAGGCCACACACAGCGGCTTCTGGTGGGATTTGATGCGCAACGGCAGTTTTGCGTTTCACGAAATCAGCGGCGGGCGCCAGCTCGTTATAGTCTATCCGTTTCTGCCCTGGCTCGGCGTGATGATGGCGGGATTTTGCTTCGGCAAGTTGTACGCGCCATCGTTTGATCCGGCACGGAGGAAGCGATTACTTGTCAATCTGGGTATCGGATCAATACTCTTGTTTGCCATTGTTCGATACCTGAATGTATACGGCGACCCGACACCATGGACGGCACAGGCAAATCCGTTGTTTACATTTCTCTCGTTTATCAACACGCACAAGTACCCGCCGTCGTTGTTGTTCTTGTTGGTTACGTTGGGGTCGTCATTCCTGTTCCTCGCCTTTGTTGAGAAGGGCAACAACAAAATCACGCAGGCAATCAGCGTGTACGGACGTGTTCCGTTTCTGTATTATGTTGTTCACCTGTACGTACTTCACGCGTTGAGTATGATATTGTTCCTGAGTCGCGGACATTCGTTTGGCGAGGTCACGTCCGAAATTTTCGGAATTCCGTTCCGGTTTGTTGTGGCGGGCGAGGGGTACTCGCTCGGTGTTACATATCTTGTCTGGATTGCGGTTGTTGTTGCGTTGTACCCGCTGTGCAAGTTGTTCAGCGAGTACAAGAAAAAGAACGCCCGCTGGTGGTTAAGCTATTTGTGAGTCAAGAGAGATGAACGAGCATCCGCATATCACCGACGCCGATCTGGAAATTCAGCCGCTTGAGCGCTCCGAGACTATCCCGTCGGCGTGGTACACCGATCCTGCGTTTCGCGACTTTGACAAGCACTCCATTTTCAACCATGCGTGGCACAACATCGGACACATATCGCGGCTGATGAATGCGGGCAACTACATCATCGGAACGGCGGCCGGGAATCCCGTTCTTGTTGTGCGGGGGCAGGATGAAACGCTGCGCGCATTCTACAATGTGTGCCGGCATCGCGGCGGCCCGCTGGCAATGGAAGATGGCTGCGGTAAAGTACTGCAATGCAAATACCACGGCTGGACGTATCTGCTCGACGGCAGCCTGCGCGGCACGCCGAAGTTCGACCGCACGGAGTTGTTCGACAAGAAAGACTACGGGCTCATTCCTGTTGCCCTCGACGTGTGGGAGGGATTGGTGTTTGTGAATGTTGATGTGAATGCGCCCCCCGTTTCCGATTTCTTCAAGGGGATAGCGGATCGCATCGCCCCCATCTCCCTCTCAAAAAAGAAGTTCTACAAACGAGTCACCTACAACGTTCACTGCAACTGGAAGGTGTACGTCGACAACTACCTTGAAGGCTACCATCTTCCCTTCGTGCATCCCGAACTCTGCAATCTTCTCGACTTCCAGCAATACGTTACGGAGACGTATGACTGGTATTCGTTCCAGTACAGCCCGATTCAACAGGAACAGAACATTTACGGCGATGCCGGAGAAATGGCGTACTACTACTTCGTCTGGCCGAATTTCATGCTGAACATTTTGCCCGACCGGTTGCAAACGAATCTCGTTCTGCCCGACGGTCACGACAAATGTATTGTGCTGTTCGACTATTATTATGATGAGATTGAATCTGAGGCGGCACGTAGACGCGCTGAAGCAGATATCGAGTACAGCCACAAGATTCAGATGGAGGACATTGAGATTTGCGAGCATGTGCAGAATGGCCTGCAGTCCAATGCCTACGACAAGGGACGATTCTCGGTCGAGTTTGAGAATGCGGTGCATCATTTTCAGTCATTGGTGAAAAGGGCTTACAGGAAAGCCTTGACCGGACGCTGACCCACTCGCGTTTTCTATGCGTATTTGTGGTGGAAAGAAATCAGGTTGACTAAGATACTCTTTAGTTGCAAGTAATCTCTGCAATTGCTATTGTATTGTAGTGTTGACCGTCCTTGATCAAACGTGTACTATCGACGAAAAATCCTTCTCTCTTTGCTAGAAGCATGCGGTGGCGAATTAAGCAACACCGACATGGAAAAGCTCCTTTTCCTTTTTTGTGCCGAGAGAGGTGTTAACCACTACGATTTTTTCCCTCACCGGTTCGGATGCTTCAGCGTTCTTTCCTACCTTGACAAACGAGTTCTGGCACAGCAGGGATACCTGATCAATACCGATGAATTCACACTCCGGCGCGGAAAATCTCTTTTGAAGCAATTGCACGAGGACGACAGAGCTTTTCTTCGCGCATTTGCAGAACGGACCAGGAATCTCAGGTCGGATGCATTAGTCCGTCACACCTACGTCAAGTACCCCCACTACGCTTGCCGGAGCGAGATCACCACCCGCATCCTCACTGCGGATGAAAGAAAAGCAATCGAGGCCCTGCAAGCTAACAGCTACGAACAATGCATATTCACTATTGGCTACGAAGGACTGACAATTGATGCGTATATCAATAAGCTCATTACACACTCGGTTACGCTCGTTGTTGATGTCCGGAGAAATCCCCTGTCTAAAAAGTATGGCTTCAGCAAGACACTCTTCAAAAGCTATCTGGATAAGGCGCGAATTAGTTATGAGCACATACCGGAATTGGGAATCGCATCATCTCAACGGCACAACCTTGATACGCAGGAGGACTATAACAGGTTGTTTGAGAGGTATGCAGAGACAGCCCTTCCGCTATGCGATGCTGAATTAGCACGAATCTCACGGATGCTCAACACATATCGGCGGGTGGCATTAACCTGCTTCGAAGCGGAAGCGGCCTCATGTCACCGCCACAAGATTACCGAGCGTATGTCTCAATCGAAACACTGGAACTGCCCGATAGTCCACATTCAATAACTTCAGCGGAGTGCTTGTGTCCTACCTTCCTGATACTTTTGAACAAGCAAAGGTTCTCATCACAGTCAAGACCTACCCGCTTCCTTCCAACAAATACGAAGAACTCGTTTGCACAGCAGGAATTCTTGAAGATGGAAAGTGGATTCGCATATATCCGATCCCGTTCCGCTCATTGCCTCGCGACAAGAAGTTTGAGAAGTATGAATGGATATTAGTCGACCTTGTACGCAACAAAGACGACTTCCGGCAAGAAAGCTACCGTCCGAAAACGGATGCATCAAACATCCAAATTCTCGGCAAGGTTGGCACCGACCATGAATGGGCAGAGCGAAAGAAGTGTGTGCTTAAAGAAGTTTTTGCTTCCTTTGAAGAGTTGATTCAGCAGTCGAAAAGCGAGAGCAAGAAATCGCTTGCGACATTCAGACCACGTGAGATTGTGGATTTCATTGTCGAAGAGGATAAGCGGACTTGGAAGGAGCAATGGCAAGCGAACTATGATCAGTACGACCTCTTTGAGATTGACAAGAGAGGCAAAGGGCTTCCGAAGGAGATCATACGAAAGGTACCATACAAGTATTCATATCGCTTTCTTTGTGAAGGTGAACTCAAGCCGCGAACACTCATGATTGAGGATTGGGAGATTGGGGCACTCTACTGGAACTGCTTGAAGCAAGCGGAAGGTGATGAAGAAGAAGCAAACAGGCTGGTTCGTATGAAATACTTCGATGATTTTCTCACAAAGCGGGATATTCACTTGTTTGTCGGCACGACAAAGAAGTACCATGCGATGAATGCCCCCAACCCATTTGTTATCATCGGTGTGTTCTACCCCCCGACGAAGAAGGATTTTGGGCAAGGGAGTCTGTTTCACTAACCCTAAGGCTGGAGGCCTTAGAACAAATACAAATACTTCACCTTCAACACTGCTGCCCTGTCGGCAACGTGCATACGGGAGGCAAGATGTTTCCTCCTCCATCACACTCATCGGCACGGTTGCGAACTTCGTTAACGGCAAGATATATCCGGCTTTTCGGCAGGAAATCGTACGAGAAGAGAAATCCGAGCATCACTCTCTCCATTCTGTCTGTCGAGCGGACGAAGACATTGTCCGCGTACAGCCTGAAGTTCAAATCGTTGATAACTTGGCAAAGAAAATGCAGAAAATTCGGCCATTCTCTGACGCTTTGACGCCTTCTTCGTCGCCGCCCCGATACTCGTTGTGATGCAGAATCGCTCGGATGTCGCAATCCATCCCTCCTTTAAGCCATCCACCTGTGATCAAAGGCACGAGAGAAAGCCGCTGTTTTCGGCATACTACCTAATGCCCCGTCAGAGGGACTGTTATCAATGTGTGACAGCGAATTGCAGTTTCGACGCGAAAATCAAGTCAATATCGGACGTTTTTTTTTATTTTTGAACTTAGACGAACCCGCACAAATCACAATTGGAAACGCGCGAAATAGTTATCGAGGCCGGACGATCCGAAAGCCAGTATTGGAAAGATCTCTGGCGGTTCAGGGAACTGCTCTTCTTCCTTACCTGGCGGGATATACTTGTTCGCTATAAGCAAACCGTCATCGGCGTTGCATGGGCGCTGATCAGGCCGCTGCTCACCATGGTTGTGTTCACGGTTCTGTTCGGCAGATTGGCCAAGCTTCCCTCGGAAGGTGTTCCGTATCCGGTACTTGTGTTTGCTGCATTATTGCCGTGGCAGTTATTTGCGGGTTCGCTTACTGAATGCAGCCACAGCCTGATCAAGAATGCGAGCATGATTTCCAAGACCTACTTTCCGCGCATGCTTGCTCCCCTCAGCGCAATGGTTACCGGTTTCGCGGATTTCCTTCTTTCGTTAGTAATGCTGGGAATACTTCTTGCCGTCTACCGGGTCGTGCCCGATTGGCGGATTCTCACAGTGCCGCTCTTTGCAGCAATCTCGGTCGGCGCGGCGCTCGGACTCGGGTTATGGTTTGCCGCACTTAATGTGAAGTATCGCGACTTTATGCAGATCGTTCCCTTTGTTGTGCAGATCGGTTTGTATGTGTCGCCCGTGGGCTTCACAAGCAGCATCGTGCCGGAAGAGTGGCGGACGCTGTACTATTTGAATCCCGTTGTCGGCGCCATTGACGGTTTCCGGTGGGCTCTGTTGGGAACGAGCCATTCCCTGTATGTGCCCGGCATAATTTCTTCTGTTGCGATTGTGATTTTGCTGTGCGCGTCCGGCGTATGGTACTTTCGGAGAACGGAACGGACGTTTGCAGATATTATTTAGAACCCGGCAAGAACGTGCCTGAGATAGTCATTACAGTCGATAAAGTAAGCAAGAAATACATTATTGCCCACCAGAATGTGGATCGGAATCCTACAATCAAGGATGCCTTTGCGGGCACGGCGCGTTCACTCATGCGCAGGTTCCGTACACCGCTCGACACGTCTCCTCTTAACACTACGAAGGAGGAGTTCTGGGCCCTCTCGGATATTTCGTTTCAGATCGGACAAGGTGATCGCGTCGGCATTATCGGCAGAAACGGCGCGGGGAAGTCCACGCTCCTGAAAATTCTCAGCCGCATCACGGAACCGACGAAAGGACGCATTGTACTGAAAGGCCGCGTGGCAAGTCTGCTTGAAGTCGGAACGGGCTTTCATCCCGAACTGACAGGAAGGGAGAATATTTTTCTGAATGGCGCCGTTCTGGGAATGAGCAGGTCGGAGACACGCAGAAAGTTTGACGAGATTGTTGATTTCGCGGAGGTGGAGAAATTTCTTGACACACCGGTGAAGCGGTATTCCTCCGGCATGTATGTGCGGCTTGCGTTTGCCGTTGCGGCCCATCTTGAGCCGGAAATTCTCATAGTCGACGAAGTGCTTGCTGTCGGAGATATTGCATTCCAGAAGAAGTGTCTCGGCAAAATGGAACATGTTGCCAGCGAAGGCCGGACAGTACTGTTCGTCAGCCACAACATGCCGTCCGTGTTGAGCTTGACCCGAAGATGCATTCTGCTGGAAAAGGGGCTTGTCGTGGCAATCGGCGAAACGGAGCGCGTTGTGGGACAGTATCTGAAACAATTCGAAAGTCTGCTTTCGAACTCCGGCATGGCTGAATTCACGGATGCAGACAGGGATATGAGCTTGCAGGGTCCGAAAGGGAAACTCACCCGCGCCCGTCTCCTGAACGAAAACGGAGAACAGTCAGGCACATTTGCCGAGGGAGAGCCGGTGATGCTCGAAATGGGATTCCGGATTCTTGAAGAGGTTCAGGAGGTTCAGTTGGGTTGCACGGTTCGATCCAAGAACGGCCAGGTCAATCTTTTTACAACCCCTTCGCCAGAATACCAACAGACTCTGCCGCCCGGCGACTACTCCGTTCGTGTTTTGCTTTCGCCAAATCACCTCCGCGAGGGAGAGTATATCCTGACGCTGAAACTCTTTGCCGACGGCCAGCGACAAGACCATGTGCCGGATACGCTCGGCCTTGTGATTCAGCACGACGCGTCCGTGGGTCAGAACCGTTCGTACTTTCAACTGTGGGTGAAGGGGAACATGAAATACGACTATCGTTGGGGGGAGATTCAGGCGGACTCGAAGTTGCAACAGAAAGGGGCTCGCTGATGTCAATGAACTTCGTTCATGCGACGGACATCCTTCATTGGAAAAGTCCGTGGCATCGTTTCTTCTACATTTCCACCAGCGTGAGTTTTGTCGTCTTCACAATCTGTTTGATTGTCATCGGAAATGTGTGGGACAATCCGGTGTTGGGCGAAGATGGCATACTTGAGAACTTGTCGGCTCTTATCTATTTCGTGGCGTTTGCGGTGGCACTGTATGTCGCCTTCAAGCCCCGAAAAAACCGGACAAGGATTATGAATATGCTTGTTCTCTGCGCGGGGTTTTTGGGATTCATGGACGAGCTTAGCTTTGGTGAAAGGATGTTTGATTTAGAGATGCCCGTGATTCGTGAGGTCAAGATTGACGGTGTACATGATTTTGTTCATCTGGCATATCTTATTCTTGAGGATCGCTTGCCGGGCAAAGTACTATCCATGCTCGTTGTTGTGGCAGGTGTAGTGGTTTGTAGTGTGCTTTGGTATTTGCGCAGCGATATTCTGCAGAAATATCCCGAACATGAAGACAAGAGCCTTTTCTTGTGGGCTTGCGGAATGGTTGTGATGGCTACTGTCATTGATCTGGATTTTCTCGATAACATGTTCTTCTTTTTGCTTGAAGAACTCTTCGAACTTGCCGGTGGATTGGCGTTGGCAACAGCGGCATTTTTCCAGTTGGACGAGGTTCGAAAAACCGCGAAAGAAAAGTTCGAATAACCTGCTTATGTCGGATGATTCGTCAATGCTCCGCCCTCTAAAGGCCCGCGTTAACACTGCCGTTCATTTTGTGAAAGCAGCACTATCAGGTCAAAGCAGGAAGAACGTTTTGCAGGAACAATGGAGCATCGGAATCTACCGATTGACGTATGACAACGGACGGTACACGCTGGCGGAGGATGAGCAGGCTTCCAACCCCGTTCTCACATCAAAATCGATCGGCGATAGAAGAACCGGCTTTGCAGCCGACCCGTTCCTGATTCGCGAGAACGGGATGCACTACATGTTCTTCGAAGTGTTTAAGAAAGACAGGGGAAGCATCGGCTTTGCTGTCAGCAAGAATGGCAGAAAGTGGAAATTCAAGCAATTGGTGTTGGAAGAACCTTTTCATCTTTCGTACCCGTTTGTCTTCAAGTGGAACGGAAAATGGTTTATGCTGCCCGAAGCATTTGAAACGAAGTCGATACGGGTGTATGAAGCAGTACGATTTCCCGATACCTGGGCATTTGTCAAGACAATCTCGACGGGACGGGAATATGTTGATCCGACATTGCTGCACATCGGAGGAAGACTCTGGCTTTTCGTTTCGGATACGACGAATGGAAATTTGTTTCTGTTTCATTCGGATTCGCTCGACGGGAATTGGCAGGAACATCCTCAAAGCCCGATTATCAAAGATGACCCGGGCCGGGCGCGGCCCGGCGGCGGTATTATGCAGATGAACAACAGACTGATCAGGATAGCGCAGGATTGTTCCAAGACATACGGCGGTGCCGCGCGTGCCTTTGAGATAACGGAACTGACGACAGCCGCGTATTCCGAAAAAGAGCTGCCCGAAAGTCCGCTTCTCACAGCATCGGGAAAGGGATGGAACAAAGACGGCATGCACCATGTATCTCTCTTGCCCGTCGGGCAGAATACGTGGATTGCTGCCGTGGACGGAAAGCGTATAAATGCGCAGGCTGTGTAGATACAAGTGGAACGAAAGAAAAGATACCTCTTCCTCGTGATTACCGACGCGTTTGCCGGAGGAGAACATTTTCTGGTTGACTACTTTGGCTTCATCAATCACGACAAGTATTCCGTTACACTTGGTGTCAGAAAGGATGTGTTCAGTCCGTACCTGAAGAAGAACAACCTCCCGGTTGATGTTGTGCCGTTGCCCGAGTTCCGCGAATATGAGAGTTTTCTTACGAGACTGCATACGTATCATCAGTTTCTCGTTTCGATGAAGGCGGATAGTGTTGTCTTTAACCAGTACTTTCTCCGCAGTTTCACCCTTCCCGAGATTCTTGCGGCGTTTATTGCAACCCGCGGAAACGCATACACAATCGTACACGATTGCCCGCCGCCGTATCCGGAACACCCGGGCAGGAAGCGCTTCGGGCTTGTACCGGATTGGAAATTCCGGAGGATGCTTCTCACGTTGCTCGGCTATTTTTGCAGAAAGACAATTGCTGTTTCGACCGCGGCACGAGATGCGCTTATCGATCTTCATCGTTTTCCGTCTCGCAAGGTGAAGGTTGTGTATCACGGTGTCAACATCTCCCTCTATAGCCCTTCGCGGGAGAATCGCGTGAGGCTTCGAGGGGAGTTGGGAATTCCGGATTCGGATACGGTAATCATCAGCACCGCGATGTTGTGCCCCGTTAAGCGCGTTGAACGGCTGCTCAAGGCGTTCGCTGCAGTGAGCGAATTGCGTCACGACCTGCGTCTCGTGATTGCCGGAACGGGCTCGGAATACGAGCCGCTGGCGGAAATGGCCGGGTCGTTCGAAAAGGCAATTCGGGACAGGATAATTTTTCTGGGGTTTCGCAACGACATTGCGCATCTGCTGCAGATGAGCGATATCTACGTTCTGCCGAGCGACTCCGAAGGGCTTCCGTTGGCTTGCCTTGAGGCAATGTCAACCGGATTGATCTGCATAGCAACAAATAGCGGCGGAACGACTGAGGTGATTCGGGACGGGCACAACGGCTTTCTTGTCGAGAGAAGCGAGGCGGGTGTCACTGCCGGACTGCAGAAAGTTCTCGATCTTTGTGATGAGAAGAAACACGAAATCTCCGTCAATGGGCGGGGTTTTGTAAAACAACATTTCAATTTGGAACATAACATTCGCTCGGGGCTGGGGGTTCTGCACCTGAGCGACGGGCTGTGAACAACAACTGAAAACAGACCGGCCAACGTAATGTACACAGGGGAACATGAATGAATATATCTGAGATAAAAAACCGGGTTGCCGGGAAACTCGTCTTGCGGATTCTGCCGGCAGTATTCTGGGCTTTATTTGCTGTAAAACGTCTTTTCAAGAAGAAGAAGGTCTTCGGCTTTCTTTCGGAAGAATTTTTTGCAGAGAGTTTTCTCAAGGACAAACTTTGCGACATCGGCGGATTCGGCATGACGGCGAAAGTCATCACACAATATTACGGCGACAGGCAGAATAAAGCCTTCCGCTCTGCAGCCTTGTTCAACAGAACGCTTTCCGGGTTACCGGGTTGGAAGTTTCCCGTTGGCGACAGTCTCGTGTACACCATCCCCGATTTGCATAGTCACTATGCGAGGAATCATGTCAAATACTCCTGGGATGCAAACAAACAGTTTGATTTCCTGTTGAGCATCGACCTTTACCCCGGCTATGAATTCTCGCTCGACGCAATGCCGAAAGCGCCGCTGCTGATTTGGCTCCGCGATCCCAAGGGCGAAACGGAATTGGAGAAGATTGCCACAGTTGAAACGGAGCTTCCGGCAAATAATATGACGTCGATTGACGAGCTCTTGGGCTATGCTAGAGAAGAGCGGCAATTCTTTGCCAAGGTGTACAAGGATAGTCAAGCCACCGGCCGACCGATTATGTTTGTCACCAACGCGCATTTCCTTACGCCACGGGGGCAACGACTTTACGGTCCGCGGGAGTTCAATCCTCATTTTTTGCCCAATCCGATTCATTATCTGCCGCTGGAGAGACTCAAGAAGGCAGATCGCCCGACAGTTACTTTGCTTGGCCGGCTTGATCCTGTGAAGCGACCCTGGATCTACTTCGAGCTGGCGAAGAGATTCAAGCATGTGGAATTTCTCGTCTGCGGGAACTCAAGCTACCCGGAAATCATAAATCCTATTATCGAGAAATACCGGTCGGTGGAAAATCTCAAGTTCCTCGGACTCGTGCAGGGAGAACAAAAGGAGCGGGTTCTCACTAAATCCTGGGTCCTCGTTAATACGAGCATACACGAAGGGCTCCCCTGTTCTTTCCTCGAAGCGCTGTCGTGTCATACGCCGATCCTCAGCAGCGTCGATCCCGATAATCTGGTCAGCAAGTTCGGAACGTACACGGGCGACAATCTCGGAGACGGAATGGACGAGACAACGCTTGGACAGTTTCAGTCGGCATTGGAGGATATGCTCTCCAACAGAAAGCGTCTGGAGGAACGCGGCGCCGAAGCACGGAAGTACATCGAAGGAATATACTCCTTCGAAGCGTTCGAGCAGAAATTGAAAGGCATACTGGATGCCGGATTTAATCCCAATTTCAAAATGTAGGGGGAGATGAGTTCCGGCAACTCAAACACGAAGGGGAGCGGACCGCTGGTTTCCGTCATCATGATCTTTCTGAATGCCGGAAAGTTCATCGAGGAAGCAATCACCAGCGTTCTGAATCAAACATGTACCGACTGGGAACTACTGCTGGTCGATGACGGCTCGACCGACGAAAGCACGCACATTGCACGATCGTTTGTCGACCGTTGTCCGGACAAGATCGTTTACTTCGAGCATCAGAACCACGTCAACCGCGGCATGAGTGCTTCCCGGAATCTTGCCATTCAGAATGCCCGTGGTAAGTACATCGCATTTCTGGACGCGGACGATGTGTTGAACGCGAACAAGCTTGAAGAACAAACCCGCGTTCTCGAAACCCACACGGATGCCGTGTTCGCATGCGGGCGGACAGAACGCTGGCACAGCTGGACGGGAGACAAGGAAGATCTCGACCGGAACACGTACCAGAACTTCACCGTACCGTTTGATACCGTGCTTACGCCCCCTGCGATCCTGCTCATGTGGCTGAAGGACGAATATGCCGCTCTCACTGCCGATGTCATGGTCCGGCGCGATATTGTGAATGCGGTCGGCGGATATGAAGATGCCTTCAGCGGCATGTACGAAGACCAGGTTTTTCACGCAAAACTGTGCCTGCGGTATCCCGGATACATTTCAAGCGCAAGCTGGTACCGGTATCGGCAGCACCCTGCTTCGATGTGTTCCGCGGTCGGTGTTCAAGGATGGGCGGTTACCCGCTTAAAATTTTTGCAATGGCTGAAATCGTACATGATCACGCACGGCATTCAGAACGATGAAATTTTCCTCTTGATGCAGCAGCAGTTCAAGATGCTCTGGCATGCACGCCATCCGACAGCTTCGCGCATCGTGCTGGCTCTGAGGCGAGGGAAGAACGCTATCGGCTCGCTCATCGGGGCGAAGCAATGACTATGTTGCAGAGATATGTTAATAAAGGAAGGGAAGTGCTGAACAGGATTATCACCTCCGTTCAACACAAAGGGATCATCCTCATGTACCACCGCATTGCGGAAATGGATGTCGACCCCTGGTATTTGTGCGTGAGCCCGGAGAATTTTGCGGCGCAGCTTGACGTTTTGAGAAAGCATGCCCGTCCAATGAGTTTGCAGAAACTGGCCGCTGCCGTTCGCGAAGGCAACGTGCCTCCGCGTACAGTCGCAGTTACGTTCGACGACGGATATGCCAACAATCTCTACACTGCCAAGCCTTTGCTGGAACGGTACGACGTTCCCGCCACGGTTTTTGTGACCACAGGCTATCTTGGCTCCGAGAAGGAGTATTGGTGGGATGAACTTGATCAGGCATTGCTCCGGCCCGGTACGTTGCCCCCGCGGTTAAGTCTGACCGTTGGCGACAACAGCCGCAATTGGGATCTCAGTGCAGCGTCATCGTATACCGAAGATGAATATCGAAATGATTGCGCTCGCGCACCCAAAAGCCCGCGGTTGAGCTTCTACTACTCTGTGTGGGAGTGGCTTAGGCCTTTTCCGGATGCTTCCCGTCGCAAGATGCTTGACGCGATTGTATCGTGGACGGGAAGAGACTCCCACCTCCGTCCGACTCACCGTTCCCTCTTGCGTGAAGAGGTGGTGACACTGGCGCAGGGCGGATTGGTGGAGGTTGGCCCCCACACAGTCAGCCATGCTATGCTTTCACATCACACGGAAGATATTCAGCGGCAGGAGATTGAAGAGAGCAAGCAATGCATCGAAAGGTTGTTGGGCACGAGCATTACCAGCTTCTCGTACCCGTTCGGGCGGTACAATGAGACAACGGTTTCGTTGGTGAAACAGGCGGGTTTTACTGCCGCGTGCACAGTAGAGAACTCAACGATTCAACAAGGTAGCGATCCTTTTCAACTCCCCCGCTTTGGAGTTTTTGATATGAACGGAAGAGTGTTCGAACGGCAACTGCTTCAATGGTTGAGAACGTAGAGGGTTTCATTGATGGGCACCCGACAGGCGATGTTTTCAGATCAACGGAACGCCGGATGAAACTCCTGCAGATTCTTCCTTCTACCCAACGCGGCGGTAATGAAGAATATGCCTTGACTATTGCCGCGGCGGCAACGAAGAAGGGATGGGAAGTTCACGCTGCGTTTCCATTCCTCGAAGCGACTCGTTCGCTCAGAGAAGATTTCGCACGTTCAGGTGTACGATACCATCCGCTTGATATTGAAGAAAAGTATGTCCGTACGCTGCAGATTGTACGGATTCTTGGCGCACACTTCATTCGGACACTCATACTGCTGATGCGGATGAGGCCGGATGTTGTACAGCTCATTCTCCCTTGGCCGGAATGGGGATTGGGAAGCATGTTGGCGTGCAGAACGTTCAGGATCCCGACTGCGGTGGCTTTCCAACTTGTCTCTATTCGTCTCAACGTGGAAGGGTTACGGCGTCGTTGTTACCGGTGGGCATTCTCCCGATTCTTGCATTGTGTTGCTGTCTCTGAAAACAATCGAATGTTACTCAGTGAATCCTTCAATCTCCCGAAGGAGAAAATCTCCCGTATTTACAACGGAACAAGACCCGCTGCTGCTGATCAAGGCGCGGGTCAGGATAAGCTGGCGCTTCGCGCCGAAGTTCGTGCGGGACTTGGTCTTGAAGATTCAGCGCGACTTCTTCTCACGGTAGGCCGCCTATCGCGACAGAAGGGATATGATGTTCTTGTTCCGGTTGTCAAGAATATTGCACGGAAGTTCCCTGACGTATGCTTCGTCTGGGCCGGTGATGGTGAGGAACGCGAGAACCTTATCCAAGCGTTGCAAGCGGAAGGTGTTCGTGACAAGGTATTGCTGACGGGTCACCGCAACGATATTTCCCGGCTGATGCGTGCCGCTGATCTGTTCGTCTTCCCGACCCGCTTTGAGGGGCACCCGTTTTCGTTGCTTGAAGCGATGGCATGCGGACTGCCTGTTGTCACTTCCGATGCGAGCGGAATCACGGAAATTGTCGAACACGGGGTTCACGGGATCGTCTTTCGCGCAGGAGATAGCCTGCAGTTCGAAGAGGCAATCTGCCGCGCGCTCGAACATCCTGCCGAAATGGAAAAGTATGCGGTGCAGGCCGCCGAACGGGCGCGGCAGTTTTCAGAGGAGAAGATGGTGGACGAAACTCTGGATTTGCTGGAAAGTCTGAAAGTCAGAAAATGAAACGCATTCTCGTCATATCACCCATTCCGACGCATCCGCAGATTGCGGGCAACCGGACACGCATTCAGCGCTTGCTGACCAGCTTGCGCGACATGGGACACGACGTGCACTTCCTGTGCGTGAACACCGAGCCATGGAAAGCCGATGCAAACGCAATGGCGGGGTGGTGGGGAGAGAACTTTCATTGCGTGCCGTACCGGTACCCTCCGCGTAGCCTGAAGCGGTATGCCGGACGCTTGCGGTTTCTCTTCCATCGGGGCTTCAAGGAAATCCTCCCCGTTGATTACCGCTACGATGAGACTCTCGATGTCTATCTCGACGAACTTGCCGGCAGAATATCATTCGACGTCGTTATCGTTGAATACATCTTCTGGTCGAAGGCGTTGGAATGCTTCGGCGACGGCGTCCTCAAAATTATCGATACGCACGACGTGTTTACGTTGCGGCATCTGCTGTACAAGGATGCAGGGCTATCGTACGGCTGGTATTGCACAACCGCGAAGGAAGAGGCAAAAGCATTGAACCGGGCCCATGTCGCAATCGCCATTCAGGACAAGGAGAAGGAGTGTTTCTCGACGCTGACGGACAAACGCGTCATTACCGTCCGGCACATTGCCCCGCTCCATTCGCTCCCCCAACCCAACCCGCCGGGAGCGAGACTCCTCTTTATCGGCTCCGATGCGGGGACGAACATTCATGGCATTCAACACTTTATCAAGGAAGTGTTTCCGCTCGTCAGGCAGCAACTTCCCGATGCGACGCTTCACATAGCCGGGAAGATCTGCGACATGATAGATGAAGCGCCGCAATGCATAAAACTTGGCGTTGTTGATGATCTTGTTCCGCTGTACACGAACGCCGACGTTGTCATCAACCCGATTCAGTTCAGTACGGGTCTTTGCATCAAAACCATCGAAGCGCTGGGTTACGGCAGACCCGTTGTTGCGTCGCCGGCCGGCTCTCGTGGATTGGAAGAGGGCGCGGGCAAGGCATTTCTGGTCGGGGAGTCTCCCCGCGAGTTTGCCGATGCAGTCGTCAAAATCGCGCAAAATCCGACGTTTGCGCGGTCACTCGCGCAGTCGGCATACCAGTTTGTTGAACTTTGGAATGCGGAAAGCCTCCGCGAACTCAGCGAAGTCCTCACTATAAAATCTGCATAACATGATGAACACTCCTGCACAGAATGCCGCCGCCAACAGTAGAGGACGAAAGCCGAGCCTCCTGTTCACCGGCATGTGGTTCGGCGGCACGGCGACGGTGTTACAGAATCTCCGCAAGATTATTTCCGCACACTCCGAAGTCGACTCGACGTGGATTCCTATCGAGCCGGAGCCACCGGAATTGTTTGCCCGCGTGCCACCCATTTCGCTGAACTGGACATTGCGCGGCGGAATGATCGCCCGGTCGCGCATCATACAGCAGGAGAAAAGCGGCAAGCGGTTCGATGCAGCGTATTTCAACGATCACATTCCCGCGTCGTTCATCGACGGCTTCCGCAGCCGCGTGTCGAGCGTGATGGCGATGGATGTGACGCCGCGGTTGATGGAGCAGCACAACGCCTGGTACGGCGTTCCCCCATCGGGCAGGATGAACATCATCGAAGAACTGAAATTCCGCCGGACACGAAAGACCTACCAACATACGACGTTCCTTCTCCCCTGGTCGAACTGGGTAAAGAAGTCGTTGATGGAAGATTATGGTGTTGACGAGGCAAAGATTCGGGTGTTGGCGCCGGGTGTTGACCTCGATCTCTGGACGAACGATACTGTATCGACCTCCACGCGAACACGAATCTTGTTTGTCGGAAACCAGTTTTTGCGCAAAGGGGGCGATTTACTGTGTAATCTTGCGCGGTTGGAGCCGTTCGCAGGATGCGACTTTCATCTTGTCACGAACAGCGTCGTTGAAAACATGCCGCCCAACGTGATTGTGCATACCAACGTTCTTCCCAACAGTCCGCAACTTGTGCACCTGTACAAACAGGCCGACATCTTCGTCCTTCCCACGAGAGCCGATTTCTTCCCTCTTGCTATCATGGAAGCGATGGCGATGAAGTTGCCCGTTGTTGCGACGGAACTTGGCAGTATCGATGAGATGATCGAGGAGGGAAATACCGGTTACCTCATTCCGGGAGAGGATCAGGATGCGCTTGCTGAACGGATGCTGCGTCTGATTCGCAACCCGGCGATGCGTCGCAAGTTCGGAGCCAACGCCCGCAAAAAGGCGGAGCGTGAGTTCAGTCTCAGGCATAATGCCGAAATCATTCTCGAAACACTCTGCCGCGCCGCCGGTATGCACGTGCCGGGGAGAGTGTGATTACCTCAAACAGGGCCAACTCGGTTTTATCTGCAAGTTTCTTCTTCAAGTCCTTTTCTTCTCGTACTTCCAGTTGCGGCTCTTGCCCTTTGCAATCCACTCGATCGCTGTAGTGATACGCTTCGCCCGTGTTTCCGGCCGTTTTGCTTCGACGATCCGCTCAACGTATTCTCTTTTGTGTGAAGGCGGAAGACGCTCAAACCTCACCAGCGCAGCTTTGTTCTTCTTCAGAGCGGCAAGAAAATCGGGTGGAGTTTGGGCTGTTTTTTCAGTGTGGCCTTTGTCCTGACGACTTTAACACCCGCAACATTGAGCTTTGCCGCTTCTTTGATGTATTTGATCATGATTTTGCTCGAGGGAAGATCCTTCAAGCGTGTGATCTTTCCGAAGTGCCCCATCGCTTCGCCGCCGGTGGTGGTGAGTATCTTGTCGGGGTCCTTCATCAGCGACGCCTTCCAGAAACTGAATGAACAGTGTTGCTTGAATCCGGCCATGCTGCACATTGTCCCCTTGTAATCAAAGTGAGGAAAACTCCACTTCATCGTCTCTTGCACGTCGGGACATGCTTTATGAACGAGCGCGCGGATGTGTTCTAAAACCGGCTTCGCAAAGCCGGCAGACTTTGCAAAGTACATGTCAACACGAGGATCTTTCTTGCCCATTCTCTTTTTTCTTGTGGTAGCTGGTTACTTGCAGGTTTCACTCACGACAGTACCGTTTACAACCACGCCGCAGACATGCGTGGTGTACTCAAACGGATCACCGTCGAACAGAACAAGGTCGGCATCCTTTCCCTTCTCGATCGAGCCCACACGGTTGTCAACGCCTATTATCTTCGCCGCGTTGATGGTGATGGATGCAAGCGCATCGACAAACGAAAGCCCGTTTGCCGCGGCAATAGCCGCCTCGTACAGCACGATGCGCGTCTTGGGGACGTAGCCTTCAAATCCGCTTTGCAGAGCGAAGGTAATACCCGCTTCCTTCAACTTTGCAGCCGTCTCAAACGACACGTTGCGCGTGTCTCCCCAGGCGCGCATCATTGTGGGATGGAGAATCACGGAAACGCCCGACTTCTTGATCTCATCAACCACAAGATATGCTTCGGCGGCGCCATCAAGCACCATCGCAAAGCCGAATTCCTTCTGTAACCGTAACGCCGCCATGATATCCGTGGCTTTGTGCGCGGTAAAGAGAACCTTCGTCTTCTTGAGGAGAACTCTCGACAGCATCTCCATTCTTAAATCCGGTGCTGGACGCTTCTCCGGATCTCTGGAGCTTGAGCGCTTGAGATAATCCTGCGCTTTCAGAAATTCGTTTCGCATCATCGCCACCTGCTTGGCGCTTGTACCGGGCGATTTGAAATTGCTGCTAACACTCTCGCCAAAGGTGAACGCCACCATACCGGAATCCATCAGTGCATTCTCAATCGTGTTGCCGACAGTCTTCACCACAATTGTCGTTCCGCTGGCGAGCGCGCCCGGTGCGTGTCCCGTATGCATTGTGGTCACGCCGAGGTTCCGCACAAACTCGATCAATTGTTCCTGCGGATTGTACGCATCAATCGCACGCAGCTCCGGCTGAACAGGTTCCGACGTTTCGAGTTGCATCTGATCGTGCTTCTGATTGAAAATGCCCGTCAATCCCACAACCGTATGCGCATCAACAAGTCCCGGCGTTACAACCTTCGCTTCCATCACCTTGTAGCCTTCGGGAAGCTTGACCATTGCGCCTTCGAGAACTTGCTCAATCTTCCCGCCTTTGACAAGTATAACGGCATTCCTGAGCGGCTTGCCTGCCATTGTATAGACGGTTTCACCGCGGATCGCAAGCTGCGCGTGCGAGACATTGATCATAATAGAAAGAAGAAGAACAACGCTTAATCGTTTCATCGTCACTCTCCTTCGCACGTATCGTACGCATTGCCGCTGCGGAAGACGTTGTAGCCGCCAACCGAGAATTTCCTGTCGTCAGGATTCGAGCGGTCGTACATCTTCACTCCCTCAACCCACGTCTGCTCGATATGCGTGTACACGCTGAGCGGATCGCCGGAGAGGACGATGAAATCGGCGTCCTTGCCCGTCTTCAACGAGCCGACGCGTTTGTCGAGATCCATCATCATTGCTCCGGCAATGGTCACCGACTCGAGCGCCTTCTTGCGAGACATGCCTGCACGCACACCGAATGCCGCGCTGCGGAGAAAGTGGCGCGAGTCCGTTATGCCGTCATCTGTGTGAAAGGCAACAACAACGCCGGCCTTTTCGAGCATTGCGCCCGTCTTGTAGCTCAACTCCGCCGCTTCCAGTTTTCCCCCGGGGGAATCAATCATAATCACAGAACACATTGCCCCGGCTTCGGCAATCTCCTTTGCCACTTTCCACGCTTCGCTGACGTGGTGCAGAACGACGCGATGCCCGAACTCTTTGGCTATTCGCAATACGGTTATGATGTCATACGCGCTGTGTGTATGATGCTGAACGATACGCTTCCCATCCAGCACCTGAAGCATAGCTTCCATTTCGAGATCACGCTTCGGTAGTTTCGTCGTGTCGCCTTTCGCTGCTTGGATCTTCGAGCGATAGTCTTGCGCCTTCAGGAAGAGCTGGCGAACCATTGCCGCCGACTTTGCCCGCGTTCCGGGAAACGGTTTTTCGCCGATTGAGTTCGTTCCGTTTGCCATCTTCATTCCGCCGCAAATGTCGTTCAGCGGATCTTTGCAGAAGAGCATATCTTCAATGACATTAGCATTACGGATTTTCAGGTACGCAGTCTGCCCGCTCATCAGGTGCCCCGACCCCGGCATCACATTCACAGTCGTAATGCCGCCTGCCAGCGCTTTCTTGAATGAATCATCCCTAACGTCAATTGCATCGAGAATGCGGACATCAGGATGAAGCGCAGCCGAGCGGTCGCCACCCGATCCTCTGCCGATGTGTGAATGAGTGTCAACAAGTCCCGGCATGATGACTTTGCCCGACACGTCAACGACAACGGCGTCGGAGGGAACGGTGACGCTTTGCGCCGGGCCGACACTCACGATTATGCCGTTGCGGACAACAAGCACGCCGTTTTCAATCGGGTCGCCTTCGATGGGATAGATGGTTGCCCCGCGAAACACGTGTGGTTTTTCCTGTGCTTGTGCAGAAGCGGTCATGACTATACACACAAGCGCTATTAGCCGAAAAAGGAAATTCATGGTCTTTTGATGTGATGAGATGGGAAATGTGCGGCAGGCCCGGCGAGACGAGCCTGCCCGATGATTCGTCTTACTTCTTTGCCGCCTTCTCCATTTCAGCCTGCTGGGCGGCTGTCCATGGCGGCACGATACCGTTCATGCGCGCGTAGGCAATCGACTGGCCAAGATGTTCATGATGATGCGCGAACGCGGTCAACAACATGCCGCGCACATTTGTTTCCTGGCCGAAAAACGTTACGGGCTTCTCCAGGTCTTCGTCGGACATGTTTTTGATTGAGGTTTTCAGAAATTCAAACGATTTTTGCAGCCGGTCGGCGATTTCCTTCTTATTTGTTACCGCAGCTTCGGCCTTCGTCATTTCGTTCATCGCGGGCAACATCACATCCGCAGGAAGTTCAACGCCGGCAAACTTCGCCAGAAGGTAGTTGGCAAAAACGACGTGCATGTACACTTCGCTGATTGAGCGAACACCCTTCGCCGGACGCCATGTCATCTTCTTGTCGGGAATGGCATTTTCCAGATCCGCAATCTGTTTCTGCACATATTCAATCTGTCCGAGCAGATCGGCCCGGAAACCCTTCGGCTCATCGGCATACACGAGTGAACCGGCAAACAGCAACACTGCAAACAACACGCTGCGTTTCATAACGCAACTCCTTTCTGGGGATTGTGAAAGAACAGTTTAGAGATGTGACCGAGGTGTGGAAGTCTAAGCAATCTGAACATGAAACTCAACTTGTTCCCTGCCGGATTATCCTCTATTTCCGTCATGAATCAACGATTTTAAAAGATCCATATTCTCCACATCTTCGTGCATATCCTCGCTTTTTGGTGTTTCGAGGAGCTTCGGAATGTGTGCAAGCCTCTCGTCATTCATCAACATTCGGAAACCGGTCAACCCGATCATCCCCTTGCCGATATGTTCGTGCCGGTCGACGCGGGAGCCAAGTTCCTTCTTCGAGTCGTTGGTGTGTATTGCGACGAGCCGGTCCAATCCAACAATCTTATCGAATTGTGAGATGGTGTCATTCCACCCTTCTTCCGTCCCGATATTATAGCCGGCGGCAAAGAGATGGCATGTATCGAGGCAGACAGCCAGCCGTTCTTTTTCATCAACCAAATTGATAATGTCGCGAAGATGTTCGAACCGATAGCCGATTGCGCTTCCCTGTCCTGCAGTACATTCCAGCGTACTGAGGACGCGGAAGCCTTTCGTCCTTTGGTGAACGAGATTCAGCAATTCAGCAATACGTTTGATGCCTTCTTCCTCTCCTGCACCAAGATGCGCGCCGGGATGAAAGATCAGCGCTTCGATGCCAAACCCTTCGCAGCGTTTCAGCTCGTCTTCAAATGCTGTGCGGGATTTCTTCAGGACGCCTGCGTTTGTCGAGCAAAGATTAATGAGATACGCTGCATGAGCAACAACGGGGGCAATTGCCGACTTTGCTTTTTCAGATTTGTAGAGGGAAATGTCGTGTTCCGATTGCGGCTTGCCGGCCCATTGGTTGTTGTTCTTGACAAATACCTGCATTGTAGTGCAGCCGATGCGTGTGCCGCGTTCGAACGCCGTGTGCACGCCGCCTTCGGTGGACATGTGAGCGCCGAGAAGGGCATTGTGAGTTTGCATAACTCAACATAATCAGAAATCAGTCGGAGGGCAACGCTGCAAAAGAAAAGTCCGGCAGTAACCCGGACTTTCCCTTGTCTTCCTGATTGTTGAATCCTACTTTACCAGCGTCATCAGCCTCGTTTGAACTCTACCATCAATCTCCAGCCGGTAGAAGTAATTGCCGCTTGCGATGTTTCTCGCGTAGAATGTGGCTTGATATGTGCCCGCTTCGAGACGTTCGTTGACGATCTCGGCCATCTCCCTCCCCAACACATCGAACACACGCAGGCGAACAGGCAAGTTAGTAGCCGGCACTGAAAAGCGGATTGTGGTTGCAGGATTGAACGGGTTCGGATAGTTCTGATGAAGCACGAACTCGTCAGGCACCGCCTGTTCTCCTGTGTATTCGACTGCGCTCGGCGAAAGCACCGCACGATACACTCCGCCTGCGGCGGTTGTTGCGTAGTTGTAGAAGAACATGTGAGTGGCGTTTGCCGCAAGGCGTCGTGATGTACCGGCGGCATTTGCAGGCGGAAAGCCCGTCGAATCCAACTGCGTCCACGATTGGCCGTTCGTCGTCGAAACAAGCACGCCCGTTCTGTTGGAGACAAGCTGTATGTAGTACACGTACAGTTCGTTGGCACGTGAAGTGACTGAATAGGGAATCACGAATTGTCCGTTATCGGGCATGCCGTTGTTGCTTTCCGTCCAGTTCGAACTGCCGCTTTCCATCCGGAACACACCCCCGCCGAATGTCAGTCCATACACGATGTTGTTATGTGCATAGATGTTGCTTGCCGCCGTTGTCGGGTTTTTGCGCGTCCAGTTTGTCCCGCCATCTTCCGAAATCCATGCGCCGCTCACCGTGGAGCCGCCTGTTACAGTCGCTGCGAATCTGTTGCCGACCGCGCAGAAATCAACCATCGTGAAGCTTCCCGGATCGTTGATGATATACTCGTTCCAGTTTGAGCCGTTATTTGTTGATCTAAAAACAGATTTCCGGTTCGAGAAGGCAAACAGAGTCGCCCCATCCGCCGCCATGCCTATCAACGCGCCGTTGCCCGTAACAGTAACGGATGAAAGCGGCGTCCACGTTTCGCCCAGATTGGTGGATGTGTACACTGTGCTCAAGTACACGGCGTACAACGTTCCATTGAAGCTGAAGATATCGGAAGCCGCCCCGGGAAGTCCCCCCGAAATCTCTTCCCAAGAATCACCGTTGTTTGTTGAACGATGCAGCCGCGGGCCGCTCTGGCTTCCATAAAGGAGAATAGCCTGACCGTGTGAAACGATCTTGCCTGTTGTGCCGACGTTCAGCGAGGAGACTTTCTGCCATTGGGCATTTGCAAGATTGTTCAAAAACAGCGAGAATAACAAAAAAACAGAAGCAGGAAATGAGATTTGTGCGTACTTCATGGATCCCCCAAGAATAAGAACTGTATTCAGTAAACAAGAAAATGGAGATAGGCGATTTGGCAATCAATACCCCAAATGGAGTATTCAGCGACAAGTCGTTGTGCAGTATAGACTCGCAAAAGGATTGGCTTCGGGAGTTCTTTTGGAGATGGGTCGTCCGACGCGTTGCCATTCAACAAATAAGAATCGCCCCCTGCTTACTATGACGCTGAAACGGCCACTTCGAGCATGAAAAAGATAACGGGCTATCCGAATGCCGGAAGCCCGTTAGTAAATCTTCTTATGCGGTCAATCTACAATGTACCGCGAGCCCCTTCACGGTGAATCACCAACTCCTTCAAGATATTCCCGCCGCCGGAAAACTTGTCAAGCACAAACAGCATGTAGCGCGAATCGACACTGATGCAGCGATTCAAGTTGTCTTCAAAAATGTAGTCGCCCACAACGCCTTCCCAGTTGCCGTCGAACGCGCAGCCGATCAACTCGCCCTTCCCGTTAATCACCGGGCTGCCGGAGTTGCCGCCAGTGATGTCGAGATTGGAAATAAATGCAACCGGAACATCCTTCAACTTCGGATCGGCATACGGGCCGAAGTCTTTGTTCTGCCAGAGTTCCTTCAGTTTTGCGGGAACGTGGAAATCCGGTTCATCGGATTCTTTCTCCATTACTCCCGCAAGAGTCGTAACTGTGGAATACACCACCGCGTCTCTCGGAGCCAGCGGCTGAACTGTACCGTAGGTGAAGCGAATCGTCCGGTTTGCGTCGGGATAGGTGAGATCATCCCCTTTCCATTCAAGCCATGCTTCCACGTAGCGCGTTCGAAGTCCATTGAGTTTGCGTAACACACTTTGATAACTTGCCGAAACGGCGGAAGCTTCCGTCGAATACTTCTGGTGGAACACAACCGCCTCGTCATCGAGAATGGCGGATGGTTTTCGCATCAGCAATTTTACGCTGTTTTCCTCCGAGGCAAGTCGCGTATCTTCATACAATTCGTTGACGAATTCCCGGACCCGCCTTTCGCGATCGTTCCCCGTTCGCCGTCCGTAAATCTCCGCAAATACCTTCACTTGCTGATTCTCCGGAAGTTCGGCATTCTTCAATATCAACGCCGTCAGCATTTCCTTGTCGACATCTACGTCGAAGTTCTTGAACAGGCCGGCGAGAAACTCCCTGACAGGCTGGCGGTCTTTCTCCTCCGGGTCGCGCATTCGTCCGGCATCATCCTTCTTGAGAGAATTGAGATAGGTGCCGAACCGTCCCGCGATCATGAACAACTCGACGGCCCCGTTCACGTTATTGACAAAAATGCTCTTTGTGCTGAAGGAACGGAGTTCATCATTTGCGGCTTTCATGTCTGTGAGAAGGTTGCCGTATTTTCTTGCCGCGCGGGGATTTGAGGAAATGTATGCCGCGAGTCGCGCCTCATCGGCGTGTTTGGCGGAAACAAGCCCCGTCCGCCGCAAACCCTGCAACGTGCCGACGGAGTTCTTCTGCGTGTTGGCAAGACGCCTGTGTTTGCTTGCATACTTGATGGCGATGGTCCGGTCCCTGTTACTCCAGCGTTCAATGATGCCCGTCCGGAGTTTGAAAAGGTCGTTCGTCAGAGGCAACGTTACTTCCTGTGAAAGTTGAATGGATGCCGCTTCGCGATAGCGGAACGTTCTTCCCGGAAACCCCATAATCATTGCGAACGAGTGTTCGGGAACACCATCCAGTGAAATCGGCAGGAATTTTCTTGGGGTGTAGGGAATGTTCAATTCGGAATACTTCGCCGGCTTTCCATCGGGCCCGACGTATGCCCTCATCAGCGCGAAATCCCCAGTGTGTCGCGGCCACGTCCAGTTATCCGTTTCGCCGCCGAATACGCCAATGGCTTCCGGAGGGGCGTAAACGAGCCGGACATCCTTCAACTGAAGTGAAGTAAACAGGTAATACTTGACGCCGCCATACATATCGGCGACGCGGCAAGCCAGATTTGTGCTGTCTTGAACACGATCTTCTATCTCCTTTCGCTTCGAGCGGGTCGCCCGCTCGCGTTCATCCTCTTTCATTTCATCGGTTGTTGCAGAAAGAACTTCGTCGGTTACATCCGTGATGGTTTGAACGATTTCGGCTGTGTAGGATGTCGAAAGTTCCTTGTCGCGGCTTGTCGCCAGAAAGCCGTTTTTCAGATAATCATCCCCCTCCGAACTCAGTTCCTGAATTCCCGCGAATGCAATATGATGGTTCGTGACGATCAATCCTTCCTCAGAAACAAATCCGCCGGTGCCGCCCGGGAGAAGGACAATTGCGTCCTTCAAACTCGGATTCGTGTTGCTGAAGATTTGTTCCGGCGTCAACTCAAGGCCGGCTTTCTTCATTCCATCCATCGGCAGCTTGCTGATGGAGTCGAGAAGCCACATGCCCTCGTCGGCGTTCACTTGTAACGTCGAAATCGAAAACAGCATGGCAAGCACAAATGCGCGCTTTTTCATAGTCTACTCTACTTTTTATTGTTTAGAACAGGATTGTATCGGGAGGATCACCATCACGTCCACCTCAAAATACGTCAAGCCGATTCTAATAGCAACTCGCACCGCAAGTCCGTATCTTGATTCAACTTGGAAATTCACCGTGTGCATTCCCAGCGCAGATCCTTCTGCAAGTATCCCGGCACGTGTTTCAAACTCACTAAAAATGAAAGGAACCCACCATGTTATTCATTCTTACATTCCTGATCGCCATCGGAGCATTCCTCTCGTGGCGCTCGGCACGTCAAAAGGTTGTACAGGAAAACAACCCGTTGTACGCCCGGTCGGCGGGGTTGGCAGCGGCTGTCGGCGTGTTCTTCTTGCTGGCAACAATCGCTCAGGCATTTACAGTTATCCCTGCTGGTCACGTCGGTGTCGTAAACTTCTTCGGGATTGTTTCTCCCCGAACGCTTCCCGCGGGAATCAACATCGTCAATCCTCTCGCGAATGTTATCAAGTTCTCGATTCAGACAAAGGAGCTGAAGGAGAATATGCAGGTACTTTCAAAGGAAGGCCTTACCATCGGGCTGGAAATCAGCGCGCTCTACCGGCTTGATCCGGACTCGGCAGCACGGGTTTATCAAACGATCAGCGGAGGAGATTACGAGGAGATTGTGCTGAAGCCGCAATTTCGTTCGGTGAGCCGCGCTGTGACGGCCAGCTTTCAGGCGAGCGCACTATATTCCAGCGAGCGTGAGCGTTTGGGGGAGAATATTCAACAGGAGCTTTCCCGCATCGTGGGCGCAAGGGGCATCATCATTGAATCGACCCCGCTCCGCAATGTCGGGCTGCCGTCGCAATTGACTGAAGCGATCGAGCAAAAGCAGCGGGCAGATCAGGAGAGCCAGCGCATGGAGTTCATTCTCACGAAGGAAAAGCAAGAAGCAGATCGCAAGCGCATCGAGGCGCAGGGTATTGCAGATTTCCAGAAGATTGTTGCCGCGGGTATCAGCGAGCAATTGTTGCGCTGGAAGGGCATTGAGGCAACAGAAAAGTTGGCGGCCTCAAACAATGCGAAAGTCGTAATTGTCGGCGCCGGAAAAGACGGGCTGCCGATTATTTTGGATACGAAGTAAGCTGCTGTCAATCAACAACTCAGGTTGGTGGCTCGAAAACCGTTGAAACGGTTATCATTGCGGGGTTTCGATCTTGTTAGCCCACGACTTAAGTCGTGGGCTAAAAACCACGATCTTGATGTTGCAAAGTCGTTTCAAGGTCTTCTCCAAACAGTCGACTTGAGTGCATGAGAGGTTTGAGGGAGTACGATAGTAGATCAATCCCGCTCTCTTGATGGGGGCGGGATTTTTGTTTGCGCTTGCACCACTTTCGTCGTCACTCTGTCAAGGATTTCCCGGATCCGGTCTATCCAATCCTTGTGCTCTGGCTTCATGAGAACGGACCGGAGACAGAGAATTGTTTGTCTGTCTTTTCTCATTTCTACAAGATCGAAAAACTCCACCGGCAGCTCGGCGAGAGCGAGATGAAGATTTGCTTTTGCCGCCTCTTCAAATATCTTTCGCGCTAGCATTGAGGATTCGTTGACACTCGCTGCCTTGACGGCCCACACAACAATGTCAAGCTCAGGCTGGAAACCGGGAATGAAGCGCGCGTCTTTATACAACTTCTCATATAGTTTCAGTGCAGCCTCGCGTCCGCTTGCGAGCATTGCAGCAAACTCTCCTCCTTTCTTCAGTGGAAGGAGCTTCTGCGTTGCCCACAACGCAACCGCAGCCGCGCCCGGACGCGAACACTCTAAGCTGATCTCTCCGAGATGCAAGTCACCCGAACTGAAGTACGTGTAGGGCGAGTCGTGCTTGTAGAATCTCCCGACGGAAGGATCACGAAAGATCACACAACCGCAGCCGTATGGTTGTAAGCCGTGCTTGTGGGGATCAATGACAATCGAATCGGCTTCACCTAAATGATCGAACACAGAACGGGCATGCTGCTCAAGATTATCCGCAAGAATGAAATATCCGCCGTACGCCGCATCGGCATGCAGACGGAAGTTGTATTTTTCCCTCAACTCCAGCAACTCAACCAACGGATCAACAGACCCGATTGCCGTTGTGCCGATGGTTGCAACAACCGTCCCGACTCCACCGCCTTCAAGCCTTCGCTTTAGCGCCGCAACGTCCATCCGTCCGTTACGGTCGCAGGGAATTGATTCGAACTTCAATCCCAACACGGCGCTGATGCGGCTGTGCGTGTAATGCGCCTGCGCCGACGCGACAAGAACACCGGGATGAATCCGATTTGAGACCCACAGCGCCTCTAAATTGGCCATCGTACCGCCCCCCGTGAGATGACCGAGATGTTCTTTCCAACCGAACATTGCCGCTATTTCGGCAACGGCTTCCTTTTCCATAGCCGAGCTTGCTCGTCCGCCGTCGAGCGCGTGGTTGTTCGGGTTGATCCACATTGCCAGCGCGTACGCTGCACGCGCCACCGGATGCGGCGGCTTCAGCATTTGTCCCGCATACAACGGATGAAAATAGGGATAGTTGTTCTGCATTCGCTGTGCGACTTCGGCAAGGACGCGTTCAAGTTCTTCAGGCTTGCTTGTCGATCCGGAGAACGGGGGAAGACTTGCGAAGCCGGCATCTAGTTTTGCGAGCGCGGCGGCGAGGAGTTGCAGAGATTCTTTTTCGAGATGTTCTTGGCTGTTCATGTTCTCTTTGCGGTCGTCTGAAAGAATCAAATTGCTTTGCCACAGAGACACAGAGGCACCGAGATTATCAAGATGAACGTTGCGCTGCTATCCAATGAATACACCCTTGATCTCTCTTTTTCAGAAGAAAGCTCTGTGGCTTTGTGCCTCTGTGGCCACCTAAATCGTTTTCTACATCATATTGGAAGAAAGTCTTGTCCGTACCTTCAAGGGGAGTTTTGATTTGATGAGATTGTATGATTGCGTCAGATATTTCTCCCACTCCTTGCGGTTTAATGCATCGGGCTTTTCCGCGAGAATCCACTTGGCTCTCGCCAGGTACGGGGCCGGACGCAATCCCGGGCGATCCGACATCTCCTCAAACTCCTCATCCTTTACTTTGAATGAGGCTGAATGATTGCCCGAAAGATTCACAATGCAAAATATCTTCCCTCCCACCAAAAAGCAAAGGTTATCGCCCCACTTGATGTCTTCCGTAACGACGGGGAGCTGTGTGCAGATTGTTCGGATGGTTTCGATATCCATGGGAGATTCAGTTGCCGGGGACAGCGTTGTCATCCTGTAAGGGTGTCACTAAAATCTTGTCAACACGGAGTCCGTCCATTTCAACTATCTCAAAGCGGAAGCGGTCCCACTGCGCGACATCCCCCTCCTTCGGAATCCGCCCGAACAAATCCATGACGAGCCCTCCGACTGTTTCAAACGAGCGAGACTCTTTCTCCGGCAGTTGCGCAATCTTGAACGTGTCTTTGAACTCTTCAACAGGCAACATTCCGTCCACCAACCATGAACCGTCAGAACGCAACGCCGCGCGGGGAGTCTCGCGATATGATACGTCGCCCACAATGGCTTTGAGAATATCGGTGGCAGTCACAAGGCCTTGCAGTCCTCCGTACTCATCCAGAAGCAGTGCCGTGTCTTTGCCTGTTTTTTTGAACTCTTCCAGGAGCTTGAAGCTCTGCGCGGATTCCGGAAGGAACAAGGGCTGATGAACAATCGCTTTGAGGTCGAGCGGTTCTCCCGCAAGACTCTGTGCAAGCAGATCCTGCGTTCGAACAACACCCAGAACGTTGTCAAGTGTTTCTTCGCACAGCGGAAAAAGGGAGTGGCCTGCCTCCGCTATCTTCTGTTGAAGCCGGAGGGATGAATCCGAAGTATACAGAACGATGAGGTTCATACGCGGCGTCATGATGCTGCCGACACGCCGATCTCCGAGTCGAAACACCCTGTCGATTATGTCGCGTTCATCACCCTGAATCACGCCGGCATCCGTTCCTTGCCGGACGAGAATCCGGATTTCGTCTTCCGTTATCGGCGGCTCCTGGGTCCGGCGCACACGCAACAGCCACAACAGGGCATTCGTCGAGACATTGAGAAACCAGACAGCCGGGAGCGTCATGCGGGAAAGGAGCCGCATCGGTCCCGCAATGAACGCGGCAATCCGCTCGGCATTGTTGAGTGCTATCCTCTTCGGCACCAGTTCGCCGAGGATCAGCGACAGGTACGTGATGGCGAGAACAACCAACCCGACGGCAATCATCTCCGCATACGGCGCGAGTGCCGGGCTTGCGGCGATTCCCGCGGCAAGATGCTGGGCAATCGTTGCGCCACCGAACGCGCCTGCAAGAACTCCCACCAGCGTAATGCCCACCTGCACCGTGGAAAGGAATTCTTCGGGAGAATTGGAGATGTCAAGGGCAAGGCGCGCCTTCTTATTCCCCTTCTCTGCCCATTGTTGCAGCCGTGCTTTCCGTGCAGAAACAATCGCAATCTCCGACATGGCAAAAACGCCGTTGAAGATTGTCAAAAAGAGAATGAAAAGGACTTCAAAAGTTATTATAGACATACCATGCCCTCACGTTACTCCAAAATCACCACGCCGTTTGTACTTCCGCAACTCGCGCGTGAACCCTGCTTTCAAGAAACGAAGCAAGCTGTTCATCTGTCAGCTTCTCCCGCTCATTTTTCAGCGCGTGCCACAATCTCACAAAAGCCTCTGTGCCGCCTGCGTTGTAGATATGCTTTGCCGCGACATGCAATCTGCACTGATACCAGCCGTAATTGCGTGGATCCATGTTGTCGTATCGCTTCTCAAAATCCGCAAGCGTTGTAAATTGGAATCCTTCGCTACCCGATGCAACAACCATCTCCGGGAAAACCTCCAGCGCGGGCAGGTTCTCCGGTTCGTTCTCTGCAACGTACGTATGAAGCATGATGTTGCAAAACAGTTCCTGCTTCCAGAGCCGTTGCCCCTTCAGTCCGCCCTGCAGATGAAACGCGTGCCCCAACTCGTGCAACGCGAGAAGATCGAAGAATCCGCGCATGCTCAACGTGCCTTCTCCGGTCGTGTAGGCTTGCTTGATATCCCTTGCAAGATCAGCAGGCAACTGTTCAAGAGAAGGAATGAAACTCCGCCAGAAGTCATTATCTTCCGCCGCAATGACGAGCTTCTTTCCTGCATAATGCGGCATTCCATACACCGGATGTGTTCCGTACTTTGCCCAATGCGCCGGACTCAAAATAAAGATTTCAACCTCGGGCAAGAAGCCCACAAGTTCTTCAACGTACTTCATTGTCTTCTCACATCTTGTTGCAACAGCTTTTGCTCTCTCTTCATTGCCCGGACTGTAATGTACCTTGAACGAATAGCCGGAGAGCTCTCGGAGTTCGTCGTGATCCGGCGCGGCACTCGTCATCGAGTTCTGCCAGCACAGAAACAGCAGAATGAAGGGAATGTTCTTCATGCGGGATACCTTTCTTGTTGGTGTCGACGAGAATTGCCAGCAGGTTGTTGAAAAAGAACGGGTCGCATTATTGCAAGCTTCTCACCTCGACTTTCGTCGTGAATAATCTACATATAGATAGATGCTTAGTTGTCACTTTCTTTGTAAGAAAGTAACCAAAGAACTTGCGAAATCGAAACGCGCGAATCACGCGCCACACCACAAACCGTGCATTTCGGCCCCGGGTAATGCTGCAGATATGCCGAAATGCAAACCCTTCGCGTGATTCTCTTCCTCCCTCACCGCTGTCGATTTCGCGTGCGCATGTCCCACTTTACCTCATCTCGGCATTCCGAAGTCGGTAACGGTGTGCTTTCCAGAGTCCGCCGCAATCTCTTGCAGAGTTGTTTCAGTACTTTGCAGGCGCATGCGCCATCGCCGACGGCGTACGGCAGCCTACTATAGCCGGAGCCTCCCGGACAAGCTCATCATTCACGAGGGCCTCGACCATGAAGAGCGCAAAATCTATGCGGCGTGTGAGATTGCTTTTGAGAATCGGATCGCCAACGTGCCTGCTCCAGACAGGCAACCCCTCGCTTTCACCTTCCTCCAAGTCGCTTCCGCGAACAACAGTCCAGCGTGTATCGTTTGCAAAAATCCGGCGGCAGGCTTCAACCTGATCGTCGAGGTCCGCAAAACGAAGAAGCCGCGCCAGAGGCCCGAAGATTTTCACTAGCGCTTTCATATGCCACGTGTACACATCCTTGCCGTCGCGCGTAATGTGCCAGCCGCAGGAGAAGATGAGCCGCGCGCGCGGAGGCGCGAAGTCGAGAACAGCCTGCGCCGTTCCCGTGGAGTACTGCTGGACTCCCCACGGCACCAACACCGTCAGCACACCGTCGCATCCGGCGACAGCCTTTTTGATAACTTCCCGGTCATTCGTTGCGCCGGGAATGATCGCGATGCGATCCTTGAACGCATCGAGCTTGCCGACACTTTTCTCGCGGCAGACTCCAACCACTTTATAGCCGCGATGAAGCGCGTGTTGTACCATGTAGCGTCCCAACTTGCCTGAGGCACCGATGATGCAGACTTTCCTTATCATAGACTAATCTTCACATCCTTTTGCTGTTTCTGTTCTCATTTAAGTTGAATCGCGCATTCCACCACGAGTTTCTCAGTCGTCACTGAAGCAACACGAGTTTTCTTGCTTGTACATGCGAGCCGGCGTCCGGAATTACTCATATGCTTTTGCCTTTTTCTCAAAACTGCGATACCACATAAGCATGGTGGGTATGTACAAGCAATAGGTTATTCCTCCGACAACAGAAGCCCATATGTACGAGTACCGGTTGATTAGCGCTGTCAGTCCTATGGAGAGCAACGGGACGGCACACATTATGGCAAGACGCTTTTGCTGCGCCTTCGTATAGAACTCCTCAAAGGGATTCATCTGCAGGCTCCGCGTAAGTGTCATCGCCCTGCCGTAGAAAAGAAAAAGAATAAAGTACAAGGCAAATGCCGCGCAGCCATAGTAGATCATGAGATGGGGAACCTGGTAGCCCTCGATATTCAGGCTGACGTCCGTCTGGAAAAAGAAATTTGTCAGAAACAGTGTCAGAAAACGAAGCGGATACACATAAAAGATTACCAGGGCGATGAAAGCGGTGTTCAGAATCATCAGCCTGCCGTCGTTGAGCGCGTAGATTTCCGAGAAATGGAGGTGTTCATTCCAGACGAGAACTATAAACGATATACTGATCAAGAATGCGGGAAGCGTTTTGGTAAACGTGAGCAGGTCGCCGAACGAATTCGGATTTGCCAGGTTGAAGATTGACAGCGTGATGGCTATTCCGAACACAGCGTCGGTCAGGTTGTCAAGTCGCGAGGCTGTAGCCCCGCGATAGGTGATTCTCGGATCGTGCTGCCTGTTTCTGTTGATCTCTGTTCTCATGGTCGTCTGCTCTTCAAAGGAATGTCCGCTGGTTTAGCAAGGATATTTGCACGTCAAGATACCAACTCCCTCATCCAATCTCAACCGAAGAAAGCAAAAAGGGCATCCGTGAAGATGCCCTTTCGAGGATTCTCTGAATCACAACAGTCATCCTGGTGAGTCAGTCAATTCCCGCCAGGAAATCCACGACAGCTTTCCTTACCTCCTGCGGCTGATCAAACCAGAGACATACACGTGAGTCGGGGATGGTCTTCACTGAAATGTTCCGGTTGTTCCCGATACTCCCCTCCCAGTTCTTATGGCAGTAGTTCTCCATATAGTTGTTGCCGGCAGTGTGGTAGATGCCTTCAAGACCGGGCTTGAGAATGAGGGTGGGGACGGTCAGTTTGTCCATTTCAAGCGTGATATCCTGGGCGTTAAACTCGCACAAATAGCGAACCCACACATGCAGCCCCGGTGCAGCCGCTTCGCGCCACAACCGCAACCCGCGCACGGGATTGACCGCGTAGTCGCCGGGAAGAAAATTGTTGTCATCCCACGTCTCACGCGTAACGGTTTTGAACCACCTCGGTGCCATGAACTTATCGATGACGGCAATTCGTTTCTCCAATGTGCTGAGCATTGCGGCGCGGGCAGAGTCGGAGCCGACCATGCGCGCGGACCCTGCGAGGATCACCACCGCCCTCACCTTGTCCGGGTGCTTCATTGCGAGCCGCAACGCAAGCTGCGTTCCGGTCAACCAGTGACCGACGATAATCGGGTTTTGAATGCCCTCATCCTCAATGAGTTTCTCAATCGCAGCAAGTGCCCCATTCGTCCAGGTCTGTTCACCGAAACTGGTTTTCTCGCCCGGAGCGGGAGGTGCAGCGGTTCCACCGAATCCGGGCAGCGTCACGGCGTACATGCGGTATTGTCCGGCAAACCCTTCCATAAACTCACTGAAGACGCTCCCGCCAAATCCAAGTCCGGGGATGAGGATCATCGCCTGCGTTCCCGTTCCTGCACGCACAACTCCGCCGAGCGTACCAAGTTTGCCGGTTCTGTAGCCGGGGGGATCAATGAGATTGTGTCATCAATGACCATAAGCAGCAATCACAAATCACCTACTCAAATGTCGCTTAGACTGTTTCCTAAGGAACCAAACATCACAGGAATAAATTGCTTGACATGGTTAGGAATCCTGACTATATTACCCCGCAATCAAATCAATATTTACATTCAACTATCACAGAAAGGCAAACTTATGGCACAAATCAAAGGATATGATTACGGCAAGGCGACCCTTGAAAAGTCATCCGTAACAATGCAGGATCTAGCCCTGCTTAAAAAGACATTGCTCTGGTCTGACGATGACGACCGATACCTGCGCATGGCAGGTGAAGTGTTGAAAGACCAAGTCAATGATATTCTTGACTTGTGGTACGGCTATGTTGGCGGAAATGAACACCTGGTGTATTACTTCACCAAGAACGGACAGCCCAATAGTGAATACCTTTCAGCGGTTCGTGCTCGTTTTGGTGAATGGATAACAGACTTATGCAGCCGTCCATACGATCAAGTGTGGCTGAATTATCAGCATGAAGTCGCCAAGCGGCATCACACCACCAAGAAAAACAAGACAGACGGTGTGGATACTGTTCCGATTGTGAACTTCCGCTACATGGTTGCCTTCATTTATCCAATCACGGCAACCATAAAATCTTTCCTTGCAAAAAAGGGACATTCCTCACAAGATGTTGATGGTATGCATAACGCATGGTTCAAAGCAGTGACGCTTACGGCAGTGCTTTGGTGTTTTCCGTATATTAACAAGGGAGAGTTCTGACAAATAAAAAATGTCTCAAAACAATGGGAGTAGCCGGGTTCCTGCTATTTCTGCTCAAAGGATTACTCTGGCTACTCCTTCTTCTATTTGCAAGGAGCCAACGCTAATATGAAATCACCCTTTCATCTTGTTCATCAAAACAGCGAGATCGACAGCCGCATTGTAGCTGCATTGGAAAGGATCTCCGAAGCATTCCGTGTCTTGCTGTGGAATGAAAGCAAAGAGTATGCGCTCAGTCCGATCCAAATTCAGATGTTGATCTTTCTGCTCACCCACAGCGAAGAACAACGTAAAGTGAGCTATTTGGCGCAAGAATTCAACATGACCAAAGCAACGATCAGTGATGCGCTCAGAGTACTTGAGGAAAAATCACTGGTTAAGAAAACAAGTGACCCGAATGACTCTCGCAGCTTTGTTCTTGATCTGACAAAAAAAGGAAAAGACATCGCCGAAAAAACATCTTTCTTCACAAACGAACTGCAAACACCCATTAATAAACTCTATTCAGATGACAAAGAGAATCTCTTACTGAGTTTGATGACCATTATTCATCATCTGAATAAAGCTGGCGTGATAACAATACAACGAATGTGTCTAACGTGCATTCACTACGAAACGGACAGCAAAAACAAACACTTCTGCAAACTCTTGAATAGGAAACTCGAAACCACCGACCTCCGCATCGATTGTCCCGAGCATGCGCAATCAGCCGCATAATATCAGGTTGCTATTCATGCCTCCATAGGCGACATATGTTTCGGTGTTTTGATAGCGTCGTTCTGATGACACGTGCTGGCGTATAACGGGCCGCGGCTAAGCTGCGGAGTAGACTGATTTGGTTTGTACTGCCCGCACCTGCGCCGCTAAGTCTATGATTGTTTCTGTTCACGATCTACTGCACCAAGTATTACAATTCGCCGACGCTCAATCCGTCAGCTTGAGCCGCTGGTTAGGCTGCCACTCATCATCGTTTCGATATCACCAATGAATCAAGAGTACCAGTGATGATCCCATTTGAAAAATGGATCTCGGTGAGGGACTGCTCTTCCGATGTAGAGACGGAAACCTGGAAAGTGGGCCGGACCCAAGTCGTCATCTGGATCGTCCCACACATTCCGATCATGCGCAAGGAGAGAATACTATTGCTCGTGCTCGCATCAATGTGCAAACCTGTTTCCTGGATTCCCCAACCTGATACGTCGATGTTGAGTGTCCCGTTCAGTTGGTGCGATGTGCGAATAGAAAAATATGTAGTGTCCTCGTCACTCCCTTTCTGCACCACTGTGTCCGGGAATCCGCTTGAGGTTGCCTGACTGATATTGTTCTCTTCTTTGTGACATCCTACAGCCGAGATAATCATGGCAATCAATGAGAGATAGATCTTGGATTTCATATATGGCCCCTCTCTTTGTTCGAGATTCATGGTGTGGCCGCCTAACGTCTACGGTAACAAAGTCGTGCCGCACTCCACGCTTTCTATTAATGAGTGCGGCATGAAGCGAACTCCATTTCGTGGAGCCAAATCGTGAATCACAATCGCCTATCCAAATGAAGTGAGCGACTTTGTTACCGTTGTTATGCGACGCGCACGGCGGCACATCGGTTGACGCTTCCACTCCCTTTCAATCTCCTTTATGAGTACGACCTCGCGGATGCAGATGTTCTGCATACTTCGCGCAAGTTGCACGACACATCCAATTTCAGTCCCGCAGCGCGTCCCGACGCAGTCGGGATGGGCGCTGCGGAACGTCTTTTGCCGAATGCGTGTGGTGCAAACTTGCGTCACCGTTTTGCGGCACACGCGTCAAGACAAGCCATGGCAGAACTCACCTCAACAGGAGGAGCTTCTTCGTTTGTGAAAAGGCTCCCGCTTGCATGCGGTAGAAGTAGACTCCGCTTGAGAGTCTGGATGCATCGAGCGTTGCAGAGTGATAACCACCTTCTGCTTGCTCATCGATCAACGTCAGTACCTCTCGGCCAAGAACATCGTACAGCTTCAATGTAACGTGTGCATCAATTGGCAGATTGTACTTGATCGTCGTTGACGGATTGAATGGATTCGGGTAGTTCTGTAACAGCACAAACTCAGTCGGTAAGGAGGCAGCGGCCTCAAGTCCTGCTGACACTGAGGGACGCTGCATACCATTACCGCCTTCAGCTTCAATCATGGAAGCAAAACGAGCAGTCGCGATTCGTGTCCGTATGTCCCCTGGAGCAAGAGTCTGAAGCTGAGTCAGGCATCGCTCCGCCTCACTTCTGTTACGTGTACCTTGAGCGTTGATGTTGAAGAGAGCGAAGAGGCAGATTGTTCGGTCAAGGTTTGTCGTAGCCGATTGAAGCAGTTGTTCGTATTCCGTGATGGCCAATGCAAAGTCACGCCGGTTGGCGATTTCTGTGGCCAGCAAAGCCTTTGCAAGCCTTCGCACGAAGGCATTCGGATGAACGTTCCGGTAAGCTCTGAGCGAATCTTCCAAAACTCCTCGCATCGTAGTGTCGTTGGATGCGTGGATGAAATCGTAGAAAGTGTTACGCGCCTCGCTGAGTGCAATGCGGGCTTCAGGAGCGTTCGGGCTTGTGCGAATGAGATTCGCATAGACGACAAGCGCTCTGCGGTAGTCACCTTGTCCGCGAAGTGCAAGAGCCTGACGCAGTTTTG
Source organism: uncultured Chlorobiota bacterium (assembly GCA_900696645.1). Classification (GTDB taxonomy): domain Bacteria; phylum Bacteroidota; class Ignavibacteria; order UBA10030; family UBA6906; genus CAADGV01. The sequence goes on along the minus strand of CAADGV010000021.1, from coordinate 16,287 downwards.
CACCTTCTTGGGTTATGGACAGGATTGGCGGAGGATCATCGCCACTTTTGTTTCCTGAGAAGAGCGTCGGAGAACCCGTTGGCCTCATGCCTTCATTGGGGTCGTATGGCATCCAGCAATCGTAGTCGATAGTTGCATCCTGCGCCAGAAATTCTTCCTCTTTGGGTGGATCGGCACCCCACCAATTCCAGTTGGCAGTCACGTATGCTCCTTTTTCAGCATGAACAAGGAGTGTATCACCGTACACGGAATTCCATCCGCCATACACGCGTTCACACCCCATTCCCAAGAATGGTGTTGAGCTCACGGCATGCAGTCCAGCTATTCCACTGCCACGTATGACGTTGTTTCCGGGATCAGCAAGAAGCACGTCACCGAAGCGCGGATTGGAATACTCGCCAGCGAACACGCCCTCCTCTGAACTGTTCTCAATAATGTTTCGATACAGTCGAGAGGTGCTCTGCGTTGTCACAAACCCCGCTGTGCAGCCGGAAATCGTGTTGTCGCGCAACGTGACGTTGTCGGCGTTATTGATCACGATACCGGTAGTCCAGCAGTTTTGGATCGTGTTGGTGTCAATCTGATAGTAGAGCTTGGGATGATAGCCCGAGATGTCAATGCCGACCGAGCAATCAGAAATCAACGATTCCTTGAGTTTGAAGCGCGACCAACTAACGGAAACACCTGTGATGGCATTCGTGATGTCGCAGTGACGCAACTCAGAAACTGAGAGCCCTGACTCGATATGAATGCCAAGCCAGTTGCTTGCCGATAGAGTTTTCCCAAAGCGAATCGGCTCCTGTTCTGTCCCCAGTGCTGCTAATGCTCCGTGGGCAATCAGGTGTGTTCCATTGTTGAAGTGCAGATTGGTTCCAGGCTGAAGCGTGAGTGATACACCAGAGGAAACGGTGATCGTGAAAGAGGTAGAGACTTCTCCACTCCACGTTCTGTTCACAGTCACATCTGGGGGTTCGACGTAATCGTTCACTTGAACAAACGGGACGGACACGCCGTTCAGTCTGACGGTCGTTGCGTTTGGGGCGTAGATGCGGAAATACGTGATTGACGCACCGGAGATTTCGACCTCAGTGCCTGATCTCATGACCGTTCCTTGCTGGCCATAAAGATTCACTAATTCCCGTGACTCGAATGTGAGTTGCGAACCGTTTGTGGCAACAAATGCAACCGGGAGGCCCGATGAGATCTCCTTACGCACCTGAGAGAGCTTTGCATCGCTGCTGAAGAACGATGACGATACGGTACTGCCAAACTTCAATATGCTGTAGTCCTCCTGGGCGCTCCACTGCATTTTCAGACAGCTGCCACCTGAGACTTGCTGGTTGAGATTTGTGACAATCGGATAGGTCGCATCAGACTGTTGAGGGACCATGACCATGTGGAAGAAGGGGTTTACGGCTGTAGTAGGAATCGAAATTTGGAATACTTGGGTTTGCTGTTGGCTAACCACTGGCTGATCGTAACCTCCGCTGCCAAATAGTTTTGTTTCGGACTCAGGAGCTTGTGGAATTCCTTGTTCCGTGTGCCAGATCTTGAGATACTTGCCACCTGATTGTATGACAATCGGGTTGGAGAGCGAAACCGAGGCATTCGTGTTGAATATCCACTTGTATTGATGAAACTCGCTGTCACGCCTTATGTCATCGGCTACGACGAAAAAGTGATTCGTGGATGGGGTGGCGCGAGTAGAAAGGACATACCTATTGGCGTTGACGACGGAATTAGTTGGATCAACGACAACAACAGGAGTTCCATTTTCGCCGTGGTAGTAAACAGTGTCGAACGCACTTTTTGCGTCTGCATGAACAAAATCAAAATCGTTCGACGAGTGATACTGAACAATCCGGCCCTCATTCATGCCGCCAAGGACGGCAGCCGGAGATTGCCCTCTGCCATCAATGAGAATGTAGTTCTGATCCTCGGGACGCTGTCCTCCATATCCAACATCAATTATGAAGTCTTGACCATACGCCGACATCGTGATACTGTTCTTGTCGGGCTGGTTATGTTTGACGGAAAGGACACCGTTTGGTGGATCTAACGATCTGTCGATCGCTGGCGCCGCAGTCAGCGAGAATTGTATGTCACCATTGTCCGCCCAATTGTCGGAAGTTCGGATGTAGACCAGCCCTCTGACAGGGAAGTACTTGCTCTTTGGGAGAATACCGGAAGGATCACTTGGTGGTGTGTTGTTGTTGAAGTGTAACGCCTCAACGAAACCGTACCCTCTGAACGCATTGTGTGTGGGAGCGTGCCATAAAGCGGCGTTGACAAGGTTCCCTATGTCTTGCACCGTGTTGTTAAATACCCACTTCGAGTAGCTGTCGTTGTAAACACTGCTCTGTAGATGTAACCCAGCGAGCACCCCGTTTGAGTTGTAGAAACCCATGAATGCATCATTAATCGCCGTGAAATATCGGAACAAGGGATCCCTCGTGGCTGGCAACACCTCATAGCAAAAATACTGCCCAACCTTTGTGTAGCGAGACACAAACTCTTCTCGCTGCATATAGTTCACGCCATCCCAACGACCGAGAACAAGGAGAATCGGAATCTCAGTGCCATATTGGCCTGAACCGTAGAACACTCCTTCTGCAGGCGCGCCATCGCTGTGGTTCATTCGTACAATCAGATTGTTCTGATATGTCACAATTCTGTATCGAACCGCGTCGATATCGGAATTGGCCTCAGGGTATGCAGGATGACCGTTGAACACAATCGCTGCCGAGAGCAGACCAATCCCGTTGCTCGCCATATGGTTATTGTCATGCAGAAGATAGTTGTTATAAAAGTAATCTCGAACGCCTTCACCCGGGTGCGCTGGGTTTTGCAGATTCTCTTGAATCTTCTGTAAAATCTGGTTGCGCTCATTCTCGGTGAATTGATTCCAGAGTAGATCGACAGTTTGGGCCAGGCCAGCTACTATCGCTGTGTTCCGTGCAACGAATTGAAAACCCATGAGCCCGGAATTTCCGGAAAAACCGAAGATGATATCGTGAGTTGTTTGCCAGTACACTGGATTCTGAGTAACGAAGTACGTGAACGCGAGGGAGTAGAGATTCCATTGTCTGAACGGAATGTAGACATTGGGGTCAGGATCAGAAAACATCTTTTCCCTATTAGTCACGAAGTAGTCCGCCACCTCCTTTATCTCCATGAAGAACCTGTTTTCCGTCGATCCGGGGACAAGAGCACGGGTTCGGATCTGGTTCGCTTCCTGCAAGTTGAAGAAGAGTTTTGGGTGTTCCGGCACAGGTTCCTGTGAAAGTGAAGTCGTCGCGACACACAAGCAGTGAGCAAGAATACACACGTACGTTTTCATAGTTCCTCCTATGGTGTTGGTGGATTGTGTTGCTAACGAAGCACGATGAATTTTGAGGCCATTGTGCCCGACCAAGATTTGAACATTGCGAAATAAGTACCAGAAGCAAGGTGCTGGATATTGATGGTGAACTGGTTTTCTCCCGCGGTGAATGAACCGGTACTCACCACTGAGACTTGTCGACCGAGAATATCATACAGAGTCAAGCTCCCTTCGACGGCGGTTCCAATATGAAGGCTAATGATTGCTGTTGTTTGAGATTCATTTATCGAAGCGCTTATTGTGTTCCGTAAAGATGGCTGAGCGTACGTCTCTTCAACACTGGTGATGACATCTTTCGTCATTAGATAAATCCTGTTCTCGCCAGGATATGAAGTCGCAACCAGGAACTTGCCGCCTAGTGAATCGATTGCAAACGTGGTTTGCATGAAGTGTGGAAAGAACGCGCTGTCGGAGGGCGCCAAGGAATCTCTGAACTCATAGTAGCAGCTAAGGAGAACGCTATCGGAACCTGTGTATGTCAAATAACTGCTCCCTTCGTAGACTCCACCACCTCCGGCACCTACAAAACCGCGTGCGACTGGTTTCGTTTGGAGTACAAAGGGATCTGATAGATTTGATGAGGAGTCACTAAGAAAGCGAAGGGTTGGAATTCCTCCCGAATTCGGTTCAGGGTAACGGGCATAGAATACCGCTTTCCCCTCACTCGTTATAACGGATCTTGTCGTGCCCAGAAGCGAATCAATTAAGACATAAGGCGAGAAGGTGGCCCCTGCGTCTATTGACTTAGTATAGTAGCCTGCGGGACCGCGTGCAGCAAAGAAACTTACTGTATCTTCAGCGATTAGCATGCTGGCACTGTGGATATTGTCATTAACTCCATTAGGGGGTGTAGGTACAACATGCGTAACCAAATTGCTAGGGCTCCCACTTATGAATTTTGAATAAAGCAGGACGAACTGCGAGCCGGCAACGGTTGAATCCCACATGAGGTGAATTGTATTATTCGTATCAATGAACAACTGCCTCTCACTTAGCCAGAAGAGCGGTTGCCTTGTTTGCCAAAATGTGGTGTACGTAGACCCGCCGTCGGTAGATTTGGAGAGAACCAAATTGGATGTATAAAAGGGAAAGTTGTCTTCGCTCCAAGCCCACAAGACAAAGAGATTCCCGTTGCGGTCGAAGCTGATGCCAGAGGGACCCATAGATACGTAAGGGAGTGACGGCAACGGTACAAGTGAGTGGCTGAACGTTTGGCCACGATCGGTCGAATGGTACACCGCAACTCGGATGTTGGAACCTGTTGGCGTTGGATATTCGCCACATGCTATCGCGAGCACGTTATTCGGCCCAATGGCGATGAAAGGGGCTCCCTGAGTACCGGCGTTTGGATTCAGTAAGCGTGGTGCTGTCCAGCCGGATTGGGCCATAGCAATAGCTGCTTCAAGCATGGCGGTGAGAAGAAAGAGAAACGATCTCATTGTTGTCCTCCTTGTCATTTGTGATTGTGCCGCCGTGCGTGTTGCATAACGTTCAGCAAGCACGCAACGGCACGCTCAATGTTCTTGCTCTTCATGACATAAAAGAGCGTGCCGTTGAATGAGCACTATTCATAATGCAAAGCCGAGATTCAACTGCGCCTTTAACAGATGTGCGAGTGACGTGCTTGCATTTGTTATGCGACGCGCACGGCGGCACACGGTTCACCATTCCACCGAAGTTGTGTTCAATGATGGCACAGCGCAGAGCCTTGCGTACCTCGCGCAAGTTGACGACACATCCAACCTCAGTTCCGCAGCGCGCACATTTTCTTCGTACAAACAAGATGTGGGTGCTGCGGAACGCTTCTATCAACTGCGTGTGGTGCAACTTGCTCCCAAGTTCTGTGATGGAGAGCCTTGCCTATCGTGTTAGCAAAAGCTTGGAGCTTGCTTCATACATAATGTGCCCAATGTCATCGCTGACAGTGAGCCTAAGGAGATACACACCGCTTGCAAGCTCGTCAGCGTTCAACGTAGCTGAGTACTCACCCAAGTCCTGATGAGCGCTTATCAGAGTTGTAACATGCCGGCCCAGTATGTCAAATACTCTGAGTTGAACAAACCCACTAGCGGCCAGCTGGTATTTCACCGAAGTAGTCGGATTGAACGGATTCGGGTAGTTCTGATAAAGGGAAAACGTTGTGATCTGCTTCTGCGAGCTAACGTTCGGCTTCCACATGTCTGTGCTGACTTCCATTGAAACAACATCAGAGAAAACTGAAAGCTTGGCAGTGCTATCCTTTGCTTGGATGGGATACTGCACACTGTCAGAACCAGATCCTGCTGTGGGAAGCGAGAGATCAATGTACTCGGTGGACGTGCCCGATAATGTTGCGAACAATGACCATGACCCCCACTGCGGCGGGTAGATTTGACTGCTTTTGTATCGCCTGTGAATTAGCATGTTTCCGCCACTGATAACATCCGGCTCCTGCATTGCAGTCCAGTTGATACGTGGGTAGCGATAGCCGAGTTGATCTTGATAGAGAGAAATGGCGATGTTCTGCGGCTTCGAAGGTGATGCGTTGTGCGGATTGGAATAGTACAAATCAAGGGTGAAGTACCCAGCACCCTCTCCGGCAATCTCCATGCCGACATTCGTTGACGGTTTCGTGTTTGGAACCCAAATAGGAGATGTGCGCGAATCAGACCAAGGAGAGAGTACCCGCACATTGTCCACCCCTGGAAACGGATCCCCAGGTCTGATACCTGGATGTCCATCCCAAGGTCTGCCGTTTGCGTGCAAGATCGAACCCCACGAGCTTGAGAACGGCACTCGCCAAACAAGCACGCCTTGGTCGGGGGCGTTGCCGAAATACGACCTTAGCAAGTAGTAGTTGTAATCGGTTGTAGAAGTGTTTCCGATTGTCATATTCGCATCAAAGCGGCGGGTTTCGATCAGCCAATAATATCCAGAGTTCGTGCTACTCCGAATCTGAAAAACTTCCGGGTCACGCAGGTTGTAGTCAGCTTGAAACGTATGGTTTTCCGTGATGTCTTGAAATGCGAGCCACCCTTTTTTCTTCCTTGTTTCTGGGTTAAGTGGAGCCGGGCAAGCGCCGCGGAAATTTGGTCCCAATGTCGGCCCACCATTCATCATGTCCCAGCCCCCGTTGTCATACAAATCCGGGATGCCAAGGAGGTGAGCGAACTCGTGAGCGTTGATCCCTATCTCAGCGAACCTCGCATCTGGGCGCTCGGCCCGACCTGGCGAGCAACAGGCGAATTTCTCGCCATGAATATACAAATGGTACGGCGTTTCATTGTATAAGAAAGTACCAGCTTGGGGATTCAGGCCACTGCCGAGGTCACCTCCCGATGGCAGTCCTCGGTATGTATGGCCAGCATAAATTATTGCCAGCTTAGTAGTGGGTCCGGTCGAAATGTCCAAGCCAGCATTAATCGCTGCTGCGAGCGTGTGGTTCAGGAACAGATCCCAACACGCAAAGCATGTTGAATCATATTGCCCTTTGCGGAGTGGCAATTCAAGCCAGTCTGGCGTCCCATCGCCCTTCTCGTCCTGATTTACCACGTAACCATTTAGGTTGAAGTCGCCATCGGACATGATGGAAAAATAATCGCGCATACTGCCGTAGACTGGTTCACCGTCTGGGGAATACATGTTCGGTGACACGTAGACGTTCTCAGAAAAGAACAAGTTCTCGAAATCCGTATAGGTGTAATACGGCTCGGTGTTATGCTTGACGTTGGAGAATTCCACGAGGAGAATCTTCAGAGTATACGTCGTTGCAACTAGTTCTCCGACGTCGTCAATGATTGTCGAGTCAGTAGCGCAAACAAACTCCTCGACTTGTGAGCGGCTCTCATTGTTGAAGACAAGCGCAAGAGCCACAAGAGAAAAAAGATCGTTTTCATGATGGTATCCTTCTTGTTTGTGCTTGAATGGATCATTTGAGCAGCAGAACCTTGAGAACCCTCGTCGAGTGGGAAGAAATGAAACGGACGAAGTAGACACCCGATGCAACTTGATAAAGATTCTCATTCGTTCCGTCCCAACGAACCGCATGCTCGCCCGGACTGACATGAGCATCGTAAAGTTGCTTTACCTCCTTTCCAAAGATGTCATGGACTTGCACGCGCATTCTCTGCGCGTTGGGAACTCGAAACCTGATACTTGTTTCGCTGTTGAAGGGGTTTGGGAAATTCTGATCAACTCCGAATTCTTGAGGTAGACCAAGCTGTGTCCTGACAGACATTGACGGACTCGTGTTGATGTTGACGTATATTGCGCTGTAAGAATGAACCATATCCAAATCTCCATCACGATCAACGTCAACCGCCTGAGCTGATCTCGCGAGGTAATTATATCCCAGAGTATCGCCTAGGCCGAATGGAGAACAGCCGCGGAAAACGCCTTGACAATTTAGCCTTATGAAATAATATGTTGTGCGGGATGTATCTAGGATGTCCCTGTAACCACTCACTATGAGATCGATATAGCCATCTCCATTGAAATCACCACCTGTTACGGCTCCGGGAGCCTCGGGACCCCAAAAGTTCCGAGTTGAGGACGTGTCAGTGCCGAACGTTCCACCGAGGTTGAGAGAGACATTTCCAGCGTATCCCATTACCGCAATGTCCGCTGAGCCATCGTTGGAGAAGTCAGAACAGTATAGCTGCTCTGGAAAAGAGAATACGGGAGAGATGTAAATATGCGGACCGTCAAACCCACCGCGACCGTTCCCTTTCCATACTGCAATCCCATCTCCGTTGGTCGCATTGATTGGGAACCCGGAACAAAGTATGTCTAGATGGCCGTCGTTGTCAACATCAAAGGCTTCCATTGACGTTAGTACACCTTGCACTCGCCCCGTGATAACCGTATCAAAGAATGATCCCGAGCCGTCATTGAACGAGATACCCCACGCATCACCTGATGTTGTAACGCCTGCGATATCTGGAAAGCCATCGGAGTTGAAATCAGCGGTGACGTAATGGTCAAACCACCAAGGCTTGCTTTGAATGTTGAAGTTGCCATTCCCTTGGCTCAAAGCAATTCTCAATCCATTTGCGTTGTGGAGAACATCCATGATTCCGTCACGGTTGAAATCATCCACCGCCACCTTGGAGAATGGATCTGCACCCGGTAAGGTCCAGAACGCATTGAATGTGCCGGAACCATTGTTCAGTCTGATGACGCCGCCGCTTGAAACAATGTCAGCGTAACCATCGTTGTTCATGTCCACACACTGAATGCTCCAACCACCGCCACCATAGACAACAGCGTTTTCAAATCGCAACTCGCTTCGCCTCGCTGATGGGATGCGGAATACCCAAATGAAGCCGCCTAGCGAATCTCCGTTTTGGCTTGTGATGGATCGGGAGAGAGAAGCTATTACTCGCTCACCTGCAACAAAAGGAGTAGGTGATGCGAATGATACCCTTCTGTCTGTTGAGTCATAGGTGAGCGACCCGTTCTTGTAGCCAGACCGCTCTCCGAAGACTGAAAACGATGTAGAAGTGATTGTAGCCGGTTCAATCGAAACAGAAAATGTAGCTGTGATTTGGGGCTGCGCTGTTGATGCAATTTGGTTTTGGCCCGGGGACACGGCTACCACTTGTGGCTGCTGAGAAAGAGCAACTTGATTCGAACATAGGGAAAGTGCAGTCGTTAGCGCAGAAGTCAGCGACATCATTGTCAAAGGGCGTGACATAAACACCTCTCCTTGGTTATTACGACCCCTAATGCGCGTATTTTCATTTGTTCACTTGCGCCGCCGTGCGTGTTGCATAACGTGTGCACAAACCACGCCGTGCCGCACTCCACGCTTTCTATCAAATGTGTGCGGCATGGAACGAGCACAACCGATTTTGAACTGAGATTTACCATTGCATATGTAATGAGCGAGTGTCGTGGTTTGTGCTGTTATGCGCAGGCACGCTCACTCCTATGTGGTCAATGTCTGCCAAGATGGTCCAGAATGTTGTTTGAGTACTCTGGGAACTTTGCTTTCAAAAAGAAAATTATTTGGCTCTTGTCTCGAAGCAAAGCTTTGAACTGCTCAGTATCCAACCCGAGCTGCCGTGTGCATTTATCTCTCACTGTGTTCGGATGGACGTCCTTATGCCTGCCAACTTCGTTGACTGCACTAACATAGTCACGACCTTTGAGCATAAGTCCGCTGACCTCGAGAATCTGGCTAAGAGCGGCACTTCCAGGGACAATGTCCGGAGTTGCGGAGATGCCAGTGGGAGAACCAGCAATTGGTTTTGGGGGAACGACCTGCGGTGCCTTTTCTACCGGCTTGTAACTCTTGATAAACTCAATTGCCTCTTCCGGAGTAATCGTGTGACCGGCTTTCTGGACCAACTCAATCAGCGATTGGGGAAGGCTGGGGTATGGCGGCTCGTCCACCAACCGTCGGGCTTGTGGAAGAGCATTATCCATAGCCCGTTGTTTGAGGGTGAACTTCAAATAGTTCTTCGCTTCCTGTTCCGCATTGCCGTTCTCAATCTCGCTCTTTGACAGAAAAGCTCTCAGAAAAACCTCGGAGTCTCCGACATCGTCGTTCATCAGGTCGACAACTTTGAAAAGCTTCTGACTAAATTGACCGCCAGTTTGTGGATAGTAGAATCTCCATTTCTTGCCGTCCGTGATTATAGAAAACATCGCAGTGAGGTTTGTGTTGTAGTCTCGCATCTGTGTCTCAATCGCTGGTAGATTCGCATCCACATGACCAACCGCTTTAACCTCAATGAAAACCCAGGGGATTTCTGAGCCGGTGAAGAGGGCGTAGTCCACCCTCGATAGATTCTCTGTTGGGATAGGCCTGTACTCGGTATACACTTCCTTTGGATTCCATAGATCCCATCCCAGTGCCTGCAAAACCCTGCCTACGAGAGCAAACCGTACGTGTTCCTCGTTTTGATACAGATTATTGTTCAACTTCGATTGGATGTCTGTGATGATCTCTTTCATGAGGCATTTCCATTATTCTGGTGAGCGTGCTTGCGCATAACTACTGCATTAGCGCATTGCGTCTATCCGCCCAAAACCGGCATGATAGACGAAGCATTGCGTCTATTTCGTTTATCGTTGTCAAGATACCAACTCCCTCATCCAATCTCAACCGGAGAAAACAAAAAGGGCATCCGCAAAGATGCCCTTCTTCAATCATTGTGGTTCTGTAAACCAGAAGATGCGTCATGTTGCCACAGCGACAACCACGTTACCCCGCTTGCGCCCTGTCTCGACATAGCGGTGTGCCTTGACGATCTGCTCGAACGGATAGCTCCGGTCAATGACAGGCTTGAACCTTCCCGCTTCCGCCAGCTCAGCAAGGAAGCGTACATCTTCCGCCCGCTCGGCTACCGGACCCGCGATGATTTTCTTGTTGCCTGTTACCGACACCCACGGGGCTTGAAGCATCTGCGGCAGGGTGGCTAGAACAAGCAGAAGGCGTCCTCCCTCTTTGAGCGAACCTTTGCAACGCGAGAATGGAGCCGTGCCGACTGTATCGACAATAACGTCATAAGATTCGCCGTTGCGTGAAAAGTCCTCTTTGGTATAGTCGATGACACGGGTTGCACCGAGAGATTTTGCCAGTTCAGCATTGGCGGCACTGCACACGGCGGTTGTTTCCGCACCAAAGTATTTCGCAAGCTGAAGCGCGGCGGTGCCTACTCCTCCCGAAGCGCCGTTGACAAGTACCCGTTCGCCGCTCTGAAGTTCTCCCCTACGAAAAAAATCCAACGCCGTTGTTCCTCCAAACGATAGCGCAGCAGCTTCTTCATACGTAAGATTCGACGGCTTTAGTGCCACCCGCCCGTCTTCCGGCATACACTTGTACTCTGCATAACAGCCCATGGTCGTACCGCTGAAGGCGATCACGTGGTCACCGATTTTGAATTTGCGAACGTCATTCCCGACAGCACAAATCTCCCCGGCAAGCTCCATTCCTAAAATTGGTTGCCTCGGTTTCGAGACTCCAAGAGCCAAGCGTGAAATGAGTCCGAAGCCCGCAGGCACATTGAGGCTTCGAACCCTGCAATCTCCCGACGTAACTGTTGTTGTGTGTACTTTTATCAGGATTTCATTGCTCTTGGGGACCGGCTTTTCAACCTCTTTCAGGGTAAGAACATCGGGTGGTCCGTATTGGGTGCAGACAATTGCTTTCATCAAAATGTTGTCAAAAAAGAGTGGGTGAAGTGTGTGGTTTGTACTTGGGTGGTATACGGTGATTTCCTATAGAAGTTTACTGCATCACGTGAGAGATCGGCTTTCTCCCGATACCTTTCGTTGATGGTCTTAGATGAGATATTCCTATGGCTTACTCCTTGGAAAACCCGGAATTAGCGATAGGGGTTACTTCTTTTATATTCTCCCGTCAAGATACCAACTCCCTCATCCAATCTCAACCGCAGAAAACAAAAAGGGCATCCGTGAAGATGCCCTTTCGATAATCCTAAGAACACTATTCTACCGCGCGAGCACGAGCTTGCGTGTTGCAACATTGCCTCCCGCCTCAAGACGGTACACATACACTCCCGTACTGAACTCCGATGCTTCCCATTGCATTGTATGCGTACCTGCGGAGAGGTTGCCGTCAAGAAGCGTTGCAACTTCCTGTCCCAACAAGTTAAAGATCTTCAGCGAAGCCCTCCCCGTCTGCGCAAGTTCAAACCGGATTGTTGTAGATGGATTGAACGGGTTGGGAAAGTTCTGATGCAGCGCAAAGGCACGGGGCGTTTCCTGCGGAACGCTTGTCGGCCCGGTGTAGGTAATGGTGAGCTTTGGGCGGGACGAAGGGGTCGGGTGTTCCCGCGAATCGAACCGCTTCGCCGTGCCGGATGCGCCCTCTCCCCCTACAATCACCCATCCGAAGTTGGAGGAAGGTGTATCGAGCCACTGCTGCACGTCGGCAACAAGGGCCGGGGTTGAAGCCCATGTGTACGTTCCGAGTCCGCCAACGGACGATGTCGCGCTCGGCGTTCCGGCGAAATCCCCCCCGGGTGTTGACCACAACGTGGTGTTGAAGAACCTGTGCAGCCATGTCGCATCGCCTGTTGTTGCGGGGCCGCCGGCTCCGCCGCCCGTTCCTCCGCCGACGGACGTCCCCTCGCCCCAATCCGCCGATGCACGATGCAACCCGATTGTTTGCGCTGTTGCCTGGGCTTGCGTTACAGTCAGTGTCAGTGTCACGTTCGTAATAGTTGCATTGGCCGGCACTCCGCCCGCAACATCAAACGCAAGCAGTCCGCGCCTGATTGCGCCCGTAACGGTTTTCCCCGTAAAAAATCCCGGCCCGGCACCGTTGCTCAACGATCCCGTCGCGTCTTCGTACAACGTGTTATCCTTGCTCGCGTCCAGTGTTACTACCTGTGTTTGGGAGGGCGCGACAGAAGCCGCAAGAATTATGAACAATAGCGGAAAGACAATGCGCGCCACGGCGGGGGTGACTCGTGAACTCATAACTTCCTCCAGAAAAGGTTTTGTTGATAGGATTCGTGCTTCCGTTTCGCCTGAGCCGGCTGCAGGAAAGCGTTTCTTGCTTAATCGGTACAACAATCTGGGGTGGGGAATGGTTGCCTCGTTTCCGGTGTGCCACAGTCCGAGGGGGCCCGACCGCCACGCGGCCGGACCTGCCGGGTTCAATACCTCTTCAATCCCTTCATCTGATCGGTTGACGCGGGGTGAATGCTCACGGCTGCGCCTCCGCCTGCTGCGAGCTTCAGTTTCAGTACGGTTTTACCCGTTACAACATACTTGTCAATCCTATATGCCATCGGATTTTTCTCCCAATGGGCATCGGAGGCGTCGGTGTAGATGGTGGCTATATAGGTTTGTTTCGGATCGAGGAACGAAAGCAAAGCTGTTGCCGTCCGCGCATTCTCGTCGGTAATGGCGCCGAGGTACCAGACCTCTTTTCCTTTTGCCTTCCGCGCCATTGTGATGTAATCGCCGGGTTCGGCTTCGAGAATCTTTGTGTCATCCCAATCCACCGCAACATCTTTGATAAATTGAAATGCGTCGAGTTTCGCTTCGTAGTTCTCAGGCAGGTCGGCAGCCATTTGGAGCGGACTGTAGAGCGTGACGTAGAGGGCGAGTTGCTTTGCGAGGGTTGTGTGTACTTGTTCTTTCTTGTCGGGATTGTAGAAGCTCATCTTGATCTGAAAGATGCCCGGCGTGTAATCCATCGGGCCGCCCAACAATCGTGTGAAGGGAAGAATGGTTTCGTGGAAGGGCGGATTGCCCTGACTCCACGCGTTGAACTCGTTGCCGCGGGCCGCTTCACATGCAAGCCAATTAGGCCAGGTTCTGTGCAGGCCCGTCGGCCGGACGGGTTCGTGCGCGTTGACCATGATTTTGTACTTCGCAGCTTTCTCCACAACACGAACGTAGTGATTCGTCATCCATTGCCCGTCGTGATACTCGCCGCGGGGAATGATTTTGCCGACATAGCCGGTTTTCACCGCGTTGTAGCCGTACGTGTTCATGAAGGAAAAGGCTTCATCCATTCTTCGTTCGTAATTCGTTACCGATGCAGATGTTTCGTGATGCATCATCAGCTTCACGCCTTTTGAGGCGGCGTACTTCTGCAGTTCGGCAACATCAAAATCGGGATACGGCGTCACGAAATCGAACACCTCTTCCTTCCATCTGCCGAACCAATCTTCCCACCCGACATTCCATCCTTCAACAAGAACCTGATCGAATCCGTGCTCCGCCGCAAAATCGATGTAATACTTCGTCCGCTCGGTAGTTGCGCCGTGGCGGCCGTTCGGCTTCAGGCTTTTCCAATCCGTTTCGCCAAGGCGGACGTTGTTCACGTCGGCGTAATTCCACGACGACCTGCCGACATGCAGCTCCCACCAGATGCCGATGTACTTGACGGGTTTGATCCAACTGACATCTTCTATCTTCGACGGTTCATTGAGATTGAGAATGAGTTTCGAGCCGAGAATGTCGGCAGCTTTGTCGCTGACAAACACAACACGCCACGGAGTTCGGGCAGGCGTTTGCAAATATGCCTTGTTGCCAACCGGGTCAGGCGCAATTGTTGACGTCAGCAGGAAGTTCTCCTTGTTGATATGCAGGCACATCGCCGGATAGTTCACAACGGCGGCTTCGAAAATGTTGATGTACAATCCATCGGCCGACTTCATCATCACGGGAGTTTGGATAAAATCCTTGCTGATTACGGAGCGAGTAAAGATTTCGCCGACTCTTCTTCCGATTTCCGCATCAACTTCGCTCAGCTTCGTTTCGGAGTATGCGTATTCGTTCGTGTCGAAATCTCCCGGAATCCAGAATGCCTTGTGGTCGCCCGTCAGATGAAATTCCGTCTTCTCATCCGTTACAACGAAATGATCGAGAAAGTCCTGTTCAGGGAACTCATACCGGAAACCAAACCCTTCATCGAACAAGCGAAAGACGAGTATCATCGTCCGGTTTCTTGCCGACGTTTGGGCCAGCGTCACCTTCATCTCGCGATAATTGTTGCGGATGGTCTTCACTTCACCCCACACAGGATCCCACGACACGTCGATCAGAGACGTCTCCATCTTTTCTATCTTGAAGCCCTTCAGAAACGAGGTTTGCTCTTTGATCTCGATCCCCAACTTGCCCGGAAGAACTACCGGTTTCTTCCCAAAATTTAGACTATACGTCGGTTCGTCTTCGGCAGAGAGAGAGAACGTGAGTGTGAGTTTGTTGTTGGGAGATTGGATTGAGTGGCTTTGCGCCAAGACGGACGCCGCAAAGAGAAGGAGGCAGAGAGTAACACTTATGTACTTCATGGGATTTCACCTTGCAACTGTTATCAAGATTTTTCGTGGCCGGATGAATGGGGCGTTGGGTTTTCTTCGAATAGGCGTCTAGCGTTTTGCTGCTTGGCGTAGTGGCGGATTTTTAGTACAAAAGTTCAATCGAAGAACTGCACTTGAACCTACCACAAAACTGTCATACGAAGCACTGCAACCGCCATTACGCCAAACCGATGTTAGTGGCTGGCAATTTTTTCGTTAAGTCGTTTTGCCAAGTTTTCAATGTCGTCATATTTTGCAATTTGTAGCAACCATTTATTAGGTATGTCGTCAAGTCCGTAAAGTAGTCCTGCAAGCCCGCCTGTTACTGCACCTGTTGTGTCTGTGTCGCTTCCTAAATTTACTGCTTTCAAAACTGCCTCACTGTAATTATCGGTTGTCAATAAACACCAGATACTTGCTTCAAGTGTATGTAAAACGTAACCGCTACTTTGGATTTCGTCTTCATCAAGTTTTACAATGTCGCCTTTTAGCAATCTTTCAAACTTTTCAATTTCTGTCGGATTGATTGCAAGACTTGTCAAGTGATTTGAAAATTCTATTTTTAAGTTTTTGTAAATTTCAAATTTGTCTTTGCCTAATAAAATTTGCCTTGCAAATTCAAGATAGTAGAAGCAAGCTATTACTGAACGAATATGTCCATGTGTAATTGACGAAACTTTTTTTGTAATGTCGTAACGTTCTTGAATTGGTTTGTCAAGCAAGTAAAAAAGTAAAGGTAAAATTCGCATAAGCGAACCATTACCATTGTCGGTTTCGTCAAAACCTCCTGCTAACTCTGGTTTTTCGCCTTTTGCAAGACGTGATATTGCTTGACTTGTAGCAATGCCAATATCAAAAACGTGTCCGTGTGGTGTCCAATAATTTTCGTGTTTCCATTTCACAAAGTTTTGTCCGATTACATTTAGATTAAAATCTTTTGTCAATGCTTCGGCAAGGCAAAATGTAAGCGAACTGTCATCTGACCAAGTTCCTGCTGGTAAATTATATGTTCCTGTAATGCTTCAACGGAAAATGGACTTTTGGGGTAGCGTGATTTGTGAACGATGTTCATGACGTTGTAGTTCCAGACTGCCGCCGTCGCCTGCAAAGCGGCGACGTTGGCCCCTCGTGGTTCCC
>CAADGV010000020.1 GCA_900696645.1 uncultured Chlorobiota bacterium | reverse complement strand
TGCTGCAAATGATCTGGCAGACCAGAAACCTGCTCGGCAATTTGGGCCATCAGCTTCTTGAGAGAATCTTCCTTGATGCTTTTTCCCATGATGTTTGTCCTTCTCGTAGTGGCAAATGGCAGTTAACTACTGCATTAACGTATTCCGTTTATATACTCTCCTGAGAAATAGACGCATTCGTTTATTTTGATTCTCCGAAGATAGCTGAATGCGTGTATGTGGCTTCTGGCGCACTAATCTTCCTCCTCCGACCTTCTCCGCATCGCCAAGTCCAACGGACTCTGAATTCGTTCTACTTTCTTCTGACTCACGTGAGTGTAAATCTCGGTAGTCTTACTGCTGCTGTGACCCAACAAATCTTGAATATACCTGAGGTCGACACCAGCTTCCAGCAGGTGCGTCGCAAATGAGTGGCGCAACGAATGAAATGTTACCTGCTTACCTATCCTTGCCCGCGAAACAGCCGCAGCGAAAATGGCCTCCGCACTTCGCTCCGTGAGATGGCGCCGCGCCTTGCCGTCTTTCCGATCCTGCCCCTCGAATAACCACTCCCGTGGATGATAGCTCCTCCAATACTCTCGCAGTATTCCCAACGCAGCCTCTCCAAGCAAAGTATATCTGTCCTTGTGACCTTTCGCTTTCCGTACATGTGTCATGTTGCGGTCACTGTCAATATCCTCGAGACGCAGCCGTACAACCTCACCAACCCGTAAGCCACCCGCATACGCCACCATCAACAGGGCCTTGTGCTTGATATTCTGTGTCGAATCAAAGATACGCGTCACCTCTTCGATGCTGAGAATATCGGGCAGTGGACGTTCTTTACGCGGCCTTGCTATTTCGCCTACAACCATCGGCCGCTTGTAGAGTTCCACGTACAAATAGCGCAGCGCATTGATCATTTGGTTGATTGTGCTGTGCCCGTAACCTTCCTTCTCAATAAGGTGCAGAAGGAACTTCCGGATGTGTGCATCTGTGGCATCGCGTGGATGGATGGGAGAGAGATAGCCGGCGTACTTTCGAATACAACTTCGGTACGCTTTTATTGTCTTGTGCGAGTAGTTGCGAAGTCGCATCTCGCGCCGCACCGTTTCGAACAAGCCCGGCTGGCGGTTTTCAGCGGAGGAGTCCATACTGTAGAAATAGTTGGTGGAAAGAATTCCCCCCCTACTTCTATAAACGAAATCAGGTAACAATCCGGCAAATTGAGGTGTTTTGGCGTACGGACGTGCGTATTCGAGACCGGGTAAGGTCGGGCTGCTGCCTGCAAGCGAGGCACGGGTTGAGGGGAGAAAATATCTACAGCGGTCGGTGTCTTCCAATAGTTGCTCAATGGACAATGAAGTACACCCCGCACTAAACCAGCGGGTAGGTAAGCCCTGGTTGTTTTCCCATTTCACATGCCCTGAACATGCGAGTCTGCAAGGGACGTGGTCGACCGGAGAGGTCAACTGGCTAAAGCATAGCAAATTCAAACATCATTTGCAATACCTGATTCGAATAATCCACTAAGAATAATCCACTAAGAATAATCCACTAAGAACACGAAATTCACCAAGTACTTGGTATTATTTAGTGAACAGCCCTTATGAGGCAATCACTCAAAACCTACTTCGCGTCTTCGCGCCTGCACGCCGAAGTGTACCCGCGCAGCAACCCGTTTCCGTCGGCGTTACGGCACGCAGGCGTGGTTTTCTTTCTCCTGTAAACACAGCAATCCAATCACTCAAAACCTACTTGGCGCCTTCGCGTCTTCGCGGTTTTCTTTTTCAGAACCACCTCTTGGACAGCTATTCCGCCTGGTGGGTTCGCATATACTCGGAAATTATCAGGCTGCGAACAGGCTTGCCAGTTTCGGCGGCGGCCTGCTCAAACGGCTTGCGCTTCACGGCATCCAGCATAACCATCGTTGCATGCGCATTTGCGCGCCGGAAGCGTTCCTGGTTCTGCTTCTGCGCCTTCGTAAACTTCCGGTTCCTGAAAACAGGCTTCTGCGAAAGCACGAGCTTATTGCCGTACCGTTTTATCACCATCCCGCCGATGCTTCCCCGGATCGTTTCAAAAGCGGGATTCAGTTCAACCATTGCCATACTTCCCCCAGTGCTGATAAATGGATGGTATATAGCTCAATCATGTATCCTTCGGGCATCCTTCGAGGATCCTTCGGAGAACCTTCGTACTTCCCTCACCCGCAGGTAAGGATACTACCGGAGCGTGCCCGTGGCTATGACGCCGTGCACAGAAAGGTGAGTCTCTTTGAAATGCAGAACAAGAAATGAAAACCGGAAAGCTCAAGCCTATCAACCATCAACCAACAACAATCAAACCACAATTCTCTTGAGCGTGGCAATTGACTCCGCAATATTCCCCTGCCCGAATACGTAGTTCCCGGCAACGAGAACATTCGCCCCCGCCTTCACCACAGCCGCGGCAGTGGTATCATCAATTCCTCCGTCCACCTCAAGGTGGATTTCAGGTTTCTTCTGTTTGATGATATCGGCAGTTTGCCGCAGTTTTTCAGTAGATGTGGGAATGAACTTCTGCCCGCCAAATCCGGGATTTACGGACATAATGAGAACGAGGTCAACGTACGGCATAATCTCGCTCAGAGCCGTTACAGACGTGGCTGGATTGATGGAGACTCCGGCCTTCATGCCGAGTTCCTGTATGCGACTGATTGTTCTGTGTAGATGTGTGCATGCTTCGTAATGCACAGTCAGGATATCCGCACCGGCGGCGTGGAACGCCTCAAGATAGCGGTCGGGATTTTCGATCATCAGGTGAGTGTCGAACGGCAGCTTTGTATGCTTGCGGAGCGCTTTAATGACAGGCGGCCCGAACGAGATATTCGGAACGAAATGCCCGTCCATAATATCGAGATGAAGCCAGTCTGCTCCTGCATGCTCCGCGGCGGCAATCTGGTTCTTCAGGTCGGCAAAGTCTGCGGAAAGCAACGAGGGAGCTATCTTCACCATTCAGTGTTCATCCTGCAGAGTTCCTGCCTTGACCACAAACAAGTCAACAGCTTTGCCGCTATCTGCTGCTGCGCCCGCCTGCGGGTATTGATCCACAATCGTGTTGGGAAGAAGTTCAATATTCACCTGGTATGTGATGTTTCCGACTTTAAGTCCGTATCTCGTTAGAAGTTTTATAGCTTCAGATAATGACTTCCCGAACAGGTTGGGGATTTCTATCGAGCGATCGGGTTTACCGGCACTGACCACAACGCCAATAGTCGTTCCCCTTTTCACCTTAGAAGTTGGCGGGATGGATTGTGAGATAATCGTGTTTTCGGGATTTTGATTCGATGCGGCATATTCGATGTCACCCAACACCAAGCCGTCCCGTTCCAGCGCAAATCGTGCATCGCGAAGCGACCGTCCGCGCAGTTGCGGCACGAGTACCTCCACTTCCCCTCCGCACACCGTCAGATAGACACGTCTGCCGTATTTCACAATCGAACCCGGGGCAGGATTTTGCGTTATCACGTCTCCGATAGCATGTGCGTTGTCGAGTATCTTATCTGCCTCAATCCCGACCAGTCCGGCATCATCCAATACTTTGCACGCTTCTTCGAATTGCATCTTCGTTACATCAGGAACGGACAACGTACCACCGTGATATACGTACCACGGCATAACGGCATAGTTAAAAAGGAGAAATGCTCCGACAAGACTCAGCGCGGCAATCGCAAATTTTCGGCTGAAGAAGAACGAACGAAGCATGCGGCCGATAGGGGTGATATAGGGCTTCAGTATCTGCCAGGTTCGTGTCAGGAAGGGCAGAACGGCAGTATCGAAAAACTCTTTTATCTTGTGGTTCATTTGTCCGAAATATACTGAAATGCCCTCCCATCTTCAAGAAATCCACTTGCTTTCCGTGATCAAACTTGCGATATTGGACGTGAAGTTTCCCCCAACGCAGCCTTTGACGACGAGTAGTCGTTGCATTAAGCATCACAGAAGTACCTGCATCTCATCCGGCATAGCCTGAACACCAAATACAAAAGTTCGACCGGTAACGTATAAGCATTGCAGCACCATTTCTGACAACTGGGTTCTAACAAACTTCCTCAGTACTTGATGTCGCATACAATTGCCCAGCGAGGACTCGCCTACAGCGCGCGAGTTGAACACGCAAACCGTAATGCCGAATCATATCCGGCTACAAGGCGCATCCGGCGTGTTGTGTGGAATATCTACTACCGGCATTTTCGTCCCGGCGATACGTTGCTTGATTTGAATTGCGGAACAGGCGACGACGCAATGGAACTCGCCTCAGCCGGAATCCGGGTTCTTGCCACCGACGGTTCTTCCGAGATGATTGAGGAAATACAGAAGAAGCTCTACGGCACCGCCATCCGCACGCTCGTTACGCCAAGGCATCTCTCGTTCCAGCGTTTGTATATGCTGAACGGATCACAGTTCGACGGGGCGTATTCCAATTTCGGCGGACTGAATATGACGAAGCGGCTCGACCAGATTTCAAGCGACCTTGAGCGCCTTGTTCGTCCGGGTGGATATGTTGTGTTGAATGTGATGTCGAAGACGTGTCTCTGGGAAACCGCATCATTCCTGCTTCGAGGTAAGTGGAAGAAAGCCTTCCAACGTCGGTCGCCCGATGGTGTTCTGGCAAGCATGAACGGTGAACGCGTCTGGATGCATTACTATTCGCCGGATGATATCAAGCGGTCATTTCAGCGACAGTTCAATTTTGTTTCTGTTAAGGGATTGAACATTCTCGCCCCTCCTCCGTCGGCGATGCCTGTATCAAAAATCCTCGGACGTGGCGCGAGACTACTCGAAAGTCTGGATGACTCACTGCCTTCCAATTCGGCTCTGCACGGATTGGGTGATTTCTATGTTATTGTCTTCCGGCGAAAAGGGCAGTAGCCTCCCTCCTGTACAGCATTTCTCCTCTTCTCCAAAACAAATCTCCCTCTGCGTGAACTCAATTCTGCTTTTCGGCGTTTACAGAAATACGTATATTGAGCCATGCTTGAATTTCGCAAGATCCTGAAGGAGTAGCCGTGTTTAGATACGTCATACCCACTCTGTTGCTGTCAATTCAGTTGCTGTTGTACATTCGGACAAGGAACTGGATAAAGCAGAAATTCCCGAACGCCAAATGGCAGCACTGGGTTGTAGCCGGCTTGTTTATCGCCTTCAACATTGCGCTGATCTATGTTTTGGTTGTGCGGCCGCGGCCGAGCGAGTACTCAACGTGGTTCCGCTACTTCGCGGCGTATCCCTTCTTCATCTGGCACGGATCAACATTGTTCATTGGCCTCATTCTCCTGATCTCCCTGCTTGTCAAGCTCCCCTTCAAGCTTCTTGCCAAAGGACTGAAGTTCATCAAACCCGTACAAAAGAACATTGACGCTCTGCAGGCGCGTCCGGCATACCAATCGTTCGATGCTTCGCGGCGAGTATTCATCCGCCGAAGCATGTACACGCTTACGGCCGCATCATTCGGCGCCAGCGCATACGGAATGTTCATCGGGAAGCACAGGCACGAGATCGTCAAAGTCATGTTCCCGATTCGCAACCTGCCTCCCCAGCTTCACGGCTTCACGATTACAATGCTGAGCGACGTGCATTCCAGCGTCAACATGCGCAAGCCTGAAATGGATGAGTACGTCTCCGCTGCAAACGCGTTGCATAGCGACATGATCGTCGTTACGGGGGATCTTGTCAACAGCCTGGTCGAAGAAGCGTATCCGTTCGCCGAAGCGTTCAGCGAGCTGAAGGCACCGCACGGAGTTTTTGGTGTTCTGGGCAATCACGACTTCTTCACCCGTGAGCCCGATACCGTTTCAAGGATCGTCGATGATTGCGGCGTCAAGCTGCTGCGCAATGATCGCGTACTCATCAACAAAAGCGGCGGACAACTCTACTTGCTCGGCATCGATGACATCGGCTCGGCCTTCCGCTCTGATGAGAGAATTGGTATTTCGCTCAAGAATGCCTCTCTCGACATTCCGAAAGTGTTGATGATCCACCGCCCCTACTATCTGCAACAAGCCGCCGATCGCAATATCGACCTCGTGCTCAGCGGGCACACTCACGGCGGACAGGTTGTCCTTGCAAGTTTTGGAAAGATGGTCATTGCTCCCGCTTCTCTTGCTTCGCAGTATGTTGCCGGAAAGTACAAGATCGGCAACACCCACATGTACGTCAATCGGGGTATCGGCACGGTCGGCCTTCCCATCCGGCTCAATTGCCCTCCTGAGATCACAAGGATCACGCTCGTTCCGTATCCGCCGCAGTTGTGAGGTATCGTTCGTTTCTTGCATCTCTTGCACCCATTCGATATATTTTTTTCAATTACAAAGGCTCTCATGAACTACAAAGCGCTCGCCAAACGGGCTGCAAGCGCTCGCAAGCACTCCCACTCACCGTATTCCCGATTCAAAGTAGGTGCAGCACTCCTCGCGGCAAATGGTCAAGTGTACACGGGCTGCAACATCGAAATCAGTACATTTGCCCTGACCGTTTGCGGCGAGCGTACAGCCCTGTTTAAAGCCTTTTCGGAAGGCGAGCGGAAATTCACGGCTATTGCTGTTGCTACGGATGAACCCGATTTCACGCCGCCCTGTGGCGCATGCCGTCAGGTGATTATGGATCTTGCCGGCGATATTGACTTCGTCATGAGCAGGAAGAACGGCGACATCAAGGTTCTGAAGATGAGCCAGCTTTTCCCCTACCCGTTCGGAGCACAAAGCTTCACAAAAGGAAAGAAGAAGACTTCATGAGTGTACCAACAATTCACGACTCTCCGAAAGGCATCGGTTGGATAGAGGTGATAGTCGGGTGCATGTTCAGCGGCAAAACGGAGGAGTTAATTCGCAGGCTGCGGCGTGCACAGATTGCAAAACAGAACGTCCTCGTCTTCAAACCGAAAATCGACAACCGGTATAGCTCAGACCACATTGTATCTCACAGCGAGGCGAAGCTTCAGTCACAGGTTGTAGAGACTTCAGCTGATGTTGAGCAACTCGCTGAAGAGGCACAAGTTATCGGAATTGACGAAGGCCAGTTCTTTGATTTGGGATTGGTGGATGTAGCCGAGCGGCTTGCTAACAAGGGCAAACGCGTCGTCATTGCCGGCCTCGATCAGGACTATCGCGGAAAGCCTTTCGAGCCGATGCCGCAGCTCCTTTCCGTTGCCGAGTATATTACGAAGACTCTTGCCATCTGCGTCGTTTGCGGGAATCCTGCCGACAGGACTCAACGTACCTCGGCTTCAAGTGAGCGTGTCCTTGTCGGCGCAACCGATTCCTACGAAGCCCGGTGTCGCAGATGCTTCGTGCCGGGCGTCTGACCTTCAACTACACCAATCTGGAGCAATTATGACCATCATGTCATTTCTCAACGGGGCGTTTGGCCTTCTTGTCCTGGTTGGTATTGCTTTTCTCGTATCAAATAACAAGCGGCGGATCAACTGGCGGCTGGTTCTTTCGGGCTTCGTGCTCCAGATAGTATTCGCTGTTTTGATGCTGAAAGGAACCGAGCTTTCCGTCTATTTCTCTCCCCTCGGCTGGCCTCGGTTGTTCTTCGAATGGCTCAGTGTTGGTTTCGTGACGATATTGGGCTTCACCACGGATGGGGCAAAGTTCGTCTTTGGCAACCTCGCTAACAGTCCGGGCACTCAGGACTCCCTCGGCTTCTTCTTTGCATTCCAGGTTCTTCCTACAATAATCTTCTTTGCTTCATTGATGTCACTCCTCTATTACTTAGGAGTTATGCAGCGCATAGTTCAAGCGATGGCTTGGGTAATGGCTCGCGTTATGGGGACCAGCGGTGCCGAGTCCCTGTCGGGTACCGCCAACATTTTTGTGGGTCAAACCGAGGCTCCGCTGATGATCCGTCCCTTTCTCAAAGGAATGACGAAATCGGAGCTTCTCACGATTATGGTGGGTGGAATGTGTACGATAGCCGGCGGCGTACTTGCCGCCTATGTTCAAATGCTGGGATATTCCTATGCTCAGACACACGGCCTTGAGATTGCCGAAGGACAGGCAAAGTTTGCGGCACAATTGCTTGCTGCCAGTATCATGGCAGCACCGGCAGGCCTCGCCATCTCCAAGATTCTCTTCCCTGAAACAAGTGAGCCGGAAACAAAAGGTACCGTAAAGGTCAAGATCGAGAAGAATGCGTCAAACATGGTTGAGGCAGCGGCGGTCGGAGCATCTGACGGGCTTAAACTTGCCCTGAATGTAGGCGCTATGCTCCTCGCCTTCATAGCTCTAATAGCCCTCATTAACTATCTGTTGGGTGGAATTGGTGATATGACCGGACTTAACCAAACTCTGCAGGAACACTACGGCCAACCACTTTCCCTTCAACTCATTTTCGGTTTAATTCTTCGGTTCCTTGCCGCGGCTATAGGGGTTCCCTGGCAGGATGCCCTGCAAGTAGGCTCGCTTATCGGCACCAAAGTGGTACTGAATGAGTTTGTGGGCTATCTTGACCTATCTTCAATGATTGCAACAGGTAAGATTTATTCAGATAAAGCCATTATGATGGCAACATTTGCCCTATGTGGCTTTGCTAACTTCTCCTCCATTGCGATACAACTCGGCGGTATAAGCCCGTTAGCCCCGGAACGGCGCAAAGACCTTGCATCACTCGGCTTTCGTGCTGTGTTGGGTGGAACGTTGGCAAACCTGATGACGGCCACGATTGCAGGAATGTTCTTTGCCTCATGAGCAAATCTGCCCTTGAACAGTCTGTCAACTACATCAGGGAGCACATGTCACTTGCTCCTGAAATTGGCCTGATTCTCGGGTCCGGCTTGGGCGATTTTGCCGACGGGCTCCCCGACCGAGTCGCTATCTCTACGGCTGACATCCCGAACTATCCCGTTTCGACCGTCGAGGGTCACAAGGGGAAGCTCGTTTTCGCCATTCTGAATGAGAAGCCCATTCTGGCGTTTCAGGGCCGTACCCACTTCTACGAATCACGAAACCTCGAAACCGTCCTCTACCCTATCCGTGTAGCAAATGCCTTGGGGATCAAGACATTGGCTGTCACAAACGCCGCCGGCGGAATAAACAGGACATTAAACGCAGGCGACCTGATGATCCTGACGGATCATATCAATCTGACATTGGAGCCATGGAGCCCGCAACGCCCTGCATCGGACAAAGCTGTGGGCGGAACTGTCTACTCTATGAATCTCATTCGAAAAGCGGAAGAGGCTGCATCTGCAAACGGGATTTCGGTCAAGAAAGGCGTGTACGTCGGGTTAAAGGGGCCAACATACGAAACTGCCGCAGAAGTGGAGATGCTGGCACGGATTGGAGCAGATGCCGTAGGAATGTCGACAGTGTTTGAAGCTTCTCTGGCTTCTTCGATGGGAATGGAGGTTCTCGGCATCTCGTGCATCACGAATCTTGCAACGGGAATCGGCACGTCGAAACTGTCGCACGCTGAAGTAACGGAAGTAGGAAATCGTGTCAAGAAAGTCTTTGCGAAGCTTGTTTCGGCGACCATTGATCGTATCTGACCCGCTTCTTCCCTTTCACCTTTTCTTCCTCAAAATCTTGCTTCAAGCGACAAAAGATACGTACGCGGAGGCATCATATTGCCGATCAGTTCAACGTAGTTTCGTTGGAAAGCATTCTTCACGTTCAGCGTCGTAATCAGGGAGACACCACCCAGAGACACATCTGCGCCGAGCCGGAAATCCGCTACGAGGATATCGGTCCGCTCATCGCCATCAGGAACGATTCCTGTTTCTACAAGCTCATTGTCAATCCGGTCTGCCCGGCTGACAAAACGGAAATCCCCTCCCACACTCAACCAATCAAGACGAACTGACGCATTCGTATAAAACAAATGACGCGGACGGTATTTGAGAATATCGTTCTTCGTTCTATCTTCGGGATATACGTACGTGTATCCGAGCGAGTAGATGAGGTTGTCCTCGAAGAAACCGAGCTTCAAAGCCGTCTCAAAACCCTGTACTCTCGCCGATGTCACATTCCGCCACTGAACATTGAGGTTCTGTTCTGCTATGATTAGTCCGGGCTCTATCAGGTTATCGTAATCAGATCGGAATGCTGCAACATCAATTGACCCTTGCTCAAACACCTGATGCGAAATCCCCACTTCGTATGACGTACTTCTCTCCGGTTTCAGGTCTGTGTTCGGGACCCCTCGAACAAAGCCGCCCCCGGCAGCGATAAATGCTTCCGCCACCGATGGTACTCTGAAACCCCTGCCGAATGAGGCACGAAGCGAGGTTCCCTCTGCGATATTGTACACTATTGCAGTTTTTGGATTAAATTGCAGACTCCGCTCGGTGAGGCCAACAGACTGCAAGTCAAACCGGGCCCCGAGAGTGAGGCTTACCTTCTCAGACAACGTTATCTCATCCTGGGCATACAAGGCGAGTCCGCCGATGGTTCTGCTTTCAAACATCGCGCCGCCAATCACGTCGAGATTGCCATCAACTCCTGCTGTCACGATATGATGGTCGCCAAGACTGACGCGGGCAGAGATTTCTGCTCTGAAGCCATCGGACTTCGATTCCGTTCGCTCGGCATCTCCCATCTGCTGGAATCCCCACAGGTTGTGCGACCACATTGCCTTGGTTGTGATGAGAGTATTGTCGGAAAGTATCGTATTAAATAACCCGCTGACGTAATACCGGGTTGATTTCAGGTTATCTGTTTGGTTTTTGATTGGCGGAATCAGCGCCGAGTCGAGGCTGCGCCAAAAGAGAAACTGGCCGCTGAACTGATGCAGGAATCCGGCGTTCAGTGTCAACGAACTTGACGACGTGAATTCCTGCCGTGCTTTCAGAAACACATTGTAGCGGCGCCGGAAGTCATTCTCCCGATAACCGTCATCAACCTGACGGGAAAAGAATGCTGACATTCCGAAATCCCCGAAGCGTCGAGATACTCCGGCGGATTGACCATGAAGATAGCGTTTCTTATCCGACCATTTCCACTGGTCGAACGTAGGCTTGCTGTAGAGCCCGCCGTACGTACGAACGTACGTTTCGGGAACCGACGCGACCGGCTTTGTTATGACGTTTACGACCCCCCCTAACGCATTCGACCCATACAGCGCCGAGCTTGCTCCTTTCACGACCTCAATCCTGTCAATGTGGCCGGCAGGAATCGCCTCAAAAATCAACTCGCCTGTGTCGCCTGCAATGAAGGGAATTCCATCAAGCAACATCAAGACACGACTTCCCGCCCCAAGACTGTATCCGCTTGAGCCGCGGATGTTGATCTGAGGGCCCGTCATGTTCACACCGGGAACGTATCTCAGGGCTTCATCAAGCGAAACGGAATTCCGATAGCTGATTTGCGTTGCATCAAGAACCGAGATGCTTACCGGAACATCCTGCAGGGATTGTTCCCGCTTACTTGCCGTGACAACGACCTGCTCGGATTGGAGCGGAGCTTCCTTCAGACGCACCTCCACGAACGTCTCCTCTGCCTCTTTCACATCCACTTTTGTGGTCACTTTCTGAAAGCCAATCATAGAGAAGCCCACAGTATATGTGCCCGGAGAAATGTCACCAATGCGAAACTCGCCGTATGCATCTGTTACAGCCCCCTTGTTTGTTCCCAAAATCCTGACGTTTGCGCCCGAAAGAGGCTCATCGCTCGTCTCCACCATCACACGACCTCTAATAGACCCGGCTGCAACAAGTTCATATGCTGTGAAAAAGAAAAGAAGCAGAGCAAGAAATTTCATCGCCACGGTCTCGGAGGAGGATTGTTAAAGTCAACGTCGATGTCAATATTCGGGACAATGCGGTGCAGCAACACCCTCACAGGTGCAGGATCGAAAGAATTGGGGCGAGCCGCATAGACTCCTGCCGGTCGCCAGTCGTTGAACACGTTTGGGCCGTACTGCTGCGCAAGGATGATGTACACGTAGTTTCGTAACTGAAGATTGAGACCATTCTTGGTCGTAAACTCATATTCGATGCTGTCAACAAACGTCGGAAGCCGCCGTTCAAGCTCAGGATAGACGGCAGCGGTTCCTGCCAGCAACGCCGGTATAATGCCCGAACTGTCCGTCGGGTACGATTCAAATGCCACAATACGCAACTCCCGCACACTATCCGCAGAGGGCCAGTTCTTGAACCGGACAACGCCACGAAAACCGGACGGTTCATTGAGGGGCGTCAGCCCGGTATCACAACTCGGAAAGAGGACGAGGAACAATGCAATGACGAATATGAACCGATGTTTCATGATCTGCTATTAAATCGCTAATCAACATCAAAAAAGGGGAACTCGCGTTGGTCTGCAAGAATTCCCCCTTTGATATTCCTATCGAATATAAACAACGATGGAAGGTATTACAAGATGGTATGTACGAGGATGACAGCGTGAACTACCGTCATCATGCCGGTGGATAGAATTGGTACAGCATCAGATAGATTGCGACTCCCGTTACGGAAACATACAACCAGATGGGAAGAGTCCAGCGAGCGATTCGTTTGTGCTTATCGAATCGTTCACGCAAAGCCTTTACCACCGTCACAATCGCAAGCGGCGGAACTGCAGCAGCAAGTACTGTATGCGTGAGCAGAATCGTAAAATACACCGTTCTGACGGTTCCCTCCGCCGTGAACTTCACCGAGCCGACGTTATAGTGATAGATAAGGTACGAAAGCAGAAACACCGACGACGTAACCAGCGCGGCAATCATTGCCTTCTTGTGTGCTGCCTTTCTCTTCCTGCGGATGTAGTAGTATCCCAGAAGAAGAAATACCGTGCTGGTTGTGTTTAGCAGAGCATTAACGAGCGGGAGATCGGTGAACGCCATCAGATCTTGTCGATAACCATAAAGGCAAGAAGAATGGGAAGGTAGAGAAGAGATGCAAAGAACATCTTCCGTGCAGATGTATTTGATTTTGTAATCAGAAGCTGAATGCCGAAATACAGGAACAAACATCCCGCAACAAGAGCTCCCGCAAAATAGATCATACCCAAGCCTCCATACAGGGTAAGCATCAACGAAACCGGGATCAGTCCCAGACAGAAGAGAAGTATCTGTACGCTGGTTTGTTTTCCCTCGGAATCCAAAACGGTAAGCATCGGGTACCCGGCACGTTCGTAATCTTTGCGGTACATCCATGCCAACGAAAAGAAATGCGGCATCTGCCAGAAGAAGAGAATACCGAACAGAATCCACGCTTCAATCGTAATCTCATTGCGTGCCGCAGCCCACCCAATCATCGGAGGAAGCGCCCCCGGAATCCCTCCGACAATTGTCGAAACCCACGTGATTCGTTTCAGAGGGGTGTAAAGAAACAGATACGTCACGAGGGTCGCAATCGCAAGAAATCCACTCAACGGATTGGCAAAGACAGTCAACTCCACGACACCTGCAATCGAAAGAATGCTGCCGAACAGAACAACTTCCGTCGGGCTCAGCCTTCCGGAGGGCAGAGGGCGATTCTCCGTCCGCCTCATCATTGCATCATACTCGCGCTCGATGTATTGATTCAACGCTCCGGCTCCACCACCAACAAGCAACGTCCCGAACAGTGTGTGCAGCATTGTTTCAATCGGAAGCGACCCTGCAACTCCGAGATAGAAGCCACCCAATGCCGTCACGACTGAAAGGAATGTCAATTCCGGCTTCGTCAGTGTAATGTAATCGGCAATCTTTGAGCGTTCGATTGCGATTGTACCGTTGTTCTCGATATTCGATCTCACGCTATTGATGCCTCCCCGCTTGTGTGTACACCCGATGGAGAGTACGCCGACTGAACAACCTTCTCTTTAACTCTGAACAGCCCGTACGAATAGAATGCAAGTGCCGCACTTGTCGCCAACAGTAGTGCTCCTACAGCAACGTGCGCAGTCGAAATTTGAACGCCTTTGCCTGTCCAGACTGTCAGTGCGCCGAGGAGGAATTGAACAAGAACAAGCAGCCCCTGAATGATCGCAGGCTCCCTCATTCGCGGCAGTCTGTAATTCCTCAGAATGTGAACAACATTCACAATCACAAGAATCGTAACAACAATGGCCCAGGCACGGTGGGCAAAATGAATCCAGATCTGACCTAATTCTATCGGTGGAAGATCGTAGTATGTGAGCCGGTATTCATTGATGGAGGCAAGATCATCCCCTTTTGTCGGTGGAAGCCAATGTGTGTAGGACAAAGGAAAATCCGGGATCGCCATACCTGACCCTGAATGACGCATTACGCCACCGAGGATGAGTTGAACAAGGATGGCCCCGGTTGCCAAAACAGTCAGTAACCGTGTTCGGCTTGTATCCCCGTGATCCATGCGTTCTTGTAGTTTCCAGGAGGGCGAAGTGACAATGGCAAGTACTACGGTGAGGCAGAAGAAGGACTGTGCAAGAGTGGCGTGCGTTGTCGAAATCCAAACGGGGAGAAGATAAAGAACCGTCATCCCGCCAAGAACTCCCTGCACGATAACGGCAAACAACGCTACAAAGCCGAGGACCACGACCCATTTTCTTTCTTCTTTTCGAGCCAGCCAGATTGCAAGTACGGTGGTCAGAAAACCAACGAACGTTGCTATCATACGGTGGCCGTGCTCATAGAAAATGCCCCCGACCATCGGAGGCATGAGCTGACCGTATGACAGCGGCCAATCAGGAACCGCAAGGCCGGAATCGGTACTTGTTACCAAGCCGCCTGCAATGATAAGCAGAAACGTTGATATAGAAGTGAAAAGTGCAAATCTGTGAAGTCCGATATTTGATGTCATAGAACTATTCAAGATAGGCTGCTTCATCTTCCAACCATGCCTCGAACTGCTCGGGAGTATTCAATACCAAGGTCCCTCGCATGCGATAGTGGCCGAGTCCGCATAATTGTGCGCAGGCAATCTCAACAGGCGTGTCTTGCGACGCCTCGATGGACGATATTCCCGCCTCTCTCAACTTTGCAATGGCGTCTTCATTGAGAAGTTCGCCTTTTGCGAGAATGGGAGTGCCATCACCTGCATTGTAATCAGTGGATGCCACTAATGTACTCAAATTCTCCGGAAGATGCCCGTCTGCGAGTGAGTATTTCTTCTTCAACTGATCCCTGATTTCATCAAGCGTCATTGTTGCTGTAAACGCGATAGGAATTGCCTGGCCCGGAATTGCGTCCTGCTTCACCCTCAACAGCGGCAAGGCAAAACTGTGGATCACATCCTTGCTTGTCAAGTAAACGAGAATGGGCTTCCCGACGGGTATGTGCATGTTATTGATTGTCGTAATATCATCCTTTGCGTCGGGATCGTCCCGATCTAACCCCAACGGGTTATCGGAAGTGACCAGTGAAATATCCCGCCTGCCAAACACACCGTCTTTCCCGGGATAGTGAATGTTCCATGCAAATTGCTCCGCAACAACATGAACCACAAGAGCATCATTCTCGTCAGGATAGCTGAGCCAGACATTTGACCACACAGGAATCGCAAAGCCTACAAGCAACACCCCTTCGAACAAGGCCACTGCAACCTCAATGTAGCTTGATGTATGACTCTTCACCCCAACATAATCAGCCTTCGGGCTCTTGGCCCTGCGGAATCGAATGAGTGAATATGTAAAGAATCCTCCCCACCCCACAAACAGAACGAGCATCAGCCAATGAATGATGACAATCATCTCGTCGATCGTGTGGCCGTGCGATGAAGCATCGATGGGCAAGCCTAACAAGTCGTGCATAGTGATAGATTCTCCGTATAAGAAAGTTATTTCAAGCCTGCAAGCGCAGACGTGCTTCCGTCAGTTCAGCTTGTCACTGAACCGGCGGTTAAGCTCAATTGCTCTCTTTCGCAAATAGAGAAAGAGAGCGCTCAACCCCACAAGCACCGTTCCCGTAATTCCCAGCAAACTCAGAATCGCCCACTTCATTCCCTGCACTTCGGATGACGAAGGGTCGCCGTAGCAAGTGGGGCACGCCAAGGCTATATCCTGCAACACGTGAAGAGCAGCAATGATACATCCTGCCAACACTAATTTGCTTCTCATAACATGCTTACATGTTTAAGCTTTCGCATGAAACGAATACCGTACACAACAAGCCCGGATGCAGCAATCGCCGAACTAATGCCCGCCAACAGTTGCAGCGCATTCCCGCCCGCCGCAAATCCGTTGATCAACCATACAGCAAATCCGGATGCCAGCAACGCGGAAGTACCGATGAAAACGATATGAAATGCTTTGAGTGACATTAGTGGAATAACCTCGTGCTGTTTTGGTCCGTGAAAATTGGCAAAAACATGAGCAGAATAAAGAAGAACGCTGTCAATGCGAGCGTCCAGTAAATAGCTTTCCGTTCCGACACGAGATGCATGAAGTACATCGCAACAAGCGACGCCTTTACTGTTGCAACAATGAGTGCAACGGTAACTGCCGCCGTTACGCTCAGATGGAGGTACGAGATTGCCACCGTTATGACAGTCAACCCCATCAAGGCAACAAAGACAAAAATGTACGTGCGAACGGTTTTCTTTACATCATCTGCATGAGCAGTGTCCATAATATCACTCCTATAAGAGATATAAAACGGGGAACAAGAAAATCCAGACCAGATCAACGAAATGCCAGTACAAACCGGCAACCTCTACCCGATTCGTAAATCGCTGAGGGTCTGTCTTCCACATTTTACTGCCGGGACCCCAGAGGTACGCATTCACAATCACGCCACCGATGATGTGCAAGCCGTGCAGCGCTGTCACGGTAAAATAGATTGCAAGAAACGTATTCGTGCTGGGATACAAATGATGCTCGAACTTTGCGCTGTACTCAAAATACTTCACGACGAGAAACACGAGCGCAAGAAGAATCGTCAGGCCCATATACATCTTGTATTTATCGAACTTCTTCATCATCAGCGATGCCCACGCCATTACCATTGTCACGCTCGATGAAATAAGAACAACAGTATTCAGGGTGGCAAGAGGTACATTGAGAATCTCGTACCCGTGGGGCCACGACACTGCATTTACACGCAATAAAATGTATGTGGAGAACAAAGCTCCGAACAACATAACTTCGGACGCAAGAAAGAGCCAGATGCCGAGCTTTGCGTTGTAAAGTCCGGTATCCGGACGGGCGGTTGAGGTGTAGGGAATGTTCATCGTTACGCCGTCCTTTCATGCTGGGGAATGAAGTCACGTTCTGCTCCGGGCACACTGTACTCGTACGGCGGGCGATGCACTTCGGGCACGCGTTCGAAGTTGCCGTGTGCCAACGGCGGCGAAGTTGTTGCCGCCATGTCGAGCGTTGTTGCGTCCCACGGATTGTCGCCGACCTTCTTTCCGTTCTTCGCACTCAAAAAGAAATTGATAATGAAAGGAATCTGCGCCAAGCCAAGCAGCCACGCCGAAACCGACATGACTTCGTTCCATTGAAGAACACTTTGCGCGTGAGCATATTGCTCGCCGCCATCATAGAGACGACGTGAAACACCGGCAAGTCCTTGAATGAACATCGGCATAAACACGCCATTCAGGAATATGAACGAACCCCAGAAATGCAGCTTGCCGAGCATATCGTTCATCATTCTTCCCGTTACTTTCGGATACCAATAGTAAATTCCGGCAAACAGCGCCATCAACGTGCCCGGAGCAACGACATAATGAAAATGGCCGATGACGTAGTACGTGTCGTGCAAATGAATGTCGGGCGGCGCCAGACCCAACGGCAAGCCCGTCAATCCTCCGATGCCGAACATGGGAAGGAACGCCAACGCAAAGAGCATAGGAGTCGTAAACCGAATCGAGCCGCCCCACAACGACAAGAAAAACGCCGTAAGGATGATGATCGAAGGAATGGAGATAATCATCGTCGTAGTTTGGAAGAATGCGCTGATAGTTGTGCCCATTCCTGTCATGAACATATGATGCGCCCACACAACGAATGACATAAAACCGAGGAAGATTGCCGCATACACCATCGACTTGTATCCCCAGAGCGGTTTGCGTGTGTTGTTAGCAATGATCTCCGCGACAATTCCCATTGCGGGGAGAATCAGAACATATACTTCGGGATGCGCAAGGAACCAGAACAAATGCTGCCAGAGTAACG
Source organism: uncultured Chlorobiota bacterium (assembly GCA_900696645.1). Classification (GTDB taxonomy): domain Bacteria; phylum Bacteroidota; class Ignavibacteria; order UBA10030; family UBA6906; genus CAADGV01. Next base: position 108,516 of record CAADGV010000020.1, on the reverse strand, counting down.
GGCTTCCTCCTCCGGTGTACGGCAGCGCAATACCACTGACGACAAGTCCGCTCGGCATGAAGAAGCTTGTTCCCGCAACACGATCCATGAGTTGAAGAATGCCCGCCGCTTCAAGCGGAGGAAATGCAAGCAGCAACAGGAATGATGTTACAAACTGCGCCCATACGAAGAACGGCAATCGCATGAACGTAAGTCCGTGAGTCCGTAACTGTATGATTGTGACGATGAAGTTCACCGAACCCAGCAGCGATGACGTGATAAGAAATATCATGCCAATGAGCCATACCGTTTGACCTGTTGTCGCAATGACGGCAAGCGGTGCATAGGAGGTCCAGCCCGAATTTGCGGCTCCGCCGGGAAGGAAGAAACTCACTAACATCGTCACACCGCCCATGAAGTACACCCAGTAGCTCATCATGTTCAACTTCGGGAATGCCATATCAATGGCACCGATTTGCAGCGGCATGACATAGTTCCCGAACGCACCGACAGCAAGCGGCACAACACCCAGGAACACCATGATCGTCCCGTGCATTGCGCCGAGCTGGTTGTAGAACTCCGGCAGCATGATTCCGTCAGGAGCCCGATCGGCACCGAGCAGGAGGCCAATCCACGGAATCGGCTCCCCGGGATATGCGAGCTGCCAGCGCATGACCATCATCAGTGTGAAGCCGAAAAACAAGAATAACAAACTTGTAATCCCGTACTGAATCCCGATGACTTTGTGATCTGTGGAAAACACATATTTGCGTATGAAACTCACTTCATGATGATGCTCTTCATGATGAACATGCGCATGAGTACCTACCCCGACACCTTCAGCTTGCTTCTGTGAATTGTGTTTTGAGGTCTCGTCAGCCAAGACGGAGTCTCCTTTCAGTTAATGATGTTGGTCATGCACGGCCGTGGTGTTCTTGACCGGACATGATCATGGGAGGTAATTGTTATTTTGCTGCAAACTTGAAATCCGCCGTGACTTTTCCTGCGGCGTCGACTTTCACTTTTGATGTTTGTGTTCCGTACTTTTCGTGCCAAGCCTCAATCGTATAGTCTCCGGCCGGGACCTTACTGAGCACAAACGAGCCGTCATCCCCCGTCACTGCATAAAACGGATGATTGAACACACCGATAAATGCCCCCATCCAGGTATGAACCTCGCACTTCACTTTGAAGACTTCCGGTTTCTCAAACTTTCTCGTGAGTTTCATCCCCTTCTTGGGCTGGGCAACGTTGAACTGCGGATTTTCTTTAGAAAGAGAGTGTACGTTGTGCAAAGTCGGATCGCTATTCGTCACTTCAAGCTCCTGACCGGTTTGGATACCGACGACGTGGGGAATGTAGATACAACCTAATTGATCCAACGTTACCTTTGCCGCCTGAGGCGGGAACTTTCTGTTGCCCAATCCGTCCTTCACATACACGAGAACATTCCTGAGCGTGTTGTTGTCGTTCACGACTACTTCTTCGCTTCGTTGGGGAGTTTTGTGCGCAACCTTGCATACCTTGTCTGCGTCCATGCGTAGCGCGACGGATTTTGGGGCAGCCCCGTCAAATATCACCTTGCCTGTCACATCCCCGGCAACAGCACTTCCGGCAACAAAGGCAGAAATCACCAGCACGTTCATGAATACTTTCATCTCTACTCCTTCTGATAATTGTTAGTTGATTGATATTAGCATGCGAGGTTATTTGGATACGACCGTCGTCCTTACCGGCTGAGCAAGTGTCAGAACATAGTCACGAATTGCCTCCATCTGCTTTTTGGCGTCGCCATCCAGAACATCCGGCAGCGGCGATTCGCCATCAGGGAAGAATGTCGGCATACGAGTGCCGGGCTGTATCTTCCCGGGATCGGCAAGCCAATCGACAATCCATTCAGGCTTGAGGCGGTCACGCGAAAGTGCGAGGTTCGGTGCAAGGTCGGATGTCGATACTTCGCCCGGACCCCGACGGAACGGGCCTGACGGATGGCAATTCAAACATTGAAAGTCGGTAAAGATTTCCTTCCCGATACGGAGACGTTGCGGGTCAAGCGGAAATGCCCGGTAGTCGCGCAACTCGAATTCCTGATTGCTCAGTCCGAGAAAGTACTTCTGCAACTTGTTGATCTCATCTTCCGAAAGTTGGAACGTCGGCATCCTCGTAGGAACCCAGGGCCTGACGGAATTCTGCCCGATTGGCGAGGGGCTCTTCAGAAAATCGTGAAGCCACTGTTCCTGTACTTTAGCGCCTTCGCCCGTTATGATGGGCGGATGAAATGCGGTTTCTTCGATGGTTGCGGCAAGGTATGAGCCATGATCCTCCAGCATGTGGCATTGTTGGCAATTGTAAAGCATTGCCAGACGACGACCCGCCTCAATGTTCTGTTGTTTCTTGTCAAATGCTCTGACATATTTTTTGTCCGGCTCATCTTTCGTCAGTGAAAGAAGGTACATTCGAAGCGTCGTCACTTCCTCTTCAGAGAATGAGAAAATCGGCATCTTCTGCACAATTCTGTCAGTGGCAAAGGCACGGGCATTCTTCAATTTGTTGTACACCCAGTCATGCCACGTGTGCTTGACTTTTGTATCGCCAAAGTCCATTTCCTCAACCTTCTTGCGCCCGAAGTTCGAAAGGGAAACCGATACTCTCCCCTCCTTCTCCAATCCCGGTATCAAATGGCAGCCATTGCAGCCAAACTCACGAATGAGGCTTTCGCCCTTCCGTATTGTTGTTGAAGATGTTAGATCAAGTGCCTTTACAGAGATCTCCCGATCGTCTTTCAGCGTCATGAGATATGCAACGATGTCTTTTGCTTCAGCATCAGTAAGCCGGAGACTCGGCATTTTTGTCGTCGGATTGAAATGCCGCGGATTTCTGATCCAATCATACAGCCAATCCGGATTTACTTTGCTTCCCACCCGCGTCAACTCCGGCGCAATGTCATAGCTTGTTCCGCGAGCTTCACGAACCGCCGTCATCTCGCCGACAACGTGACAACTCTGACACCCGACTGTCTCGAACGTCTCTTTTCCGCGCTGCACGCTGCCTCCAGTGTATGCACCTTTGGGAGACGTAAATCTAAACTGATAGCGCTGAGATACATCCATCAAATACGCTGTCACCGCTTCGGCTTCCGTTTCACTGAACTTGAAATCCGGCATACGCGTATGCGGATTGTAGGACTTCGGATTTTTCACCCACTCGTACACCCATGTCGGCGACGTCTTGTACGAGAGGCCGCTCAGCTGCGGGCCGATTTTCGGAACGTCGGTGTAGCCCTTAATTTCGTGGCAACCATGACACCCCGACTCTATCATCAGCCGCTTGGCGTTTGTAAACGTTGGTGCATGACGAAGGATGCTCTCATTGTCGTGACATTCGTTGCACGAGGCCCAAACATCCTTGCCTCTGAGGAGTGGATTCTCCCAGTAATGATCGTCTTCACCATGCGCCATGCCCGGCGTAAGTGCTGCTCCCTGCCCGCGATGACACGGCGTGCAGCCATACACTTCAGGATTGTGCGAAGCGAGAAGGTCAGGCAGAGGATGCTTTTTGAACGGTTGCGGTGCCTCCTCCATCAATTCTTCGTTCCAACCGAGATGGCATGATTGACAACGGTCGACTCGTGCTTTCGGATCGTTAAAAGGATTTCGGTCATAGTCCAGCATCATCACTTGTCGGATTTGAATTGGCGCCGATGCGAGCCTCGCCTGCTTCGTTTCCCATTTCTCAACTGTCTTGAGAATGTTCGTGATGGCATTCTGCGCCGTTCTGACGTTTGCGCGGTACTCGTTCAGGATTTCCTGCAGCGAATCTTTGGTCGCCTGATGCAGATTCATTTTCTCCTGATGCTCCGCCATTAGCGCTTCTTCTTTGTCGAGCCGCGCTTTGAGGTTGAGATTTTCTTTCCCATCCTGGATGGACTTTTTCCAAAAGTAGTATGCTTCGTCGCCGCGACTCTTGGCAAATTGATACTCTCTTGTTTCATCAATAAGAGATTCGGATGCCTTCTCGAATTCCTTCATCGTTGAAAGATACCGATCGCTGCGAAGCGAGTCCTGGGCATGCTTCAATTGTTGGCGTGCTTCATCCAATGCAAATGAATCAATTTCGCTCGCCGCATATTCAATCTGCTGCTTAACCAGCGTGTCCGCCATCGTGCGGTATTCCTTCTGGTAGTCTTTCCACGGGCGGCGCGTGGCAACTTCATCCACAACAGCCCACATTGTTCCCAGAAACAGCAATCCGGACAACACCAGGTAGTACTTACTGTAGTTGCGTTGCTCTATCGGAATTTTCGCACGTTGTTCAAACAAGAAGAACCTCCTTGTATTGGTTGCAACTGTCAGATGTTAAAGAATGGCGTGACGAGAATATATTTGACATTTAACGTCAGCCGCAGAATAATTTTAATGGGAACTGCCATCATTGTCAGAAACAGGAATGCCGTGATGCTGTACCGGACCAATCCCAACTTCTGCATCACATCTGTGTTCTTCTTCCACACATAATACACGACTGCAATCAAGTACCAGGCAACAATAACAACGCTGCCGAAAATCATTGCTACAGGATTGAGTGAATCATCCACAAGCCGTGTGGGAATGCCGAACAACTCCGTGAAATCGATATTCGTTAATGCCACAACACGATGCGTGTCCCAATACTCCCACGGCCAGAACAAATTCCATCCGGGTCCCCGGAAGAATGTCCCGAGCACAATCAAGGCAACCCACAGCAACAGGAAGCCGAAACAGAATGTGAGAATGGCAAACTTGCGCTCCTTGAATGTATAGTATCCGTTCCCCTTGGGGTTGATGTCGATATACGGGATGGCAGCAAGGCCGATAATGATGAACGTGGGGATCAGCACGCCGGCAATCCACGGATCAAAATAAACCAGAATTTCCTGCAACCCCAGAAAGTACCACGGCGCTTTTGACGGATTGGGTGTCAGCGCGGGGTTGGCAGGTTCCTCAAGCGGGGCATCAAGCAAGAACGACCAGAACGTCAAAATCACCATCACAACCAAAGCGCCGAGGAATTCGACCTTCACGAGATACGGCCACACCTGAACCTTATCCGCTTGCTTTGCTTCTTCTGAAATATCCTGACGGTCGTTCTTTGCCGCTTTTTTCCACGCAAGCCACGCATAGAACAATGTCAGCACTAACATCAAAATGATGGGGAGGTTGTCGGGCTTGCTGATAATTTTGAGAAGATGTTCCATGCTCTTTCAGTTAGATTTGGAAGCGATTAGAATTTCTTGGACGTAACATCAGGACCCGAGATACCGCCGTCTTTCCGGATCCTCCAGAAATGAACTATCATCAGAATGCCCCCGACAAGCGGTAGGAATATGCAATGCAACACATAGAAGCGGAGCAGCGTGGGGGGGCCGACCTGCGTTCCACCCAACAACACAAAACGAACGTCATTGTCGATCTTCATGCCTAATTCAGGACCGAACGGGCCTTCGTGACCCAAGAGCGGAGTTGCACGGGCCATGTTGGTTCCGACGGTAACAGCCCAAATGGCAAGCTGATCCCACGGCAACAAGTAGCCTGTAAAACTGAGGAATAGTGTGAGTGTGAGGAGGATAACCCCGATAACCCAATTGAACTGTCGGGGAGGCTTGTACGAACCGGTAAGAAACACGCGGAACATGTGCAGCATCACGGTAATCACCATGGCGTGTGCAGCCCAGCGATGCATGTTCCGCATCAGCGGCCCGAAGGCAACGTCGTTCATCAGATACTTCATATCGTCGTACGCATATTCTGCTGCGGGGCGATAGTAGAACATCAGAATCACGCCGGTAATCGTGAGGACGATGAACAGAAGGAACGTAATCCCTCCCATCCCCCACGTGAATCCGATGTTTGTTGCGTGACGCGAAATGCGAACAGGATGAAGGTGGAGGAAGACATTATCAACTATTTGCAACGCCCTGTTGCGTTGCGTGTCCTGATAGTTGTGACGGAATATGGACTTATAGACATCCGTCTTCTCCCACTTTGACTTTAGCTGGTCGAGTATGCCAAGCATAAGAATCCTATCTGAATTCGAGAGACATCGTGGCCGCTAATGGCCTATTTCAAAGATCGAACCTGCGACTAACCGTACTTCAGGAATGCATCGGGTCTTGACCACTCCTGTTTTTCATAAAGGAATTTGATATTCCGGTCGACAAGAATCTGCCCGTCATCTGCGAGCGTGATTTTCAAGCGCTCAAGCGGACGCGGAGTCGGGCCTTCGAAGTTCACGCCATCCTTATGATAGCCGCTGCCGTGACAGGGGCACTTGAACTTCGATTCAGAAGCTGCCCACCGCGGCGTACATCCGAGGTGTGTGCAGATTGCAAGCAGGGCATAGAATCCATCTACTTCTCTCACAATCCAAACCCTGAACTCATCCTTATACGTCTCGTTGACTTCACCTATAATGTAGTCCTCGGGAAAACCGGCTTTGAACGCTGAAGGTGCCTCGTACAAGACTCGCGGCACCATGAGGCGAATTGCCCCCACCGTTGCAGTGACAAGAAAGCCAACGAATCCGAACCAGCCTGCAACATTCAGGAAATTCTTGCGGCTCATCCGCCAGATACCTTGATCATTCTCCGGCGGTTTGTCTTGCTTCGGCTTGCGGACTTCCTGGGCAGGCTTTGAAGCACGTGGAGCGGCAGATGGAACAGAAACCGGTGGAGTTGTTTGAGGCGCAGGTTGTGGCGAACTTGCAGCCGGAGTAGGCGGCGGCGCAGGCTTTGGCGTTGTTGCCGGAGTCGGCGCTTGCGGCGCGGTTCCGGCAACAGGTTTCGCTGACGCAATCGGCGGCAGGGATTTCGCAGTACCACCAACGGGCCTTGCCGACGAGATCGGAGGCAGTGCCTTCTTCGGAGGCGCTGGATTATCCGGAGTTTCCGACGATCCTGATTTTACTTCATTCTCATCTGACATAGATCTTCCTCTGTGGAATACTGCTCGCAGTATTTCACTGGATGATGTTGTTTGGTGATGAAACGTATCTGAAATGAATGTTGAACTGCTGTAACGCGCAGAAATGGGCGGGTACAAAAAAGAACGGAAAAACTCAGCATGAAAAATTGTAAAAGATCAGTTTGTTAACTAACGAGGAACCACTCAGGGATGACGAATCCTTCTTTCAACTGCACGAAGAACCCGATAGCAATATAGTATTCCATTGAAATAAAGTCAACATAGAGTTATATTTCTCCCGCATGAAGCAGTCGAAGAAATGGCTGCTGTATCTTCCCTATTTCAATCACACTTCTCGCGTAGACGAATTCCCGAATGGACTGGATCGATTACCGTCAACTTCCTCCTGCAACAGGAGGATTCTCCCAACTCTTTTTTGATTATGTGTACGATTTTGACGAGGTAAAGCGCTTCTTCCCCTCGAATTTCCGCACAAATGATTCGTATGAGAGCCTACTCGGAATGCTGCAGGAAAGGCAGATAAACAGGGAGACTGTATCACACGTCCTGCATGAACAAAACGTATCGTTCGGTTCCTCTCAGAAGACTCTTGACAACATCGAACTGTTGAAAAAAACAACAACCGTCGCGGTCGTCACGGGTCAACAGGTCGGATTGTTCGGCGGGCCGCTGTACACGGTGTTCAAAACAGTCACGGCAATCAAGCTTGCGGAAAAGCTGAAGATGAAGTTTCCGGGTTTCGATTTCGTCCCTGTGTTTTGGATTGAGGGGGAAGATCATGATTTCGCGGAGATGAATCACACGTATCTCCTCAACTCGGAAAACAAACCCGCCCGAATCGAGTACCTGCACGGCGACGAAATGCCCGAACGAAATCTCGGCGCAATCGGCGAGCTGGTTTTTGACGCATCTCTCGAAAAGACACTGGCGTCCCTGGAATCATCCCTTCAAAAAACAGAGTTTACCCAGAAACTTCTTGACTCGATCAAGGCAGCCTATATACCGGGCCGAACATTCAATCAAGCATTCGTTCATTGGATGAATTTCTTGTTTGAAGATTACGGGATTGTCTTCCTTTCCCCCAATCATCCCGAACTGAAGAAGCTTGTCTCCCCCATCTTCGTAAAGGAAATCTCGGAACTCCCCAAAACATCACAACTCGTGATTGCTCAAAGCGCCGAACTGGAAGAACAGTACCACGCTCAGGTTAAACCGAAATCCCTGAACCTTTTCATGTTCCATAAAGGCGGCCGCTACCTGATTCAGCCGAGGGAAACCGAGAATGACTTCAGTTTGAAAGGAACCAGACACTTCATTCAGCCTGACGAATTACTGCGTATCGCCCGAGAAACGCCCGAGTTACTCAGCGCCAATGTCATTCTTCGCCCCATCATTCAGGATGTGCTTCTTCCGACCGTTGCCTATGTCGCCGGTCCATCCGAAGTGGCCTACCACGCACAACTCAAACCTGTGTACGAACTATTCGAAGTTCCGCAGCCGATTGTGTACCCCCGCGCAAGCGCATCGTTTGTTGAGGAACGATTGCTCCGGGCAATGGAGAAATACGGGCTGGATCTCCTTGAATTTCTGGAGGATACAGACAGGGTGACTGCAAAGGTTTCCGAACAGATTTCTTCCATCAAGCTCGAAGAGGTGTTTGGCAATGCGGCGTCTGGTGTCCGCAATGCACTGAATGAAATGAAATTCGGTTTGAAGGAGGTGGATCCGACACTCATAGCTGCACTCGAAAATGTTCAGTCAAAAATCGATGGCAGCATGAACGGACTGAAGGAGAAGGCTGTTGCGGCTCAGAAGCGACGGAACGAAACGGCGGTCAGGCAGATTGAACGTGCGGCAAACGGACTTCTGCCTAACGGGAGCCTGCAGGAAAGGGAAATCAGTGTCCTGTATTTTATGAACAAATACGGGCCTGATCTTGTGAAATGGATTTCGGGTGAGTTGGATATTTCAGCATTCAAGCATCAATTGCTCACCCTCTGAGAACACAAAAGGGCGTAGCGCCCGTTTGCGCTACGCCCTTCTCCAACGCTTCTTCAACAACGCCCCTACTTCGTACGTACAAACTCAATTCGCCGGTTCTTCTCGCGTCCGGCCTCGGTTGCGTTTGAGGCAATCGGGTTTCTGGGTCCGAATCCTTTCGCGGTAAGCCTTGATGCCGCAATTCCGCGAGCTTCCAGCCAGCCTTTGACAGCTTTCGCTCGTTCACCCGACACTGCAATGTTTCGTTCGAGAGCGCCGCCATTGTCTGTGTACCCGCGAATCTCCATTTCAATTTGGGGATTGAGGGTAAGTATCTCCAGAATCCTCTCCAATACTTGTTCTGCCGCAGGGGAGATTTGGGAACTCCAGGGAGCGAACTTTAATTCGTCGTACACTATCACTTCGCCAAGCGCGATGGGCGGCGGTGCTGTCGGCTTCAACGCGGGGAAATCATCTTTCGGATCCAGCGGGTTCGTGCCCCGTTTGATCTCCGTTCCGTCATCAACACCCCCGCCATCTGTATCTGCCTTCGTAGGATCTGTTTTGAACGACATGATTTCATTGTAGTCGTTCAGTCCGTCTCCGTCGCTATCGGGTTTCAGCGGATCCGTTTTGTAGAGCAACACCTCTTCGCCATCCGTGAGTCCGTCTTTATCGGTATCGGGCTTCAACGGATCCGTATTATGCTTGTAGATTTCATCCCAATCACTGAGTCCGTCACGATCGGTATCAGGATGCAACGGGTCAGTCCCGAACCTGAACACCTCATCACCATCCCTGAGTCCGTCGCCATCGGTGTCAGGGTTGAGCGGATCGGTTTTGTAGACTTTCACTTCCTGACCATCGGAAAGACCGTCTTGGTCCGAATCGGGATCATTCGGATCGGTGCCGATTTGTCTTTCTTCTCCATCCGTAAGGCCGTCACCATCGGAGTCATCGTCGTCATTCGCCCCAAAGTACAGCGTGTACCCGATCTTCATAGTCGGATAGGAATCTGACCCCGTAGGAACATTGTCAGTCGCCTTGTCAATCACCCTGAACCCGAAGTCGAACATAAGCGAACCCTTCCGGTGGACAAAGGTCTCAAACCCGAAGCCGATCGGAACATACGCAGCGCTGTGGCCTCCGTCCTCTTTCGGATAGGGCCACCCCGAACCATCTTTTCGGGTGTAGTGCATCCCGCCAATCCCGAAATACAGATACGGCGAGAACGTGCCGGAGGAGAGTTGAAGCCACGCGGTGATACTCGCGTGAAAGACATTAGCTTGAACGTGATTGATAGGTATGGTGGCGGAAACAGGAAACTGCTTTGCCGCGATCTTGTCATAACCGAAGGCCAACCCTGCACTGAATGTCCTCGAGACACCGTATCGGGAAAGTGCTTCAACCCCGAATCCAACCCGGCGGTCGTTCATGTCGTTCATCCAAATATTGGGTCCGACACGAAGCCCGACGGCGATTTTGTTCTCGATGTTCTGCGCAACCCCCGCCTGCAAAACAAAGCAGGCCATCAATGCAAGCATATAGCGCGGAAGAATCACCTTCATCATGCTCCCCTTGCGGTTGTTATGACTGAACCGGCTTTTCGTGTTCCTGGGTCATAAGAACTTTGCGACTGAGTTTCCATCGTCCCTGATCATCCTTGTCCGTAATCTTCACATCGAATTCATCGCCCACTTTGACAACATCGGATGGCTTGTTGACGCGCTTGATATCAAGCTGCGACACATGCACGAGACCTTCTTTTCCGGGAAGGAACTCAACAAACGCTCCGAAATCCATTACTTTCGTCACACGTGCCCTGTAGATTTTACCAACCTCCGGTGTTTCGGTTATTCTGCCGATTGCGTTCAGCGCCTTGTCAGCCGCTTCCTTGGTTGTGGCGGCAACGACAACTGTTCCGTCGTCTTCGATGTTGATCTCGGCGCCGCTGTCCTTCACAATTTGCCGGATATTCTTTCCACCCGGGCCAATCAACGCGCCGATCATATCAACCGGAATTTTCAGCGTCGTAAGGCGTGGTGCGTACGTCGAAAGATCGGGACGCGGTTTGGCGATCGCTTCATTCATCTTGCCAAGAATGTGCATGCGTCCGATCCGGGCTTGCGCAAGAGCCTTCTGCATAATTTCCAACGAGATGCCGCGAATCTTGATATCCATTTGGAAGGCGGTTATCCCTTCGGTCGTTCCGGCAACCTTGAAGTCCATATCACCCAGATGATCCTCGTTGCCGAGAATATCGCTCAGAATTGCCGTCTTGTCACCTTCCTTCACAAGGCCCATTGCAATTCCAGCAACAGGCTTTTTCAACGGAACGCCACCATCCAGCAATGCAAGCGTTCCTGCGCACACAGTTGCCATTGATGACGACCCGTTCGATTCGAGAATATCAGAAACGAGCCGGACGGTGTAGGGAAATTCGTTTTCCGGCGGCATCAGCACTTTGATCGAACGTTCGGCAAGATTACCGTGCCCGATTTCACGACGTCCCGTCGTTCCCAACCTTCCGACTTCCCCAACCGAGAACGGCGGAAAATTGTAATGCAGCATGAACCGTTTCGTTGAATCAGGCAAGAGTCCGTCTATCACTTGTTCGTCGAGTTTTGTGCCGAGCGTAAGCGTTGTGAGACTCTGCGTTTCACCTCGCTGAAACAGCGCAGAACCATGTGTTCGCGGGAGAATTCCGACTTCAATTGTAATCGGGCGGATGTCTTCAAGCCCTCTTCCGTCCAGGCGTTTGCCCTTCTCGAGAATCATCTTTCTCATTTCCACATATTCCATCTGATGCAGGAGTTCGGAGATGACTTTCTCTTGATCGGGAAACTTTTCTGCAAGCGCAGTTTGTGTTTCTTCGTAGATTGCCTGAGTACGGGCTGCTCGTTCTTCCTTCAAGAGAGGCGTGTTTGCCAACTCGGCTATTTTGTTTCCAACCGTTTGTTGAACAGCAGCAAGCAATTCCGGATTTCCTTCGGCCGGCGGGGCTACGCGCTTCGCCTTGCCGACTTCTTTGAGAAGCTCGAGTTGCAGATTGCAGAGGCTCTTGATATGACCATGGGCAAACTCCAGTGCGGCAAGCATATCCTGTTCAGAGATTTCGTGAGCTTCACCTTCCACCATCAAGATCGAATCGCTTGTTCCTGCAACAATAACATCCATGTCGCTTGTTCGCAACTCGGTAAAGGTCGGGTTAATCACAAACTGTCCGCTGATTCGTCCTACGCGGACTTCACCTACAGGTCCTTCAAATGGAATGTCTGAAATCGCAAGAGCCGCTGAAGCTGCCACTGCCCCGATCACATCGCCGTCATGCTCTTGATCGGATGAATAGACCGTCACCATGACCTGTGTCTCACACTTGAACCATTCGGGGAACAAAGGACGAATAGGCCGGTCGATGAGGCGGGCCGATAGGATTTCCTTTTCTGTCGGTCGGGCTTCACGCTTGAAGAATCCTCCGGGAATTTTTCCTGCTGATGCAGCCTTTTCGCGGTACTCGACTTGCAGCGGGAAGTAATCCAATCCCTCCCTTACCGTCCGTGCGCCGACAACGGTGGCAAGTACCATCGTATCGCCGTGGCGCGCCATGATAGCACCATCTGCCTGCTTAGCAAACCGGCCCGTCTCCAGTGAAAACGGCTTACCGCCGAGGTTAATCTCTTTTGTTACCTTCATATGTACTTTCTGTTAGATGCGGTGCAATAGTTATTTTCTGATGTTGAGGTCGGCAATCAGTTTTCGGTAGCGGTCGATGTTCTTCTCCTGCAAATAATCCAGAAGGCGGCGACGCTTGCCGACCATACGGAGAAGACCAACCCTTGAATGGTGATCTTTTCCGAATTTTTCGAAATGCGGCGCGAGATCGTTGATGCGCGCCGTAAGCAACGCCACCTGAACCTCGGGCAATCCTGTATCCTGCGGGCCTTTGCCGTACTTCTTGATGATTTCTGCTTTTTGTTCCTTCGTTAACGCCATGATAAGGCTCCTACGTTTATCGTTAAAAGATTACTGTTATTGTCGTTCCTGCTGTCTGGCAATCAGTTTCAGGGATCCTTCCCTGTCATGGCCGAGTTGCCGCGTGAGTTCTTCAAGAGAAGCAAATTTCTGCTCATCCCGAAGCTTGCTGATAAATCTGACTGTTATTTCTTCCCCGTAAATATCCTCGTTAAAATCGAACAGATGTACCTCCAATGTCCGTCGCGAAGCATCAGAAACCGTCGGCCGTACACCGATATTCATCATGCCGAAGTATGTCTGTTCGCGGACAGTTACGCCGACGAAGTAGACACCGTTAAGCGGCACCATCTTCTTCTCTGAATCGGGAAGGATATTTGCGGTCGGGAACCCGATTGTCCGCCCGCGCTCATCTCCCCGTACAACTGTTCCCCGAAGGGAATACTCACGACCGAGGAACTTGTTCGCCCGTTCGATATCGCCGGCAGCAAGCGATTTTCTGATTTGCGTACTGCTCACCACTTGACCATCAACGGTAAACGGGTGCATGGCAAATACCGAAAAATCGTACCGCTTTCCCATTGTCACGAGCTCCCCGGTTTTGCCTTCCCGATCCCTGCCGAACATATGATCGTAGCCGACAACAACCTCGCTGACGCCTGTTCCATCAATCAGGTAGCGCCGGTAGAATTCTTCAGAACTCTGCCGTGAGAATTCATACGTGAAGGCGATGATGTAGAGCATCTCAACCCCAAGCACGGAAAACTGCTCAAGCCGTTCTTCTATTGTTGTCAACAAGGAAACCGGGCCGCGTTGAGAAGTTACAACTTCTTTCGGATGCGGGTCAAACGTCACCACAACGCTGCGACCCTCGCGCATGCGCGCCCGATGCACCACCTCCCGCACGATTTCTTTGTGCGCCAGATGAACACCGTCGAACGTCCCAACCGTGACAACCGAATTGGGATCGTTTGTCAATTCATCAAATGAACGAACAACGATCATAACCTCTCATTGCGACGAGCATGCTTGTACTGCATAAGATCATCAAGCGTCAGCGCATCGGAAAGATGAAAATCCCCGATACGCGTGCGCGATAACGCCGCCACATGCGCTCCCACGCCGAGATCAAGTCCGATATCATTCACAAGAGTCCGCACATACGTACCTTTCGAACATACCACCGTCATCTCCACGTCAGGAACAGCGATCCGGGTCACGGCGATATTCCGAATGTACACATCACGGGGACGGCGCTCGACTTCAACCCCCTTGCGGGCATATTTGTACAATCGTTTGCCCCGAACTTTTGCTGCCGACCACATCGGCGGCAGTTGGGTTTGATTGCCGATGAAGCGTGCAATCGCTGAGCGAATGTTCTCGTTGCTGAGTCCGCAGACGTCACTCGACTCAATGACAGGAGTCTCCGCGTCATAACTTTCCGTCCGTTCACCAAGCCGCATTGTTACGGCGTATTCTTTTTCAAGTTCCTGGAACCCGGAGAGTTCCTTCGTTTTCTTTCCCGTGCAAACGATCAGCAATCCTGTCGCATTCTTGTCCAGCGTGCCGGCGTGCCCGATCCGTTCGATATGAAAGATGCTTCGCATCTTGTTGACAACATCAAACGACGACCACTCCAACGGCTTGCTGACAAGAAACATCTCACCTTCTTCAAGATTCAGCTTTCGATTGAGAATCGTTGCCATTCTTCTGCTCTTCCGAGTGAATCTTATTGATAAGCCGGTTGATCTTATCAACCTCATCCATCGTTGTGTCCTGATAGAATTGGAGCGCCGGTGCGAACTTCAGATGCACGCGGTGTGCAACCTCGCCCCGAATATGCTGTTTCTGCCCGTCAAGCATCTCCATTGTTTTCGCCTGTTTTTCAGGCGTGCCGAAAATGCTGAAAAACACCTTCGCAATTTTCAAATCCGGCGTCATTCGCACGTCAGTAACGGTAATGAATCCGTATTCGGTGCTGCTGTATTCACGTGTGACAATGAAGCCGATCTCTTCTTTGATCAGCGAGGCGACACGATCAGTTCGAATCGACATTACAATTTCCGTTTTGTCTCGACAATCTTGAATGCTTCGATCGTGTCGCCGACTTTGATATCGTTGAACCCTTCAAGCCCGACTCCGCATTCAAAACCTGCCTCTACTTCACGAACATCTTCCTTGAATCGTTTCAACGAGGAAATTCCTCCCTCAAAGACCTGAATGCCGTCACGGACAAGGCGTACGCGATTGTTGCGGACGATCTTCCCATCTTGCACATAACAACCTGCGATATTCCCGACTTTCGGCACTTTGAACACATCACGAACATCAACAGTTGCTGTGATTTCCTCTTTCGTTTCGGGAGCAAGCAATCCTTCCAACGCCTGACGAACATCATTGATAGCGTCATAAATGATGTTGTACGTCCGTATATCCACTTTCTCTTTTTCCGCAAGTCGTCGTGCATTCAGGTTCGGGCGTACCCGGAAACCGATAATGACAGCGCTCGATGCAGCGGCGAGAATGATATCCGACTCGGAAATAGTGCCCACTCCTTTGTGGATCACCCTGACCTTCACTTCCTTGTGCGCAATCTTCATCAGCGAATCGGAAAGTGCCTCCACCGATCCGTCAACGTCACCCTTAACAATGACGTTGAGTTCCTTCACTTGTCCTTCTTTGATTTGTTGAGAGATGTCATCAAGCGTCGTCAACCGTATCTGCCTGAAATCCTGCTCGCGCTTCAACTGCTGGCGACGCAAGCTGACTTCACGCGCAATGCGATCCGACTCGGTAACAACAAACGTATCACCCGCCTGCGGGAATCCGTCCAGACCCGTGAGTTGTACGGGGGTTGACGGTCCGGCTGCTTCAACACGATTACCGCGCTCATCGAACATCGCGCGGACTTTCCCCGAATAAATTCCAGCAAGAAACGGCTCACCAACGCGAAGCGTGCCTTTCTGAACAAGCACGGTTGCAGTGATGCCTTTGCCTTTGTCAAGCTGCGCTTCGATAATTGTTCCCCATGCCAGCCTGTCGGGATTTGCTTTCAGGTCAAGAACATCGGCCTCGAGGGCAATCTTTTCGAGAAGGACATCGACGTTCTTCCCTGTTTTTGCCGAAAGCTCCACAGATTGATACTTGCCGCCCCACTCCTCGACGAGAATATTCTTCTCCGCAAGCTGCTGACGAATCCTATCGGGATTGGCGTCGGGTTTGTCCACCTTGTTCATCGCAATAACAATGGGAACTCCTGCCGCCTGCGCGTGGCTGATTGCCTCCAGCGTTTGAGGCATGACACTGTCATCTGCAGCAACCACAAGCACGACTATATCCGTTACTTTTGCCCCTCGGGCACGCATGGCGGTAAACGCCTCGTGACCGGGCGTATCAAGGAATGTGATGCGACTGCCACTTGCGGTTGTTACTTCATACGCTCCGATATGCTGCGTAATGCCACCTGATTCGCCGGCAACAACATTTGCCCTTCTGATGTAGTCAAGCAGCGATGTCTTCCCGTGATCAACGTGTCCCATGATTGTGACGACGGGAGGACGGCGGCGTAACATTGCCGGGTCATCCTCTTTGTCCTCAAACACTTCCTCTTCGGTGATTTCTTCAAAGAAGCTGATCTCAAAACCGAATTCATCGGCCACGAGTGTGATCGTATCTTTATCGAGTCGCTGGTTGATGGATACCATCATGCCCAGTTCGATACACTTCTTGATGACGTCAGCGACGTTGACGTGCATCAGGTTTGCCAAATCGTTCACCGACACAAACTCCGTTACCCGAATCTTGCCTGCGTCACGCTCGGCTTCTTCCTGCATCCGCAACTCTTCTTCCTCACGCTCTTTTCGCTTTCGCTTCTTAAATGCGGCCCGCGTCCCCACCACAGTTTCATCCATTGCAGCAAATGTTCTGCGGATGGCATCTTTCACTTCAGCCTGGTCGATTTCTTTCGTGCGGAGTTTTTTCTTTTTCTTCTTCTTGCGATCGATCGCATCAACTTCTGCAACCGGCTCGGCGACATCGGGTCCGCCGCGGACCTTCTTCTTTTTCTTCTTCCTTCGATGCTCTTCTTCCGATTCCGGTTGTACCGGTACCGGCTGCGTTTCCTCTACCGCCTTCGGTTTTGCGGCGGCAGCCTTTTGCCGTACCGCTTTCTTGGGCGGGGCAAGTTCCATCTTGCCCTTTACCGTCAGGCCGACTTTGGTACGACGCTCCTTTTCGAGAGGGGAAACATATTCGGGCTCCTTGGCCTTTTCTTCCGCTACTTCCTCTTTTTCGGGAGCAGGAAGCTCCTCCGAAACGGGTTCGACAACCGGTTCGGGAGTTTCAACAGCCGAGGGACCGACAACAATTTCTTCAACAACCTGAGCAGGCTGTTGCACAGGAGGTTCTTCCAGGGCAATCAACGGCGCTGGGGCTACGAGTTCCGTATGCACTACCGGAGGCGGGGCGGTCGCATGTTCCGGTGCCTCGATCTTTTTCTCGACCTTCTTCTTGTTCTCGCGAATCTCAGCTATTTTCCGCTGGTGCTTCTCGGCAACATCTTTTTCCTTTTTGAAGTGAATAGTGATATCGCGCATCATGTCTTCGTCTACCGACGACATGTGGTTCTTGACCGCGTATCCCTTCTTCTTCAAAAACTCAACCAGCGTCTCGTGCGAGACGTTCAACTCGGTCGCCAGCTTGTAGATTTTCTTTTTCTTTTCTGCAGTTTCGGACATTCGTTCCCTTTAGAAAGCATCATCAGTTCATGAGTAAGGCCCCAGCTATTGTTCCCGTTCCGGCTCCCCTGATGTTGTTTGCTCTTCGGTTGCAGGCACATTATCGGTGCCCTTTTCTTCAGCGGGCGCAGCCGCGGATTCTGTGACGGGCTCTCCGTTCGCTGCCTGCCCATTCTCCTTCTCCTCCTCCTGTTCCTCGCCCTCTTCTTCCTCTTCGTCTTCTTCAACTTCCGCCTCGTCGAGATCGCGTTGCATGAGTTCACGAATCTCTCTGATTCTTTCTTCTGTGAGACCTTCAACCTCGAGCAGGGTATCCAGCTTCGCGGTGAGAACATCCTTCGCTGTTTCCAGTCCCTTCTCAATCAGCTTCAGGTACAGCTCTTCTCCAATCTCCTCTTTGAAGTCGACGAGTTCGATATCGTACTCATCATCTCCGCCCTCTTTGATGAGGTTGATCTCGTATCCTGTGAGTTTCGAAGCAAGTCTGATATTCTGGCCATTGCGTCCGATGGCAAGCGATACCTGATCGGAAGCGACGACAATGTTCGCGGTTTTGGCTTCATTGTCTACCTCGATGCTTTTCAACTTCGCCGGAGCAAGCGAGCGCTGAATAAACGCGATCGGTTGGTCGCTGTAGTTGATGACGTCGATGTTCTCGTTATTCAATTCACGCACAATTGTATGGATGCGGACGCCCTTCATTCCAACGCAAGCACCCACCGCATCTATGCGATCATCATGTGATTCGACAGCCACTTTCGCACGTTCACCCGGTTCGCGGGCAATCCGCTTGATCTCAATAATGCCGTCGTAGATTTCAGGAATTTCAAGCTCGAAGAGCTTTTCAAGAAACGCCGGGTCGGCGCGTGACACAATTACCACAGGATTCCCGGAATTCTTGCGAACTTCTTTTATTACGGCACGAATGCTGTCGCCCTTCTTGTATCGTTCCTTCAGAATCTGTTCACTCTTGGGAAGCAGCAGCTCATTGCGATTATGATTGATGAGAATTTCGTTGCGCCGGATTTGATAGATTTCGCCGACAATAATCTCCCCGATTGTATTGCTGTACTCGTTGAAGACGTTTTCACGCTCGATTTCTTTGATGCGCTGGTTGAGATTCTGTTTTGCGCTGACGACGAGCCGGCGCCCGAATGATGCCAGCGGAACCACTTCAACATATTCCTCGCCCACCTCAAGCTTTTCGCCTGAAAGCTCGCGCGCTGTTTCAACGTCGATTTGCGTGGCCGGATTCTCCACGGTTTCAACAACCTCACGCTCAAGGAAAATTTCGATATCGCCCTTCTCCATATTCACGACGACGGAGAATTTCGCATCTTGTCCGTATTTCTTCCGCACCATCATCGCAAAGACATCCTCGACAATACCAACGAGCATGTCTTTGTCGATCCCTTTTTCACGGACCATTGAGCCGAACGATTCGACAATCTCAGAATTCATTACATCCTCCAGATGAAAAAAATCAATACCTACACTCTTACCACGGAGCCTGAACGGTCGCTTCTTGTATTGCATCGAAACGAAACGGTACGGCTTCCTTCTCAATTTCCATTACCAACTCCTCGTCATTTGTTGCAACGAGTTTTCCGGTGTGGAGTCCGGCTGCTGTCCTAAGTCTCAACTTCCTTCCAACATGCTTCTTGTACTGCCACGGAAACTTCAGTCCGCGGTCAATTCCGGGTGACGAGACAACAAGTTGGTATGAACCCTTGACGATGTTCCGCTCATCAAGCAGAACACCCAACTCACGACTGATTCCCGAGCACAGTTCCGTCGTGACGCCGCTTTCCGCATCAACGAATATCTCGAGTACTGTTTTGTGTTGCGAACCTCTGACGGAAACATCAACGACGTGGGCCGAGTGCTTTGCGGCACACTCCTCTGCGAGCCTCAGGACATCTTCATATATCATTAAAAAACAGCAGAAATCAGGGACATTTGTGGTTTACCAAACAAAAATAGCCCATTCCGGGCTACTTCTACGACGTCTAAAGATAACCAACCGCAGGGCGAGAAGCAAGGAGTATTTCGCTTCCGCCCTTAATCACTATTTGGCAATCATGTTATGCTATCTCTTCGCAAAAACGGGTATATGACCTTTCAACCCGTAGTACGCGATATACATGTAACAAAGTACCGGCAGAAAGAACGCATGCTGAATGCCGATTCTATCGGCAAAAAAACCTTGAGCAAGTGGTACGAGCGCCCCGCCGACAATGGCTGCGCAAAGAATTCCCGAACCCTGGCCCGTGTGCTTTCCGAGTCCGTCAATCGCCAACGTGAAGATTGTCGGGAACATAATGGAGTTGAACATACCCACTGCAAGCACGCTCCACATTGCAGGAGCCCCGCTCAACGACATGGTTGCAACCACCAGCGTCGCCGCACCGAACGCAAGCATTGCGAGCGTTCTGCCCGGAATGCCGCGCGCAATCAAGAACATGCCAAGGTTCACTGCTGCAAACGTGACATACACAAGTGAATCACCGACGTCCTTTGTGTTATAGAATGCAAGAAGAAATGCAACCGGGAGGATGAGGCCGAGCAGTATGTATGATTTTGTTGTCTTCTTTCCGGACAGGGTTATCGCACCGAAAAAGCGTCCGACCATCGCCCCGCCCCAGTAGAGTGAGACGTACTTTCCGGCCTCGGCTTCGGAAAGTCCCGCAATAAAATCCTGATTCAGATAGTTGACGAGAAAACTCCCGATGGAAACCTCCCCGCCAACATACACGAAAATGCCGATGGCCCCGAGAACAAGATGCCGGTATCCCCACGCACTGTGATGCAGGGTATCGTGATTTCCGCCGGATGAGCTTTCGGAGTCCGATGCCTCAATTTCAGGAAGTTTGATGATTGCAAAGACGGCAGCGATGATGAACAGAATAGTCGCAAGCCCGATGTACGGAACCTGCACGGAAGATGCTTCCGCAGCCATGTAGGCAATCTGTTCATTTGAAGAGAGAAGGGCAATCCGCTCGGCGCTTTTCGCGGCGGTGGAGAGTATCAGCGCAGAACCGATGATCGGCGCAATTGTTGTGCCGAGAGAGTTAAACGCTTGCGTCAAGTTCAGGCGGCTCGATGCAGTTTGCGGAGAACCGAGAATTGCCACATACGGATTTGCTGCGACCTGCAACAACGTAATGCCGGATGCAAGCACAAACAACGCCCCCAGAAACAATCCATACACTCGCGTCGCTGCTGCGGGATAGAACAACATGCAACCTACTCCCGCAACGATAAGCCCGATAACAATTCCCCGTTTGTATCCCACCTTCTCAACTATCGAGCCGGAAGGGATTGATACGATGAAGTATGCGGTGAAGAACGTAAACTGGATGAGCATCGTCTGCACATAGTTTAATCCGAACGCAGCTTTGAGATGAGGAATCAGAATATCATTGAGACACGTAATGAATCCCCACATGAAAAACAACGATGTAAGGACTGTGAGCGCAAACGTATAATTCCCTTCTCTTCCACTACCAACATTGCCTGCCGATACCGGACCGGTTGCCATAGAATCTCCAGTTATGATAATTTTCCCTTGATAGCTTGTTCAGCCTTCAATTCAAACTTATAGCTCACGGATTCAAATCCCCACCACATTGCAAATGTGAATATGCTTATCGGAATTCCGATCGTGAGTGGTAAGACGATGATGGTTGCAAGAATAGCGTTAATGAACGACCCTCTCGCTATTCTATCCCTGCTGCTTCTCATCGCGTTCTCCCTGGCAAGTTCGGGTGCATAAATTGAAAACTTCACCTGTCTGCCTGTTGATGAGCCCGGTTGTTGGTCAACGTCGGCTTTGTATGACTGTGCGATACGCCTTCGGAGAAAACGCTTCACCGGACGAGTAACAATCCACGCAACGAAATCGATCATCATTCCAAGAACATACAATCCTAATGCGTACAACGGCAGCAACGGATTTTCTATCTTCGTTATGCCCGCCGATAGAAGCAAAGGATATGCCCACACAAGGGCCACGGCTCCATTTACAAGGTATTCAACAAAAAGTCCCGGTATTGCCATTGCGTTTCCCTCTCTGTGTTAATTGTCGGGAACGGTTAGCGGAGTAATCAGAACATCCTCGCCCTCGAATTTCCGAACGAGCATGCGAAAGAAGTTCGGAACAAGAGCGGGCTCTCCCGTTTCTTGATTCAGCCAGACGTGAAGGGAAACATTTTCCGCAACAAGGCGTTTTGTTGTCGCCTCTTCGATGAAACCGCGGAGCGCAAAGCTCGTGTTCCGAATCCAGGCAATGCGGGTGTACACATCCAGTGTTTCATTGAACCGGGCAGACGAACGATAATCCAGTTCGTTGCGTCCTATTACCACCTTATGTTCAAGGGCACCCGGACCGATCACAATCGGAAAGCCGATAGTTTCGAAATATCCCATCCTCCCCACTTCAAAATAGTGAAGATACACGGCGTTATGGACAATCCCCTGCCAGTCAATTTCATTGTTGCGAACTGTTATCTGAGCTCTATGCTTGAACTTTAACCTGTCGGCGATCATGCTTATCCAAACAACTCATGAAAAATGCTTGCTGCCCGCTTCACGTCATCCATTGAAACATCAAGATGCGTCACAGCCCGAACGCTCATCCAGTTTCCCATTGTGAGCAAAGCCCCCTTCGCTTTCAGCATAGCGAGTACTTCTTCCGGCTGTCTCCCTGTATTCTCAACACCGATGATGATGATGTTGGTCTGAACCGCTTCCATGTCAATAGAGAGAGACGATATGTTTGACAGTTCACGTCCAAAATATTTCATTTTGGCATGATCGTCCTTTAACCGTTCCCGGTTGTTGTCAAGGGCATACATCCCTGCTGCAGCAAGGATACCGGCTTGCCGCATTCCTCCACCGAAGATCTTTCGAAACTTTCGGGCTTTCTCAACAAACTCCTTCGATCCGGCAATCACAGAACCAACCGGCGCACCAAGTCCCTTTGAAAGACAAACAGAAACAGAATCGAAATAGGCGGCATATTCTTTCGGAGAAATGCCCGTTTCGACGCACGCGTTCCACAATCTTGCGCCGTCGAGATGGAAACCCATCTTCTCAGCACGAGTCAAGTTATGAAGCTCTCGAATTGTTTCAATCGGGTAGATGGTTCCCCCGGCACGATTGTGTGTGTTTTCCACCGCAAGTAATGCGCTGCGGGGCATGTAATACGCCTTCGGACGAATGGCTTTCTTCACGTCTTCCACTTGCATCACGCCGCGTATCCCCTCAATGACGTGGGGCTGAATACCCGAAAGAAATGAGAGTGCCCCTGTTTCGTAGTTGAACAGGTGGCATCCCTTTTCCATGATCACTTCATCGCCGGGTTGCGTATGAACCTTGATGCAGATTTGATTTGCCTGTGTTCCGCTCGGCACATACAACGCCGCTTCCTTCCCGAGCAAGTCAGCTACTTTTTGCTGAAGAATGTTCACGGTCGGGTCTTCGCCAAATACATCATCGCCCACCTCCGCCTTCATCATTGCTTCCCGCATTGCAGGCGAAGGCTTCGTAACCGTATCACTGCGTAGATCGATATAGTTTACCGTCATGTCGATTTCGTTTTTCTGTTTTGGATCTTCTTTGTGAATGCATACAGAAGGAACAACAATCCGATCAAAGCTGATACCCGTGCAAGCAGATCCCCATTGAGTGTGTAGAATGTGCTTGCCATCCGGTTCGTAATTCTTAGAATTGTCCGGTTCAACGTTGCTTGAGTGAATAATTCCGTTTTGTCATAGACTCGTCCGTACGGGTCAATATAGGAAGAAAAGCCGCCGACAGCACAGCGTGCAACCCACCTGCGATTTTCGACTGCTCGAAAAATTGCATACTGGTGATGTTGGTACGCTCCAGACATCCGATCCCACCAACTATCGATTGTTATGATGGCGATAAACTCCGCACCCTTCTTCACAAACGCGGCAACGAACTCCGGGTACACAGACTCATAGCAAATGAGCGAGCAGAATTTCGTCCCGGTTTTTGCCTCTTCAAACAGAACGGTATCTCTTCCTATCTGCCATCCCCCTATACCAACTCCCCATCGCAGGAAATCAAAGAAATAGAACGCATCGGCATACGGTACGCGCTCAGCAATCGGCACCATTTTCATCTTTCCATACCATGGCACTTCTTCGAGACCTGGCTGGACAAATGCAGCAGCGTTGAACGCATCGTACCGTTCGCCAGTGGCTTGAATGCGTTTTGCGCTCGGCGGCGCCTGCGTTGTGTCGTCATAGTACAGAGCGTGCGGCAGCCCGAATAACACGGGAACACCTATTGCGTTGATTTTTTCCTTGACAAGATTGAGGGTCGAATTGTTTTGAGGCGTAAGGATGTAGTACGGCATCGCTGTCTCAGGCCACAAAACAATATCGGGAGGATTTTCAGGATGGTTCTTCACAAGCGAATCCGTCATTCCCAGATACTCGTTCAACGTCTCTAATCCGCTCCGTTCCCATTTGTCCCACGGGTCCACATTGGATTGTACCATCCCGACTGTGACGAGCATCTTCCTTGCCATTTCGCTTGTGGGGACAGATTTCTCGGTCGGTGGCGCCGCACGGAGAACTTTCAAGCCGTACGCCATCGGAAGAAGGTACACTACGAGAAATGTCATTGCGAGTGAGATATTCCTTTTACTCCGCCACTGTGTTCCTTCAATGACAACAGAGCGGACAAAGAAATACGCGATAACATTCAAAACGAGAATCCAGAATGAAAGACCGAGCACGCCAGTATACGAGACCATCTGAATCCGCGCCAGATCATACGACTGTGTGTTGCCCAGCGTAATCCACGGAAATGACCATTCACTAAGCGTGTGGGAGTATTCGTATCCAATCCAGAGAAACGGCAACGCGGCCATGGCAACATTTTTGCCTGCCTGGTTTCTCACGAACAAAAATGCCCCCATTGGTAGAAAGTAGAACAGCGGATGAACAGTCATCGTGATTGCGCCCGCAACCATCATATACGGGTCGTTCATGTGGGCATAGCCCCCGGTCCAATTGAGCGTGATGACATGAAAGACAAGCATCGCCACATAGACGTACCCGAGGCCCGCTTTTATTTGCTGAACCTTATCAAGCGCAAGAAGCAGCGGCACAAGCCCGACACAGGCGAGAATTCCGAACGTACTCGGCGGGAATGCGAAGCCTAACAACACCCCGGAGAAAATGCTGAGGGAGATTCTTCGTATAACGACATCACTTGGTTTTGAGACGAAACTCACGGCTTGCCTCGTTCAACAGCAATGGATGGAAGAAGCTTCTCAGAAACAGCTTGCCATCCCCCCACAACGAACAATGCCACACATGTTCCTATGATAGCACCCCCAAGAACATCTGAGGGATAGTGAACGCCGACAAACACACGGGAGATGGCGACCAGTGAAGCGAAGATGTAGAGGCCGAGGCGGGCTTTCGGATAGTACCACGAGAACATTGTTGCCACACCAAAGTTATTTACAGCATGAGATGACGGAAACGAAAGCCCCCCACATCCAACCAGCAAGTGAATTTCCCCGGCAGAGAAGGCATGGCAGGGGCGGACTCGGCCAACAAGCGACTTAATGAATGTACTGCTGAACTGGTCGCTGATGAGGAGTAAAGGAATAATAATCAGAGCAGCCGTTCGTCCCCGTTTTCCTCCTTTGATCAGCAGCCACAGCCACACTCCTATCAATACAATTCTGATCGGTAATTGCTTGTCGTAGTCGGTTAGAAACGGCCAGAACACATCCCCGACAGAAGTCGCAAGAGTTCCATTTATGAAATGGAAGATGGCAATATCTATCGAATACAACCAGTCGATCATTGTTGTGCCTCTCCGTTATCTTTCTTGCTGTCTGATGAGAAGAACACTCTTGCCAACCACACCAAAGCAACAACGATGATTATTCCGGTCACGACCTGACTGTATGTACTCAGGTAGAACCCGATGCGCTCCCAATTCTGTCCGAGAAAGTACCCTCCTGTAACCAGTATGGCATTCCAAACCAGTGCGCTCAGAAAACAGAGGACAGTCGTCCGCACGAGTTTTAACTCTGCCATGCCGGCAAAGAATGAAACAACAGCCCGCGTCCCGGAAAGAAATCTGTTTGCCACAATAAGCCAATAGCCGTGCTTCTGAAACCATGCCTCGACTTTGTGGACTGCGCCAACGGGGATGAACTTGATTTTTCCCTGCTCAAGAATTCTGTCCCCGAACCAATCACCGATCTTATACATCGTCATGAAGCCGAGCGTGCTGCCGAGCGTGGCAATGAGCAATGTTTCAGCAAACCCTACCCGTCCGATTCCTATAAGTGAACCACCGAGCACAATCACCGTATCACTGGGAGATGGCGGAAAGATATTTTCGATATATGCGAACGCAAAGACAATTGCATAGACAAGAATCGGGTCAACCGATTGGATGTAATTGATGAGATCTTCCACGGGGGATTAGCGTTTGACGAGAGAGACAACGGCGTGGGCGGCGGCACCTTCGCCCTGACCGATAAACCCGAGACCTTCATTCGTCGTTGCCTTGACTGAAGTCCGGTCGTTTGAAATGCCGAGTGTGCTGCTGATGTTCGTTCGCATCTGCTCGACATACGGTTGGATTTTGGGTCGTTCCATCACTACAGTAATATCCAGATTGACAATTGAGTACTGGTCCCTTTCCAAAAGATCGCCGACGAACTTCAACAACTTGAGACTTGAAATGCCCTTGAACCGTGTATCCGTGTCGGGAAAATGTTTACCAATATCGCCAAGCGCAGCCGCGCCCAGCAAGGCATCCATCAATGCATGCAACACAATATCCGCATCCGAGTGTCCATCAAGTCCTTTTTCGAATGGGATATCCACTCCCCCAAGAACAAGCTTTCGTCCCGAGGCAAAGCGGTGCACGTCAAACCCAAAACCTATACGGGGATGCTTGAGTAGTTTTACGTTTGGCATGTAGTTTGAAAAAAGGGAAGAAGAAGAGGCACAAGATGGTATTCTATGAACTCAACTTGCATGAACTGGCGTACTAATCAACGAATCGTGAAACTGCTAAACTCATTCGGACTGACCTCTTTCCATTCTATTCTCACATTTGTTACGTGTGCCGAGCGCGGCCCGACCTTAATCTCCTTTATGAACTCTTCGAGAAGCGAGCGGTCAGCTTCCGCCTCAATCTCGACATTGCCGTTGTAGAGATTCCGAACCCAGCCGTTGATTCCCAAACTCTCCGCCTTGCGAAGAACAAACCACCGAAACCCGACACCTTGTACCAATCCTTCAACAACAATATGCACGCGTACAGACATCAGAAGATGTCTTCGACCTTAACCGAAAATCCCATTAGTAGCTTGGACGTGACGATACCCGTTTGCTTCTGGCGTACAATCCGTATGAACTCACCGTTGACATTCTCAAGTACCTCGATTGTCTCTTCGTCAGGATCGGCTATCCAGTATTCCTTGACTCCGCTCGATTCATACACATTCCTCTTGTGTGTAAGGTCATAATAGCCGGTTGAAGGAGAGAGTATCTCGATTATGAGGTCAGGCGCTCCCTTGATTCGACCCTCGTTGATTATGCCAAGCCGTTCCTTTGAAATGAAGACAACATCCGGTTGATACACTTCCGTATCTTTCAGGTATACATCAACGGGGGAAGGAACCACTTCTCCCAGCTTGTGTTGTTCCACAAACATGAACAGTGAGTTCGAGAGGCGCATAACGATTCTTTGATGAAAGAAATTCGGCGAGGGGTTCATAACCAGGTCTCCGGAAATCAGTTGATATGGTGCCCCCTCGGGAAGTTCGTCGTAGTCCCGATATGTTTTCTTTTCGGAAGTCTGCGTCAGCATCGTGCACTCCTTTCATCTCTCCTTGTCAAAATAAGTTGATGCGGAACGAAATGCAACCTTGCACATTCTACTGTACTGCCAACAACACAGGTTCTGATTGAACTCGCGTCGTTCCTTTCCTTCCCTTCAGTATCAACGTGTGATTTCCTTTGTTCATTGATGCGAGCGGAAGACGAAACCTGTACGGCGGCTGAAGTGTCGAAATCTCGGCGCCGTTCAGCCACAGTGAAACACTCTCTACGTCCGGTGAGACCATCGACTCGATGAGAATAGACTGGTACTCGGGCCGCAAAACCGGATCGAGTCTGAATACATCCCCGCGAGATGGCGAACTGATTGCAAGAGGAACATCGTGCCTGCCCGATCCAATACTTACACCTGACGGCGGCCTTGGCAGTCCCTCCTTCTCAGCCCAACTGTCGAAAATGGGAGGAAATATCTCGAAGACTCGTTCTTCAACAAATTCGGAAGGCGTATTCCGGGATGCGCGAAGTCCGTTGCGCCGGTCTAACGCGATTCGTTTGTGCACGCTGCACAATAGGCACGGTTCAGTGCCTGAAATGAACAACTCGTGAAACTCGCCGGGACACTCTCGCGAAACCAACATTCCGGAACGCGGGCAAATATCTGCTGTTACAATTCCCTCCGGAACTGCGAACGACGCCTGCGACGCGACAGACTGGTGTAACAGAAGCATGATATCCCGGAAAAGCGGTGCCGCACCCGTAATGCCCGACACAAGCTTCATCGGTTTCGCGTTGAAGTTACCAACCCACACTGCAACGGTGTATTGCGGTGTGTAGCCAACAGTCCAGTTGTCTTTGTAGTCTTTGGATGTCCCTGTCTTTGCCGCACACGGGAACGGCAGATTCAGGGAACTGTTTGCGCCAAATGCAGGTGCACGGGCTTGCGCGTCCGAAAGAATGTCGGTAAGAATGTATGCTACTTGCTCGGACAACACAGGGTGATGGGCTTTGACCTCATTCAATCGTTCAAGATGCCCGTCAAGACGCTTTATGCTATCGACAAAACGTACGGAGTTGAACTGGCCGCCGGTCGCCAGCATACTGTATGCACTTGCCAACTCCAGCAGACTTACTTCCCCGTTCCCCAGCGTAAGTCCCGCGCCGTAAAACGATGGCGTTTGATTCAACGAGGAGAACCCGGCAGATTGGAGTGTCTTCAACAACAACTCCGAGCCGAATCGCTCAACCGTTCTCACGGCAGGAACGTTGTACGAACATGCCAGCGCCGTTCGCAAACGGACAGGGCCGTGATATTTCTTGTCATAGTTCTCCGGAAGAAAATCCACATCGCCATCACCGTACATGCGAGGAACGTCGGCCAGTAAATCGGCAGCAGTCATTCCGTGTTCAAGCGCTACCCCGTATGTGAAGGGCTTCAGCGTCGAGCCCGGTTGTCTCAACGCAAGTGCGCCGTTCACCTGTCCACCCGCGGTTGTATCAAAGAAATCCACCGAGCCGACCAACGCCGTGAGTTGATGAGTCGTGTTGTCAATAACAACGATGGCGCCGTTCGTAATGGCGTGCTTCTTCAAGCGTGCAAGATGAGCCTGAAGGAGCAGTTCTGCGGATTTCTGAACATTCAAATCAATCGTTGTATGAATTTCCGTTATCCGGGTCTTCTCCTTGCCCGACAGCCGGTTGAGAATCATTGTCGTCAGATGTGGCGCCTTGAAGCGTGCCGAACGGGGAACGAGAACGAGCGGCTCATGCTCGGCCCGTTCACGTTCTTCTTCCGAAATGAAACCCGCGAACTTCATTCTTCCCAGAACATACAACTGGCGATGTCGAACCCGCTCGAATTTGCGATAGGGATCATTCAGTGTCGGCGAATTGGGAATCGCGACGAGGAAGGCAGCTTCAGCAAGAGAGAGTTGCTTCGCAGGTTTGCCGAAATAAACACGCGCCGCGGCGTCAATCCCTGAAGTCTGATTGCCGAAAGAGACTCTGTTCACGTACTGGACGAGAATCTCCTCTTTCGACATCATTCGTTCGAGACGTAATGCATACCACGCTTCCCGCAGCTTTTCGGCAAAGGTTCGTTTCGGACGGAACACATTGCGAATCACCTGCATGGTCAGAGTAGAGCCGCCGCTGATTACCCGGCCTGCCCGGATATTCTGCCACATTGCGCGGCTCATAGCAA
Source organism: uncultured Chlorobiota bacterium (assembly GCA_900696645.1). GTDB lineage: Bacteria > Bacteroidota > Ignavibacteria > UBA10030 > UBA6906 > CAADGV01. Next base: position 78,836 of record CAADGV010000020.1, on the reverse strand, counting down.
GAGGATCCACTCCGGGATGTTGGTAGAAACGGGAGTCTTCGGTTGCGAGTACCGCCTCAGTAACGTGAGGAGAAATGTCGGCAAGTTCACACCAGCGGCCCTTCCCTTCATCACTCGAAAGTACTTCCCGCAACAGCGTTCCGTGTTTATCGTACATTCTCAACGATGTCACCAGTGCCGGTGAAAACAACTCCCGATCGAGAGGCACAAACAGCGAAATCGCGAATATGCCAATCGATGCAACGAAAGCAACTGCTGATATTCCCGCTAAGCGTCTCCGCACTTCATATCACTTTATTTGATTTCCACTTTGCCGCTTGCTGTATTGCCGAACACTTCAGGCTCGTACATCATTTCCGTGTACGTTGCCGGGGCGACGAACGTGCCCAAACGGGTTGCCCGGGCAAGGTACGTGTATGTATGAACCCCTGCGTCAAGCTGATCTGCAAACAACATCACCCGATCGTCGTGAAACTCATTGTAGTTGAATGATCCCCACCAACGATATCTGCTTTCTTCAGACTGAATATCGCCCAACATGCGTCCAAGCTCGCTGCTTTCCGTTTGCAACGAAGTATTCACCGCCTCGAACCCGGCAGGAAGCGGGTCTTCAACAACCACAAAGTTGCGTTGTTGCGGACTGATTACACGTAGCGTCACCTTCACGATTGAACCGGCCGCATAGGAGGAGCCGGCAAGCTTGCTTTCAGGCCGGAGAGGTTCAATGGTTTTCGTGATGGCGATGCCTTCATCGGCCGGGGTGGCGGCATTTGTCGGGAAGTAGGATATTCGCATACCGGCATACAGAATTCCCGTCCCATCTTTTCTAAGATGCAACGGAAGCTCCTTCCCTTTCTCAAACGCGTCGAGGTCGCGAACAACCCGTTCGGTTTTCACACTCCTCCCCTCAAACATCTTCGAGAGAATCTCTGTTGCTGCAACCCGGATTTCTGCCCGGAACTTCGGCTCTTCCTTCTCATATTTTCTGAAATATGTTGCCAACGCATCAACCACGTACACATTTTCCTGCGTGTTGCTCCACCTCCCCGACTTTCGCTGATCCAGCAACCATCGCACAATTTTGGCAGGCAAGTCGGCTTTGTCGGCTGTGAATGCATCGGCGGCAAGCAACGCTTGAAGCGAGATTCCCGTGGTTCGCGTGTTGGAACTCCAGCACCATTCAAGTCCTTTGACATTCGGTTCTTCAAAGTGCGCGGATGCAGGGCTGATCTTGATGTTGTTGAGAAGATTTGATGAGATCGCTTGCATCATCTTCTTGTTCTTTGTTGAAGCAGCAATTGCGTTCAACAGCATCGCCCGTGCAACCAGAGGAATTTTATCGAGATTGCGGAAATATGTTTCATAGTATGACGGCTCCGGTTTCCCGGCAATCGCAAGGGTGTGAAGAATCAGCGTTTTGGTTGCCGCCCACGTGTGCGCTGTGTACGGATACGCGGGCATTTTCTCCTGCCAACGTAGAACTTCCTGTATATATTCCAAACCACGATTGTACACTTGCTGGCTTACCGTGTAGCCGGACTTCTTCGCGACGGCAAGCACGTACATCACATACGCCGAGGCATAGGGTGCATCTCGCATCGTGCCCGGCCAATACATGAAGCCGCCATTCCAAATCTGATATCGGGCGATCTCAGGCAACGTATTGTTCACGACTGCTTTCGCATCCTTCCCTTTCAACGGTTGAAGGCCGAACGCTTCAACCATCTCTCTCCCTAAAATAATGGGGAGAATGGCGGAACACTTCTGTTCAATGCAACCGTAAGGGTACGTCATCAAGTATTCCACGCTGTTTTCCAAACCCGACAGCGCCGTTGATGCGGCCGTAAACTCAATCGAACCCATCCGTTCGAAGCTGTTCTTCGGAACAATCAGCTTCAAATCGGTGGAGCCGGCCACCGCCTGATAATCGGCAACCGTTTCTTTTCGTCGGGGAACTTGCAACGGAATACTCAACACTAATCCGTCCGTCTCGCTTCCCTCGGATGAGGAGTACGTCATCTTTGCCTGGAATGTGAACGTCGCTTTCCCGACTCGCTTCACTTCAAAGGGCTGGCGAATTTCCTTGCTTTCGCCCGCTGCAAGAGGAAACTCGACGACTTGCTTTCCTTTCATTGTTATTGTTTCGGATGTTGTTCTCAACGAAACAGTTCCATTTTCCTTTGTGTAGTTGTGCACAACTACCCCGGCTTCAAACGAATCTCCCAATCGGGCAAAGCGTGGAATCGATGCTTGCAGCAACAACTGCTTGCTTACCGTGAAGCTCGCTTCGCCGTACCCGAACTCTGACTTCTTCGTCTGCGCGACACACATGATGATGAATGTAGTCAGATTGTCGGGCAGCTTGAATCTGAACGTCAGCGTGCCTGTGCTATCGGTTTTCAGGAAAGCATTCCAATATGCAGTTGATTTGAAATTGCCGCGGGTTTCAATCCCCGCAAGATCCGCTCCGCCGCCGCCGCCTTCATCTTCTCCCTTCTCACCAAAACTCCGTGATTGAACAATTTGTAATCTGGATTCTGTCGTCACAACTGAGAGAGGTCGTGAGCCGTAGAATGCATCAAACGGATCGGGCAACCGGTACCCAATCAGATTCAGCGTACCTTTGTCGGCAACACTCACGGCAAGTTCGGTTCGTGCAGGGTTTCCGGCAGCATCGTTCGCGCTCACAGTAACAGTTACAGTGTCACCCGGCCGGTAATTGTCCTTGTCGGATTTTGTTGAGAGAGAGAGATGCCGCGTTCCCGGATCGACTATCAGTTCCACGTACCCAATCTTGAACGAAGGCCTGCCTACATCGGTTGCTTGCTCGAGTTCTGGATTCTTGGACATTCTCCCCTGAAGAAGAATAATCGAGACAAACACATTCGGCAACGATTGTTCATCAAGAGGAACTGAAATCTCGGGGGCACTGCCCTTAAGCAACGTCCGCCAATGCTTCATCACGCCTTCCCGTTCAACCGTCACGAGAGCCGTGGCCTCTTCGTATGGATTCTTGACAATGATTCGGGCTGTTTGTCCCGGCTTGTATTTCTTTGCATCGGCAATCAATTCGATGCGATCATCATCGGATCGTTCCCACGCAACGTAATCGGAGCCGCTTGCATAGAAGTATGTGTCGCTTACAATCTCGTTGCCGCGTCCATCCTTTCCCTGAACTTGAATGACATATAATCCGGATTGTTCCGGCAAAAATGTCATCGACTGCGGCTCACCCGAAGTCGTAAGGCTGAATGTGTGAAGAGTTGTGTCAACCGCCTGTGACTCCCATGAGTAACCGCCCTGTACGCTGGCTTTGCGAACGGAGTGCCAGACGCGTTTGAGTACAACGCCATCGAGCTTCTTGCCCGACGATACTTTGCCGTCATGTCTGACAGTGATGACTTTGAAGTCGAGCGTGCTTCCCTTTTGCACAAAAGTAGAAGAAGGACGAATGCCGATGTAATACTCCCCGCCATGAATCGTCGTACCAATACGTCCCGAAATGGTTTGCCTGCTTGGAGAAGTAACATCTGCCTCGAGCACAAGCCGCCCCGTTGAGCGGATATCTCCCACGACTGTCTTCACTTCAACATCCAGCGTTCCTTTAGCATTCAGTACAGTGTCTTTCGTGAAGAGCAGCTTCGATTGCGGACCGGATGCGTAGCCGTACGACCAGGTATTCCGGCCGAACGAGTATTCCTCCCAACCTTCGGGAGTGAACCATGAGGGATCAAACCGGAGCCGCCAGCGGACCTTCTCACCTCTCATTTCGCCGCCAAACAAGTACTTTGCCGAGAACGAGCCGTGCACCGTATCGCCGACTGTGTAGCGCGATTCGCGGAATCGTGCATTCACTTCAAATTCGCTGACACGATATGCTTCAACCCTGAACGACTCACCTGTAATGTAGGCGAACGGTTCTTGAGCATCTGTTCGCTTCTTCCGGAGTAGCGCTTCGATCCGGTAGTATCCGAGCCGGGCTTCTTTGGGGATGACGTATTTCGCTGCGAGTGAACCAAACTCGTTCAGCTTTATCGAATCGAGTTTCACCTGTTCGTTCTGTGCATCATACACACGAAGGATAACTTGACCTGAAGCCACTGCCCAATCGTTTCCACGCCTGTTGCGGAAGATGCCTTTGAAATTCACATCTTCTCCCGGTCTGTATAAACCTCGATCTGTGAACAACGATCCCTGCCAAGGCTCATGTTGCGGATTCCAGTCTGTGTTGACGTTGAACCGGTAAGGCTCAATGCCGTCCTGCCATGTTGATGCGGTGAAGGCAATATCGTCGCCGTTCGTTACAATCACCCACATGCGCGGTGCCGACCATTCCGAACGCGGAATATTCTCGAATTTTCCCCAGCCTGTTCCCGCGGCAATTCCTTCGGCATTCGTCGTCCCCTGCCACAACACGTTGTTTGAATCATCCCGCACCTGAACCTGCGCGCCGGCCAGCGGCTTCGCGTCTTTCAATGTTGTAACCCACACAAGTACGTTCTCCGGCGAGAATTTCGCAGACACTCCCATCTCGGTCACCTGAACATCGGCCTTCAGATACGGCACAAATTCCATAGCCGGATCGGCGTCGGCACGGGAGATTTGCAGCAACAATGCTCCCCGTTTGCTTTCACCGAGTGCTTCATCAAGTTTGAGGCCTCTTGTTGTTCTGACATCACGCTGTACCTTCGGCTCCCATTTCTTGTTGATATCAAAACGGGCGTTCAGCTTGTTCCCGCGTGAGTACAGAGTGTCGCTGCGAAGAATCGGCACAATTGTCTCATGAGTCAGTTTCAGCATTTGAACATGCACAGAGGCAACATTGAGCAACGTAACGGGATACATTCGTTCGCCGTATGCTTCAAGAACGCCATGCCCCGTCGTCATGCTGAGCTTCGGCGGGAACGAAACCGTGTTGAACGTGAACTGCACATCTTTGCCGAGTTCCTGTCCAAAAACATCCTTCAGCTCACTGCTGATAGTACCGGTATAAGTTGTTTGAGCCTGTAATCCAAATTCAATTGACGCGTCGGTAGAACTCCAGCTCCACTCGCTGTAATCCATGGTTGTTTGGAGCGGCGGATTGAATGTGACGTGTTTCGTGAGATCGTTTATTTTTACCGGAGTTTTGAAACGAAACGTGAGGGCTCGTGACGGGTCGCGATTCACCGGCTCATCAATACCGAGAAATGTCATCGCCTCGTACGTCTCAAAGCTGAACGACGCTTCCTTCGCCATACCAAGCCCTCCTTTTGCGCCGGGCAAACCGACATTCAGGCGAACGGTATATTTTGCAGCTTTCTTAAGTGGCACCTGCGGCTTGAGCATCAATGCGAACATGGAATCGGCAACGTACATCTGATGCTTGCGCATTTCTTCTTGGGTTGGACGGATGACTGTGAACGGCACGTCAGTTTTCGCTTCGGTGATTCTGATATGCTTCGTTGCTTTTTCCGCATCCATCTGCTGGTTGAATTGGAGGAGAACGGGCGAGTTCACATCAACTGATTTAGCGTTGTTCAGCGGTCGACTCGAAAGCAATACGGGGCGTTGTGTCGTGAATGTCCACCGAACATCCTTGGCCAGGGTCGAGCCATCGAGAGCTTTTGTTCCCGATTTGATGACCACAATGTAATCTGATGCAATGTCAAACGGCTCCGCGGGCGTAAACGAAATCGTGCTTGTGCCGAGCCAACGATACTTTCCTTTTACTGAAGGCGTAATCGTAAGCGGGCCGGAGCCATCTCCTTCCGGCAATTCCTGAATCGGCACCATCGGTTTGCTGAACGTCGCAACAACCGTTTGAGTCTGATTCAGTGATTCTGTCTGGCCCTTCGGCCACATCGTTAACACTTTCAACTCTGTGGATTGTTGAGCAATTGAAAGTGACGACAAGAAAGTGACGAGAAGCAGGGTTGCAGATCCGCGACGCATGAGAAGTTACTCCTGAGGAGGTGGATAGTGAGGCTACGTATTTACGAGAATATATCTCAAAGAAGAGAAAAAAACCTGCGGCGGAAGAAAACAGACTTACGATTCCGTGCCGACCACGAGCCGGTTCAGTCCCGGAATGTTGTCAGAAAGCTCGGAAAGCAATACGCCGATAACGATGAGAGCCCCGCCAACCATACCCAATGCTCCCAGAATCTCGCCAAGAATGAAGTATGCATAGATCGACGCCCACACCGGCTCGATTGTGAAGATAACCGCTGCACGCGTTGGTGTTGTGTACTTTTGAAAAGTGGTCTGTACAAGCGTGGTAAGAACCGTGGCAAACAAAGTAAGATAGCCGACGGAGAGTAACATTGATGTTGTCGGATTGAAGAGAATCTCCTCGAACAAAAATGCAGACGCTATGCCCAACACGGCACACACAGCAGATTGGAGGAAAGTGAGTTGCAGAGCCGTCATTGCTTTCGAGGCAACATCGAGATAGACAATGTAATAGGCAAACAACACAGCACAGACGAGCGTCAGCATGTCACCGAAATTGAATTCCGCACCAGCCGGCGCCGAGAGCAACCAAAGTCCGCCGACAACGATACCTATGCCGAGGATATTTCCAATTGTCGGTGAGCGTTTTTCAATTACTAACTGAAGAATTGGAACAAATACAACCATCAGGCTTGTGATGAATGCCGATTTCGATGCAGTTGTGTAATTCAGCCCGATGTTTTGCGAGATGAAACCGAGAAACAGGATTAACCCAAGAAAGCTGCCTTTCTTGAATGCATCGGAAGAAAGAGGAAAGATTCTTCGTGCAAAGAGAATGAAAAAAAAGAGGGCGGCGAACGTAAACCGGATTCCCGTCATCAGAACGGGCGAAATATCACGCAACCCGATTTTCATCGCAACAAACGTACTCGCCCAAATCAAGGTTGTGGCAAAAAGGGCGTACTCCGCTTTGGTTTGTTTCGTCATTGAGATGTTTCAGGAAGAAGAACGAGGTGTATCTCCGATTTCTCCGTTACAGAATTCGTGAGACCGGAATTGAGGATGGCAGGTCAGGATACGGCTTTCTCCCACACTTCGCGGGTTTGATACTGCGTGAACAGCCTGCCCCAATGGGTTGTCGCTTTCCAATGCTCGAACACCTTCTCGTCCTTTAGAGGCCAGCGATAGTAGTCATGGTACGCTTCCGACCCGAAGATGAAGGCATGCACGAGCGGCGTGCGGAAGAAGAGTTTCTGCAAACCTTTGAGGGGGCCAAACCAAGCAAGATTGCCGAACAAACTGACGCCGTTGTTACCGACCGTGAACCCCCACGATTCGTTGGAGATATCCGCTCCCACAATCTCGATATCACGAACATCGCCGACGCCGAGTTTGTCTTCGTGAGCCACACGGATGTATTCAATATTGAACGGATCGAAGCCCATCATCTTGGCTGCAACGGCATCGATCGCAACCTGGTCTGCGCTCGCAAGTATGTAATCTTTGATGACGGGAAACATCGTCCTCGGGCCGGGCCCGTTTCCTGCCGTCGTTCCATCCATCATCGCAAAAATGCCGCTGTGAATTTCCTTCTGGATGGCAAGAAGGTCAACCAAGGTTTTGTGAATCCACGAATGTGTATAGTGCCGTTTTGTGTTCAACAATCCGCCGAAGGCATTTTTCATCGCGCCGGTAGTTGTTGTATAGATGTGACATTTCACGGTCGGCAGATGAACGATGTTCTTTCCAAAGAAGTAATCCGGAATCGTGATCCCCTCCGGATAGATCATCTTCAGCACGTGCATCTTCGCTTTCGGCTCGTATGTTATCCATTGTATATCCTCTTCTTTGAAGTTGAAGAGAACAGGGATGTCGTACTTCTTGAAGATAGGAACGTAGTTGTTCAGATCTTCGCCCTTGAACGCATCGGTAACAACTGTCTTGTTTTGCACGCACGACATGTCATTCAAACCGAACTTCTTCAAGGCGAGAATCGTTCCCTCCATTTGCCACGGTGTTGTGTTGGCGCCGGGAAACGGAAAATGCCAGGAGATATTGTCTTTCAGAACGGTGGGCGAGCCGGAATTCAGCACAGACGGCATACCGGCAAGTTCGGCAAGTCGCTGATAGTCTTCGAGAACGGTTTCCGGTTTTGTTTTAAGAACTGCTACTTTGGATTTCGCCATCAATCACATCTCTACCAGATAATAGACTTCTGAAAGGGGCAACTCAACATCCAATTCGGGAAACGCCACACGATCCTCCAAAGAAGTGAACACCGACAACAACCAATCGCCCGAAGGCTGTTTCTTGAATCTCTCAACCCTGCACTGATCTTGAGAGACAAGAACATAGTCTGAAAGTGAGGCAATCGTCTGATAGTAGCTGAATTTCTTCCCGCGATCGAATTGCTCGGTTGATTCGGAAAGTACCTCGAAAAGAACAATCGGATTGAGCAGCGTATCGGTATGTGAGGTCATGAACTGTGGCTCCCCGCAAACCACAAACACATCGGGATACGTATACAACCCTGAAGCGGGTACAAAAAGACGCATATCAACGGCACCCACGCGACAATCTCTCCCCTTCAACAGATTTCTCAATGTTCCGGAAATGTTGGTGGTAATCTGTACATGGTTGGCGCTCGCTCCCGCCATTGCATACACTTCTCCGTCGAAGTACTGGCTGCGTTGCTCCGCCTTACGTTCCAGCTCCAAGTATTCTTCCGGCGATATGTATGTTCTTCTTGCAGTCGACATTCTCAAAACACGGCAATCTCTTCATGCACACCAAACACTTCCGTCAGGCTTTGACACATCTCGCCAAGAGTGACGTACGCTCTTGTGCAATCCAGCAGTTTCGGCATGAGGTTCGAACCATCTGATGCTGCGCGATTCAGGTCGGCTAACGTACGCTGAACCTCGTCGTTGTTGCGGGAATGACGCACTTCTGCGAGACGCTTTTTCTGCTTCACTTCGACTTCCGGTGAAATCAACAAAATCGGAATATCAATCTTCTCATCCTCCTCTACGAAATCATTCACCCCGACAATGATCTTCTCCTTGCTGTCTAACTCAAGCTGGTAACGGTAAGCAGCTTCCGCGATTTCACGCTGGAAAAAGCCTGCTTCAATCGCCGGAATAACGCCGCCGAGTGCATCAATCTTCTCAAAATACGCCTCCGCTTCTTTCTCCATTCTGTCGGTGAGGGCTTCAATGAAATAACTTCCCCCGAGCGGATCAATGGTGTTGGTGACACCGATTTCATGTGCAATAATTTGCTGCGTACGCAAAGCAATCTTCACAGCCTTCTCCGACGGCAACGCAAGTGTTTCATCCATCGAGTTTGTGTGGAGAGATTGCGTACCGCCAAGCACGCCGGCCAACGCCTCGAATGCCGTTCTCACAATGTTGTTTTCGGGTTGCTGCGCTGTGAGCGTGCACCCGGCTGTTTGCGTATGAAAGCGGAGTGTCCACGATTTTGGATTTGTTGCTCCGTACTTGTCACGCATGCGTTTGGCATAGATACGTCGTGCTGCGCGGAATTTGCAAATCTCTTCAAAGAAATCAAGATGGGAATTGAAGAAATACGAAATCCGCGGAGCGAAACTATCAACGTCCATTCCCCGTTCGATGCAATGCTCGACATACGCAAAGCCGTCGGCAAGCGTGAACGCCAGTTCCTGCACAGATGTTGAGCCGGCTTCACGGATGTGATAACCGCTCACTGAAACCGGATTCCATTTCGGCATCTCGTTCGTGCAAAACTCAATCATGTCCGTCACAATACGCATCGAGGGATGCGGCGGGTAAATCCATTCCTTCTGGGCAATGTATTCCTTCAGAATATCCGCCTGGATTGTGCCTTGCAAATCCTTCCTCTTGGCTCCCTGCTTCTCCGCCACGGCAATGTAGAATGCCAGCATCATGGCAGCGGGTGCATTGATCGTCATGGAGGTGGAAATGTCTTTGAGCGAGATGCCTTTGAACAAGATTTCCATATCCGCCAGAGAACTCACCGCAACACCGCAAATCCCGACTTCACCTTCTGCGAGCGGATCATCCGCGTCCCTCCCCATCAGCGCGGGCAAATCGAATGCAACAGACAATCCCGTTTGGCCATGATCGAGCAGATAGTGGTATCGTTCGTTCGTATCCTCGGGGGCGCCGAACCCGGCAAACTGCCGCATCGTCCAGAGCTTGCCGCGGTACATATTGTGATGAATGCCTCGTGTATACGGAAACTCGCCGGGGAAGCCGATATCGGAGAGATAGTTGATGTGCGCTACATCGTCCGGTGTGTACAGCAAATCGATTGGCGCACCACTGACTGTTGTGAATTTCGTCTGGAGTTGTCGTGAAGATTTCGCCGCCTTCGCCGCCCAATTCTCTTTCTGCTTCCTTACGTCGTCGAAGCCGTTTGTGTTCATGTGTTCCCCAAGTTCATGGTGGGTTGGTGAGAAAGAACCATTTAACTAACGTCAAATTAACGAAGAAACTCAATGAAGTTCAAGATACAGCAGGACGACTGATGATAGGCACAGGCCGGATAAATCGGGTTACGTTCTGCCGAATCTTCTGTCAAGTTCGTCGATTGAGATTTTGAGAACAACAGGCCGCCCGTGCGGGCAAACATACGGCATCGAAGTTTGAAACAACTGTTCGAGTAACGTCTTCATTTCTTGCTCGCCAAGCGGATCCCCCGCCTTTATTGCCGATCTGCACGAGAATGATTTTGCGAGAGTGTCCCGTTTGTCCATCATCCCGTGTTGCAGGTATTCTTTGTAGAGAGAGAGGATATCTTCGATGATCTTCGTTTCCGTTCCGAGCGGAACGTCGGGAGGAATGCCTTCAACAACAACCGTATTTTTGCCGAACGGTTTGATGGAAAACCCCAACCGTTCAAGGTGCGGAAGCAGCTCGCTTGTCAACGAAAAATCAGCCGCATTCAACTCGATTGTCTGGGGAAAAAGCAACTGCTGCGATGGCGGCGCCTCATGGTCAAATCGCTTACGGGCACGTTCATACAGAATGCGTTCATGCGCGACATGCTGATCAACTATCATCAGCCCGTTTTCGATCGGGGTAAGAATGTATTTGTTGTGCAGTTGCCAGATAATCGGCGAGAGTTCCGGCATGCGCGAACGTTCCGCAAGAGATTCTGCACTCTCGCCTGTTCGTGTTGCAGCATCCTCAAATCGCTTCTCAATCGGCCCCAACAAGTTCTCAACAAGCGCTGCTCCTCCTTGGAAATGCAATCGGCTCTGCCCATTGGCAGTTTCCCTGTTTGGAGCGAAAATCTCTCCCGTAGTCCGGTCAACGAACTGCCGTGGCATCGGCCAACTATGCTGTCGACGAGTAAACTGAAGCCCGATCTCGCCGGGTTCATTTTCCGGTTGCGAAGCCGACATTGCCGGAACAAGGTCGTTGCCCGCAAGTGTCCGGCGAACAGCATGTGACACGAACCGGTAGATATTCTGCTCATCCTCAAACTTAGCTTCCATCTTGGAGGGATGCACATTCACATCAACGCGATGCGGATCGATTTCCAGAAAGAGAAGGAAGAAAGGGAATGTTCCTTTTATCAACAGATTTTCATATGCAGTGAACACTGCATGGCTGATGTTCCGGTTGGTGATGTATCGTTTGTTCAGAAAGAGAAATTGGTTCGCCCTGCTCTTCTGGCCGAATACGGGCTTGCCGATGTAGCCGGATATTGAAACATACGCCGATTGCTCCTCGAGCCACACCATCTGTTCCGTCTGTCGCTGGCCAAACACATCCAGCAGCCGTTCCTCAAGCGTAGCTGATTTGAGGTCCAGGATCGTCTCATCATCGCTTATAAACTTCAGCGCTACTTCAGGATGGCTGAGCGCAACACGTTGAACGACATCATAGATGTGACGGAATTCGGTGTTAACACTTTTCAGAAACTTCCGTCGTGCGGGAACATTGAAGAAGAGATTCTGTACCGTAATGGACGACCCGGGTTCTCTGCCTTCGCGTGAAACCTGAGGCTTGCTTCCTCCATCAATCTGTACAACAACGGCTGCATCATCCTCGCGTCGGCGTGTTTTCATTGTCACGTGGGCAACAGCGGCCACAGACGCAAGCGCTTCTCCGCGAAAGCCGTACGTTTGTATTCCCTCCAGATCATTGATGGAGGAAATCTTGCTTGTTGCATGACGCAAAAAGGATGCAACAGCATCCTGCTCGTCCATTCCAATCCCGTCATCAACAATCTGAATTAACTTCTTTCCCCCCTCCTTGATGATAACGAGAAGGTTCTTTGCATCCGCATCAAGAGAGTTCTCCAGCAACTCCTTTACAACGGACTCGGGACGTTGAATAACTTCACCTGCCGCTATTTGGTTGGCAAGATGCTCGGAAAGAATTTGTACTCTACGGTTGTTCACGTTGCTCCAAAAAGCGCTTCAACGAATGCTTTCCTGTCAAATGGCTGCAGGTCATCAATCTGTTCTCCAACACCAATAAACTTGATCGGTAGGTTCATTTCCTTGCTGATAGCGAGAACAATTCCGCCCTTGGCTGTTCCATCCAATTTCGTCAGGACAAGCCCGGTAACGCCGGAAGCTGCACTGAATTGCTTGGCTTGCTGCATGCCGTTTTGTCCGGTTGACGCATCAATGACGAGCAATACTTCGTGCGGAAATGCCTCGTTCTGTTTTGCAATCACGCGGCGGATCTTTTTCAACTCTTCCATCAAATTCACTTTGGTATGAAGGCGTCCGGCTGTGTCGATGATAACGACATCCGCTCCGGTTGCAATTGCCGACTTCACGGTGTCAAATGCAACCGCTGCAGGGTCGGCGCCATGTACCTGCCGGATGATTTCAGCGCCTGCACGCTTCGCCCAGATTTCAAGTTGCTCGTTGGCCGCGGCACGAAACGTATCCGCCGAGCCGATGACGACCTTCTTTCCTGCTTTTGTGTAGATGTTGGCAAGTTTGCCGATGGATGTCGTTTTCCCAACGCCGTTAATTCCCACCACCATAATCACGAACGGCTTTTCGGACGGGACATGAAACGGATCCGTGTCATCTGTGCCGCCTGCAAACTGACGTTGAATTTCATCGTGCAAGAGGGTATTGAGTTCTGCGGCATCTGCATACCGTTCCTCCTTCGCCCGTTTGCGAATCGAATCGACAATATCAAGCGTTGCCGCAACTCCGACATCAGCGCCAATGAGGATTTCCTCAAGCTGCTCAAGCGTAACATCATCGATTTTGGATTTGGTCGTAACCAATCGTGCAACTTTGCCGACAATCCCCTCACGGGTTTTGGAAAGCCCATCGCGCAGTTTTGAAAATCCTATTTTGTCGAAGAAGCCCATATAAGTCTATGTTCTTTTCATTTGCTGGGAATCACGCGAGAGGCCTTTACAATCTCAAGAAATCTCAATCCGTACATTCCGAGAGAGGCAACAAGCATGGCGACACTCATCCACAAAAACATGTCGGCAGCGATACTCCACTCCAACATGGCACATCCCATCATCAGGGCAAGAACGCCGATGGTCCACTTCCCGAGCAGATTTGATTGAGGCACAACTGATTTGTGTTTCTTCAAGTAAAGACCACCGGTGAGGATCAACACATCCCTGCCCAGAAGCACAAGCACAAACCAAAGCGGAATCAAACCCAACATCACAAGCACAACTGCTACAACGCCAATTCCGATTTTGTCAGCCAACGGATCGAGAATTTTTCCCCACTCTGTAATCTCATTGTGCTTTCGAGCAAGAACTCCGTCGAGCTTGTCCGTGAGTGCCGCCGCGGCCAGGATGAGTATTCCCCATAGAGTCTTGTCGGGAATATCCGACAGCATCACGATTGCAAAGGGAACAGCAAGCACGGCGCGGGAAATACTGAGCAGATTCGAGATGGTGAAGAAGCGTCCTAACCCCGAAGCGCCTGATGCTGTGTCCGGGTAGTTCTCATGCCTCATTCTCATCCTTTGTTTGGTTGCTGTCAATAGGAATGGGGTATGTTCCACTGAAGCACGCTGTGCAATAGTTGGCGCCATTTTCCTGCGGTACTGAGTCAAGCAAATCCCCGATCTCAAGATACTCAAGACTATCAACGCCCAACTCGTCGCCGATCTTTTTCACGTCACCGTTGCATTGGTTGGCAACAAGCTCATTCGGCGTCGGGAAATCCATGCCGTAGTGACACGGAAACTTGATTGGGGGGGATGTGACTCTGAAGTGTACTTCTTTCGGGCCTGCTTGTTTGACAAGCTGTACAAGTTGTTTTGATGTTGTTCCGCGTACAATCGAGTCATCGACAATCACAACAACATTATCCTTCAACACTCCCTTCACTGTATTGAACTTCGTCTTCACTTTGTTTTCCCGGACATCCTGCTTCGGCTGAATAAACGTTCTGCCGATGTAGTGGCTTCGAATCAGTCCGATTTCCAGCTTGACTGAACCACCATGCTTGTTCGTCTCCTGAACAAATCCCATCGTGGCGGTGTTGCTTGAGTCGGGAACGTTGATGACAATGACTTTGTCTCCGGTATCTTTCGGGTGAACAGGTTTCGTTTTTGCAAGATTCTTGCCAAGCTTGCGGCGCACCTTGTCTACACTATGGCCGAAAATGTGACTGTCGGGACGGGAAAAATAGATATACTCGAAAATACAATGATGCGGTTTCTCCTTCCTGTCATGAATCCGCAAGGATTTCACTGTGCCCGTCTTCGTACTCTCCCTATCAATCACGACAATCTCCCCGGGTTCGATGTCGCGTACGTACTCGGCATCAATGATATCAAATCCCACTGTTTCCGATGCGATAAAAAACGCCAGGCCGCCATCCGGAGTGGCGTTCGTCTTTCTCCCAAGCGCAAGCGGACGGAAACCTGACTGATCCCGCGCCGCTATCAGCTTATCGTCCGTCATGATCACAAGCGAGAACGCTCCTTGAATCCGGGAAAGCGCATCGCGTATCTGATCGATCTGATCCTTCTTTTTGCTGCGGGCAATCAGATGGAGAATCACTTCAGTATCGGAGGTTGTCTGAAAGATTGTTCCCTCTTCCTGCAACTCCTTCCGGATCTGTTTGAAGTTGGTGAGATTGCCGTTATGCGCAACCGCAAGATTACCGTTCTTGTAGATAACCGTCAGCGGTTGGATGTTCAGCCTGTTGTCGGCAGCACCCGCCGTTGAATACCGGTTATGTCCCACGGCCATGCTTCCGCGAAGAGTTTCCGTGAGCAGTTTCTCGTCACGATAGATTTCTGTTACAAGCCCGAAATCCTTGTGCACGTGAAAACGGTGGCGGTTGATTTTCGGATCGAACTGCGACGTAACGATACCGGAACCTTCCTGTCCTCTGTGTTGCTGGGCAAGCAAGCCGTAATACGTGAACTGTGCCGCCGCCGGATGACCGAACACACCAAACACTGCACAGTGGCAGCGGGGTTTGTCTCTGTTATCTGCGTTCATGGTGTTGTTGTCGGATGCACATCAATATACTTGAACTTGTCGGGCTAATCAACGATTGTGTCCGCAAGAAACTCTTTGTCATTCCTCTCCCGATAATCGGTTGTAACATGTAATCCTCTGCTTTCACGCCGCTTCATCGCGCATTTGATAATCAGCATCGCACACAGGGCGAGGTTGCGTAATTCGATCAGTCCTTCGGTGACTTTTGTTTTTTTGTAGAATGTTTCCACTTCGTTGCGAATCAAATCCATCCGGCGCAGGGCGCGTTCAAGACGCAGATTCGATCGCACAATCCCCACATAATCCCACATAATCTGTTGAATCTCGCGCCGGTTGTGGGAAATCAAGACCCATTCCTCGCTGTTGAGCGTGCCGCTGTCGTCCCAATCTTTTATCTCCGGAATGGCGACCGGGTGCTCACGAAAAAACCGGCGGGCATCACGGGCAGCTCTGTCGGAAAATACCAGCCCCTCCAACAACGAGTTGCTCGCGAGTCTGTTCGCCCCGTGAACGCCGGTCATGCTCACTTCTCCGGAAGCATACAACCCGTGAATCGACGTTCTTCCGTTCGTATCCGTTAAAACGCCTCCGCAAGCATAGTGGGCGGCCGGCACAACAGGAATAGGCTCACGGGTGATATCAAGCTTGAATTTGTTGAGACACGTTTCATAGATATGAGGGAAATGTTCGATGATACCGTCAGCCGGGAGATGTCGCAAATCGAGCAGAACAAAATCCTCTCCACGCCGTTTCAACTCCGTATCAATGGCATACGCGACGATATCGCGTGGCGCCAGCGACTTGCGTTCGTCATACTTCTGCATGAATTCTTCTCCATCCTGTGTCTTCAAGATTCCGCCGTAACCGCGAACAGCCTCGGAAATAAGAAACGACGGACTTCCCGAGTCATACAGACTTGTAGGATGGAACTGGACAAATTCCATATTGGCGATTGTGGCACCTGCACGGTATGCCATTGCAATGCCATCACCTGTAGCAATTTGGGGATTTGTGGTGTGAAGGTAGACGTGCCCGAGTCCGCCTGTCGCAAGCAATACTGCGTTGGCCAAAAACGCATGCACAGCATTTTCATGAACATTCAGTGCGTAGGCTCCCCAGCAATGAATATTCGTTCTGTCGATAACGTGTTTCGTCGCCGCGTGATGTTCGGTTAGGAGGTCAATGGCAATGTGATTCTCAAAAACCTGAATGTTGGGGTGGGAAGTGACTCTTGCAACCAGGGCACGCTCGATTTCTCGACCGGTGAGATCATGCGAATGGACAATGCGGTTGATGGAATGCCCCCCTTCACGTGCCAGGTCGAGTTCGCCCGCCTGGTTACGGGTAAACTCAACTCCGATCTGAGCCAATTCACGCAAGCGCTCCGGCCCTTCACGCACAAGAATCTCAACAGCATCCCTATGACACAATCCTACGCCTGCAGAGAGCGTATCACGAACATGCAGGTCAAACGAGTCAAGCTGCGACATCACCGCGGCAACGCCGCCCTGTGCATAGTTCGTGTTGGACTCGGCCCTTTCCTTTTTCGTAATGATGCCCACCGTTCCGCATTCGGCAACTTTGAGGGCGTACGAAAGCCCAGCAATGCCGCTGCCGAGAACAAGAAAATCAAAACGATGTGTCATGAAGGCCGCGGATGTTAGTGAACGACAAAGGAAAATACAAGAAATGCATGAAATAAACGACGTGGGGCCGGGTAGCCGGTGTCATTTCTTGGGGAGATTCATCATTGAGAGCAGCGTGTCAAGAAACCTCACGCGCGAAGCAAGATCATCCTCTGTTCCATCATTTTCAATTACAAAGTCTGCAAGCTTGATTTTCTTCTCTACATCCATTTGGGCATTCATACGTGCCCGAACAGCTTCCCGGCGGACGTTATCCCGCGACATAACTCGTGTGATGCGCGTGGGTTCATCGGCATTCACCACCACCACGTAGTCGAGTTGTTCATCCATTCCCGCCTCATATATAAGTGCGGCTTCTATCACAACGTAATGAACGGCTGCATCAAGTTTCTCGATTGCCTGATCGATGGCTGAGAAAACATGCGGGTGGATGATGGCGTTGAGTTCCTTTCGGCGAGAATGATCGTTGAACACAACCGTGGCAAGAGCTTTGCGATCAACCCGCCCGTTGGGAAGGAACACGGATATGCCGAACAGTTTCCTTATTGCAGATTGTATTTCACTGTTGGTGTCGGTAAGCTCTCTTGCAATATCATCGGCCGACAGCACCGGTCGGCCCATTGATGCAAACAACTTGCAGACGGTGGATTTGCCGCTTCCGATGCCGCCTGTGACGCCTACACGAAGAGGCCTCACCTGAGAAATCAAACCAGTATCCCCGCGGTTCTGTGAGGAACGCGGGGAACGGCCGGAACCCTCCATCCTACTACTTTTCTTCATCACGAAGTTTCGGATTTGAACGATTACTTCGCAATGGCAACGGATCTGAATTCACGGATGACCATTACCTTGATTTGGCCCGGGTATTCCATTTCTTGTTGAATCTTGGTTGCAATATCGTGAGCGAGTTGATCTGCCATTGCGTCGTCGACCTTGCCCGGTTCAACCACTACGCGAATCTCCCGTCCCGCCTGAATGGCATAGGTCTTCTCGACGCCCTGAAATGAATTTGCAAATGTTTCGAGTTTTTCAAGACGCTTGGCATATCCCTCAACCGATTCGCGTCGCGCTCCCGGCCGTGCGCCGCTGATCGCATCAGCTGCTTGCACAAGTGCAGCAATCGGCGACTCCATCGGGATGTCGTCGTGGTGTGAGCCGATGGCATTCACAACAACCGGATGCTCGCCATACTTCTTGCCGATTTCATAACCCAGCAATGCGTGCGGTCCTTCAACACCCTTATCAGCACATTTGCCGACGTCATGCAGCAAGCCCGCCCGCTTCGCGAGACTCGTATCAAGCCCGAGTTCGGCGGCCATCATGCCTGTCAGAAACGCCACTTCAATACTATGCTGTAACATGTTCTGGCCGTAGCTCGAACGATACTTCATCCGCCCGATGAGTTTTAGAATTTCCTTGTGTCCGCCGTGCAAGCCAAGCTCAAGCAGAGTGTTTTCGCCTGTCTTGACGATATCTTCTTCCAACTCCTGCTTCACTTTTTCGACTATCTCTTCAATTCTCGCCGGGTGAATTCTTCCGTCAGCAATCAACCGCTCGAGCGACAATCGTGCGACTTCGCGACGAAACGGGTCAAACCCGGAAAGTATAACAGCCTCGGGGGTATCATCAACAATCACATCAACTCCCGTTGCAGCCTCGAATGCGCGGATGTTACGGCCTTCCCGCCCGATAATCCTTCCTTTCATTTCATCGCTTTGGATGTTCAGAACACTGACAGTCGTTTCAACCGAGTGATCGGCCGCGGTCCGTTGAATAGCATGGACGATAAGCTTCTGCGCCTCCTTCTTCGCTTCGTCTTTCGCCTTGTCGCGCAACTCTTTCAACATGTGAGCGGCTTCCGAGCGGGCGTCGTTAGCAAGGTTTTCCATGAGAATCCGCTTCGCCTCTTCACGAGACAAACCCGAAGCCCGTTCAAGGCGGACATTCTCTTCCGCAATCATCTGATCAAGTTCGGTCTGCCGTTTGTCGAGGGCTCTTCCCCGCTCCTCAATTTGCCGCTTTATCTGCGCCTGCTCCCGCTCTTTTTTGTTGATGAGTTCGACTTTGCGGTCGATATTCTCTTCGCGCGAGTCCAGGGCTTTTTCCTGTGCCTGAAGTTTGCTGCGCTTGCTTTGAACGTCGGCATCAAACTCCTTTTTCTTTGAGTACCACTCATCTTTGACTTCAAGCAGTTTCTCGCGTTTGAGTGTTTCTGCTTCCTTTTCGGCATCAAGAATGATCTTCTTCGCCTGATCGGTCGCAGTAGCAACCTTGTTTTCGCCGCTCTTTTGATTAAGAAACCATCCGATAAAGAAACTGATTCCGCAAGCAAGCAGCACCAGCGGAACCAAAATATAAATGTCCATACAACCTCCGTATTCTCAGAATGAACAGCTACAGTACATCACTACATCATCAATACCGACGGACAAAAAAAATCCGCACGGCACAACCGAACCAAAAGAGTCAATTAGTAAAGAACCTCTTTTCCAAACATAATGGGTGCTCGCCTGGGCGCCTTTTACTTCCACGCTCTCGCTCGTCACGCCAGCGGCATGATGTCGTCGCAAGAATTCCGCCTAAGCGAAATGCGGCGTGTAATCAACGCCCACGAGTCGGGCTCCCTTATAAAAAATGTTGGTTCTTTATAATATGTTTGAGACGGTTGACGGTGCGGATTGTACAACATCCGTACTCGGCGTTCCTTGTGCCATAAAAGAACAGAAAACTCCTTTTTGTTGAATGAACACGGGGTTAGTTCTCCTGTAAACAGGTATCGAGGTAATTGTTAAGCTTGATAATCTCACTTTCCACAGCCGATGCCATTGCCTTCGATCGTTCCCGTTCTTTGAAGAGGTCTTCCGTGATATTCAACGCAGACAAAACAGCAACGGTCAGCGTAGGCTGCTCGGGAATCTTGTTATGGATGGTGGTGATCATTTCATCAACGTATGTTGCCACCCGCCGAGTGAAATCCTCACTCTCTCCCCGTAGAGGATACTCTGACCCGAAAATCTTTACTCGAATGCTTTTTCTGTCTGCCGACATAGTGTTTGCCTTTTTGTAACCGAACCGTTGACTGTCTCACGTATGCTTGCGCGTACGGTAAATCGTTCGTCCCGACGTAACGAAGGAACGAGCCTACAAGTAGGCGTCGATTCTCGCGAGAAGTTCTTTCACCTTCGCGGTGAGTTGCTCGCGTTCACCATTCGACATGCCGATCGACGATTTTGCTTCGCCGGCAGCAGCAACAAGTCGTTGAATTTGTTGCTCTCGGGCCGCGAGTTCACCCTTCAGCTTCCCTACCTCCTGACGCAACACGTGAACTTCGGATGTCAAGGCCTGCTTCTCTTCACGCAACCGGACGATTGTGTCGCCGGCGCGTTTTGCTTTCTCCCACAACGCTTTGACTGAATCCTCGATTTGCGCAAGCTGCTCCACTCAAGAGCCTTGTTGTTGTTCGTGAAATTGTTGTTATGAACTTCTCAGTTCTGCGCCGAGTTCTCTTTCCACCCTTGTAACAATGCGTCGGACCTCTGTATCAATTTCATGGTCAACAAGCGTCTTCTCCTGCGACTGGAGGACCAACGTGAATGCGAGACTCTTTTTTCCCTTCGGAAGATTCTCGCCTTCGTACATGTCAAACAACTCAACTTCCTGCAACAGGCCGCTGCCGGATTCCTTCATACATCGTTCCATTATTTCGGATGTGACATTCGAATCTACAACAAAAGCAACATCCCGACGTACTTTCGGAAATTTCGGCAACGCCGTGTATTTCTTTTTCTTGTCAGATTTGAGAGCTGAAAGCGTCAGTTCAGCAACAAATGCTTCCTGCTCAAAACCAAATCTTTTGCAAACCTCCCCTTTAACCTTCCCAAGAAATCCTGCCGTCGTACCGTTGATTTCAACGAAGATAGGATTCTCAGCTAAAGTTTCACTCGTAGAATAATAAATATAGCGCCAACTGTCAAGCCCGCACGCATCCAGCAGGTCGGCAACCTCCCCTTTGAGGTCGTAGAGGGTGAGTTCTTGCGAGTCCGACTTCCAATGTCGTGGAAGGTTCTTGCCCGAAAGAAACAGACAAACACGCTCATCCTCGCGAATATTCCCCACCATTTGAGGCTCTGAATCCACTCTAAAAACATGCCCTATTTCGAACAATCTGAGGTCGGTATTGCCGAAACTCTGATTTCGTGCCGCCGCTTCCAGCAAGCCGGGGATGAGACTCGTACGCATGGTGGACATCTCCTTGCCCAGAGGATTCATCAACACTACCGGCGATGCTCCCGTAAGCCGGGATGTCTCTTCAGATTGAATTGAGATTGTCAACGCCTCTTGATACCCGAACCCGACAAGAGTATCACAAATACGGTCGGCAAGAATTTGCTTTTCGAAAGGATGGTTCAAGTCAATGGCGGCAACGGTTTTGCTTTCGATGTTATTGTAACCGAACACGCGGGCTACTTCTTCAATCAAATCGATTTCGCGTTCGATATCTACACGAAAGGTCGGTACGCGGAAGAAGTTCTTGTCTGCAGAACCCTTTCCTTTGGCGATGCCGAGCTTTTTCAGACACAGCACAATCTCGCTTGAGGAAAGTGAAGTACCAAGTATCCGGTTGCACCGTGAAGTTCTCAAAGGTACAATCCGTTCATTGATCTTCTTCGGGTAGATGTCAATTCTTCCCTTCAGCAATTCACCGCCCGCGGTTTGCAGAATCAACTCCGCCGCCCTGTCAAGAGCGTACGGTGTGGCATGAGGATCGGCGCCACGCTCGAATCTGTATGCGGCATCAGACGTGATACCCAACGCCTTCGCTGTTCGACGGATGCTTGAAGGATTCCAGTACGCGCTTTCAAGAACCACATCTGTTGTTGTATCGGAGATTTCTGAGTTCTCTCCGCCCATCACACCCGCAATCGAGACCTCACGCACGCCATCACATACCATTACCGCCCCCTCAGGAAGAGTATGCTCCTTTCCGTCAAGCGTCCTGAACGATGTGCCTGCCTTTGCCTGACGGACAATGATTTTGCTTCCCCGCAGCTGTGCATAATCAAACGCATGCATAGGCTGGCCGCATTCAAGCATCACATAGTTCGTAACATCAACAACGTTGTTACGCGGACGCAACCCTGCCGCGCGCAAGGCATGCTGCAGCCATTCGGGTGAAGGACCTATCTTCACATTTCGAATAACCCTCACCGCAAACCGGGGGCAGTTGACTTTGTCTTCAACCTTGACAGAGAAGTGTTTCGCGACGGAAACTGTCGATTCTCTCAGCTTTACTTTCGGAAGCGACGGCTGTTTGCCGGTAAGAATGCCGATCTCTCGGGCAACACCGAAGTGGCTCAACAAATCAGGGCGATTGGGCGTTATTCCGATTTCGTACGCGACATCATCCAATCCGAGGTATGACGACAACGATCTGCCGATTTTAGCTTTCCGGTCGAGTACGAGAATGCCGTCCTTGTCCGGACCGAGGTCGAGTTCATATTCCGAACAGATCATCCCGAACGAATCAACGCCGCGCAACTTCACATGTGAAAGAGTGAACGGTTTTCCGTTCGGATCGTGCTGATTTTTCGGAACAGTCGCACCCGACAGACCGACAGCCACTTTCTGCCCTGCGGCAACATTCGGCGCGCCGCAGACAATTTGCAGGACTTCCTTTCCTATGTTTACCCTGCAAACGCTGAGCTTCTCGGCATTCGGATGCTTCTGTACCTCCAGCACTTGCCCGACGACGAAGCCTTTGTATTTTTCGCCCAAATGCTCGTAGCTCTCGACTTCGAGTCCGAGCATGGTGAGTTGCTCGCTCAGTTGTTCCGGAGCGAGCTTGAATTTGATGTAGTGTTGTAACCAGTTGTGGGAAAGCTTCATTGCTATATCTTAACAGAAAGATGAACCACCAAGTCACGAAGACACCAAGCATTCCAAGTCTGACACGAATCGCTTCCGTCATGAGCGAACGCTGAAAAACGTGTTCCTGTCTTGGTGACGTCGCTGTTTTGCTTCTTTTAGAACTGTCTCAAAAACCTCACATCATTCTCATAGAACAAACGGATATCATCTACGCCGTACAGCAGCGCCGCCGTTCGTTCAATGCCCATTCCGAAAGCATACCCAGTGTACTTTTCCGGATCGTAGCCGACAGATGTGAACACGTTCGGATCAACCATTCCGCAACCAAGAATCTCAAGCCAGCCGGATTGTTTACACATGCGACACCCTTTCCCCCTGCAAATGAAGCAGGTAATATCCATCTCTGCGCTCGGCTCGGTAAAGGGGAAGAAACTCGGGCGAAACCGGTACTTGATATCCTTTCCGTAAAACCGGCGTGCAAACGAAAGCAGCGTTCCCTTCAGTTCGCTGAAGGTAATCCCAACATCAACGGCAAGCCCCTCAACCTGGTAGAAGTTGCACAAACTCCGGGCACTCACCGCTTCATTGCGATACACTCTTCCGGGCATAATGGTTCGAATGGGAGGTGTGTTGTTCTCCATTACCCGAATCTGGACAGGAGATGTATGCGTACGCAAAAGGATGTTCCTGTCAACGAAGAACGTATCCTGCATGTCGCGCGCCGGATGGTCGGGCGGAAAATTCAAAGCGCTGAAGTTATGCCAGTCATCTTCTATTTCCGGGCCGTCAGCAATGCCGAAGCCCATCCCCACAAATATCGACTTGATCTCGTCGAGCGTTTGCATCAGCGGATGTTTCGTACCGAGGAACTTCCGTCGCCCCGGCAGTGTGGGATCGAGCTGTGCCGACACGTGTGGTGTGGATTTCAGCGATGCCGCCTTTTCGTCGAACAACATTTGCGTACGCTGTCGAAGCTCGTTGAGGTATTTGCCGGCCATCGGTTTTTCCGGTGCAGGAACGTTTTTCAAGTCATCGAAGAGCGAGGCGACGAGGCCTTTTCGTGCAAGGAATTTGATGCGGAATGCTTCAAGCTGGTCTTCCGTTGTAACGGAGCCGATCTCTGCTTCGACCTGTTGACGAAGCTGTGCAATCTTGGTTTGCATGATGGGAAGGAGGAATATGAAAAATCTTCCTGCGCAGGGACGTTCTTTCGAACGTCCCTGCAGTTACAGGAAGATGCTGAAAGAACTTACGCGTTGGCGAACTTCACAACCTCGGCAAATGCTTCCGGGTTGCTCACTGCAAGTTCCGCCAACACTTTACGATTGATATCGACTTTCTTCTTGTTAAGTCCGTCAACTAATCGTGAATATGTTGTGCCGTTCAATCGTGCCGCCGCGTTGATGCGCGTGATCCACAATTGACGGAAGGTCCGTTTCTTCGCCTTGCGATCACGGTAGGCATACTGATAGCCTTTGTCGACGTGATGCTTGACGACGGTCAGGACCTTGCTTCTCGCACCCCATGAACCTTTCGCCTGCGCGAGAATGCGCTTGCGACGGCGATGGGAGGCAACTTTGTTTTGCGAACGTGGCATAGTTGCTCTTGTCCTTTGTGTGGTTAATGGATACTCCCGCCTTCTGCGGGACGTGAATTACATTCTTGATGCTACATGGCAAGCATTGCCTTCACCTGCTTCTCGTCCTGTTTTGCGACGAGCCTGCCAAGGCGAAGTTTGCGCTTGCGCTTTCTTGATTTCGAAGTGAGAATATGACTGCGGTAGGCAGTTGCACGCTTCACTTTTCCTGTTCCCGTAACTTTGAACCGCTTTTTTGCAGCACTCTTGGTTTTCATTTTTGGCATGAAGAAACTTCCTCTTATGATGCTTGTTCTGGTTTCGAATCCGGTTTCTTTTTTTCGGCTGCAGTCGTGGCTCGCAAGGCGTCATCGCTTTTCGGCGTCTTCTTTCGTTCCGGAGCGTAGATGGCTATCATGCTGCGCCCTTCCATGTGCGGGGCCTGGTCTACTTTCGAGAATTCGCTCACACGTTCCGAAAATCGCGTGAGGAGATCTTCACCCTTCTCTTTGTAGGTAATCTCCCTGCCTTTGAACACCACGGTTGCCTTCACCTTATGGCCTTCTTTGAGAAAATTGATCGCGTGCCGTACCTTGAAGTCAAAATCATGAGTATCGGTATTCGGGTGGAAGCGGATTTCCTTGAGCAGCGATACATGCTGATGCTTCTTTTGAATCTTGTCCTTTTTTGCAAGTTCGTACTTGAACTTGCCGAAATTGATTACTTTACAGACGGGCGGGTTTGCATTGGGAACGATTTCCACCAAATCTGCATCGCGCTCACGCGCAATCTGGATTGCATCGCGGGGCGACATGACACCAAGTTGTGCACCGCGATCATCAATCACCCTGATTTGCGTAGCGCGAATATCCTCGTTCACGCGAATTTTTTCTTTGGCGATGGGAGGCCTCTTCCTTTGTTAGTCCTACAAGTTGATTGTTTTGATTTCGATTTCTTGTTTCGCTTTGCGAAGAAACTCCTCCCGCTTCATGGAACCAATATCCCCTTTCTTGTGCTGACGAACCGCAACAGAGTCAGCAAGTTTCTCTTTCTCTCCGACGACGAGCATGTAGGGGACCTTCTTTGTCTCCCACTCCCGAATCTTGTACCCGATCTTCTCATTGCGATCGTCCAATTCCACACGAATGCCGTTTGCAGAATACTCCTTCTCGATACTACGGGCATACTCAACATGGGCATCAGTGATCGGGAGAATTACTGCTTGTACGGGCGCAAGCCACAGCGGGAAATCGCCGGCGTAGTGTTCAATCAGCACGCCGATGAAGCGCTCGAGCGAGCCGAATGGCGCCCTGTGTATGATGACGGGTCGGTGCTTCTGACCGTCGCTTCCTACATACTCAAGACCGAACCGCTCCGGCATAACATAGTCGACCTGAACAGTGCCGAGTTGCCAGGTTCGCCGCAACGAATCCTGAACCATGAAGTCGATTTTTGGCCCGTAGAACGCTGCTTCGCCAATCCCAATATAGTAATTTAGCTTCTTTAAGTCAGCCGCTTCCTTGATTTCCTTCTCCGAACGCTCCCACATGGAGTCCTCCCCGCCGTATTTCTCCATATTTTTTGGGTCTCTGAATGAGAGCCTCGTCTTGAAATCCTTGAACCCGAGGGTATCGAAAACAAGTTGAATCAATTCGATCACATCACACAATTCGTCTTTGAGTTGATCGGGCCTGACGTACATATGCGAGTCATCCACGGTAAAGGAGCGGACCCGGGTAAGGCCATTCAACTCGCCGGATTGTTCGTACCGATAGACAGTCCCAAATTCAGCAATTCGCAGTGGCAAATCGCGATAACTGCGCGGCTTCGCCATGTAAATTTGGTGATGATGAGGACAGTTCATCGGCTTCAACAGGTACTCCTCATCCTCAACCACAATCGGAGCAAACTGGCTGTCTTTGTAGTACGGATAGTGCCCGCTGGTTTTGTAGAGATTGAGATTTCCGATATGCGGGGTCACTACAGGCAAATAGCCTCTCTTCCGCTGCTCGTCCCGAAGGAAATTCTCCAATGTTTCCCTAACGATTGTTCCTTTGGGCAACCAAATCGGTAAACCACCACCCACTTTAGGTGTAAGGAGAAACAACTCCAATTCTTGACCGAGCTTTCGATGGTCGCGTCGTTTAGCTTCTTCAAGCCGGAATAGATGCTCATCAAGCTCCTTCTGATTCGGGAAGGTGATGCCATAAATGCGCTGCAGCATCTTGTTCTTTTCGCTTCCCCTCCAGTAGGCCCCCGCAACACTCAGAAGCTTGATCGCCTTAATTTTCCCGGTCGATGGAATATGCGGCCCGAAGCAAAGGTCGGTAAAATTGCCTTGGTGATAGAAGGTAATCTGCTCGCCTTTGAGTCCGTCAAGAAGCTCAAGTTTGTATGGATCATTCTTCTTCTTGAAATACGCAACCGCATCATCCCACGAAATCACCTCCCGCTTATAGGGAACGTCACGCTTGGAAAACTCGGCCATCTTCTTCTCGATTTCGACAAGGTCGGCTGCTGTGAGAGAATGGTCGCCCATATCGATGTCGTAGTAGAAACCGCTCTCAATTGGCGGGCCGATACCGAACTTTGTGCCCGGAAAGAGAGCCTCAACCGCCTCAGCCATCAGATGGGCCGAACTGTGCCAGTAGGTTCGTTTCGCTTCTTCGTCTTCCCACTTATGCAATTTGATGGCGGCATCAGTTTCGATAGGACGAAATAAGTCCACAACCTCGCCATTGACAGAAATGGCAAGAACGGCCTTGGCAAGTCCGGTACTGATGCTCTCGGCAATTTGCTGTCCGGTAACGCCTTTGTCGTATGTCCGAACAGCGCCATCCGGAAATGTTATTTGGATTTGGTTTGTCACATGTGATTCTTCTTACGCCTGAAGGCAGGCGTTCTTCATCTCCCTTTCTTACAAACGAAAATCGTCCCGGGCCTTATCGGCGGGACGATCATCATGTGGGCGATACAGGAGTCGAACCTGTGACCTCTACCATGTCAAGGTAGCGCTCTAACCAACTGAGCTAACCGCCCGCTACCGTTACATTGAAACCAACTTAAGGTTGTCCGAATTTAGAATTACGTACCGAGGGCCGGACTTGAACCGGCACGGGCCTTGCGACCCTCAGGATTTTAAGTCCTGTGCGTCTACCAATTCCGCCACCCCGGCATGAAACCTGACGGTGTCAGGCGGAAACGAACTCTTGAGGCGCCGCGCGGATTCGAACCGCGGCATAAAGGTTTTGCAGACCTCTCCCTTACCACTTGGGTACGGCGCCGAGGACAATTCAATCACACTTGAGGTCGTTCAAATAGCAACACTTCCCTACACAAACAAAACCCCGCCACCTGGTGGGATTTGGGGCGGCGGGGCCACTTTAAAGAGGAAGTGTATTTTTCAGACAATCAGCGCGATTACTGAATGTCCAAGTTGTCCCAACGAATTGGGACAGAGCGGGAAACGGGATTCGAACCCGCGACATCAACCTTGGCAAGGTTGCGCTCTACCAACTGAGCTATTCCCGCATTGGTGCATCAATATAAGCAACTGCCTCTTTGCGTGCAACTACCTGATGTCAAAGAACAACCTCAGCGCTTGACTGGTGCCAATGCGATTCGCAAAAAATATACGTTTGATACTCTTCAAAGTCAAGGGCATGAACACATGATCGCCGGCAATAAAAAACCCTGCCACAGTTGTGGACAGGGTTCAGAAATACCAAAAATGCCTGTCACTATCGGTTGATATCCACGATTTGATACTTGAGCATACCTGCCGGAACACTTATGTCTACAGCTTCCCCCTTTTTCCTCCCCAACAAGGCCTTTCCAATCGGAGATGTTACAGAGATTTTGTTGGCCTCAAAATTTGCCTCTTCCGGTGCAACAAGAAGGTATTCGAATATATCGTCCGTCTTCAAATCTTTCAGCTTTACTCGACTCAGGATGTAGATTTTGTCGTTCGGGAGATCTTTCGCATCGATCATCTTGGCTTTGGAGAGAGTTACCTCCAGCTTCTGGATTTTGAGTTCGAGATGCTGTTGTTCCTCTTTTGCCGCCTCATATTCGGCATTTTCAGAAAGGTCACCATGCCCGCGAGCTTCGGCAATGACGCTCGCCATTCGCTTTCTGCCGTTTGTTTTCAACTCACGCAATTCTTGCTCGAGCTCAACCAAACGCTCACGAGTCAAATAGATCGAATCGGACATGTACATCTCCAACATTGATTTCTGGACAAAATAAATAGCCATCATCCGCTTCTGCGGATGGTGGCTAACCACCTTATCGGCTGGATATTAGGTAACAATTCCAACCGAAAAAAGCAAGGGAAAAATCGCCTCTGCCGGTTACCGGATTATTTTGCCTTCATTTTCGGGTCAACAAGAATCAAGTGGCCCAACTTGTCCCGCTTGGTCTTAAGGTATTTCTCGTTATGATCGTTCGGGTCCATTTCGAGCGGAACCCGCTCCACGATATCAAGGCCGTAACCGTGCAGCCCAACGACTTTCTTGGGGTTATTTGTGAGGAGACGGATTTTGGTGACTCCAAGGTCGCGCAGTATTTGGGCGCCAATGCCATAGTCCCGAAGGTCGGCACGGAAACCCAACTTCTCGTTCGCCTCGACTGTATCAAGACCGTCATCTTGCAGTTTGTATGCCTTCAGTTTGTTGAGCAAACCAATGCCTCTTCCCTCTTGTCTCATGTACAAGACCACGCCGCTACCTGCCTTCTCAACCATCCGAAGGGCAGAGATGAGTTGCTCATTACAGTCGCACCGCATCGAGCCGAACAAGTCCCCTGTCAAACATTCGGAGTGTACTCGCACGAGTACGGGCTTGTCCGGGATAATCTCCCCCTTGGTAAGCGCAAGGTGTTCCTTGCTGTCCGTCTCGCTTCGGTACATATGAATCGTGAACGAGCCGTACTTTGTCGGAAGATGCGTTTCGGCAAGCTTCTCCACCAACTTTTCTTTCGTCATCCGGTACTCGATCAAGTCACGGACAGTGATGATCTTGAGGTGGAACCGTTCCGCAAGCTTCATCAGTTCGGGAAGACGGGCCATTGTACCGTCTTCTTTCAGAATCTCGCAAAGCACGCCTGCCGGATAGAGCCCGGCGAGCTTGCACAGATCAACAACCGCTTCGGTATGACCGGCTCGACGAAGAACTCCGCCTTCCATCGCCCGTAATGGGAAGATGTGTCCGGGCCGGGCAAGATCGCTTGGTTTTGTTTTGGGATTGATGAGTGCCCTCACGGTCGCCGCACGATCCGGGGCTGATACGCCGGTTGTTGTTCCGTGAATGTAATCGATTGAAACAGTGAAAGAAGTTTCGTGCAGCGAGGTATTCGTCTCAACCATCATATCGAGACCAAGTTCCTTCGTGCGGTCGGGCAGCAGGGGTGTACAGATAATCCCCCGGCCGTTTGTCGCCATGAAATTGATGACGCTTGCGTCGGCAAACTCGGCAGCGCAGACAAAATCTCCCTCATTCTCACGATCATCATCATCCACAACAATAATGATCTTGCCGTGAGCAATGTCGTATATCGCCTCTTCGATTGTGTTGATACCGTGTTTGCGTCCCTGATGCGATGGCATACTACCCTCTTGTGGCTGCTTACTTCTTCTCGACAGCTTCGCCCTCTCGCACAACAGATGCGATAGCGCCCTTCTCGAACTTCATCTTCACATTGTCTGCAACCTGAACCAGCAATGACTTGTCGTCAATGCCCGCAACTGTTCCGTGAATGCCGCCCGTCATGATAACCTTGTCACCCTTTTTCAGGGCTTCAATCATTTGCTGATGTAGCTTCTGTTTCTTTTGCTGGGGACGCAAAATCATGAACCAGAAGATCGCAATGATCGACCCGAACATGATCAGCGTGCTGAACAAACCGCTTCCCCCTCCGCCTTCTCCCGGCGGTGGTGCCATCAATATAAACGTCAAAAAGCTCAATATTTCCTCCTGATTCTGTTACAATGTGTTAGAGATTTCACTCCGCTGGTTCTGCGGAGAGTTGCTTGAGTTGTTCGGCTTTCCAGTCTGCGAAACGATTGCTGAGAATAGCTTCACGAGCAGATCGGACAAGCCACAGATAATACGTCAGATTATGAATCGACGCCAATTGCAGCGCCAGTATTTCTCTTGATCTCACAAGATGGTGAATGTACGCACGCGAGAAATTCCTGCAGCCGTAACATTCGCAGCGTTCATCAATGGGGCGGAAATCATCGGTATATCGGGCATTTTTGATATTGACTCTGCCATTCCGCGTGAAGAACAATCCGTTTCTGCCGTTGCGCGTCGGCATCACGCAATCGAACATATCAATACCCCGACCGATACTCTCCAGAATATTCTCGGGAGTTCCGACTCCCATGAGGTATCGGGGCTTTTCGTTCGGAAGAATCGATGTACACAATTCGGTAATCCTGTACATATCTTCCACAGGTTCGCCGACTGATAGTCCGCCGATTGCGTATCCTTCAAAATCCATCTCCACCAACGAATGCGCAGAGGCTTCACGAATTGCCGGATACGTCGAGCCCTGAATAATGGCAAACAATGTCTGGTTGAAACCGTACAGAGCTTCTGTGTGAGCAAACCTGTTCTTGCACCGTTCGGCCCATCGTACCGTCATCTCGTTGGAGGCGCGGGCATATTCCTCGTCGCAGGGGTACGGCGTGCACTCATCCAACACCATCATTAAGTCCGAGCCAAGTCCCCGCTGAATCTCTACAACACTCTCGGGAGTGAACTTGTGTAACGATCCGTCATGATGCGATTTAAATGTTACGCCATCTTCGTCCAGCCCCCTCAATTCCGACAGACTGAATACTTGATATCCGCCGCTGTCCGTCAGAATCGGTTTGTTCCAATTCATGAACTTATGCAGTCCGCCGGCTTTCTGAATCAACTCAACGCCCGGACGCAAATACAGATGGTACGTATTGCCCAGAATAATCTGCGCGCCCAGTTCATCAAGCTCACGCTGTTCTAGAGCTTTCACCGTACCTTGCGTCCCTACCGGCATGAAAATAGGGGTTGGAATATCACCCCTTTCGGTCTTTACGATGCCTGCACGGGCTGCGCCGTCAGTATGTAGCAGCGTGAATTGCAATAAACTGTCTTAAGTTACTCAAACATGCAGGGAAAAGCAACGAAGCTCAACGGATGCCCTTCCACCTTGCCCGGAGCCAATGAAACCCGACGTAAACAATGCCACCGAGTGTATCGGCGAGCCAGTCATTCACGCGGCCGCTTCTGTTGGGAACGAATGACTGATGAAACTCATCAGAAATCCCGTATAGCGAAACGATGAGAATCGTGAACACGTAATGGTGTCGTGCAAGAAAAGGGAACTTATTCTGGTAGCGAATTGCTCTGTGAACCGAAATAGCAAAGAGAACGTAGATGACGAAGTGAATCAGCTTGTCATGCGTGAAGATCCCTTCTTTCGGGATGAACTCGCCCGGTATGGACGACTGGACGAACAGCGCCACGGCCCACGCAATCATCGGCCCCTGATACCACAAGAAACGATTCTGCTTCAGCCGCTCAATCATGCCGTCTCAATCAACCGCAACGCATCCGGAATGCAATCCAGAATATCCATGGCCATGATGCTTCGAGAGCCGAACTTCTTTGCTGCTACATCACCCGCCAATCCGTGAAGATATACTCCGGCGTACGCGGCAACATCAGCTTTGGCTCCTTGAGCACGAAGTGATGCGATAATCCCGGTGAGAACATCACCCGATCCGGCGGTTGCCATGCCCGGATTCCCGGTTGAATTCAGAAACACGTTACCGTCGGGAGTTGCCGTTGCAGTCGGGGCGCCTTTCAGAACCACGATGCTGTTGAGAGCCGTTGCCTGCGTTCGGGCAATATCAACCCGTTGTTGTTCGATATCTTCACTGTTTAGCTTTGTCAGAAGTCGTAGCTCGCCGACATGCGGAGTGATAATGGTCTCGTACTTTCTTTTTCTGAGAAGAGAGATGTTGTATGCCATCATCCCGAGTCCGTCAGCGTCGAGGATAAGAGGCTTGTCAATATTCTCAACCAAATGATGAACGAGCTTTCGCGTCTCGACATTCTGCGACAATCCCGGCCCAAGAGCAACAACATCAGCCCATTGGATTTTCTTGTTGAGTTCCTCAACGGCCTGCATTGAAATCGTCCCTTCTTCCGTCTCGGCCAGCGGAATGAACATAACTTCCGTGGCTTTTCTAGCGAGAGTTAGGTGGATTGATTTGGGAACGGCGAGAATTACAGCGCCTGCTCCGGCCCTCATCGCCGCTGACGCAGTCATCAACGGAGCCCCGGTCAAGTTGCGCGAGCCGGCAATAACAAGAACTTTTCCGACTGAGTATTTGTGTGCTGTGAGCGGGCGTTGCGGCAGGCTGTTGCGAACATCGCTCAACTCAACCCGAAGCGTCGAGATTTTGGCTTGTTGAAAGATGAATCCCGGAATGCCGATCTCAACAATCCGCACTTTGCCGGAATGATCGCGTCCTGCTCCAACGTAATGCCCGATTTTTGCAAGTCCCATTGTTACAGTAAGCCGGGCCTTCACTGCAATATTCTCAACAATCCCCGTCGTAGCATTTACTCCGGAAGGGATATCCACTGATGCAATGAATGCCCGTTGACTGTTTATCCATTTAATTGCATCACGATAAACTCCTTTCACTTCTCCCGAAAAACCAGTCCCGAATATCGCATCAACAATCACATGAGAGGCTTTCAATCCGGAAAGCTGTTTTGCCTTCAACACTTCTTCAAAGGTAAGGGGCATTTGTTTCGATGCGATTATCTTCAACAGAATGTCAAGGTTCGCCTTTGCATCTCCCTTTACTTCCCTTCTCTTTGCCAGTAAGGCAACATGAACCTTGTACCCCCGATTGGCCAGATGCCGGGCAATGACAAAGCCGTCACCCCCATTATTACCTTTGCCGCATATAACAATAAACGATGGAGAGTCGGCAGACGAGGGAATTTGCTGAAGCAACACGTCAACGAATGCGCGCCCCGCATTCTCCATCAAGACGATGCCCGGAAGAGAATACTTCTTGATGGCTGAACTGTCGCATTGCTGCATTTGTTCAGCCGTCGCAAGGAGCTGCATTAGCGTACCTTAGAAGAAGTGCGAGATGAAATTCAGAACGACGGAAGGATAGATGCCGAAGCCGAGCAAAGCAATCGCCGAAAGGACCAATGCGGCCATACCCAGACCTGATGTAGGCACTGCGATGACCGGAGCGTCTTGTTCCCGCTCTGAGAAATACATCAGCACAACAAGTCGGAGATAGTAGTATGCCGAGATCACGCTCATGAGAACTCCGAGAATCGCAAGCCATGTGTATCCGGCTTGAACGGCTCCCGCAAAGACATAGTACTTGCCGAAGAATCCGGCGAATGGCGGAATGCCTGTCAGCGAAAACATGAATATACCCATAAGCAGCGCAAGAGTCGGGCGCGATGCCGATAACCCGCGATAGTCGTCGAACGAGACGTTCTTCCCATCTTCCGATTCGAGATAGGAAAGAATGCCAAAAGCGCCGACATTCATCATTGTGTAGGCAACAAGATAAAACAAGACTCCCTGTGCCCCATAGCTGTTTGCTGCAATAACGCCAACAAGAATGTATCCTGCGTGGGCAATACTCGAATATGCAAGCATTCGCTTGATACTCGTTTGCGCAATGGCAATAACATTTCCAACAATCATCGATAGCGCCGCAATCACGGCCAAGACATCTCGAACAGGTTCAACGCCACGAACGAGTGCAGGCGCGAACACAACAAGAACGGCCGCAAACGCCGCGGCCTTGCCGCCCGTTGACATAAATCCGCTGACGGTTGTCGGCGAACCTTCATACACATCGGGAACCCACATGTGAAACGGCACAGCCGCAATCTTGAACGCAAAGCCGATCAGCAACAATCCACAGCCGATGAGGAACATGGTAGAACTTGCGAGCATTCCCGCCTTGCCGACGATGGAGGGAATATGTGTAGTCCCTGCCGAGCCGTACAACAACGCAATTCCGTACAGGAGAAATCCCGTAGCAAAAGCTCCGAGCAAGAAGTATTTCAGGGCCGCTTCATTGCTTTCGTTTCGACGACGGACGAATCCGGCTAAGATGTAAAAAGAGAGGGACATGAGTTCGAGTCCGAGAAACAGCGTCACCAAGTCTGTTGCCGCCGCCATGAGCATCATCCCGACTATCGCAAACAAAAGAATAGCATAGTATTCTCCGTGCTCAATGCTTTGTTTCTTGATGTACGACTTCGAAAGCATTACGGTAAGCAATCCGGCTGCTGCGAACACGGCGGAAAAGAATGAAGCATACCCTCCTGTGGCAATCATATCCGAAAATGCAGTCCCGGTTGTCGGAAGCTGGACCAGCGACAGAACCAGCGCCGCCGCCAAACCAACAAGCGAAATCCAGCAGTTGATATTCTCTGTTTTGTTGTGAAGCGCTTCTATTGTCAGAACAACAAGTCCGACGAGAGTGATGAGAGAAATCGGCCCGATGGCAAGTGTGTCGTGAAGTAACAGGGAGAGATCCATTATCAACTTTCAGAAATCGTTGTCAATCAAGGAATTGTCAGCCGACCGGTATGCGATACGTTGTATTCTTGTCGAAGTGACGCACTAAAATTATGAAAAGTCGGACAAAGATACAAAGCAACTATCAACACCCGGATTGTCATCATTCAGGAACTACAGAAGGACAATCATCCCGAACAGCGCAACTACGCCCAGCAAGATAAGCGCAATCAACAATTCTGCAGGAGGACGATACACGTCAGGATCAAAGTCTGCACGTTCGCTACTCGCGGGGTTTACAGCTTGAAGATTGCGGGCGAAGGTCAGCGGGTTGCGGGCACGTATGGCAATCTTCTTCACACCAATCATGATTTTCTCTTCAACCCAATCAAAAACCTGCCCGAGACTATCAACAACCAGTCTTCGAAGGAAACCCGC
Source organism: uncultured Chlorobiota bacterium (assembly GCA_900696645.1). Classification (GTDB taxonomy): domain Bacteria; phylum Bacteroidota; class Ignavibacteria; order UBA10030; family UBA6906; genus CAADGV01. The sequence goes on along the minus strand of CAADGV010000020.1, from coordinate 43,343 downwards.
GGGTTTTCGGTAGAACCAGTCTGTATCAAGTGTTATTGTTGGATGGCTGACGAACTTAGACCGCAGCATCCAGAATGCAACAAAAGTGAACACGAGAATCTGAACCGTTTCCATTAGATGATACGCCGTATACGGTTCGTAGGTAACGGAATACGGCAGCATGTTGTACAGCAGTGACGGAACGACGCCATATACGAAACACAAAACTGCGACGACTACCATTGCCACGTGCATATTCACAGGCGGTTTGGTAACAGCAATATCCCGATCCGCGCCAAACCAAGTCAATGCGGGAATCTTCAACCCTATTGAAAGAAACGTTCCAACCGATGCAAGCATAAGAAGCAGCATCGCCGTATCTACATGTGCTTCGCCTGCTGCGCTGACAATCATGGATTTGCTGATGAACCCGTTGAACAGCGGAAACCCGGAAATAGAGAACGCCCCAACCATGAACAACCACAATGTCACAGGTTGGGATTTTGCCAAGCCTCCGAGACCGGAGAATTTGCTTGTCCCGGTTGTGTGCAGAACAACTCCCGCCCCCATGAACAACAACGCTTTGTACAGAATATGGCTGTACGCGTGTGCAACGGCTCCGTTCAACGCCATCTCGGTTCCGATGCCGATGCCCGCCACCATGTACCCCACCTGGCTGATAATGTGATACGCAAGCACTTCACGAATGTCGTTGGCAAGAACTGCAAACACAACACCGTATAGTGTCATGATCACACCGAAGATGAGGAGAATCTCCATTCCGGGAAACATGCGGGCGAGTACGTACACAGCGGACTTCGTTGTGAAGGCGCTGAGAAACACCGCGCCTGTTATCGTGGCGCGAGGATAGGCATCCGCCAGCCAGGCATGAAGTGGAGGAACGGCGGCATTCAACGCAACACCGCCTAGAATCAGCCACGAAGCAAGTGTTCCACTTTCTGATAAGCGAATGATTTCAAGCGATCCTGTCTCTGCAACATGCAGGAGAATTCCGCCGAGCAGCATGCTTCCGCCGAAAAGGTGGACGAGAAGATAGCGCATTCCTGCACGCTCGGAATCGGCAGTTCTTCTTGCCCACACGAGATACGCTGAAGCTATCGCCATCAATTCCCAAAACATCACAAGCGTGAGAAGATCACCGGCGAATGTAATCCCGATTGCACAGCCGGCATATACCAACGCCGCAACCTGCTGGCCTGTTTCTCTGATATGAAAAGAATAGATACCGCCTGCAAAAGCGATGAATGCAAAGATGATTCCGAATACCCGACTGAGTTGATCGACTTTGCAAACAATAAGTGTGTACCGCATGAATTCAACCGCAACCAGCGTCCCGTCAGGCAACGTCCACACGATGGCCAAGGAAATGAGGGGAAAGAGAAGAAACGTCGTTGATCGGAGACTCTTTGGCAACAGCGGAAGAATTATCGCGCCGACAATCATCGGGAGCGCCGGTATGGTGAAGAGATCACTCCACATCGTAGTAATCCTCCTCTCTTTGCAGAAACAACTTCCCGAGAGTCTTTGAGAAGAATATGATCGCTGTGCAACCTGCAAACCCGAAAAGAATGTAGAATGCCGGAATTGAACTCCACCAATGATCTCCGTGCTCGATGTTGAATTCAACAACCAGCGATGCTACTGTCAACAGGGAGATCGCTATCCATTGCCATCGTTTCATCTGTGGAATCCTCCGAACACACTCATGGCAATCATCGAAGAAAGATCATAGAAACGAAGAAAGAGATTCGGCCATATCCCGAAGAGAACTGAAAGCAATCCTGTCACAAGAATAGGCATGACCATCAGCGGAGACGCTTCACGATACTTCTCGAACTGTGCCGATGGTTTGAAGAACGCCCGGTAGATAATCGGAAAAAAATATCCCGCATTCAGCAATCCGCTGACGAGCAGAATTGTCAGCGCTACCGTATTTCCCACCTCGAGCGCTCCGCCGGCAAGCAGCCACTTACTTGAAAAACCATTCACTGGCGGTATGCCTGCAAGCCCGAGTGCGCCAATCGTAAACGCTGCCATCGTCCATGGCATGGCCTTTCCGATTCCATCCAACTCGCTGATATTCTCTTTGTGTACATTCACATAAATTGCGCCTGCACAGAAGAACAACGTGATCTTCATTGTCGCGTGCGTGGCAATATGCAGAAGTCCACCGGTGAAACTTCCCGGCGAAAGCAACGCGGCACCGAGAACGATATACGACAGATGCCCGACGGTTGAATACGCGAGACGACGTTTGAGATTATCCTCGCGCAAAGCGAGAATTGACGCAAGCAGGATTGTCCCTCCGGCAAATGCGAGAAGGATATCATTCAATCCGAATTTCAACATCACGCCGGGGCCAAACACAAATCCGACGACACGCATTACGCCGAACACTCCTGATTTCACAACTGCAACAGCGTGCAGCAAAGCGCTCACGGGCGTTGGTGCGGCCATTGCCGCCGGAAGCCAACTGTGCAGTGGCATAATTCCCGCTTTCACTCCAACTCCACATAGGAAAAGCAAAAACAACATCGTCATCGTCCCCTGAGGCACATCCACGCCGTCCAACAATCCGCCCGGAACAAAATCTAAGCTTCCCTTCAACTGATACGTCCACCCTAACGCAGCAATCAACACAACTCCGGCCGTGAGGGTGTAGACGAGGTATTTCCGTCCTGCGCTGATGGCAACCGGCGTTTCTTTGTGGATGACAAGAGGATATGTTGCTACGGTGAGGATTTCATAAAAGATGAGAAATGTCAGGAGATTGGCGGAGAATGCAATCCCTATCGTTGCAGAAAGACAAACAGCAAAGCTCGCGAAGTAGCGCGTTTGCTTGTGTTCATCCAGCCCCCGAACATATCCGATTGAATAGAAAGATGTGAATACCCAAAGCCCCGATGCGATCAAGGCGAAAAACACGCCCAACGGATCGGCCTTCAATGCGAGAGTGATACCCGGTGAAATCTCAAGAATTTCGATACTTGCAGCTTTGTTGGCCAAAGCATCAGGAAGCAGCGAGAGAACGAGGCCGAACTTCACAACTGATGCCGCAATCGTCCAGCCTTCACGAATATTCGGCCAACGTGAGCTGAGAAGAATGAGCGGCACAATGCCCAGCGAGACTGCCACAGCAAGGAATGGTATGTTTGATGTGTACTGCTCGACCATATCGCTACAAACCGGATGGAATCATCAACACAATAATCTCCGTGACAATCACGGCATTCAATACGCCTAACACCAGAAGTCCGACTGCAAGTACAATCGTCGGTGCAAGCATGGATGTGTTCACTTCCTTGCGAGGAAGGTTGCTATCGGTTCCCTCTCCTTTCTTACTACTTTTCAGGTACACCTTCTCCAAAATTCTGAAGAAGTAAACGGCGTTCAGCAGGCTGCTGGCAAGAATAACGACAATAGCAATCCAATTCGAATTCTCAAATCCTGCCAAAACAAGATACCACTTGCTGAAGAATCCGGCCGTAGGCGGAATACCAATCATTGACAATGAGAAGAGAGCAAACGCCGCCATCGTCCACGGCATTGCTTTGCGAAGCGAATCATCAAACCCGGAAATCGTTGAATGTCCAATCTGCAGGCGAAGGTTACCCGCGACCAGAAAAAGCCCGCCTTTCATAAACGCGTGATTCAATACGTGCAACACAGCCCCGACGAATCCCAGCGGATTGGCAAGTCCGATTCCCAATCCGATGTACCCGATCTGCGCAACGCTGCTGTAAGCCAGCATGCGCTTTAATTCTTTTTGAGCGATGGCCATGATGGAGCCGAAGAGAATTCCGCCTAACGAAAGCCCGAGAATAATGTCGGCAACCGGAAGCGTGTCACGAACGGCAGCCGGCTCGAATGTAAAGAAAAGAATTCGCAGCAGTACGTAGGCTCCGATTTTTGTTCCGATTGGCGCAATCAGCGCGGAACTTGAAGACGGAGCATAGGTATATGCATCGGGCAACCATCCGTGGAGCGGAAAGAGTGCCATCTTGATTGCGAGTCCGACAACGATGAAAATCAAACCGACAAGAACGGGAGGCTCACGCACAAGTGCAGGCAATATCTTCGCAACGTCGGCAATGTTCAACGATCCCGTCATGATGTAGATGAACCCGACGCCGAGCAGATAGAACGATGCGCCGATGGTACCGACCAGTAAATACCGGAATGCTGCAACGGGCGAGGGCTTTTCTCCCACGGCAATCAACGCATACCCTGCAAGCGAGCTGATCTCAAGAAACACGTACAGGTTGAACAAATCACCTGCCATCACAATGCCGCTGAAACCCGTTAGCAACAATAATGCAACCGCGTAAAACGGAACAGTTCTGCCCTGCAGCTCCGCCGCTACAACCGTACGCGCATGTACAAACACAAGAACGGCCACTGCCAGAACAACAGTCAACATGAACGCGGATAACGGATCCAGCACATACTCAATTCCGATCGGCGCAGCCCATCCGCCAAGATAGTATCGGATTGCTCCCGCGCTGATTGTCTGGCGCAACCCGAGTACCGCGATAACAAGCGCGGCGGCAACCGAAGCAAGAGCCAGCGGATATGCCAGGGCACGCTTCCATGATCCGAGCAAAGATGTCGAGAGAGCGCCGAACAGCAATATCAGCGGAACAAGAACCGGGAGGTTGTGTTCAATCATTTCATCCGTTGCAGCAAATGTGGCTCATCAAGGGTATGATACCTGTGGTAGATGCTCATGAGAAGAGCCAAGGCAAGGCCGATAGTAGCGACGCCGACAACAATTGCCGTCAGCATGAGCGTATGCGGAATGGGATTGATATAGCCCGACGGATCGGTGCCGATTGCGGGATCAATGACGGGAATTGTTGCATTCCACTTGCTCGCGCTGGCAACAAAGAAGATGATGACAGATGTCTGAAAGATCGTCATGCCGATGAGCTTCTTGACAAGATTCTTCTTCACAAGCATGCCGTACAGACCCAGAACTGTCAACGCGAAGATGAACCAATAAGTATAGTAGGAAAGGAAATACTCAGCCATTGTCCGCCCCCCCCATCAACTCATCAAAAATTGCAACAAGCGTCGCCGCCACGGCGATGCCAATTCCAATTTCTACAACAAGAATTCCGAAGAAACGAAGCTTCGAAGCCGAAACGTCCTCGAACGGAAGAAGGCTGTAGTCAAGAAAATACCCGCCTGCCCCCATTGTGACCAAGCCAATTCCGAAAAACACCGCTGCACCGAGAATGCCAACAGGCGCGCCAAGCGAACGTTTGAAATGCATCTGCGATGCTTCCTCTCCCACACATAATCGAATAAGTAAGAAACTCGCTGCAAGCATTGCGCCTCCCTGAAATCCGCCACCCGGACCGTAGTGTCCGTGAAAAATGACATACAATCCGAACAACTGAATAAACGGAGCGATAAGTCTTCCCACAACAACAATAATCGGACTTTCGGAAAAGTGGGTCATTCCTTTCGTCTCCTCAAAATGAGCGTACAACAAAGTCCCGCCGTAAGAACAACAACCACCTCACCCAGCGTATCGAAGCTGCGATAGTCGCCAAGAACGGTAGTGACGATATTCGGCGTTCGGGTATCTCTCATTGTGTTGCGGATGTAGTAGTTCGCTGCAACCGAAGTACCTGCCAGCGATGTATCACGATGCGCCGGCGAATCGATATCGCCACGCTTCGGCAACCCTGCAGAGGCATACATCAACAGTGCCGCGAAAGCAACGAGCGCTATGAGGCCGACATGTCTCAATCTGTTGTCTCCCGTGTTGAATGAAACAACGCGACAATATACAAGACTGTTGTTACCCCCGCGCCGACAACGGCCTCCGTGAAACCGACATCAACGGCTCCCATCACAACAAAAAGCAACGCGACAACAAAACTGAATACGCCGAGCATGACCACAGCCGCCAACAGATCACGAACCTTCAGCGAAATGAAAGCTGTCAGTAACAACATGACAAGCAGGATGAGTTCAAGTTTCCAGTGCATCGCTTTTTGATGTGGTTGATGGTTTCTTTTCTTCCTGATCCAACTTCAATAAAGGCTTCAGCCCGTAGCGCAACGCCGCCCTTGCAAGGGCGTGTGTTGCTACAGGATTTGTCAAGCCGACAAACACCAATGCGATTAGCAGTTTCGCGCTGTTCAGTGTGAAGCCTTCATACACACACAGTCCGAGCAGAATGAGGATGATGCCAAGTGTATCCCCCTTCCCCATCGCGTGAAGTCTTGTATAGAAATCCGGAAAGCGGACAATCCCGATGCTGGCAACAAGGAGAAAGAACGCCCCGCCGAGAATCATCAGAACGGCTATCATATCCGACATTCCCATCAGGCACCTTTGCGATAACTCTTGAAATACTTTGCAATCGCCAGAACGCTGATGAAGTTTAGCACAGCATATGCAAGCGCAATATCAATGAACATTTCGAGCCTGCCGTAGATGAATCCCACCAAACAAATCAAAACAAGTGTCTTGGTCCCGATTGCGCCGACGCCAAGAACGCGGTCGAATACCGTCGGCCCTTTCAACACTCTGTAAAACGGAATGATAATAATGACAGCAAGCAGATTGGTTATGTAGATGAGAACATCCTGCATCACATTTCCTTGCTCGATTCGATTATTTCCACCGAAGTAACAAGCTGTTCGTCTTCGTCATAGAAGAGTTGTGCAATCCATCTCGGCATCGTGCCGTCGATAATCGTTGACGCTGATTTCCGGCGCAGGGCGTGAATCAAAAATTCATCTTCTGTGATGGAGAGCGTGACCGTACCCGGTGTGAGGGTAATGACGTTGCCGAACAACACCCTTGCCCCGACGATTGGTAACTTCACACGGAAGCGAATTACTGCAGGCTCGATCGGCATTTTCGGGTGGAGAACGGCCGAGGCAACCTGGATGCTTCCCTCAACTATTTCCCAAGCAAGCCATGGAAGGAAACGAAGCAGATGCTCAAAGCGGAGATGTTCCCACTCGGAGACATCCCCCTGAAAGAACTGGACGGATGAGATTCTCGCATTCAACAACAACACAATCCCGACACAGATGGCTCCGGTTGTGATATGAAAGAAATCGAAGTGGCCGCTGAGTACCAGCCACAAGCACATGAGGGCAAAGCCCTGCATCGCAACGCCGCGCCACGGATGTTCTCGTTGTTCGAACTTCTTGATGGTTGTACCGGGAGAATCAGTCATGTCAACTGCACTAATGCTTGAAACTGGGTAATTGGGCCCACTACATGAGGAAGAACAAGAGCCACACGAGCACAAAGACAGGCAATAAAACAGGAATCGAGTATTTCAACACAAAGCCGACAAAGGTCGGGCACTGAATTCCGGAATGCTCGGCAATGGACTTGACCATGAAATTCGGGCCGTTGCCGATATACGTGAACGCACCGAAGAACACCGCTCCGAGCGAAATCGCTTGCACGTGCTTGCTGTAGTTCGCGATCAGATATGCCGCGCTTGCATAGTCCGGCCTGATTGCGCCTGCTTCGACAAAATCGTAGTGGTACTTCACGAGCATGGCAAATGCAGCCTTGATTTCCGCTGCGTGCGGACCGGTAACCTGTGAAATGTCCGCCCCGTGCGTTTTGACGAGAGCTATAAGCTGGCGAACATCCTCGGGAGATACATACAAACCGATGGCTGCACTTAGAAAGTTAAGATACGTCGGCGCATTGTCAAGACATGTCGAAAGAAATCCCGTCATCCAGTAGAACTGTCCGGCGGTGCGTATCCCGAGCGAAGAGGCGTTCATCGACAACCAATCCAGCGCCGGGATCATTGTTGCGAAAATGCCGAAGAACAACACTGCCACTTCTTTGATGGGATTAAAATTGAAGTCGTTCTTTTTATGAATATCGTGTTTTGTTGTTAGATAGGAACCTACCGCGGCAAGGATCATCAACCCTTCACGCAGAAACGGCGGATTGGTGATGAACACTGAGATGAGAATAATCGCAAGAAAGAACACATTCTGCGCTCCACTCACTTCGCCCTCTTCATGTTCGCCCTCCAACCCATGCCGGACTGACGCCGGAAGTTTGCGGTACGAAGCATAGTCGACGACATAGAACACGGCAACAATCACCATCATCGCAATGGCCCATTTGTACCAAATTGTTTCCGCAATCCAGAAAAACGGAATCCCCTTCAGATAGCCGAGAAACAACGGCGGATCGCCAATCGGGGTTAACGCACCCCCCATGTTGCTTACAATGAAGATGAAGAAGACAACGTGGTACGGCTTGATCCGGTATTTGTTGACACGAATGAACGGCCGGATCAGGATCATGGAAGCCCCTGTCGTTCCGACGACGTTGGCGAGCACGGCTCCGATTGACAACAGGAACACGTTGGATAAAGGTTTCGATCTCCCTTTAATCTTGATGTGAATGCCGCCTGCAACCACAAACAACGATCCGATCAGCACAATAAAGCTAAAGTACTCGATCCCTGTATGTACCAGCCTGGAGGGATTCCCGATGCCAAACACATAATACAAAATGGTCACGACGGCAAGCGCGGCCGAGACATACGGGTAGTTGTGCTCCCACCAATGCCTGTTGATAAACGGCATCACGGCAATAGCAAGAAGCAGAATCAGAAAAGGAAGAATCATCAGCGGATTTACCGAAACGAGATGTTCAGCTTCGTCTGCAAATGCTGATGATGCAAGGAGGGGTATTAATAAAACGATTGAAGCAACGTTGCGAAGGAGGCGGTTCATTCTATCGTGCGCGACTCCGGAACGGCGATACGCTCCGCGGTTCCAACCTGGGCGCCGCGACGGGCATCGTGGATTTGTTGAATGAGCTGCTTTGTCGATGCCTCTGACTTGCTCAGAAACGTTGATGGATAAATGCCGATCCACACGATGAACAGAATAACAGGAACCAACACAACCCATTCACGCAGGTTCATGTCCTTCAGATTCCTGTTTTCAGGATTCTCAAGCTTCCCGAAGAACATGCGCTGATAGCTCCACAACAAGTACACTGCAGCGAGCACGACGCCGCTGGCGCCGAGGATAGCAAACCAACGGTTTGCGAGAAGCTGCGATTTAAATGCGCCAAGGAGAATCAAGAACTCGCCAACGAATCCGTTCAATCCCGGCAACCCGACCGATGACAGCATCACGATCATAAAGAAGGCTGCATATACCGGCATCGACTTCGCAAGTCCGCCAAAATCCTTTATCATGCGAGTGTGCCTCCGGTCGTAAATCATTCCCACCAACAAGAAGAGTGCGCCTGTCGACAAACCATGATTGATCATCTGAATGATTCCTCCCTGCATTCCCTCCTGATTCAGGGCAAAAATGCCGAGTACGACAAAACCGAGATGTGATACGGACGAGTAGGCAACGAGCTTCTTCATATCGGGCTGAACGATGGAAACAAGCGCGCCGTAAATAATCCCGACAACTGCCAAGCCCGCGAGATACGGCATAAACTCAAAAGTCGCATACGGAAACAGCGGCAGGCAGAACCGGACGAGGCCGTATGTTCCCATCTTCAGAAGCACGCCTGCAAGTATCACCGAGCCTGCAGTTGGCGCCTGCACGTGTGCATCGGGTAGCCAGGTATGCAACGGGAACAGCGGGACTTTAATGCAGAAGCTGAGCGCGAATGCGAGGAACATCCATGTTTGGATATCCATCGGAATTGAAGGGGCAACCTTGTACAACTCCATCAGATTCGTTGTGAAGTAGCCGCCGGGCTGTTCGCTGGCATAATAACTGAGCCACAGGATTGCAACCAGCATCAGCAAGCTGCCGAACATCGTGTAGAGGAAGAACTTCACGGCAGCATAAATACGATCCTGCCCGCCCCAAATTCCGATGATAAAGTACATCGGGATCAGCATTGCCTCCCAGAATACGTAGAAGAGGAACATGTCAAGCGCCATGAACACGCCGAGCGTTCCGACTTCAAGCACAAGCATCGAGATGATGAATCCCTTCAGCTTGTTCTGAACGGATTCCCACGAGGCCAGCAACGAAATCGGGGTGAGGAACGTGGTGAGAACAACAAGCAACAGCGACATGCCGTCGATGCCGAGATGGTATGAGACGTGAAGACTCGGAATCCACTCTTTGAATTCGACAAACTGCATATTCGGGTTCGAGCCGTCGAACACGACGAAGATGTATACCGAAACAACAAATGCAGCGAGTGAAAATCCCATGCCCAGCATTTTTATAAGATTCTTCGACTCGCTTCCGATAAAGGCAATGGCTATTGCCCCGGCCAACGGAATGAGAAGTACTGTCGAAAGAAGGAGATGTTCGTTCATAGATCAGTCTAACTTTGTCAACGAAGAAGCTGCACCAGCCTCTTCGTGCCGTTGCTTTCTATTTTGTGATCAGAAAACCAAGAATGAGAACCACACCCAGAACAAATGCGAGCGCATAGTTTTGTGTAACACCCGTCTGGATTTTGCGGGCAACACCGCTGAACATGCCGATCAATCTCGGGATGCCGTTCACGATACCGTCAATAATCTTCACATCGAAAACCTTCCACAAGAACATCTCCGACGTCTTCAGAATCGGGTTCACGATTATTGCATCGTACAGTTCATCGACTTTGTACTTGTTGAGGAACAGATTGTACACTCCACGGTTGCGGCTCGCCAGTTGTTCGGGAACTTCTGTTTTCTTCAGATACCAGGTTCGCGCCAGCCAGATTCCTGCCAATGCAACCAGAACCGATGCAATCATCAACACATACTCAAGCGGAACAACCGCGTGTGGAGTAAGAAACATCTTTCGGTTTGCGACTTCGAATACGGGATCAAGCCACTGCTCAATAGCATTGCCGCCGCCGAGACTGTGGGGGATGCCGACAAATCCACCAACAACCGAAAGTCCTGCCAACACAATGAGGGGAACAGCCATTGTTTTTGGAGCTTCATGCGGATGAAGGTGATGTTGATCCCATCGCGGTTTCCCTTCAAACGTAAGCGAGAGAAGACGGAACATGTAGAATGCTGTGAGTCCCGCTCCGATCAACCCCATCACCCACAAGGGCCAGTATCCGCCGGAGAATGCTTTCCACAAAATCTCATCCTTGCTGAAGAAGCCGGCAAGCGGCGGAATTCCCGCGATGGCAAGTGTTCCGACGAGAAACGTCTTGTAGGTGATAGGAAGATGACTCTTCAGTCCGCCCATTTTCTGGATATCTTGCTCGTCATGCATTGCATGAATAACGGCGCCGGATCCGAGAAACAACAACGCTTTGAAAAACGCATGCGTCATTACGTGGAAAAGACCGGCGGCAAATGCCCCGACGCCGAGCGCAAGAAACATATAGCCGAGCTGGCTGATGGTCGAGTATGCGAGGACTTTCTTGATATCGTTTTGTACAAGTCCGATGCTCGCTGCAAACAATGCCGTGGTTGCACCGACAATCGCAACAACCATCAATGTTGTTGGTGCAAGCGCAAACAGAACTGCGCATCGGGCTACCATGTAAATTCCGGCGGTAACCATGGTTGCGGCGTGGATAAGGGCCGAGACGGGCGTCGGGCCTGCCATTGCATCGGGCAACCAGACGAAGAGAGGAATCTGTGCAGATTTGCCTGTGGCTCCAAGAAACAGCGCCAGAGTCATCCACATAATTGTCGTGTTGCCAACGCTCAAGGTGGAGGCTTGCGTGAATACATCTTTGAACGTCAGAGTTCCGAACATCTCAAATATCAAGAACATACCGATCAGGAACCCGAAATCGCCGATGCGGTTCACGATGAACGCCTTCTTTGCCGCATCGCCGGTTGTTCCCTTGTCGAATTTTCTGTCGTACCAGAAACCGATCAACAGATACGAACAGAGTCCAACTCCCTCCCACCCCAAAAACAGAAGCAAGAAATTATCTGCCATAATCAAATTGAGCATGGCAAAGATGAAGAGGTTGAGATACGCGAAGAACCGCCAGAAGCCCGGGTCGCCGTGCATATACCCGATGGAGTAAACATGAATCAGGAAGCCGACGCCGGTCACAATTAACATCATCAGGATCGAAAGCTGGTCGATCTGATATGCGAAACTCACATTGAGTGACCCTGCAGCAATCCACTTGAATATCTCAATAATGTGGGAACGTTCTTCAGGTGGCGAGCCGAGCATGTCGAAGAACATTGCGCAGGCAATGACGAAGCTGATGCCGACGGTAGCGCTGCCGATAACGCCGATTGCTTTTTCGGATTTGATTCTCGAACCCAGCAATCCGTTGATGAGAAATCCGACAAGCGGAAGGAATACTGCAATACTGATTAATTGAAAGGGCATAGTGTCAAGTTCTCAGTTTCAAAATCCGGCTGTGTATGTTACCATTTCAGGATATTGATGTCGTTGATGTTCACCGTCTGCTTGTTGCGGAACAGCGCAATAACTATTGCGAGCCCCACGGCAGCCTCTGCAGCCGCCACAGCCATGACGAGAAATACGAGCACTTGTCCGGTTGGGTCGCCAAGTTGCGACGAAAATGCTGCAAGTGAAAGGTTCACGGAATTCAACATCAATTCGATACACATAAACACGACGATAACATTGCGTCTCGTCAGAACGCCTGCAACGCCAATACAAAACAGCATTGCACTCAATCCAAGATACATATGAAGGTCAAGGGAGATGGTCATCGAAGGTATTAAGGGAGACGTTTCTTGGCAAGAAGTACGGCACCAACAACGGCCACGAGAAGCAACACAGAAGCCACCTCAAACGGCAGCATAAATTTGTTGAAAAGCGCATCGCCGATTGATTCGACCGTTCCTAATTTTCCGGCTTCGGGATGAAATCCGGCCGGGGCCCGGTCTGTGAACATCAGAATGTACACCAACTCAACCAAAAAACCGATCACGAGGGCAACGGCAATGGAATACTGCATTGAGTTCTTCTTTGGCCGGGGATGATCCTCCGCGAGATTCAGCAACATAATCACAAAAACAACAAGCACCATAATGGCGCCCGTGTATACAACGATTTGAATAACTGCGAGGAATTGTTGCTGAAGTAACAAGTACAAGGCGGCGATACAGAAGAAGTTTCCGACGAGCAGTAGCGCGCTGAGAAGTGCATTGCGTTGCAAAATCATACCCAGCCCGGTCCCCACGGCAACCGAGCCGAAAAGGTAAAACAGAACTAATTCAACAGTCACGGATGTGTCAAAGAATGGTGGAAACGGTTCAGACGAACTAACTTAAGGTATGAGAAATTCGGAAGAGAATCAAAGAAAAATCTCCTTTCCCCGTTTGTTATCTACTCGAAGAACATCGTCAGTAGAAGTAGTAGTAAAATCCAATCTGCGGTAACGGCAGAATATTCCCGTCGCTGAAGAATGTGAACATTCCTTCCGCCAGAAAATGCAACCCGCCGCTCATCACCCATTCGCCGCCAAGTCCGAAACCGCCGCGGGTTGCTGATTTCATTTCGTTCTTGCCGTCCGTTCCCGAATAGTAATACCCAAATCCTCCGGCAACGAAAAAGCGTGTGCCGCTTCCCCGGGCCAGGTCGTAATGTATCTCTGCGCCGATATCCGACCGTAACTTGCCGTCAATTTTGATAATGCCGCCGGTGATTTGATAGCTGAGAGGCGAGGGCAAGTGATGACGGAAGCTCAACCCGATTCCGCCGGAGGCTCCGCCAAAGAAACCAAGCCCGAACACGTTCTCGCGCAGACTCGTACTCTGCTTTGATGGCAGGATAACTTGTGCGCCGGACGAGCCGTACGCGGCAAGCACAACAACAATCAAGGCAATGCGTTTCATGTTCAGCACAAGATTTTTCATCGCGTCATCTCTTTCATTTCGTTGGTTCTACGTTTTCCAAGGGGCCGTCAATCGGCTCCCATAGTTCAATTCTATTGCCTTCGGGATCAAGAATCCACCCGAACTTTCCGTATTCGTACGATTCCATCTTCTCCTCAACTCTCACGTTCTCGCTCCTCACATCATGTCAATACTCACCCTTCCCTCACCCATCTCACCAATTCACCGAGGCTTGCCCTCTTCCCCGTTGCAAGTATCGCAACCCGGAAAATTCTCCCAGCTACAATCATCATGAAATAGATTGAGATAATCATGATGACGATTGTCGCGACAATCTCCCATAGCGACGGCATTTGAATCGGAATCCGTAGCGCCATAAAGGTCGGTGTCATAAGGGGAATGTATGTCACGATTTTCACCCACAGGGCATTCGGTTGCTGCATTACCGGCACGACGAGGGCAACCGGCAGAATCAGAAACATAACCAGATAGCCGTTGATTTGTTGCGCTTCCTGTTCCGTTGTTACAGGGGTGCCCAACGCGATAAAGATGGCCGAGTAGAACAAGTAGCCGAGCACAAAATACACAAGCATCAGCAGCATTTGATTTGCCGGCGGAAGTGCCGACGTGCCGAACTTCGCTGTAGAAGCCAGGGCAATCAACGCCCAAAAACCGATTTGCGTAAACCCAAGCGCGCTCAAGCCGAGCACCTTCCCCATCATCAGCTCGGAAGGTGTGCAGGACGAGACAAGAACTTCAATGATTCGGTTCGATTTCTCTTCCAATACACTCCGCACAAGCAATTGACCGGATGTGAGTATCAAGAAGAAGAGCGCCATCAGAAACACGTAAGCGGAGAAAAACGTCTTCATGAAGCTTGTTTCCTCCCCCCCTTCTTTCGTCACTTTCACAGTTTTGATGTCGAGAGCAACGCGCAGTTCATTCATCACCGCGGGGTCAATGCCTCGTTCGCGAAATTTCCGCTCGGAAAGAATGTTCTTCAGGTTATCTTGAAGTCTGTTAATAAGACGAAAATCGCCTGCTGTCTTCGACCTGTATTCCATCACGCTATCATTCAGCGCATTTGAGCCAAGAACAAGGTATCCCTCAAGATCATCGCCTTCAACCTTCGCATCGGCTTGAGCAACGGCTTCCGCAATATCCACCGTATTCCCGACCGCGATGTGCTGCAGAATGTAGTTTGGTTGGCCTTTTGATAGCGTGTATCTTTCCATCCTTTGTCGCAGCGGCTCGAACAACTCGCCCGTTGCATCAATAACCCCAACAATTTTTGTTGACTCATCTTCTTTGCCTGCAAGAAGTCCCGGCAACACCCCCATGCCCACCATAATCAGCGGAGTGATAAACAAGCCGAGCAAAAAGGCTTTGCTTTTTACTTTCTCAAAATATTCCCACTTGGCAACAACAATCGCCTTGTTCATGCCTTCGCCTCTTCCTTTTCTCCGACAGTCTGTATGAAGATGGATTCGAGTGAGGGTTCCCGCAATTCATACTTGCGTAACTCGAGTTTTGCTGCAATCTCCGGCAAAATCTGTTGCGGGTTAAAACCATCTGCGAATTGAAGCTCTGCTGAATTCTCATACATGATTACGTCTTTGAGTCCCGGAAGGCTGCGAAGAAACGCGCCATCTCCCTCAAATTCCAGATGCACGGAGTTGCTGCCGTAGCGTTTCTTCACATCACGGATCGAGCCGTTCAGTACAACACGCCCGTGGTGAATCAGGCAAATCTCATCGCTCAACTTTTCGGCCTGGTCCATTTGATGTGTTGAGAAGATGATCGCCTTGCTTTTCTGTTTCAAATCGAGAAAGATGTCTTTGAACAGAATTTGATTGACGGGGTCGAGACCCGAGAAGGGTTCGTCGAGAACTATCAGTTGTGGATCGTGAATGATGGATGTGATGAACTGAACTTTCTGCTGGTTGCCTTTGGAAAGTTCTTCAACTTTCTTGTCGGCATACGGCATGAGGCTGAAGCGGTCGAGCCATTTCTTGGCTTCGGCTTTCGCTGCGTGATGATGCATTGCTCGTAATCCGGAAAAGTAAAGAATGGTATCGAGGAGTTTGCTTTTCTTGTATAGTCCGCGTTCCTCGGGAAGGTATCCGATGATATTGCGGGTCTGGTCGGAGAAGGGCTTTGCATCGAACGTAATCTCACCGGCATCAGGCTGTAGGATGTTCAGCACCATCCGGATTGTGGTGGTTTTGCCTGCCCCGTTCCGCCCGATGAGGCCGAAGATTTGTCCACGCTCTACGTCGAACGAAACTCCGTCAACCGCCCGGATCGAGGAAAAGTCTTTTCGGAGATTGGCTACCCGAAGCATGGCCCCACTTTCAGGGAGTCAAACGATAGATCATGCGTGCAAACGGAATCGTTTCACGCACGTGGTCAAGTCCGCAGATCCACGACACCGTCCGCTCCACGCCCAACCCGAACCCGGCATGCGGCACACTGCCGTAACGCCGCAAATCGAGGTACCATTCAAACGCTGATTGCGGCAGGTTATGTTCTTTGATTCGCTGCAACAACGCATCGAGATCATCTTCACGTTGGCTTCCGCCGATAATCTCGCCGTAGCCTTCGGGTGCAAGCACATCAACCGCAAGCGCCACTTTGGGATTTTGCGGATCACGCTTCATGTAGAATGCCTTGATTTCTGCAGGATAGCGATGTACCATCACAGGGCGATCGAATTGTTCGGAGATGACGGTTTCGTCCGTTCCACCTAAATCACCTCCCCATTCAAACGGCAGCCCTTTTTTGTGGAGGATGTCGACAGCTTCGTCATACGAGATTCTTGGCAACGGCTTCTGGACTTTTTCCAGAAACGACGTATTCCGTTCAAGCGTTTTCAACTCCGTTGCACGATTCTTCAAAACAGATTGAACGATGTAGATAAGAAACTCTTCGGCCAAATCCATATTGTCATTCAAATCGTTGAACGCCACTTCCGGCTCAACCATCCAGAATTCTGTAAGATGACGGCGGGTTTTCGATTTTTCCGCACGAAATGTCGGGCCGAACGTGTACACCTTTCCCAATGCCATCGCCGATGCTTCCGCGTACAGCTGGCCGGATTGTGTGAGATATGCTTTCCCCAAATCGAAATAATCCGTCTCGAACAACGTCGAGGTTCCTTCGCAGGCTGCGGGAGTGAAAATAGGAGAATCAACAAGAGTGAATCCGCGGTTGTCGAAGAACTCACGAATTGCCTTTATGATTTGATGTCGAACGCGCAAGATAGCATGCTGCCTGTTTGACCGAAGCCAGAGATGCCGCCGATCCATCAAAAATTCGACGCCGTGTTCTTTCGGCGTTATCGGATAGTCGTGCGCAATCGAAATAATCCGGATATCCGTCACATCAAGCTCGTAGCCACCGGGCGCCCGCTCTTCCTTTCTGACTTTCCCCTTCATAACAAACGAGGATTCCTGCGTCAGTTTATCGACGTTGTCGAATACTTCCTCACTCACCGCCGACTTCACCACAACCCCTTGAACGATTCCTGTCCCGTCACGCAAAATCGGAAATTGTATCTTGCCGCTCGACCGCTTGTTGTAGAGCCAGCCCTGCAATGTGACTTCTTCACCAACATATTTCGACAAATCCTCGATGTAGTACTTCGTCGCCATTTTTGCCCGCTTTTCACTTTGTGGATCTTCGTGTTGAAAAATCTCTGCTTAACCCTCTCCAATATAGGAAAGTAGAGAACGAGGTTCAATTATATATACAGAAGCCTCGAGCGGGATTTCCACCGAGGCTTGATGATGAGACTTCGATTTTCCGTCAAGACTCAACTCATCGCCAGCATCCTCTGAATCGGCTGCAACGCCTTCTCCATCAACACGGGATCGAGTGTAATCTCCGGGGTCCGGTTCTTCATGCAAAGGTAGAGTTTCTCCATCGTGTTGAGCTTCATGTGGGGACACTCGTTGCACGCACAGTTGGTGTCAGGCGGAGCGGCAATCAATTCCTTGTCGGGAGCAAGCTTGCGCATTTGGTAAAGGATTCCTGCTTCCGTTGCCACAATGAACTTCCTGCTCGGACTTGACTGCACGCGTTTCAACAACATGCTCGTCGATCCGACAAATGCAGCACGTTGGAGAATCGCCTCTTCACACTCGGGATGCGCGATTAACTCAGCGTCGGGATGTTCGGTTTGAAGTTGGATGATCTTCCGGAGGCTAAACACTTCATGCACAATGCATGAGCCTTCCCACAATAACATATCGCGGCCCGTCTTCTTTATGAGATAGCGTCCGAGATTTTTGTCTGGAGCGAAGAAGATCGGCTTGTCTTGAGGTATCTGCCGGATGATCTTTTCAGCATTACTCGATGTGCAAATGATGTCGCTTGCGGCCTTGACCTCAGCAGAACAGTTGATGTATGTAATAGATACATGATTCGGATGAGCAGTCCGAAATGCCTTGAACGCGGGTCCGGGAGCACCGTCGGCAAGCGAGCACCCGGCATTCAGATCTGGAAGAAGGACTTGTTTGTTGGGATTGAGGATTTTCGCAGTCTCAGCCATAAAATGTACACCTGCAAATACAATGACGTCGGCCTTGGTGTCAGCCGCACGACGAGCCAACTCAAGGCTATCGCCGATTACATCCGCCACATCCTGAATCTCGCCCTCCTGGTAATAATGGGCAAGAAGCACCGCGTTCAGTTCTTTCTTCAATCGGAGAACTTCTTCCCTGTAGTCAACATCCTGTGCTACACTGAACATCTGAATATCCTTTCTTAAAACAAATCTAATTCATTAGACTGCAACACTCAAATCCCTATCGCTTCCGCTCTGCTGAAGACAGAATTTCTCTCGCTGACCGCAGAACATCTTCCACTTGGATAGCATTGATATCGCCCCCTCTTCCCCTGATGAAACGATGCTTATCGCCCATTGGTGCCCACTGCTCAGGTTCAGTGGGACCAAACAATGAAAGCACTGATGCTCCAACGGCGGCTGCAACGTGCATTATCCCCGTATCATTCGTAATCACAAGATCGGCTGTTGCGAGAAAAGCGGCTACCTCCCGAATCGGCTTGTTCTTTACAATTTTGAACGGGATGGTCAGCCCCTCCGTCATGAGAGCTACAGGCTCATCGTCCATCGGTCCTGACGTGATGAGGGCATCTGCCGGGAACTCCTTTGAAAGGACGTTCGCCACCTCCGCAAAGCGTGAAGCCTCCCACCTGTTCGGGATTTTACCGGCCCCCGGATGGTAGACAATGAGAAATTTGTGACTATTTAACTGCTTTAATTGCAACAAATTAACCCGGGTTATTTCATCTTGAACAAATGATATTTCAAGAGAAAGATCAACAACAGGAAGGCTAAGTTCTTTAGCCACATCAAGATTTCTTAAAACCTGATGGTGATCCGGCGCTGTCCTCCAATCCAAATTGACAGGATTCGTGAAGAAGAATGCTGAGGGGTTTCTGACGCCATTCAACGATGCCACACCGATTCGTGCGCGTGCTCCCGAAACATAGGCAAAGAAGTCGCTGGTGAACGAGGTCGATACTGTGGAAGGTACAACGGCTATGTCAAATTCTTCTCTCCGTAGTTTTTGAAGGAATGTGAAAAGATTCAACCATCCTCGAATCCCCCTTCCCAAAAACTCGCGTTTGTCGTATTTGATGATTGAGTTGATGTGCCGATTGTTGACCATTACCTCATGGTTGACGGGGCTCGTCATAAGGGCAATATGCGCGTGGGGGTATTTTTGTCTTAAGGCGCGCAACAGGGGGACAACGCACAGCATATCGCCCAACTGGTTGTGCTGACGGATGACGAGTATACGGCTGAAGTTGTAATCAGAAATACGAGGAACGGGACGTGAACCTACAACGAAACGAAAAGTGGCTGCAACAAGACGTTTGAATGAGCGTTCAAGCGAGCGTAGCAATGGGATACTGTAAGGTTACTTCGGGACTTTTTCTTTGTCGGTGATGTCCTGAAACTCAGCGTCCTTCACATCCTTAAACTGGACTGGAGGCGGGGACGGCGCGTCTGTTTCGCCGACTCCGTAGCCGGACCTTCTCTTCTGTTCCTGCGGATGCTTGCTCAGCATCTTAACGACATACATAAAAACGCGCGCAAGAAGATACGCCATCACTGCAAATAAAATAAATCTCATCATACGATGCCCTCTTTCCTTCTTCACTTCTGCTCGCTCTGCTTGACCGGCTCTTTAGCTATGGGATTGTAATACTCCACAGCGCTATGCGTCGGACGGAAAATTGCCCGCACAAGATCCTCGAAATGTTCCTTGTTCGAAACGAAGTCGAGTTCGGCCGAGTTCACGATGAGAAGCGGGGTCGTTTTGTAACGGAAAAAGAAGTAGTTGTACGCCTCATTCAAGTCTTTTATATACGACTCTTGCATGGAGGCTTCGAACTCTCTGCCCCTTTGCCTGATGTTTTGCATCAATCGCGGGACACTTGATTGAAGATACACAACCAGGTCAGGCGTTGAAATGTTATGCTGAATGCTGCTGACGAGTGTCTCGTACAACTTCAGTTCCTCGTCCTGAAGGTTCAGGTACGCGAAAATCTTGTCCTTCTCAAAGATGTAGTCTGTTACGAGAAAGCGGTGAAAGAGATCGGCTTGCCCCAACTCACGCTGCTGCTTGTAGCGTGTCAAAAGAAAGAATATCTGCGTCTGAAATGCGTATCGCTCGGGATCTTTGTAGAAGTCTTTTAGAAACGGATTTTCCTCAAATTGTTCAAGCACAACTTTCGCGCCGATTCTTTCGCCTAACATTGTGGCTAACGTCGTCTTTCCCGCGCCAATCACACCCTCGATGGCAATGTAGCGCAACTCAGACTGCTGAATCAGTTCGTCAAGCGATTCTTTGTTCTGCTTAGCCAAATGCACTCCTATAGGTTCTCAGGTTTTCACTTACAGCAATATCCTGAACGATGTTTGGACGACTTTACCGGAATCCCTGCATGCAGCAGTCAACTCACTTATCGTCATCCCGTTGACAGGATGTACAACATCGGCGGCTATTTCGCGCAAAGGCACAAGCACAAATTTCCTCTTCTCTAATTCAGGATGAGGAACGATCACCGTTTCATCCTGATGCACGAAGCCATCATACAGGAGAATGTCGATATCGATTTCCCGCGGACCCCAGCGTTCCGTAGTCGTGCGGCCTGCCTTCGTTTCGATCTTTTTGAGTTCTCTCAACAAATCCGGCGGCAGGAGTTCGGTTTCAATCTCAATCGCTGCATTCAAGAACTTCGCCTGGTCTGTTTTGCCGTACGGTTCTGCTTCATAGACGGGTGACGCCCAGACAACTTTCGTCGCGGGAAGCGACTTGATTCCAGCAACCGCTGCATTCAAGAACTTATGCCTGTCGCCAACATTGGAACCCAGGCCCAGAAATACGTTGTACATCTTCATCTCTCCTGCGAGATCTCAACTTCCACAAAATCAATCACGCCCTTTACAGGCGGATGCGGTTTACGCACCCTCACCATGACTTTCTGAACGGCGACAAACTCGTGCAACAAGCCCTTCCCGATCGTATTAGCCAGCGCTTCCAACAAAAAGTACTTCTTCTGCAAAACCGTCCGGTGAATGAAGGAATACACCTTCTCGTAATCAACCGTCTCTTTCAGCGAATCATGTTCCGCTGCTGCAGAAAGGTCGCAGTACATGTCAACGTCAAACTCGAATTTCCCGCCCAAATTCTGCTCGTCCTCAAACGCCCCGTGGTAGGCGTAGAACACTGCGTTCTTCATCCGGATGACATTGAGTTCTTTCATTGAACCTCTACAAGATAGAGATTGATGGTTCGAGAATCAAACAGACACACGGCAAACGACTCACGATTTGTCGACCTTCGCCCATGTGTCGCGTAATGTGACGGTACGATTGAACTTCAATGCTTCAGCTTTCGAGTCGGTATCAACGCAGAAATAACCGAGCCGTTCGAACTGAAAGCGATCACCCGGCTTCGACATCGCAAGTCCCGGCTCCAGCTTGCAGTGTTTGAGTATCTCGAGCGACTTGGGATTGATAAGATCTTTCCAATTATCTCCCGACGGATCTTCCGTGCTGAACAGACGATCATACAGATAGACATCGGCGTGAACTGCATGCGCAGCCGAGACCCAGTGAATCGTCCCCTTGACTTTGCGGCCGCTTTGTGAGGAGCCGCTTTTGGTTTCAGGATCGTACGTGCAACGGACTTCGATGATCTCGCCGGTTTTCTTATCTTTCACTACACCGGTACATTTGACGATGTACGCGTAGCGAAGTCGGACTTCAGCCCCGGGCGACAGCCGGAAATACTTCTTCGGCGGATTCTCGCGAAAATCATCCTGCTCGATATACAACACGTTCGAAAACGGAATCTTGCGCGAACCGAGCGAGGGATCCTCGGGGTTGTTGACGGCGTCAAGCTCTTCCGTTTTTCCCTCGGGGTAATTCTCAACAACAAGCTTGAGCGGACGGAGAACAGCCATCACACGGCGTGCATGCTTGTTCAAATCATCCCTCAAACAATCTTCAAGCACGGTCACATCTTGTGTGTACTCGCGCTTCGCAACGCCGATACGGTCGGCAAAATTACGAATCGCTGTAGACGTGTACCCTCTCCGACGAAGCCCGCAAATCGTCGGCATACGGGGATCATCCCAACCGCTCACATGTCCTTCTTCGACCAGTTGCAGAAGCTTGCGCTTGCTCATGACGGTGTACGTCAGGTTCAGCCGTGCAAATTCGATTTGTTGAGGATGATGGATTTCCAATTCCTCGAGAAACCAATCATACAGCGGGCGATGGATTTCAAATTCCAGCGTACAAATTGAATGCGTGATGCCTTCAATGGAGTCGGATTGCCCGTGTGCCCAATCGTATGTTGGGTAAATACACCATTTGTTGCCCGTACGGTGATGTTCGGCATGAAGAATCCTGTACATCACCGGATCGCGCATATTGAAATTCGGCGAGGCCATATCAATTTTGGCACGCAGGGTTCGTGCACCATTCGGAAACTCTCCTTTGCGCATCCGTTCAAAGAGATCAAGATTCTCTTGCACAGACCGGTCACGATACGGGCTGTCCTTGCCGGGCTCGGTGAGTGTACCGCGAGTTTCACGAATTTGATCGGCTGTCAAATCGCAAACGAATGCTTTCCCTTTCTTAATCAGCTTCACAGCAAACTCGTATAGCTGCTCAAAATAGTCGGATGCATAGTAAAGCCGGTCATCCCAGTCAAATCCTAACCAGCGAACATCTTCCATAATCGAATCGACATACTCGACTTCCTCCTTTGTCGGGTTTGTATCATCGAAGCGGAGATTGCAGAAGCCCTTGTAGTCACGGGCTATCCCGAAGTTCAAGCAAATGGATTTTGCGTGGCCGATGTGGAGATAGCCGTTCGGCTCCGGCGGGAAGCGCGTATGTACGCGTCCGGCATTCTTCCCGTTCTTGAGATCTTCATCGATGATCTCCCGAATGAAATTCGTTCTTACAGCAGTGTTGTTGTTTTCAGATTCTGCTTTCATGTTCTCCGCAGTTGTCATTTGATTTTCTCGATGGCCAGCTCTATGCGTTTGATTGTCTCTTCTTTTCCGATAATGAACAGAATGTCGTACAAGCCCGGCCCCGATCCCGTTCCCGAAACCGCCAACCGGAGCGGATGAATAAGTTGTCCGTTCCCCACATTCAACGATTGCGCAGTACGATGCAACGCCGCTTCATACTCCTCTTTGTTTGGATTTGTGAGAGATGAAAATTCCTGCGTGAGAGATTTCAAATATCCGGAAGATTCAGGTTTCCATCTCTTCTTCACAACATCCGGATCGAATTGTTTCGGACGGCGGAAGAAATAGGGACTCTTCTCAACAAAATCCTTCACGAACGAGACCCGCTCACGCATCGCCCCGATTACCTTCACAAGATATTCGTCGCTGAATGTTGCATCCTTGAATTCGGATTGCTTCAGTTCGTTCTTAAGCAGACGAAGAATCTCCGCATCAGACTTCTTGCGAAGATGTTCGGCATTCATCCAGTTGAGTTTTTCCAGATTGAACACCGCCCCCGATTTCCCGACCCGCTCAATCGAAAATTCGTTCACCAACTCATGCAGTGAAAAGAGCTCCCGTTCATCGCCGGGATTCCAACCCAGCAACGCAACAAAATTCACAAGCGCTTCAGGCAGATATCCCTTGGCACGATAGTCCTCAACGGCAACATCGCCTTGCCGCTTGCTGAGTTTGGACTTGTCGGGATTGAGGAGCAAGGGAAGATGTGCAAACTGCGGCAATTCCCAACCAAAATATTGATAGAGAAGAACATGTTTCGGTGTGCTTGAAAGCCATTCCTCACCGCGAATAACATGAGACACTTCCATCAAATGATCATCAACAACGTTTGCGAGATGATACGTGGGAAAGCCGTCCGATTTCAGCAACACCTGATCGTCGATTTGTTCGCTCGCAAACTCCACCTTGCCCCTCACGATATCATCAAATGTAACCGTTGTCAAGTCCGGCACTTTCATTCGGATGACGTGAGGAACGCCGGCAGCGAGCTTCGCATCTACTTCTGCAGCACTCAGCTTCAGCGCCCGCCTGTCGTACTTCACGGGAAGGCGCATCTGCTCCTGCTCTTTGCGCATTTCCTCAAGCTCATCTGCCGTGTCGAATGCATAGTAGGCATTCCCTTGATCCACAAGTTTCAGCGCATGCTCACGATACAGCGCGAGGCGTTCCGATTGACGGTACGGAGCTTTGGGCCCGCCACAATCCGGCCCTTCATCCCACACAAGTCCCGCCCACTTCAACGCCTCAATCAGATTCTCCTCGGCATGTTCAACGTAGCGTGACCGGTCGGTATCTTCAATGCGCAGAATAAATGTGCCGTTTTGTTTCCTCGCAAAAAGATAGTTGTAGAGGGCGGTACGTAAGCCGCCGACGTGCAGGTACCCTGTTGGACTTGGAGCGAAACGAACCCGAATGCGTGACAAAGTTGAAGTGATTGGACTGTAATTGAATTCTTGACGTGCTTCAGAATAAGAAAAAATGTGACGAGATTCCATTGAAGAGCAACCCCGACTCCCTCGTCCCACATCATCATGTAGCCGGTCCGTAGCAACTCCCCGCTTCCCCTCACGTAGAACACCGCAAATCAGCAAACTCAATCTCACAACAATCAGGAGTACTTCAATGAAACACACCATGCTGTTGGTTCTGTTCGGCGTTGCGCTTACGCTCGCCGGATGCAGCAAGAAGAATTCGGGCAACCCGATTACAACAAATCCCGGAAACGAAACCCCCGCCAATGTAACGTTTGCGATGGGACTTCACTCGGGCTCGCAAGGAATGATCGTTGTCGCAACACCGAGCGAAGACGTGTTGCTGACGAAAATAGATCTGAGCTTCCCGGCTCAGAACTTCACGGATACCGTCACCAATCCGAATCCGACGAGGGTGTTTCCTAAAGACACGACGTTTGAAATCAACGAGTATGTTGGTATCGAGGGCGGTCAGCAGTGGATTATCGTGTTCCACGGAACGGTGAAAGCTACAGGAAAGCCGTTTACCGTGACTGTAACCTGGACTGTTGTGTAGAATTCTGTAACACGGTGTTTTAGGCAGGTGGAAACCCGACGCCGGCTACTTCGACCCGACTGCTGAGAGGCAGTCGGGTTATTCGATTTTCCTTCTACTCTGTTACCTCGGCACTGATCGTCCGGTCAACAGCAGCAGCAACCATGCGGGCACGTTCCATCAACTCCCTGAAGCGTTCCGGTTTCAATGCTTGAGCGCCATCCGAAAGCGCTGATTCAGGGTTTGGATGTACTTCAATCAGAAGTCCGTCGGCACCGGCTGCAACCCCGGCAAGCGCCATCGCAGAAACGCCGTCCCACATGCCTATACCGTGACTGGGATCGACGATAATAGGGAGATGCGAGATCTTCTTGATAACAGGAATGGCATTAAGGTCGAGCGTGTTGCGAGTGTACGGCTCGAACGTCCTGATGCCGCGTTCGCACAGCATCACGTTCAGGTTTCCGCGGGCAAGGATGTACTCGGCTGACATGAGAAGTTCTTCGATTGTCGCGGAAACTCCCCGCTTCAGCATCACCGGTTTGCGCAAGTCACCTGCGGCTTCAAGCAATGAGTAGTTCTGCATATTGCGGGCGCCGATCTGAATCACGTCCGCGACGTCCGCCACCGCCGGAAGGGTTGCAACATCTTTTGCCTCGGTAACGATTTTCAGTCCGGTTCGATCCTTTACCTCGCGAAGCAGAGCAAGTCCTTCTTCTTTCATCCCCTGAAAAGCATACGGCGATGTTCGAGGCTTGAATGCTCCGCCACGCAGAAACCTCACGCCTGCATCGCGAACAATCTCGGCTGCTGCAAACAGTTGTTCCCGGCTTTCCACCGCACACGGGCCTGCGATAACCGCCAGTTCTCTTCCTCCAATCACATCACCGCTCACATCAATCTCGGTGTTGTCGGGCTTCGTATCGCGTCCTGCGAGTTTATACGGCTTCGAAACGGGGATTGCATCCTCAACCCCGGACATGACCGTGAACAATTCGGGATTGATTCTGCCTCTATTGCCCGTAATGGCAATCGCCGTTCGCTGCACACCTGCTACCTCGTGAGGTATGAAGCCAAGGGAGACGATCTTTTCTTTTACATGCTGAATATCATCGCGTGTTGCATCACGCTTCATAACAACAAACATGCACTCTCCTGCCTGGTGCTTGGAGTCATCTTTTCATTGTTATAATATACAGCTTTCCCGACTTAATTCACTTCCAGCCAATTGCGTAACAACCGTTCACCCTCTTCTGTCAAAATCGATTCGGGATGGAACTGAACGCCGGCTATAGGGTATGTTTTGTGCTGAATAGCCATAATCACGCCCTCATCCGTTGTAGCTGTAACTTCAAGTGCATCCGGCAAACTTTCAGGCGCAATTGCAAGGGAGTGATAGCGTGTGGCAACAAACGGATTCTTGATATTCCGGAATATGGAGGTGTTTGAATGGGAGATATATGACGTTCTTCCATGCATCAGTGTTGGTGCTTCAACAATCCTTCCGCCAAATGCTGAACCGATCGCCTGGTGGCCGAGACACACGCCGAGGATGGGAATCCGTGAACCGAACTGCTTCACAACATCAACCGAAATGCCCGCCTTCTCCGGCATTCCGGGACCGGGAGATAGAAGGATTCCTTCCGGACTGAGAGTTTCGATTTCACCCAAGGTTGTTTCATCATTTCTCTTCACAACCAGTTGCCCGGAGCTATCCTGAAGAATTGCAGCCAGAAGTTGTACAAGATTGAACGTGAATGAATCGTAGTTGTCGATTACAAGGATCATGGATTCGGAAAGAGGCAGGTCATTTGCGATGAGTGTAAGAACAACAATTCTTTCGAGAACACAGTGAGTAGCTACTTTTCACAGGCGGTGTTCAGGCTACCAGCGTCGTGGTTACACTCTTGAATATATGAATTGATGGAATCTGATGTCAACCGTCGACTTTCATTCTTTTCGGTAATTCCGTTGCATAAACCAAAACTCCTTGCATTTCTCAGGGAAAGACATTTTCGTGTATGTAGAATGAAAACGATGGGCAACATAGTGTACGGGTTTCTGGCGTTTCTCTATTTGCAGGTCTCTTACGTTGCTGCGTGTGATCTCATCGTGCCGACATACTCGGCCCCCGGCCCCGCAACATTTACTGTACGAGCCGACAGCCCTCGTGAAATTCCGGGTACATCGCCCAGTACCTCCCTCGTTCAGCGACGCCACGTTCCGCTGATAAAGCAGTTGTCGTTCTCGCTGGATTGTATTTCCGAAGAATTCCACACAGGACATATCCGGCATCTTGTTACATCGCGCACGCCGGAGAGTCCCGCTCCGTTTCGCATATTGTTTTTTTCCTCCCCGAGTGATCGAGCCCCTCCTTTGCATCAGGGTTCTTGAAAGGCGGTAGCCGTTTCGCAAGCCGCCATTGCCGGTCACAGTTCTTTCACAGTCAAAACAGGCATTCATCCGCACGTGTTGCGGCCTATCTGCATACCGGAGCGGATGATACTTCTTGTATTTGTACTTTTTGAACAGGAGGATTTCACATGGCACACATCAAAACAAAAGCAGAATCGCCGCAAATGCATGACACCGCACAGTTCCGACTTGCGGAAACTGCAAAGAATGAATCGAAACACAAACGAGAGAATGAAAAGAATGCCGCAGGCTCACACACCCAGACAAGACCGCAGGAACAGGAAGGAACATCCTGGCAATTCTATCTTGTTATCGGCCTGATTACGGCTGGAGTATTCGGCATCATACTCAAGGTGTTGGGAATCATCTGACATCAACAACATAATCGACACAATTCATCAGACCAATAGAAAGGGGTTCTCATGTCGGCTACGAATGAACTCTTCCGTTACCTGCAAAAGAATGGAATTGAATTCCGCGTTCACAGTCATTTGCCGGCATTCTCGGCACACGATGTTGCGTTGGCAACGCATGTTCCCGACAACGTAACTGCGAAGACGCTTGTCGTGAAGGCGGGAATGCAAAACTGGCTGGTTGTTCTTCGCGCTGATTATCGCATTGACCAGCGTAAGCTGCGGGATGCGCTGGAAACACACAACATCCACCTCGTACCTGAAGAAGAACTCGACCACCTGTTTCCGAATTGCGAGTTAGGGGCAATGCCGCCCTTCGGCAACCTCTACGGAATGCCTGTCATTGTTGACAACGCTCTGGCAAACCAGAAGGAGATTGTGTTCAATGCGTGCACGCACACGGAATCAATAAGAATGCGATTTGAGGATTACGAGCGGCTCGCCAATCCGATGATAGTCGAATTTGCGGTTCACCAAAATCATATTGAGGAACACGTCGGATAGCGTAAATTGATTTCAGACTGTGTGTTTCATATATTGGGCGTGCATCGAACTGCCACATGACCATATGCAAGGCCGGAGAGGTGGCCGAGTGGTTGAAGGCGCTAGTCTCGAAAACTAGTATAGTCGTAAGGCTATCGAGGGTTCGAATCCCTCCCTCTCCGCAAACAGACTATTGAGGGTTCTGCGCCATAGGCGCATCCGCCTCCGGCGGAGAATCCCTCCCTCTCCGCAAACAGAGTCCCGCGAAATGTTGCGGGACTTCTTTTTGTGAGCCATCCAACAGTCTCGCCGCCAATCTGCAGTTGTGAAACCTCCGGCGAAGAGTGCTTGCGAAGGTATTCCGCCGCAACTCTCTCCTCAAAAATGATTGTAAAATGTACAAGCAACGTGTAGGATGAACAAGGGTGAGCGCTCCGCCGGCCGGCGCGTCATACTTTGTCTGACTCGCCGGCGATACTTTTTCCGATTTCGTATCTGTTTTCCTCCCTTTTGCATCATATTGCATCCTTCAGACTCACAACCTAAACATTGGCATATCGCGTGAGATAGTCTCAGGTGTGAGGCAAGAAGTAAGGCTATTGTGTGCGGCGTTTTGGATCTCCCCCCCAAAT
Organism: uncultured Chlorobiota bacterium; assembly: GCA_900696645.1. GTDB lineage: Bacteria > Bacteroidota > Ignavibacteria > UBA10030 > UBA6906 > CAADGV01. The sequence goes on along the minus strand of CAADGV010000020.1, from coordinate 14,025 downwards.
TCCTACCCCCCCTGCCTGAGGCCTCAACAACGAAGGATGTGTAGTGCATCCAAAACTCAACATCAACAACATAGGTGGGGTCTATGACAAAAGACAACAGCGAACGTGCTCCGCATGGAACCGAGCAGAGTTCATCGTTACATCCGCGGCTTGCGTGGATGATTTGCTACGATGAAACGGGCAGCGCGCAGGAAGTGTGCAAGCGGTTCGGGATCAGTCGCAAAACGTTCTATAAGTGGTTGAAGCGATACCGTCAGTCGGGAAGCGATACCAAGAGTCTGGTTGACCAATCGCGCAGGCCGCATCATTTTCCGAGTGCAACTCCCGAATCAAGCGTGCAGTTGCTCAAACGCCTGAAGGAACAGACCGGATTTGGTCAGCGCCGGCTCAAAGCAATACTGCAGGAAAAACACAACATCAAAATCTCCGAACGCACAATCTGGAAAATCCTGAAGCGCCTTGAAGATTCAGAGACAGCTCCCCACGGTGTACTGGGGAACGATCTTCACACGCTGAATCAGCAGTCCGCGTTTCGTCACTAACATACCGGCACCACAGTGGATCCGTTTCCCCTACGGCTCCACTGTGACCTGATCTTCATGCCGTCACTTCTCTTGGCATCTGTTTGACGTAATTCGAAACATTCACACAAAGTGCGGAGTGTTTGCGCGCCGCTACATTCCTACGTCGAAGGACGTAGTATATTGTGCGCACGAATGACGCCTGCGTATCGTGCAGGCAGATGTCCCCCATGATCTTTCCTCGTGTTCCGTCCCCGGACCGTACATCTAACACAATATCTTTCAATCAGAGGAGTTGGTAATGGGAGACTACTTCCGCAACCTCAATAATCTTGACCCTCACCTTAACGCCCTTGTGGTGAACAAGCTGAAGGAAATTCAGCGACGCGACGGGCGTGCGCACGTTTCGATTGATGATTTATCGGAACATGACGAATTGGAACTTCTCCGTTCATATACGTTGAACCTGTATCGCGAGTACAGAACACTACGCAGCATGTTTCTCGAGAATATGCAAGAAGGTTCCGCTCGTGAGTCGCTGAACGACAGGAGAAACTAACACCGCCACCCGATGATACCGGTGTGACCTCAACAACATCCCATGAAGGCATATTTGTTGTAGTTACAGTAGTGCAACAAGATTGCCGGGGGTATCATCACAACCATATTTGACTATTTCTTCACACGCCTCACGAGCCGGCATGTAGCCGCCCGTACAAGGTTCCTTTTCCTCGGACTCGTTTTCCTTGGCGGTGTCACCTCCCATGCCCAGCAGTATGATACACTTCGCATCGCCAGCTACAACCTGCTGAACTACCCCGGGTCGACTTCGGCAACACGCAATCCGGAATTCCGCAAAATCATGCACGGGCTTTCTCCTGATATTCTTGTGGTGCAGGAGATGACAAGCGCGGCGGGAATGGCAGAATTTCAAACCGCTGTGCTAGATCTTGTTGTACCGGGAACATTCACGCACGTTCCGTTCAACGACGGTCCCGATACAGATAACGGTTTGTATTACAGAACAGAAAAATGGGAATTCATACGGGCTTCATATATCCCTACTGCGCTGCGTGATATTGCTGAATATGTCGTCAGGCCGAAAAACTCTGCCGAGGAGTTGTATATCTATTCCCTCCATCTCAAAGCAAGCAGCGGCTCCGCCAACGAACAGTTACGACTTGCCGAGGCGACAATACTGCGGGATCATCTCAATTCACTACCGGCCGGAGTACAATTCGTTATCGTCGGTGACTACAATATCTACAGAAGTTCCGAGCCTGCATGGCAAAAGTTGATTGGCAGTGAAACAATCAACATCGGGAGGGCTTTTGATCCGCTAAACCTGACGGGAACGTGGAACAGTATGACGTTCGCCCAACACCATACACAATCGCCTCGTGTGCGTTCTTTTGGCGGAGGAGCAACAGGCGGAATGGATGATCGATTCGATATCATCCTGACCTCAAGCACAATGGCAGACCGGATCATTACTTCCAGTTATGCAGCATACGGCAACGACGGCAATCATTACAACGATTCTATTAACCGTCTCCCTAATGCCGCCGTTCCAGATAGCATCGCAAACGCGTTGCATAACGCATCCGACCATCTGCCGGTCACAGCATTGTTTGCATTTCCTCGCATAGTTGTTCCTGTACAACTCGCGTCGTTTACAGGCAGCGTTAACGCAACCGGTGACAGCGTCGTGTTGGAATGGCGAACAGTGTCAGAAACAAACAACTACGGTTTTGAAGTTCAGCGGCGGATTCTTCCCGACTCAGGTTTCATGACTGTTCCGGATGGTTTTATTCCGGGGCGAGGAACAACACTGCAGCCCCAGTACTACCGGTTTGCAGATGCATTACCTATACTGCAGGGGTCTCTCTCGTACCGATTGAAGCAGATTGATTTGGACGGAACGGTACACTTCTTCGAACCGATCCAGCTGAACATCATACTGCATGTCCCCGCCTTGACTCCGATATCTTACACGCTGTCGCAGAACTATCCGAATCCGTTCAATCCGATTACTCGCATCGAGTTTTCTGCCGCCAACACAACATACGCTGCAATTGCTGTGTTTGATGTTCTGGGACGTGAGGTTTCTTCGTTGTTCAATGAGATTGCAGAAGCAGGGGTAGTTTATACAGTTGATTTCAACCCGGTTTCACGAAGTGGTATCCCCCTTCCCAGTGGCACATACTTTTATCGGTTGGTGTTGAAAAATTCAACCGGCGCATTATCCCCTTGGAAAACAAAACGCATGGTGCTGATACGGTAACATTACGTGTACAAAGCCCCCCTCTCAATAATTTCTTCAAAGTTGCTGCTTTCCTGTTGACAATTGAGCTTTCTTTGAGCTATATTCACATGTGTTGCTGAAATTGGCTGACTCACAGAGCCAATTGTAGTAGGGGCAATCGGGCACCGTTTTCACTTCAGAATAATCTTATCCGAAACCGGATAGTATAGTTGATCAGACCAGAGGCACGCGCAAGGGCTCACAATCCTCCGCCTTGTCGTCGTACCATTTGCTTGCATATTGAGACAACTGTTCCTTTTTGATCAATAGAAAGTAGCTCCACAATTCAGTTCGCAGCATTACCTCATCAGAGAGGGGGGCCCAGAACCTTTCGAACAATTGCTTCACGTAAGTCGAGATGCGATGTAGCGACACGCTCATGAGTGTTGCGAACATGCGCTGCCGGCCTTAAGTAATATGCGCCGGACTAAATCTGATAAAAACATTTCGAATACAGCTAACGAACTAATCTCAACAACCATCTTAACTTTGGAGGGCACTATGAACCATGCATACCAAGAAAAAGGAGGAGGGCTCAGGCTCGTTACTTCGATACTGAGTTTGCTCCTGCTGACTGTATTTCTTTCTTCGGCAACAATAGCCGGGGTGGGGGGATACACATTTGGGGAATCGGCAGGAACGTATGTTCCGATCACCGGCTCGACACAATTGGTAGGACCTTCGAGTGACGACGGTGCTGCGAACGCCGCCATAGGTTTCAACTTTGTGTACGACGGAATAACGTACACAGAGTTTCGGGGCTCGGCCAATGGGTTCCTCACTTTCAACACTGCTGCAACAGGGCTTTTGTTTTCCAACTCCATACATTCAAATGGGATCATGGTATGCGGTCTGTGGGACGATCTTGCAACGGGACCTTCAGGACAAGTGCATTATGTAGTAACAGGCTCGGCCCCCAACCGGATTCTCACAGTGGAATTTCAAGGGATGGCTTTCTCTGGAAACACCACGCCGGATGTGAATTTTCAGATCAAGCTGTATGAAACCACAAATGTCATCGAATTTGTGTACGGTGCAATGTCGCTCGGTACAGCAACCTACACGGCCAGCATCGGCCTTGCAGACATGCTTGCCAACAGCACGACGGCTGATCTCAACCAGAACCATTTCATCAGCATAACACCCGCCGCGCCGGCTACTGCATCGCGGTTGGTCGCAAACAACTCTGTGAACAATGCTGCGATTTCCGGCTTCCTGCCAAGCGGAACGACATATACCTTCACACCGCCCGTACCCATCTCAACGAACAAGACAGTTGGCGGGGCTGGCGATTACACAACGCTACAAGCCGCTTTTGCAGATCTTCGGGATAAGGGTGTGTCATCTCCGATTACGGTAAGCATTCTCAGCGGGTTCACGCTCGCGGCGACTGATACCGCCCGCATTGATCATATACCGGGCACGAGCTCAACCAATACGGTAACACTCAGACCTGCCGCTTCTGCAGCCATTACCTTGACGCGTGCAGGAGTTACGAACAACAATTTCGTGTTCCGTGTACGGGGAGCCCGCTACGTAACGATTGACGGTATCGGAAGTGGTCAGAGCTTGACGCTCGAGTATACCGGGACCATTGCCGGCGGCGGTATTATTGCCCAAGACGGTACACAAAACTCCACGTTCAAGAGGATGACGATCAAGGCATCAGGATCAACGGGAACCACAACAAACGGCGCCGTCCTCTTTGGTGTTCCCAACACCATCAACACGATCAACATTGCCAACAACAACAACACCGTTGAAAGCTGCACTCTGGAAGCAAATGATCCGGCCACAGTTACCGCTCGTCCAATGGGGGGAGTAACATTCAACGGCTCCACAACCATACTCTCCGACGGTTGCAGGGTTATCAATAATGTTATACGTGACTGGCAGCAGAACACCAGCACAAATGGTGCGGCTATCAACGGTCAGGCCGGATATTCCAACCTGGAGATTTCCGGAAACGAAATGTATTTCACCATTCCCTTTCCGGGAGTAAGTGCGACAGCGCTCAACGGGATATACACAAACGGCACAAGTATGAGTATTCGTGCATTCAACAACAAGATACATAGTATCTCGCCGAGCGCTACAGCAACAAGCCCGAATACGAAGGCAATCCGGTTGCTGTCCTTTTCTTCCGCTATACCTTCACGGATTTACAACAATTTCATCTATCTTGACACCGCCGGCGTGACATCACATACCGGTACTGCCGGAAGTTTGCGCGGTATTTCTGTCGAAGGCTCGGGAGTTGTCGGGGTTTTCTACAACTCCGTTCGCATTGGCGGTGTACCGGGGACCGGCAACAACGGAAGCACATCATGTTACTTCCGTTCGGCGAGTCCAACCGATAGCGTCATGAACAACAACTTCTACAACGCCCGAAGCAACGGTGCAGGAACAGGAAAGCATTATGCAATCACTCGTTCCACTGCAACGGGTACATTCCTTTCCAACTACAATAATCTGCGAGCCGATGGAACGGGTGGATTTACAGGACTCACAACAGTTGATCAAGCGACCCTTGCCGACTGGAAGACGGCAACAAGTCAGGATGGAAACAGCGTTTCGGAGACGCCGAATTTTCTTGCAACGAGTGATCTCCATATCAATCCCGCAATAGCAACACAATTGGAGTCTGGCGGAACCCCCGTCGCAGGTATTGCAACGGACATTGACGGCAATGCACGCAACGGCACAACTCCCGATATAGGAGCCGATGAGTTTGCAGGGATTCCCCTTGACATTACAGGTCCGGTAATAACCTACACACCTCTTGGCAACACCCTTTCTCTTGCTGCACGAACCATAACGGCAACAATTGCCGACCCATCCGGTGTTCCGACAGCAGGAGGTGGTCTCCCGGTCCTATACTGGAGGATCAATGCAGGAGCCTACACGCCTGCCACGGCAACATCACTCGGCGGCGATCAATATCAATTCACATTTGGCGGAGGGGTTGTAGCCGGGAATGTCGTTTCCTACTACATCTGCGCACAAGACAGCGCAGGGCCTCCCAATGTCAGTTGCTCGCCGGCCGTCGGTGCTGCAGGATTCTCAGCCAACCCGCCTGCGGTTTCAACGCCGCCAACCACGCCAAGTTCGTACATTATTCTCACAGGAATTAGTGGTTCCATTGATGTGGGCACGGGCGGCACATACGCAACCCTGACCGCTGCGTTTGCCGATCTCGCCACGAAGGCGCTGGTCGGACCCGTGATATTTAATCTCACCGATGCGTTGTACACGACACCGGCAGAGACTTTTCCAATCACAATTAACGCGATTCTTGGCGCCAGTGCAGTCAACACTCTTACGATCAAACCTGCAACAGGAATTGCTGTGGTCATATCGGGCTCAGGCAATATCTTCACTCTCAATGGCGCAAGCTATGTGATTTTTGATGGAATCACCCTTGCAGAGCCGGGTGACGCCCCGATGAACAATGGCACCGCGACAAGCAAAGCTCGGTCGGTGGATGAAACTCCATCACACGGCTTGGTCCCAGCTACCGCCGGGCAGGACGCGCTAAGGGTTAATCTCATTGGGCCGATGGTTGCGGCTGAAGCTTCAGGTGAGAAAGAGGTGGTTGAGAGCCTTCCGCAAGCAATGACTGAGACGGAGGCGGAAAACCCGCAAATTACTCCAGCTACTCAAATGTCGCCGATGCGATTGAATATCGGGGAATCGCTACTAATCAGAAACGCCAGCGCGACCGGTTCTGCGATCACGTTTATCAACGATGCCACGAACAATGCGATCAAAAACGCAACGATCGAAAGTGGCAACACCAGTTCAACCAGCGGAACGATCTTGTTCAGCACGTCAACAGGAACATTGGGCAACAGTAACAACACGATCGAGAATTGCAAGATCCGTGACCGCTCGGATGCCGCAGGCGTCCCCGCGAATGCCGTCTACTCTTCCGGCACGGCGTTGGCGCCCAATGCAAATAATACGATCTCCGGCTGCGAGATTTTCAACTGGACAATCGGCGGCGTTCATGTTGCGGCAACCGGTGCAGGTGACGGCTGGGTGGTCAATCCGAGCAGCTTCTATCAAACGGCTGCACGCACAACGGCGCTCGTCCCGATTCGTATATTGGGCGGAAATGGGCATACGATAAGCGGTAACAGCATCGGTGGTTCAGCGCCTAATCGCAGCGGTGATCCCATGACCACAACAACCACGTTTACTGCTATTCTCCTTACTGTTGGAACGACGACACCGACAAGTGTTCAAGGCAACACGATTTCCAACCTGAATATCAGTGGAGGCTCGACACAGACGTGGGCTGGAATAAGCGTCACAGCCGGGAACGTGAACATTGGAACAACCTCGGGCAACACCATCGGTGGCGGCGCATCGGCATGGGATACAATCCGGGTCAGTTATGACGCTCGCGCCATCTACAACACAGGTGCGGGCGTTGTTCATATCGAAAACAATGTCATCGGAAATCTGGCGTACTACCGTATCGCGGGCGACGAATTGAAAGGCATCAGGGTTAACGCAGGCACAACCACTATTCGGAACAACATCATCAGAGACCTGAAGTCAAATGCCAGCAGCAGTACAACGTTCTTCCTTACCGGTATCCATATCGGCACTGCTACATCCGGCAATCTCATTGAGGGGAACAGAATCAACAATCTCTATCAATTCAATGCAACCGGCGGTTGTTTCAATATAGGAATGTTCGTCGCCGGTGCGGTGACCTCCACGGAGATCAAAAGGAATCTTATTTACGGTATTGATGGCGAGGCCGCGAACAATTTGTACGGCATCTACTCTGCATTGGGCAGTGTCACCTATTCGAACAACATGATTGCGCTGAATCCGTCAGCGGTTGATCACTTTGTCGGCGGCATTCGCGATGCAGGAGCGGGCACAAACAACTGGTTCTTCAACTCTGTTTCGCTCAGCGGTACGCAAGGTGGCGGCTCCGTCAGTACGCTCGCCTTCTTCCGAGACGGCACTGCAACGGTCAACATCAAGGACAACATCTTTGTGAACACGCGAACCGGAGGAACCGGCGCTCATGTTGTCATCTCCAACCTCAACGCAGCGGCAACTGGTTGGGATCCCGGTGCGTCGAATTACAACATCTTGAACGGCGATCCGCTGGCAATCGGTGTGTGGCTTGCAGGCGGAGTTCCCACCGATTTCGCCACGTGGCAGACAAACTCTTCGGGTGATGCAAACTCGTCAACATATGCCGTCACATTCGTTAACAGCGTTAGTGACCTTCACCTCAACTCCATTCACAACGGCGACATGAATCTGAAGGGCATCCCTGCAGGCGGCATCACAGTCGATTTCGACGACCAGACACGCGACACGCAAGCACCCTACATCGGCGCGGATGAGTTATCTACTCCTCTTCCCGTGCAACTTGCCTCTTTCACAGGCCGCGCAAACCCGAACGGTTCAGGCATCTTGCTGGAATGGAGAACGATCTCCGAAATCAACAACTATGGCTTCTACGTCGAGCGTCGGGGTGAGAATGAGCAACAGTTTGTCGAAGTACCCAACAGCTTCGTGCCCGGCAACGGAACAACGAACGAGCCGAAGGATTACTCGTTCCTTGACAATACTCTCACTGCTTCCGGCGTGTACTACTATCGCCTGCGGCAGGTGGATTTGGATGGAACACTCCACCGCACCGAGCCGATCACGGTGAGTTACGTCCTTACCTCCGTGCCTGAAGTTGCTCCGAAGGTGTTCGCTCTCTTCCAGAATTACCCGAATCCGTTCAACCCATCAACGGAAATCAAGTTCTCGGTTGAGCGTTCGGATCGGGCAACACTTGAAGTGTACAACCTGCTGGGACAAAAAGTCGCAACACTCTTCGACGGGATTGCCGAAGCGGGACAGTACTACAGAATCCGGCTGAACGCAGCCGACCTTGCGAGCGGTATGTACCTCTACCGTCTGCAGAGCGGCACGAGAAATGACCTGAAGAAGATGTTGCTCTTGAAATAGGAATTTCCGGGTACACACGAACTACCACCCTTCACCACACCCCGTTTCAGTTGAAGCGGGGTGTTTGGTTTTTCCTGTCCGCATTACCGCACAAAGAACCCTCACGCTTTTTCTTCATACTTGCCAAGTGAACAGTCTCTCGTCTCCCATCACTATCTGTTCTCGACTTCGTTAGGCGGATTGCGCATCGTGTCGGACGCGTCACGTCCGATGCAGACGCATGGGTGAAAATCGTCAACAGCATTTGTGGTAGGTGATATGACGTATTATATTTAATCCATTCCATTCAATGTCACCTGTACATAAACCACTTTCCTTCTTGTAAGAAAGGGAAAATCCATGCATTTGCGTTTCCTGCTCACGCTGTTCATGATAGCAACATTCTCCGTCGGGTCATTCGGACAAGCGACACCGCCCACAGTCAACGGCATCATCACACCCAATGAATACGGCCTTCACATCAACGGTGCACACGCGCAAGCCAGCGGCGCCGGAGTATGGTACATGTCGTGGTCGGACGACTCGTTGTACGTCGGCATCACGGGCGTACATGCTGATGACGCTTCTATCATGTATATCGATGTCAATCCGCTCGCGCCCATTAATGGCGGCGCCAACGCCGATGGTTCAATCATCGGAATGATGTTGAACAACACTAATTTCGACGCGCTTCCGTTTCGCGCAGACCGTGTTATGCTCTGCACATCTCTACAACGAACCGTGAGCAGCGCTAACGGTCAAGGCGGGTGGAATGCCGCTGTCTCATCTGCCGGCAGCTATGCCGCATCGGGCACAACACGCGAGTTCTCCGTCCCCTGGACAGCTCTCGGTGGTTTTCCGGCAACATTTGCCTGGTTCGGCTATGTGGCAGGCGGTACGGGAATGGTGTACGCCGGTGTGCCGATTGAAAACGCTTCCGGCACGATCGGGCAGGAAGCGCGGTACGAGCGGTACTATCTGGTCAGCTCAACTGCATCGTACAACTCCACCTGGCCTTTTTCGCAGAACAGCTTTGTGTTTAACCGAACGACCGACGCAATACTCACGAACAACCTTCACGTCCACGACCTGACGATGAATTCGCCCGGCCGTACCCTTACCCGGGCAACGAACACGAACACCTGGATTACTTCGGGCAACTTGCGCATTGACGCAGGAACAATCTCGTTTGGCGGCTCGTATGGCAGCGCAACTGTGCGCGGTGATGCGGTTATCGGGCAGGCCGGATCACTTGTTCTTTCCTCAAATGCCAGCGGTGATTTGTATGTGGAGGGAGACCTTATTCTGAACGGCACGTTTAACCCCCACGGCAGAATGGTGACGTTTAGCGGTAGCGGAAATTCGTCGCTCGTTGGCGGGACGGTGGTACAGGATCTAACCGTTTGGAAAACTGCCGGGGCCGTTGTTGAGATGGCAAACGATGTCCGTGTCAACGGTACACTTGCGTTGATTTCAGGAAACATCCGGCTGAGCGGTGACGGCAACCTGATTGTGGGAGGTGCAGGAGAAATCACCGGCGGAGTGGATTACTCGTACGTGATTACGGCAGGGAACGGGCGCCTCGTACGGGAAGCCGTCGGAAGCACTTCAACATACTTTCCCGTCGGCACAGATGCAGCATTCAACCCGGTGACTATGATAAATACCGGAGTGCCTGATATCTTCAGTGTCGGTGTGAAGCCGGTACTGAGCGTACCCGTATCGAACCCGCAACGCGTCGTCAACAGTGAATGGCACATCAGCGAAGCAATTCCCGGCGGCAGTGATGTGACGGTGAATCTTCAGTGGAACGTTTCCGAGCACGGAGCATCTTTCAATCCGGTGGAACCGGTGTTCACGTTCTGTTACAACGGCTCGCTCTGGGCAAGTATCCCCGCAGCCGTCACGGGCACAAATCCGTATACCGGTACTGCCAGCGGGCTGACCCAGTTTGATAAATTCATCATCGGAAACAACGGCGCAACCTCTGTAGCGGGCACGGGTGACAGGCCGGAAGGCTTCGCCCTCTATCAAAACTATCCGAATCCCTTCAACCCTTCCACGGAGATCAAATTCTCGGTTGAAGTAACGGGCCGCGCAACGCTGGAACTGTACACCATGTTGGGACAGAAGGTGGCTACGTTGTTTGATGGAACTGCAGAGGCGGGACAGTATCACATGATTCGTGTCGGTGCTTCGGGTTTGGCAAGCGGAATGTATCTCTACAAATTGGAAAGCGGCCCACGTACCGACTTGAAAAAAATGTTGCTGCTCAAATAGGGATGAGGTGACGGTTGCGCGGGTTTCTTCAACACGAAGGCACGAAGGGTGTTTTGAGTTTCCTTGGTTCATCTTCGTGTTCCTTTGATTCTTTGTGTTGAAGAAAGCAAGGTTTCCTTCAACATGAAGGCACGGAGTTTCACAAAGCTTCACGAAGGGTTTTTTGAGTTTTCCTTTGTGCAGGTCTCGTGACTGTAGCGCGGGACTCCGCCCCCGCCAGTGGGCGAGTCGGAGACTCGCTCTACAGCTCTGGAAGTGTAGCGCGGGACTCCGTCCTGCAACTGTGTATGCCAGCCGGAGGCTGGCGCTACAACCGGTAGCCGAGTCAAGAAACTCGGCCTACAATCTCATAGACTTCGTGCCTGCACGCCGGAGTCCGCAGTGGCATCAAAGCTCAGTAGCGTTCCGGCACGCAGGCATGGTTTTCCTTCCTCCGTGATCTCGGTGCTCTCCGCGGTTTTCTCTCCTGCCGCCCGGCAACCAAGTCCCCGACTCGCTCTACAGCTTGCGCCCTCCGCGTCTCGGAGGCGAAAAAAACCATCGCATCACGCACCAAAAAAAACTTCGTGTCTTCGCGCCTTCGCGGTTGTCTTTTCTCTGCGATCTCCGGGCTCTCCGTGGTTTTCTTTTCTTACCCCAGATAAGCGAGTTACCAACTCGCTCTACCCTATGTCCACACACACGGTGTGCCGCCGCCACAAAATTCTTTTGTACGATCCCGAAATATGTGACACACATATCACAATGCCCGGCCGCAACCGGTTATATTGTGCAAGTACACAACCAATCCCGAAGTCCCCCGATTACTCTTCACGACAAAGTTACAACGCTCAACGTTTCTTCCCCCGAACAGACATTCTGAGTCTCAAAAGCGGCTGGTTCGCAACTTTTCAGCGGATACAGCTTTCGGCGTATGTTTTTTCGATTGGTGCGCCAACGCATATACAAGTTTACGTTGCATATCGTATATTTTGGCAGAAACATCGGTATCCGTATGATCTACAGCACACATCACGTTTCACGGACAGCCACGACACACAGGAGGGGCCGACAATGACAACCATAACTTAACTACCCGACGGATTTAGAAGCACACACAAGTACAACGACACAGTTTTCTTCTCAACATATACACGGGGGTTACAATGAAACACATCTTCGGCTTTATCGCGATAGCAATGTGCCTGCTGGTTGCAGGGACGAGCGCGTTCGCACAGACTCTGTATCGAAGCAACGCTAATGGCGACTGGAATTCCACAAGCACATGGCAGATATCAACTGACAACGGTTCTACCTGGGGTGCTGCAGGAAGCACACCGACAAGCGCCAACAATACGGGCATTACGATACGTAGCCCGCATACAGTCACGGTCACAGCCAACGTAACGGTTGATGAAGTAGTGATTGAAGCTGGCGGGCAGGTAACCATCAATAACGGAAATACTCTCACCATTAATAACGGCACTGGCACCGACCTGTCAGTGTTCGGTACACTTCAAACCAATAGCACATCCGGCACCTCCGGTATTACCAACAACGGCACAATCGTTTTCAATGACGGAGGCACATACATTCACAACGTCGCCGGAGAAGCAATTCCGACTGCGACATGGGATGCAAACTCGACCTGCATTGTCACAGGATCTACTAATGGATTGCCTGGCGGCTTGGGGCAGACGTTTGGCAATTTCACTTGGAACTGTGCAAACCAATTAAATCACCTCAACCTGGAAGGCTCGATTGTTGGCATTGCCGGTAATTTTACCGTTAGTAATACGGGTGGACGGGAGTTACGCCTTGCCAGTACCTCAACAGATCGGACCCTCACTGTGGGTGGCAACTACATTCAAACGGGGGGGACTTTTATCCTCGTAGATGATGATGGTGGTGGCACTCTCGATGTCACTGGTAACTTCACTCTGAGCGGCGGAACCTTTATTGGAGTGAATAACCCCGGGCCTGCTGAACTCAATGTTGGTGGAGACTTTGCAATGAGCGGAGGGACGTTCACCCTCAAGTCAAATAATACCGGAAGTGCGGTAATGAGCGTCTCGGGGAATTTCACCAAGACTGGCGGCACGTTCAACCAACGAGGAAATGCAACCGGAACCTCCACTGTTACGATTGGCGGGAGCTTTACTCTCTCTACCGCCGGTACATACTTGATGACAAGTGCAGGCGCAACAACATTGAACATTGGTGGCGGCTTCTCACTCTCCTCCGGGGCAACGTTTAATATGTCGAGCAGTGGAACAGCCTCTCATATCGGGACGATGAACGTGGCAGGCAATTTCTCCTTCACGGGTGGGACGTTCACCGAAACAGGATCAGCCAGTGGTGCGGTCATTTTCAACGGTAGTACACCACAAGTATTCACAGGCGGTGGCACGTTCGCTAATACAATAAACTTCACTGTCAATGGCGGTGCCTCTCTCATGATGGGAAACAGCGACTTCGGCATTGGAAGCAATGGCACATTTACCGTCTCGGCTGGAGCCACATTGGGTATTGGACATCCCTCAGGAATTACTGTCACGGGTACAGCTTCGAACGTGCGCGTTACCGGAACCCGTTCGTTCCCGACAACGGCGAACTATACATACATGGGCAATGTTTCGCAGATTCCAGGTTCGGGCTTACCTGCAACCATGAATCATCTGACTATCAGCAACTTGGCCGGCACAACGTTCCCAATTGGGGCTACATACACGATCAATGGAAATTTGATGATTGCGTCAGGCGGAGCTTTCATCGCGGGTGATGGCTCAACATTCAATCTCAAAGGCAACTGGACGAACCTCGGCTCCTTCAATCCTAACACAAGCAAAATCGTACTCAACGGCACAACACCGCAAACGATGCAGGGCTCAACATTCTACGATCTCGAAATCAACAATGCTTCGGGCGTGACGCTTCTAACTGACGAGACTGTCAATAACACCCTCACCC
>CAADGV010000019.1 GCA_900696645.1 uncultured Chlorobiota bacterium | reverse complement strand
TTTCATCTGACCCAGAGCATGTCTGGCACGGGCAATTGCTACGATAATGCAATCACGGAAACGTTCTTTCACACGCTCAAAACGGAAATGACGTATTGGGAACGATTCGAAACCCGTGAAGAAGCGAGAACAAAGATTTTCGAGTACATCGAGGTATGGTACAATCGGCAACGCCTGCACTCAAGCCTCGGGTACAAAACACTGGTGGAAGTTGAACAACGCTTTCACACTCATCACTAACTCCTTGTCCCGTTTTCGGGGGGAAGATCAGAAGAAGTTTTTCTCCTTTTTCGAACACGACCTCATGAGATACGGTTATTGAAACACCTGGTATTGGCGAGGAACCACCACCTTTTGTTCGAACTATCACGAGGTTGTTTTTGGTCGGCATCCCCTTTATCCACTGCTCTACCCGAACGTAATAGTATTTGTTGTACAGAGCGTCCGCAACGTATTTGATACTTTCAACCTTACCAATCACTATACAGTCAGCTAGAACCACTCCGTCATTCAACTGTGGCGGCCAGTTGTTGAGCGCAGCCTGGAGGTCGAGACCGCTTTTTCTGAGGCTGGCCATCGCCTCGGGATTTATCCCTTGATAGGCTAGACTATACGCCTCCCGAATAGGCAACCCTACTTGCGCAAGCTTCGCGGTGCGTGTGGCTGTAGCTGTATCAACCCTGTCGGCAATTAGGCGAAGAAACTTTGTTTCAAACGTATCGGTTTGAACTGCAACTTGAACGAGGAACAACCCCGGAAACAGCAAAACGAATGGTGTCCTGATCATGATAATCCTCCTACATAGTTGGTGAAGTGATGAGCCGCCCGCCGTGTCGTCGAAAGCTTGCCGCTGCCGAAATTGAAAGCAGGATGAGCACTATGGGCAAACGAAGAAACAGATTGAAGGTCTCTACCTCTGCGATCATTGTGTTGCTTGCATTCCAAATCTTTGGCGCGCCAAGCAATGCCACAATAAATCCAAAATGAATCGCCCAAGAATATCCTATGTGATTAAATCGGACAATCAAATTATTCCTTACCACGCCAATGAAGAATAAACTTGCTAGCGCAGCAATTTCCAGAGTTTCCTTCTCGCGGGAGAACCAACCATAAAACGCGAAGTGGCCAGCAGAGAAGGCAACGGCAAGCAAAAGGGAAAACAGCAAAGGGTTTGCCTTCGAGAAACTCTTGCGTAGAGCAAATATAGGGAGCGCGCCAAACACAATCTCTTCGTTGACCGTTTGAAAAAAGTGGTGATACCAATCCGTCATGCTCGGTCTATACATCGAGACGTTTTCAGAAACACAAATCCGTTGAACGATCAGAAACGAGCAACTTGTAACGACACTCGCGATGCCAATTGATGAAAGGCACTGCTTCACTCCGATTTGCAACCCGCACGTTGTACGAAATTGTTTGCGCCACGCGCAATACCCAAAGAACAGGACAAATGCTGTCGCCACGGAAGACCGCCACCACGCGATATGTGGCGAGTAGTTAAATGCCAGGACCGACGCAACCATCAGCACAATCCAAACGATTCTGTATCGCATTACCTTTGATCAACTACTTGTTAAGTGTAGAAGTTCTGCCGACTAATCGCAAGGAAAAATCCTATCATTTGCGGTAACCATTCGCGGTAACCACTTGCGGTATGGGGATTGACTCGGGTGTCTGTTGTGATAGGCGGGTGGTCCTCCAAAGGTGGCAGTTGAATCGGCGGGGTGTTCCCCTGACTACACAATTCACCCCTTCGCACTGCACGCCATTACTCTTCCTGTACTCCATCATCGTCATGTTCGTCCTGCGCTTGAACCACCGTTCCGCGTGCGTTTCATAACTGAAGTTAAAGTCTCTGGCAATTTCGTTACAGCGACGTTGGGTAACAAGCAACTCATGTTGCACGGCCCTCAAGAGTTCATCATCAATGAATTGCGAAATGGATTTGCCTTCACGTCGAGAGAAGTATCGTCGGAGGGTTTCTGGGGGAAGATTGAATTTGTCGGCTATTTCTTGCAGACGTGGACTCCGCTTGATGTTTTCGCGGAGCCAATACTTTACCCATTCATGGTTGTAAGCCCATAATTCAGCTTCAGTGTGCAGGTGGTGGGCAATTTCGATCTTCCGAACTTTTGAATGACTTAGCAAGGATACAAAATACAAAGACCGCAGAACATACCGCGATTACGGTATTTTCAAGCATTCAGGGTGGGAAAAAACGGCCCTGCTGCTCAAAACACTGTTGTAAAAACTGGGAAAGAAAGGATCAAAGGGAAGAGTTGTAAGAACAATGCTGCGTGATTGAGACGCACGCCGCTATCGTGATGTCGCGTGGGAAAGAATGACAAGTTGAAAAAAAAGTGTGCATAACACAAAAGCTAATCAAGCAGAGCTAGGTTATAAGTTGTCTCCCCGATTGCTCGGGAGAAGACTCCTTAGAAAGGAGGTGATCCAGCCGCACCTTCCGATACGGCTACCTTGTTACGACTTAGCCCCAGTCACTGGTTTTACCTTAGTCGGCTGTTTCCTTGCGGTTAACGCACCGGTTTCGGGTACCCCCAGCTTCCATGGCTTGACGGGCGGTGTGTACAAGGCCCGGGAACGTATTCACCGCGGCGTGCTGATCCGCGATTACTAGCAATTCCAGCTTCATGGAGTCGAGTTGCAGACTCCAATCCGAACTGAGAACATTTTTTTGGGATTAGCTTCGCCTCGCGGCTCTGCAACCCTTTGTAATGTCCATTGTAGCACGTGTGTGGCCCCGGATGTAAGGGCCATGAGGACTTGACGTCATCCCCACCTTCCTCACTACTTGCGTAGGCAGTCCATTTAGAGTGCCCAGCTTTACCTGCTGGCAACTAAATGTAGGGGTTGCGCTCGTTGCAGGACTTAACCTAACACCTCACGGCACGAGCTGACGACAGCCATGCAGCACCTGTACCAGTGTGTATTGCTACAAGACCGACTTTCATCGGTTGTCACTGGCCTTTCAAATCCGGGTAAGGTTCTTCGCGTTGCATCGAATTGAACCACATGCTCCACTGCTTGTGCGGGCCCCCGTCAATTCCTTTGAGTTTCAACCTTGCGATCGTACTCCCCAGGTGGAATACTTAATGCGTTAGCTTTGGCACTGAACCTTACGGCCCAGCACCTAGTATTCATCGTTTAAGGCGTGGACTACCAGGGTATCTAATCCTGTTTGCTCCCCACGCTTTCGCGCCTCAGTGTCAGTTGCAGACCAGGAGACCGCCTTCGCTACCGGTGTTCTTCATGATATCTACACATTTCACCGCTACACCATGAATTCCATCTCCCTCTGCTGCACTCAAGACCTCCAGTATCAATGGCAATTTTACAGTTAAGCTGCAAGATTTCACCACCGACTTAAAGGCCCACCTACACGCCCTTTACACCCAGTAAATCCGGACAACGCTCGGATCCTACGTATTACCGCGGCTGCTGGCACGTAGTTAGCCGATCCTTATTCGCAGGGTACGGTCAATTCCGTGAAACGGAACATTCATCCCCTGCAAAAGAAGTTTACATTCTAACGAACTTCGTCCTTCACGCGGCGTCGCTGCGTCAGCCTTTCGGCCATTGCGCAATATTCCTCACTGCTGCCTCCCGTAGGAGTCTGGACCGTGTCTCAGTTCCAGTGTGGCTGATCATCCTCTCAGACCAGCTACTGATCGTTGCCTTGGTGGGCCGTTACCTCACCAACTAGCTAATCAGACGCAGGCTCATCAATAGGCCCCTTGCGGGGTTTAACAACTGTCTCCATGCGGAGCCGCTGCATCATCGGGTATTAGCCACGCTTTCGCGTGGTTGTTCCCGTCCTAAAGGCAGATTGCCTACGTGTTACTCACCCGTGCGCCACTGTACTCAGGATATTGCTACCCTTTTCTCGTAAGACTTGCATGTGTTAAGCACGCCGCCAGCGTTCGTCCTGAGCCAGGATCAAACTCTCCGTTGTAGATTCTTTCAAACTTACAAGTTCGAGTCTGAAGCTTGGCTTCAATTACTTGTTTGTACAAGCTCTCTTAGCCAAGGTTAAAAACTCTGCTAAGATTGACTTATGGCTATGCACACTATTTTTCAAAGAACAATACTCTTTATCGAGTTCCGCATATTAGCGGGCTAATAATATAGCCAACTTCGTGTTTCGTGTCAAGTGTTCTTGAAGATTTTTTTGAAGTAGAACAATGAACGCGTTTGCGGTTGGGTTCTCAATCTAATCACTTGGGAAGCTCAAAACAAGCAATCTGCCGGGGCTTCTACAATTAAATTTCGTTCACAGATGGCTCCGAAGAAACCCGACAACTGCATCAACTCACGGTCTCCTGAAACTCTCAACCTGTCGGAAGAAATTCAGCGCTGTTGTAGAATTCGGATTAAATTCCAAAGCCCGACGAAATGCATTGGCCGCCGAATCTACTTGCGCGGACTGCATCCAGTGCATCCCTCTCGCATTCAATGCTGTTGCATAGAGGTTCTTGAGTGCGTCCTCCAACC
Source organism: uncultured Chlorobiota bacterium (assembly GCA_900696645.1). Taxonomy (GTDB): domain Bacteria; phylum Bacteroidota; class Ignavibacteria; order UBA10030; family UBA6906; genus CAADGV01. The sequence continues at coordinate 37,100 of CAADGV010000019.1, read as the reverse complement.
GCCCTCTTCTGTCAAAGGATCTGTAGATGAATTCAACATCTCTCATTTCATGTCGAAGCGTGTCGCTGTAAACTCTCAACGCCAAACCCTCGGGAACCCGCTGCATTCCCGTCGTAAATTCCGGCTCGATTTCCGTCGTGACGTAAACAGGACGTGAAGCAATGCTCTTTGCGACGAAGCTTCGAATCATCCCGACAAATCTTGCTTCAATTACCCGGGCATCATACGGCAAATCGTGTTCGAACTTGTACAACTCTTTCAGGAATGCATCGACTTCGACTCTTGACTCCTCAATCAGCCAAGGATAACTCTGCTCCAACTGTTTGAAGTACCATGACCGTCGCAACAGTTCTTTGTCAACAACGGCGATATCCGGACGCTGGTGCTTCACAAATTGATAGTAATACGACGCCGACACCCAATAGTCCCATTGGTACGATAACACAAGCGCGTTTGGCTCCATTGACGCAAACATGTTCTTCGTGTAGTCCTCGACAAGATAATTCTCCGATTCATCGATCCGTTCATAGTGAAAGAATACCGGCATCAAACACAGGACAACAACCAGAGTATTGAGGATAGCCGAATTCACCCGCTCATGCAACACGCTGTAGAAGCCAAGAATGCCGGCTCCGGCAAGCAACGCAACACAAACATATGCGAGCAGAAAATATGAATCAATGTCATGAATGTCATAGTTAATGGAGTAGAATAAACATCCGAAGAACAGCAGAAGAACCGAGATCGCAATCCTTCTGCTTCCTTTGAAAAGGAATACAATACCTATGCAGGCAAGAATCAATCCAATATATGCGAACTCAACCGGCAGCGCATCGGCAAAATATTTTAACTGCCTTCCTGCTGCCTCGGTGGACGAGAAAATCCAGACGCGATACTGTTTGCCCGTCCAGTGCCAGAGGAATTTCTCAAGCGTCGCCGGATTTCCCCAATTCAAGATGGGAGATTGGGCGGCACGGACGGGGAGATACAGATATACCGAGAGCCCCGCCAGAAACGGAATTGCCATCCGACTAATTCGTCTCCACGAAGTTGCATCAAACCCTTGTGTCGAGAAATAGAGATATAACAACCCCGGTGCAAGCAAGATTGTCGTCATATGGTTTGTAAAGGCGAGACCGAGTGTAAATGCAAAAATGTACCACCAGTGAGCGGACGAACGTTCTTCCCCTGCTACATTCCACTCATTGTTGTACACCGCTTTGAGAAATGAGAATATCACAACGGAAAGAAAGAACACATGCAACGAATACACCTCAATGGCGACAGCCTGCGACCAATATGTTTCGGAAAAAGCCAACAACAGCGAAGCGCCTGTACTTGATAGTGAAACAGCAACGGGAAGATTCTCTTTCTTTCTGAACTTGATTGCAGAGCTACGAGAAAACACACCGGTCAGAACGGAATGTATGAGATGATAAAAGACAAACACACCGGTTGCGCAGAGAAAAGCAGACATTAGATTAAGGCGTACAATTTCTTCGGCGGCAACAGGAAGTTTTGAGAAGAACCAACCTAACAACGTAAACAGCGGGTATCCGGTAGGGTGGGCAATACCGAGCGTACACGCAACTGCTGCAAGCTCTCCGCTATCAATAAATGAGACTGTTGGCGCCAGCGTTCTCAAATACACAACAAAGGCAACAAGCGAAACAAGGAGCGCATTCCCATGTGTTGACAGCATTAGTTTCTTCAGCAAATCCATTGCAGTACTTAGGTTGTTGAAAGGTGTTTCATGGTTGATAGAAATATTTTCCGTACACTTTTCATCATATCAGCCAGTCGCATATAAAGATCAGTTCCGGCAGGAAATCCAAGCACTCTTGCCAACACATCCAGTTTTTCATCTTCCGGAAGAATACTGCCGCGTTCCTCAAGCGTTATGCGCAACTGCGCCTCGACTCTTCGATAGAAACCGTATGCTACGACGAGTTCTTCAGCTTCGATTTTCCGAAATGCTGATTCATGTTCAAGCGTCAACGTCGTGTTCAAATGCCGGATTGCAGCATATGTACCGCCGTGCTTCAACTGAATTGCCTGCGCAAGAAATTCTATATCAGCCATGCCGCCAGCGCCGAGCTTAATATCAAGAAATGCAGAGTCGTGAACAAGGCTTCGGGATTCCGTTTTTTTTCGCATTGCGATTGTCTCGTCAACCCAGTCGGACGGAAGGGGCGATTCGAACACGTACTTCTCAACATCTCTCAAGATTTCTTTCCCAAGCTCTTCATCTCCTGCAACAAACCGGAGACGCGTCAACGATTGTCTCTCCCACAACGATGCACGATTGTCAAGATATGCGAGATAAGCCTCACGTTCAACAACTAACGGGGCACTGCGACCTTCAGGGCGAAGGCGGGCATCGACATCGTACAGCTTTCCTTCAACGTTCACTGCTGAAAGATGATTGACGAGCGCTGTAGAAATTCGTTCCAGCTTATCCTTTGCCGCAGCTCTCTTCTCATCAGCGACAAACAGCAAATCCAAATCCGAATCAAAATTGATTTCACGCGTACCGAATTTCCCCAATGCAAGAACAGCAAGGGGAACAGACTTGCGCCTTGCCTTCTTCAACTCCTCGTTGAACGCCGATACCACGATGATATCCGCCAACCGCGAAAGTTCGTTTGCCATCTCCGAAAACGTTGTAACGCCCAGAACGTACCTGATACCCGCCCGGAGTTCTTCCTGATTCTTCAATTCGACGAGACTTTTTGCGGGAAGCGGAGAAACAAGTCCGGGGCCCGCGAGTAACAGCGGATCGGTAGCAAGCGTTTCGAGCAACAACGGGTGGCGCGCCAGCCCCTTTGAAAACCGGGGGCTTGCCGCACAAATGGCAAGCAGCAATTTCCGGAAGTTGCTTTCCCGCAACTGTGTGTAGAGATGTTCGGGAAATTTCTGTGCAGCCGCAATCAGGGCCAGGTTATGCAACGTCAGATCGGGACTTGCCGTCTTCACGATTTCCCCCAATAGAGTCTCCGCTATTTCGCGAAACGCATCCCGGGCGCGTGCATCCAGCTCCCTCGTTTCCAGCAATGCACTCCCAGACATCATGCTGGCAATGTTCTTCGCAGCTTTCCTCGTCTCGCGGAATCCGTGAGCAGCAAGAGCCTGCGCCATGGCCTCGGGGCCCAGACTTCCGTCAACCAGCATCCCGAACGTCGAGCCTGGTTTCGCATCGTCAATCGCCAACACGTTGTTGAAAATCCTGCGGACGTTCGAGAGATGTGTGGAATAGGACGAACGCAAATCATCTGCCGACCGTATTCCGACTTTTCTTGCCAGCACAAGAAGCGATTGTTCATTATCCGGCATCTCGTGCGTCTGAGTGTTGAGCATCGTTTGAAGCCGGTGTTCGATTGTCCGGAAGAAAACGTACGCGTCTGTCAACACACGTTGCTCCGCCTCGGAAAGAAGCCGTGCTGTGGCGAGCTGCGTAATCGCATTGAGTGTGCTGCGCGAGCGGATGTCTTTGTTCTTTCCCCCATTCAACAACTGCAGCGCTTGCACAATAAACTCAATATCACGAATCCCGCCCGCGCGCAGTTTCACATTCTCTTCTCCTGCAATCGCCGCCTCAATCCGTGCTTTGATGCGCGCTATGTTCTCAAGCGGATTGTGAAAGAATGTACGGGGATACACAAACGGTTCAAGTTCGGAGAGAACCCTCTCACCAAATTCACGGTCGCCTGCAATCGGACGCGCTTTAATAAGCATTTGTCGTTCCCACAATTCTCCACGGCTTTCATAGTACGCGAGATAGCTTTGCAGAGATCGCGCCAGAGGCCCCGCGCCGCTTTCGGGCCGCAGCCGCGTGTCAACGCGATACAAATGTCCCTCCGCCGAGCTTAGTGAGAGATTCTGCACCATCTTCTCAACAAAAGCATTGAAGTATTCGTGATACGTCCGTGCCCGCCCGAAAGCATCGGTCAACTCACCCTCTTTTTCGTACACGAATATGATATCAATGTCGGAACTGTAGTTCAGTTCGGCGCCGCCGAGTTTGCCCAAACCAATGACGGCATAGGGCGTGGCGGGAGCCGAAGGAAACTGTCCCGCAAGCTGTTGATGCGCGATGCTGCACGATGCATCAACAAGGACATCGGCGAGATGCGAAAGCTCTTCGGTAAGAGTTTGCAGATCCGCTTCGCCGAGAATATCGCGGGCGCCGATGCGGAGGATTTCCCTCCGGTACATTCTTCGCAGACTGTCAAGTTTGCGCTCGGGTTTCTGGAAGATTCTCATCGCCCTCTCCGTTTCTTCGCGCAGGAATTCCCGCGTTCTCGGTTTGATAAGAGAATCCGAAGCTGTGAGCCAGCGGAAGAGTTCCGGGTCGCGCACGAGAATATCGGCAAAGTACCGTGAGTACGAGAGTAGTTTGATCAACACATCTGCCAGCACAGCATGCCTGATGAAATCATTGAACAGCGACGCGGTACTCATTGTTGCTTCGGCAAACCGAAGCAGATTCGTCACAGCAAGATCAGGATCGGGGGATGAACGGAGGGCTTCGGCAAGTTTCTGTGAGAATTCGTCAACGTGATATGTTGAACCCGAAGCAAGAAAAAATTCGTGAAGCTTGACAACGGCGCGTGAGGCACGCTCAGAATCAGAAAAGATGTCGAAAGGGAAATCTGTCGTTGTCATGCTTTTGAGGGAATGATACGGTTAATTGTAGCCAAAAACCGAGGGAAATTCTACAAAGGGGGGGATCAAGACTTTGGAAGAAAAACCCATTAGGGTGTCATGAATGAAACCCCGACGAATCTCAATCGATCGAAGTGGTGAAGCATTTCCTGCCCCGGACGGCTTTGCATCGAAGCAAACAGAAAGTGGTTCCGTGTGTCACGCTTCGACACAAACTGCACGCTCCCGACACACAAATTACATACGCCGTCGAACAGAATGATGTTCTTCCCTCGAAATCCGGTCACCGTACGGAACTCTGCGTCACGGTCTGAGGTTGAACTCATCGTACACTACAGTGGAAATTTCTTTCACGTTACCTGCAGGTTTTGCAATGCTTAAGTCTCTTAACGCATACACCGACTTCGGACTGCTCATCCTCCGCTCCGGAATCGGTATCATGTTCATGGTCGCACACGGGTGGCCGAAACTTATCGAAGGACCTGAACGCTGGGCGCGTGTCGGCGGGGCAATGAAGAATCTCGGCATCGACTTCGCTCCGCAAGTCTGGGGTTTGCTGGCAGGATGCGTTGAATTTTTCGGCGGGCTGCTTTTGATTCTTGGCCTGTTTGTCAGGCCCGCAAGCATCGCCCTTGCGTTGGTGATGGTTGTTGCTTCGCTAAGCGTTTTCGCGAGGGCGGGCTCGTTCATGGGAAACAACGCGCATCCGGTTGAGGTGGGTATCGCCGTTCTTGCTCTCGTCTTTCTCGGTGCGGGACGCTTCAGTCTGGACAGGAAGTTCAATCTCTCGTAGCGCTACAAACCGAGACTATCAGGGTATATCTCCTCAAGAGCCTTGCGCTGGGCATTCACCCACGCAATGAGTCGTTCCCGTTTTCCTGCCGAGAGCTTGGCATCCCAATGCAGTAGTGTGTACGAGGGAAGCGGCATCTCCCCTGCTTCCACCTGATCAACAATCTCCTCCAATTTGTGGTGTTGCAGGCGAACGCGGTACTTGTCGAATTGCGAAAAGTTCAGGTGACGCTTTGCGTCCACAATGTGCTGGTTGAGAAACCACCCCGCCGGTTGAATTTCTGCATACCACGGATAGCGCGTTGTGTTGCTGTGGCAGTCGAAACAGGAAGTCCGCAGGATATCTTCGACATCTGCCGGCACGGCAAACTTCGCGAGAAATCCCGAGTGGCTGTCCCCGCCTTCATTTTTAGGCGGACGAAAGAATTGCGCCCCGATAAATGCAACCGCAAGAAGAATCAATACAATTTTCAGAATTTTCATAGTTGACAAGAACTGTTGTGGTGAAATAGGTTATCTGCCGCCGGGAGGACAATGCTGACGGAGGAAGTTCGTGAACAGTGTTGAAATGTGCTTTCGTGTCCCCTCTCCCTCTCCAATGCCGTGCGAGCGGTTCGGATACGGCATGAACTGAAACTGCTTGTTGTGTTTCACCATTTCGTTGATGAGCAGTTCGGCATTCTGGTAGTGAACATTATCATCTCCCGTGCCGTGAATGTACAGGAGGTTGCCCTGAAAATTCTTCGCATAGGTAACGGGTGACCCGTTGATGAAATCTTCGCGGTTTTCCTGCGGGATTCCCATAAAACGTTCCTGATAGATATTATCATACGTCAACTGATTCGTAACGGCTGCCATCGAAATTCCCGTCTTGTACATATCGGGATACTGGAAGAGCAGATTCAATGTGGCAGAGCCGCCTCCGCTATGACCCCACACGGCAACGCGGCTCGTGTCAATGAACGGCCACTCGAATACTTTCTTTGCCGCCATCGCCTGATCGCGTATGTTGACAATGCCAATCTTCCGGTAAATAGCCTTGCGCCACGCCTTTCCCTTCGGAGCGGGGGTTCCGCGATTATCGAGCGACATGTAAATGTAACCGTCTTCTGCCAAATCACCCGAATAGTGCGGCAGTCGCCCCATTCCCCATCGGTTCACAACAGTTTGTCCGGCGGGCTCCGTGTACACGAGAAACAAGACAGGATACTTTTTAGTTCGATCAAAATTCTGCGGCTTCGCCATCCAGCCATCAACTTCAACTCCATCATCTGTGGTAATTCTGAAGAATTCGATATTCGAGTTCTTCTTTGCTTCCGCGGAGATTTTGCGGGAAATGGCGGAATCCGGTTCAAGCGGTTTGTGCGAGGGAAGCGAAATCCACTCCCGGGCTGTCGGCGTGTAATAGTTTGAGAATGAATGAAGCGCAAACTTTCCGTTTGGCGAGATGTCGTAACTGTGCGTTCCTTCCTGATCGGGAGGCGACAGCCTTTGCGCTGATTGCTTGCCGTTCAGCGGAACACGATAGAGATAGCGCTGGGTTGCATTATTAGGCGAGGCGATGAAATACACAAAACCCGTCGACTCATCAACATGAGTAAGCGAGATGAGATCGAACGGATCCGGCGTGACGAGTCTTTCGGTTTTGCCATCCCGCCCGATTCTATAGAGCTGTCGCCAGCCATTCTTCTCGCTTCCCCACAAAAACTCCTTCCCGCCGTTAAACCAATCCCACGAAGTTGTTTCGCCGCCGTTCCAATTGGATTTCGTGTCAATCCAGGCCGTGTCTGCCTCCGAATAGAACGCGGAACAAACTCCTGTTGTGGCATCGGCATACATCAGTGTTGTCGCGTTTTGCTTTCGATTCAGAATCTGCAGAACAAGCTCGTTCGTGCCGGCCCACTCCATGCGCGGAATGTACTGTTGATGCGGATCGCCCGGCACGTTCATCCACCTTGTTGCCCCGCCTGCAGCATCAACAACGCCAATCCTGACCGGCGAAGGAGTCTCCCCCACTTTCGGATACTCCACCGGAATCACAAAAGAATAAATCGAGTCAGTCGTGTTGATCATCAAAAAGTCGCGAACGGAATTGGCATCCACCTGCCAGTAGGCGATGCGCTTGCCGTCGGGGCTCCATCGGAATCCGTCACGACAATCCAATTCTTCTTCGTAGGCCCAATCGAACGTTCCGTTGATGAGTTTTTTCGAGCCGTCGGTTTGCGTCAGTTGCCTCCGCTCATCGGTTGCAACATTCTCAACAAAAACATTCCTCTCGGAAACGTATGCAACGCTGTTTCCGTCGGGCGAAAACTTGGCAAACATCAATGACGACGGGGGAAGCCCCTCCCCCAATTGCCGGAGCTTTCCCGCCCGGATATCGAGAACCCAATAGTCGCCCCGTGTTTCGTAGCGCCACACACGTTTTGTGTTGGTGTAGATGAGAAGACGCCTGTTGTCGTCAGAGAAGAAGTAGTTGCGTAATGCAAGGGGCTTGTCCTTCCCTGCGGGCACAAGGGCATTCTGCGGAACAACAACACTTCGCTTCTGAGAAGGCAAGCTGTTAAGCACAATCCCCGTGCTGTCATTCGTGTAATATCCGTTGCCGTCCTTCGACCAGCGAACAGACGCACCGCGTTGAGCGTGCAACATCGGTACTATCAACAACAGAACAAGAGGCACAGCGCCCCAGCGATGGTATTTCATCGGAAAGCCCTTTACAAGTTGATATACTGCGACCAGTGACCGGTGTGGGTGATTCGAAGATCGGAAATTCCGGAGAGAAACGAAAGTCGAAACGACCGACTCTCAGCGACTATCCGTTCACGGGAGGGAATGCGCTGCTTGTCGATAGTAAGAAACGAGGTCCGTGACAAGCTCGAGCAGTATTTGTCGCGACTGCTCTTTCGGTACTACTTCCGACGGTTTGCCTTCAACTGCTTTGGTGTGAAGATCAAGAACATCCCGCACACCGGCCTTCAGATCCCCCAAGTCTGAAGCGAGGAATTGCAGTTTCAGTGATACGCTATGCCCGCTGAACGTTCCCCGTGTGTTTGCGGAGCGGGTTGTTGCAAGTTCAAGAACATTACCATAGTTTTTCACCAACTCGAGAAACTTGTACGGCATCGTTTCGCTAAGCGGTTTCAGGCCAAGCCGCCCGGGTGAAATCGCTGTCTGTTCAGGAATGTGATTACTTTGCAGCATTCGCGCTACTCGCTCAAAGTTGTCTTGTGGTCCGACAGTTGCATCCATCTGTCTCATGGTTCTGCTTTTCCCTGTTGCAGAAACAGTGTCATGCGCCATTGATGCGTTCAGCAAAGCCTCTCGAACACCTTGCCGTAACGCGCATGAGCGGACTTCTTCAGGATCTTTCTCATGAAGCACAACGGTCGGAACGTCCGGGTATAGTTCACGTATCCGCCCAAGCGAAGAAAGATCCATGCTGTTCCGGCTTGACACATCGAACACCATCAGGTTGAATGTGAAATCTGACGAAAGGGAAAGCAATTTCGCGGGTTGCTGCACATGAAACAACCAGGAACAGGCTGAGTCCCCTGCAGCAAGAAGAGTTCGCAGAACGTTGATTCTCGCCTCATTCCCCACCACCACTATCCGCATGTGTTGCATGTGAAGTGGCATGCAGTTTCGGTTGCCTTTCAAGTTTGGGAATTCTCAACCAAAACAGATGCCAACACAGGTGACAAACGCCCGACCTCATGCAGGTATTGTAGCATAGAGAGTTGTACCAACCATATAAAATTTGAGATGAAGACTGCCGGCGCGACACTGCGCGATAGTAGCCAGATGGTTGGAGATTTTAGCCATCTGCCATTTCAACAAACTGCGTTGCTTCTGCGCGGACGCTTGGGTATATTTCCCGCAGCCACTCCAACAAAATCAAGGAATGTTCATGACCAAACTGATTGCCCTCTACCGCAAGCCGGCCGATGTAGCGGAATTCGACAAGCATTATGCAGAGGTACATATCCCGCTCGTACAACAGTATCCGGGATTGCGCAAGCTGGAAATCACCCGCATCACCGGCGCGCCTATCGGCGAGACGAAGTTCCATCTGATGTGTGAGATGTATTTCGACAACAAAGAAGCGATGGATGCGGCACTTGTTTCCAAGGAAGGGAAAGCGGTTGCGCGGGATCTGATGAGCTTCGCGGCTGATATTGTGATTGTGTTTATCGGGGAAGAACAGTCGTAAATGCATGTTATCACGCGCAAACGACTGAACGATTTCGCCGAGAAACATCCGGAGGCACGTTCAGGACTGAGTCAGTGGTATCGTTGCATGAAAGCCAATAACTTTACATCGTTTAACGAGTTGCGCGAGTTGTTTCCGCATGCTGATATTGTTGGAAAGCTTACGATTTTTAACATCGCCGGCAACAAAGTGCGGCTCATTGCCGCAATTCACTATAATCGCAGAAAGATTTACATTAGAGCCGTGCTAACTCACGAGGAATACGACAAAGGTAAACGGAAGGAATGACAGATGAGCAATGCAGTTCGAGAGACTTTGACCCGCTGGCCCGCCGTTTCTGAATTCGTGTTTGTGCCTCAAAACGAGGCACAATATAATCGATTGGTTCAACTGCTTGATGAACTCGTTGATGAAGTGGGTGAGGATGAATCTCATCCGTTGGCATCATTGATGGAAGTGATCGGGGTGCTAATCGAAAAATATGAAGATGAGCATATCCCTGAACTTTCACAATAGACCTATCCGACCACATTTGCCCTTTAGCTTTCACCTATGACACCTTACACAGGAAAAGAACCAAGCAGCTTTGATTTCAAGAACATCCTCTACGCCAAAGGCAACTGGCGCGCCACCATCACCATCAATCGCCCTGAAGTCTACAACTGCCTGAACCTTGAAACGCTACAGGAGTTGCAGGCGGCATTTCAGGATGCAGCGTGGGATGATGAGGTTGCAGTTCTCATCATCACGGGCGCCGGTGACAAGGCCTTCTGCACAGGCGCCGACATGAAGGAGTGGAAGGGAGAATTCCTCGAAACGCCGAACGATTTCTACAAATGGATGGGTGTGTTCATGGAAACCTTCGAGCGGCTGCGTAACATCGGCAAGCCGACGATAGCTCGGCTCAATGGTATGGTTGTCGGCGGGGGTAACGAGCTGCAAATGTCGTGCGACCTCGCGGTTGCCGCCGACGACATCTATATCGGGCATGCGGGCACGTCACGCGGAAGCGTTGCAGCAGCAGGCGCGACCCAATGGCTGCCGCTGATAATCGGCGACAGGCGGGCGCGGGAAGTCCTTTTGCTGAACGAAAAGATTCCTATCAAGAAAGCGCTGGAATGGGGCCTCGTAAATCAGGTTGTCCCACGAAAGAAGCTCGATAAGGCAGTCGACGAGATGGCGGAGAAACTGGTCAACAAACTGCCCGAGTGTACGCGCTACACAAAACAGCAACTCAACTTCTGGCGGGACTTTTCGTGGTCGTTGACAATCGGGCATTTGCGTGACTGGCTGACGGTTCATACTTCTGCTGAAGAGATCAAAGAAGGTATCAATGCTTTTAACGAAAAGCGGGAGATAGATTACAAGGCTTTGCGCAAGAGATTGGCAAACACAAGCCGTCTTGAGTAGCAGAACCCGGCGCTACATTATGCCCGCCTTCAGATGGGGGCTGCGACGCCGGGCAGATGTACATCTGTTCCTTTCGACACAAATTCTTCCCCAATTGAATTTCCTAACTATCAGGATTCATCAACCATGAGAAACGTACGTTTTGTATTCATTTTTCCCCTCCTTGTTATTGCCGTGTGTGTGGCGCTGGGATTCTCGCTGCGCGGAAACAGCAACCCGCGGTTGGCCAGCATCTTCCTCCCCGGAACTCAACCCGGCGTTGTGCAGACGTTTGAGGCATACACGATGTGCCAGAATTGCCATCAAACACAAACAACCGGATTCCCTGTTTCAATCACAGCGGATTGGCATGGAAGTCCGATGGGACAGGCGGCACGCGATCCGTTGTTCTATGCAACGATGGCAGTAGCAAACAAATACGTGAGCGGTGTTGGCGAGTATTGCATTCGCTGCCACTCGCCAACAGGCTGGCTTGAGGGGCGATCCAATCCCCCGACTGGCGAAGGCTTGATAGGAAACGATCTCAACGGCGTGCAATGCGATTTCTGTCACCGGATGAAAGATCCGTTGCTGCCGGATTCCACGGCGAACCCGCCCGTTCCCGGTTACGGAAACGGAATGTTCGTGATTCAAGTGCCGCGCAATCCAAAGCGCGGCCCGTTTGCAGATGCCATCGCGACATTCCACACAAATCAGGTTGATACATTCTATCGGACTTCCGAATTTTGCGGCGTCTGTCATAACGTAAGCAACCCGCTTTACGCGCAGAACTCGACGACACAATCACCTCACGAATACGGCCCGATTGAAAGAACATACAGCGAATGGAAGCTGAGTTGGTATGCACAGCAAGGACAAGCGGGCAACTGCCAATCGTGCCACATGCCACACCAGCCGGGTTACGGATCGAATTTGCCGATGGCGCCGTTCCGGCCTGACATTCCGAAACATGATATGACGGGCGGGAACACATTCTTGCAAGATATTCTCCCCGACTTCTGGACGACGGGATTGGATACAGCACGGCTTTCTGCAAGCAAACAGCGGGCGATCCAAACTCTCCAAAGCGCTGCGACACTTGAAGCCAACGCCTATCGTCACAATGATACTGTTACTGCAACCGTCCGCATCACGAATCGTACCGGACACAAGCTGCCGACTGGCTATCCGGAAGGGCGACGCATGTGGTTGAATGTAGTAGGGAAGAATGCAAACGGAGACACCGTCTTTCAATCAGGCGCGTACAACTTTGAAACGGCCGAACTAACGCACGATTCACAAGCAAAGATTTATGAGACGAAACCCGGACTCACTGTTGCGCGGGCAATTCAGTACGGATTGACGCCGGGTCCCTCGTTCCACTTCGTGCTGAACGATACGATCTACTTCGACAACCGCATTCCTCCCCGCGGCTTCACCAATGCTGCGTTTGCTTCGCATCATGCACAACCGGTTGCATACACATACGCGGACGGACAGTATTGGGACGTCACCACCTATACGATGCCTGCAAGTGTCACAAACATAACGGCCACCCTCTACTATCAGACATCGAGCAAGGAGTACATTACGTTCTTGAGGGATGAGAACATCGGCAACCCGCAAGATTGGCGGCGATGGGGCGACAGCCTGTACGCCTCGTGGAGCCGTCGCGGCAAATCAAGGCCTGTGGTGATGAACACGCAGACGGTTGCCGTGACGGGCGTGAAGCCGGATGAAGCAACCCTTCCCGCGACGATTACTCTTCATCAAAATTATCCGAACCCGTTCAACCCATCGACTACCATTGCGTTCACTTTGAATCGGGAAATGCATATTATTCTGCGGGTTTATGACATGCTCGGGCAGGAAGTCGCCACACTTGTCAAAGGCAAAATGCAAGCCGGTGAGCACAACGCTCATTTCAACGCAGAGAATCTGCCGAGCGGCGTATATCTCTATACGCTAACTGCCGACAACAAACACATTAGTACAAGAAAACTCATCTACATCAGATGAAACGAATGCAACACACCGCCCTGATTGTTGCTGCTCTTCTGTTAAGCTGTCCGGGATATCCGCAGATCGGGGGATATCCCGACTTCGAGCTTGTTGAAAGCATCCCGATCGAAACAACGCTCGACAATCCCGACATCCGCAACACGCAGGAAGTCTGGCTGGAGATGATTAACGGGGCGAAGAAGACGCTGGACATCGAGCAGTTTTACATCTCTAACAAACCTAATGAGCCGCTGGAGGATGTGATTCAAGCAATTGAACGTGCCGCTGACCGGGGAGTACAGGTACGCATCATCGGCGATGCGCGGTTCTACAAAACGTATCCCGAAACCATTGATCGTCTTGCAGCAAGAAAGCACATTCAAATGCGCATCATCGACTTCGGCAAACTCGCCCGTCACGGCGGGCAGGCCGGCGGCGTGCAACATGCGAAGTTCTTTCTTGTTGATGGAGAGACGGCTTTTGTCGGCAGCCAGAATTTCGACTGGCGGGCGTTGAAACATATTCATGAGTTGGGATTGAAGCTCAAGCACAAAGAGACTGTCGAATTCTATAAGGATGTGTTCAATCTCGATTGGAACCTGGCGGAATCAACTGACAAGGCCAATCTCCAACAATTCCTGCCGCTCAAAACATATCACGCACCTTTCACAGTCGTTGTTGAAGGCGACACCCTGCTGATTTCTCCAACTGCCAGTCCTATAGGCTTCATCCCCGACACAAGTCTGTGGGATGAGCCTCACATGGTGGGAATCATCGATGAGGCGAGGGAAGAAGTTTCGCTGCAGTTTCTCGGTTACGATACGCGGGGCAGGGACGGCAGTGAATACCTTGCTCTCGACAATGCGCTGCGTCGTGCGGCGGCACGAGGCCTCAACGTACGGTTACTTGTGTCGGATTGGGAGAAAGGGACAAGCGCGGAGAAATCATTGAAAGCGTTAACACAAATCCCCAACATTGAAGTCAAATTCATGGTCATTCCGGAATGGACCGGCGGGTACGTTTCCTTTGCACGGGTGCAGCATTGTAAGTTCATCGTCGCGGATGCGTCAACGTTCTGGCTGGGAACAAGCAATGCAGAGAAAGGGTACTTCTATAACACTCGCGGCGTAGGCGTTGTGGTCAAGAACACTAAGCTTGCGGGGCTTGTTCATCGCATCTTCACGAAAAGTTGGGACGGTAAGTACAGCGAAGCCGTCAAGCCGGACGTGAAGTACGAACGCCGCAAGCATGATGGGGAGTAATCAACAGGCGAAGTGACAAACAGCTATTTCACTTCCTCTTGCCCGTAAAGGAACTTTCACCTCCTCACCGCGAACAGACAACACTACCGTCAGGAATCTCGCCTCTTCTTGCACAGGAAAGTATATGCTTCCGCGGAGCGTCTCGTCGGGATGTAACGTGTGCTTCCGCAAGGCATATCGTTCCCATTCCGTTCGCTCGTCGGTCAACCGCCGCATCGCTGCGTCATAACGCATTTCACGATTGAAGCGTTCGCTTTCCTCTTCCCTTTCTCTTCTGGCTTTCTTCTCCGGTTCCTGCTTGGATTTCGGATCACCAATACCCGCGATATCCGTCACAATCTTTCCCGTTGCAAGGGTAAGGTCGGCAAGCGCTGCATTCGCGGCGGAGGCATTCTCGCGTGAAATGCTCTTTTCAATCTGTTCGATCATAGGCTCGGGATTGATGGCAAATACCCGACCGCCGTCCGCGTTGTGAGCAGCGGTTTTGTCTTTGAGCGGGACAGAGTAGAAAGTAGCAGGATCAACAAGCAGATCGCTATCGGACATGTTCACGATATCAACATCAAAAACCAGCAGACGGCCTCGCATGTAGGAATACCTCAGTCCCACTTCGTGGCTCGATACACGCTTCACGACATATTCCCTTCCATGAATCCACGTCGGGTCGGCGTCGAAAGAAGTCAGCCTGTACACGGGCGCGGGACTGACACATGCGTTGAACAACAAACTCACTGAAATACAACACAGCAAGGCAAAGGAATGTGATTTCGCATTCATTGCAGTCTCTTGAAATTGTCACTTCTTACGGTGAAGAACAACCGCAGGCGGCTGTTGCAGAAACAATGCCAGAGGATAATTGCAATGTTTGCCGGAATGGCAATCAGCTGTCTGTTCAGAAAAACAGAATAGTTGAATAGAATTGCCTACATTGTTCCCGTCTGATGTTCAAAACGTGATGCTGATATTCTTGTTGCTGTAGTAATACGAATAATACTCGATCCTCTCTGTGACATCAAGGCCTGTTGAACATCCGGCACACCCCGTTGCCGTGCCTGACGTGTACGTTCGCCGGTGTGGAGTTCCCAGCGCCTTGTCAACAAAGAAACGTTCCCCCAACTCCAACGGCCTGTCCGGCACGACCACGGCAACCGCGAGTGAATCAACCTCATAACTGCTGACGCGGAGAGAGAAAGCGCCGCTGGAATCCGTCAGAGCGATGGGGCGATCGTTGGTAGAATAGCCCAAGCCGCGCAAGATGTGAAAAGATGAATCACCGAAGAATCCCGATTTCCCGCAAAGGACAACGGTAAATCCTTCCTTGCTTCCGCCGGCAGGACGTTCCAGCATTCCGCTGACTGTAAAGTCTTGGTATGGCGGCAACGATGGCTCAGTCCCGAGCAGGAGCGGGGCAAGAGCCACTATGATGATGCAAAGGTTCAATAGTTGACGTGTCATGGCATCTACTGATTCAAAATCGAACGGTTGAAATCAATCGTGGAAACGGCCGCTAATCACCGAATGAGTGTCAAGGCGCTCAATCTCCGTTTTGAGGTATCGCATTTCTATATGTATAGAAAATTGTCATGACAATTTTCCGGTAATATAGAAATGCCTCGTCGAAAGCAACGTCACGGCAGCAAATTCACCGAAATCCACCACTGCAAATCCGACAACTCAACGCCTCCGCCGTAATACGAATCAACGAAGTTGGGAACCATGAGAAACCGGATGTTGAAAACATTCGAGGGCGCAACAGTGAACCCCGCGAGCAGCGTCGTGCGGGTGTCGCTCACTTTTTCCTGCGGCTGTGTGTAGCGCTCGCCGAAACGTTCTCTTCGATCCGTGCTATCGCGATTTGCCCTCACTCTAAAGTCGAAAATCGCGAGCGTCACATCATCCACCTGCCAGTTTGAGACGCTTCGGTTCAGCCCGAAGATCAACTCCACTTTGTCGGACGTTTTGATGGTAAAGAAAACGGGAATCGTGAAGCGCGTGAGCTTTGTCCGGAAATTCCATTCCAGCATTTTCGATTCGGCAGTAGAGTCGAAGTAGTTGTAGGAATACGAACCGGTGGACGATGAGCGTGAGAAGCGGTTGGCGACGACAGCCTCGTTCGTATTCGTCTCGACGATGCGGCTTTCATACTGTACCCCAAGCGAAAGCCGCACTCGCTCGCTGATATCCCACTGCAGGGATGCAACAGCTTTATGCAAGTTGCCGGTCGAAGTTCCGGTTCCGCTTCTCTCATCGAATAATTTATGGGTGGAAGAGTAGTTGTGAACAGTGGTATCCCATTGATAACGCGACCTGCCAAACGACGTATCGTTAATTATTCCGCCAAGGGTGATATCGGTATTCTGACGGGCGTATTGATAATGGAATTGGAGAAGTTGATTCCCGCTGACCTGTGCCTTGAAATCGAGACCGCCGAGTGCCGTTTTGCCGTCATGCTTCCAATTTTGTCGCTGATTGCCGGAGTGTCCCCAGTAGTTCCAGTTCTGTGTTGTCGAACCGATGGTGCCGTAGCCGTAGTACGATGAATCGTTTCGCGTCAGCGTTTGATTCGCATCGCCCCACAGCAAGCCGCCGTTGACACCAATATTGAATTTAGAAGCAAACGAATAGTTCGCGCCTCCTATCAGTTCCCAGTGGCCGTACGATTGCGCCCGTGCTTCCCCGTTGCGCCAGAGCGATGAGCTACTGCTTCCGTAGTAGTACTCCCACACGTTTTGCGAGCCGAATGAACCGTCACGATCAAAATTCACCCGCGCAAGCTTGGCACCAACCTGCAAGTCCGGATTGATTTCGCATCCTGCAAAGAAAGAAGCGAAGTGGCCGGTTTGATGAATGTTATCCGTACCGCTGTACTTGTCGGTTATCGGGATGTTTGCCGCGGCCTCCGACGCCATTCCTCTGTAGTCGGAGCCGGGAACGGTCTTGTAGATGTCCTGCGGAATAGGATAGTACTTGTCATCCTGCGACAGCATCTGGTACGTGAGGCCGAGTGAGAGATTCTTCAATGCTCCTTCTGTCGGGCGAAAGAGATATGCGGCGGAAATAACCGGCTCAAGCTCTCGCCGTGTGTTGATGAAGAAGCGCGGGTAGGGCAGGAAGCTTGCTACATCAATTGTGCGCATAGCGAGAATGGGATAAGGGTAGTACGCGTTGCGCCAATCGCGAATTTCCTTTGCTGTTCGGAAATCAAAGTAGAGGTAGCTTGCCTGCACGCTGTCGTAATGGAGATACGACGGATTGACATCAAGATTAACCAGCGGGTCATCCAACACGCCGCCGACGGAGTTCTTGAATGCCCCGATGCCGAAGGGAACAAACCGGTACGGCGTGAAAAAGAAATCCGTTTGCTCGAACGACTTCTCCATCACCTGCTCGCCGAAGTATTGAGCGCGAGTTGAGGTGAATGTGGTTAACAGGAGAAAAAGGGTAAGTTGGGTTTTGAGTTTATAGCTCATTTGTTTATCTCCTCTGGTAATGAAGACCAAGAAAAAAAAGAAAAGGGTAAGAATATCGCTACTTTACGATTATCCGTATTCAGAAAATCCGTATCCTCACGCTGACGCGAGGCGCGGAGCGAAACAGCAGAGCCGAATCCAAACGGTAGTAACCTGATGCGATGAACAGCCCGCTTTCATTCCTAAAGTCGCACAAGAATGAGAATCTCTTTCTCGCGTTTGGAGCTAATGTAAACTCACTTGTCGCAGGCTGAACAATTCTTGGCTCATATACCATCACCGCTCCGTTGGTGTCTCTTAACTCATAGCCGCACTGCTGTATGTTCGGAAACAAGAATTGCCGCGCTGACTGTGACAAATTGCGCACCTCAAAACAGAATTTGAGCGTGTCTCCAAACGAAAACAACGTCTCAGACACTGTAAGCGTGTAGAGAATTCCATTCTCCAACACTTGGGCCTCGTTGTCCGTGCTGACAATCTGAGCCGAGTCTACCAGACCGTCACATCGAAGGCAACAGAGACTCAATACCAGACAGAACAACGTTTTCCACTTCATGGCCTTCTCTTTTCAGGCGATCATTGGATTCTCTGGTAGGATTGACCATAGCAATCAATATATATGTCCGTCAACTTCACCGTGTCGTTCTCAACGCGAAACGCCTGCGGAGCGAATCGTAGCGAATCCTGATAATGCATGGTGGCGCGAAGCACGAATCGCCCGCCACCTCGAGTGAGAAGTATGAGATGTTTGCGATTCCTGAGAACCTCCGGCAATGAGAATGCTCTCGTCTCCTCAAAGTACGCTTCACACATTTGATCTGAAGTTGTTTTCGTCAGCCACATTTCAGCCGTTGCCAGATCCACAACCCTGTGGTGCAAGGCAAACGAATGCCCGCCGCTGCATCCGCTATAGGCAACCCGAACCAGGAGTGAATCCGATGTTATCCTTGGTAGCGTTTCCGTTCGGATGATACCGTACGTCGCTCCGAAGGACATTGGTTCCTCGCCATAATCGCTTACACAACCAGTGAAAATGCCGAAGATGCCTATCATGACAAACATTGAGTGTTTCATCCTGTCATCTCCATTTCCATCTTGCTTCCCCTTGAAAGGTAAATCAGAATCTCACGCCTATGCTAAGAACGGGGTACAGCGGCAACAACTCAGGCGGATCAAATCTTGTACTCCATTTCTGCCTGGTATCGGAACTTTCGCGCAACGTCCACGCAAACGGGTCAAGCAAGCCGTAGCCGTTCATCAATCGCAACGTTACCTGACACGGCACTCGCCACGATGAAAATGTGTGCGTTACTCTGAACTCCAGCCGCTGAAACCCGGGAAACCGTCCGCCGTTGACATCGAACGGAGCCTGAGTAAACTCTCCCCTGATCGGGCCAGGTTCGATGTTCGCCGCCGTCGCAATACCACGAGAGATATCGGATTGTTTCGATGCGATAACACATAACGCTCCGAACATCCAATTCTCATTCAATGAATAGGAAAGAGTGGCGAACAATTCATGGCGTCTATCGAAGCGGGGTGTGTAGGGTGCCCCGCTGTTTAATTCTGCGAACCGGTTCGTTGCATGCGAGTAGCTGTATCGAACCATACCGGTGAAATCGCCAGCGCGTTTGTTGAGCGTGACTTCCGCGCCGTAGATTGTTCCTTCTCCAAAAAGAATCCCGTCGGCAAACGCAACGGACGATGAATCGGACAGAAACTCATGCAGTTTCTGCGTGACTCTGTAATACGACTCAACAGCAAGCGTGTATTCCCCTTCCCGAAATATCTTCTCCATTCCCACAGAAATCTGTATTGATGTTGAAGGGCGAATCGCTTCTGTCGAAGGATAGATGAATGGTGTTGGATAAAACAGAAATACTCCGCTGCTCCGGTACGGATGAACAAATTGATTAACGGAAGAAAGAGATGCAGACAAGCGCATCTCGTTGCTCAATCTGACAAGAATTGAGAAGCGCGGATCAACCGCCGAGAACGTTCCTTGCTTGCCGATGAAGGCGGTTGCCCTCGCACCCAACTCCGCCGAAACCGCCGGACTCAGTCGCCATTGATCCTGGAAGTACACGGCCAGCTCCCACGATGACAATCCGTTCAGCGATGCCGGTGCGCCGAGCATCGAAAACTCACTGATTGTTCCACCGAATCTGTGACGGATCAACTCAACGCCACCGCGCATTGTATGGTATTCATCGTAGAAATGCTCGGCATTTGCGCGCAAAGCAACATCCTCAATGAAATAGTTGGAGGAGAAGGCATCCGATGCCTGAAAGAACCCTGCCGCTGTCAAGCGATGCTGCATGTCGAACCCGTAGCGCGAGTAGGCTGCCGAAGCATGAACGAACAATGAAGGCGAGATGATGCCGATCCAGCGAAGGTTTGCGGCTGCATTCCCCCAGCGAAGCGAGTTGAAGAGTTCTCTCCCGATCGCATTACGCGCAGAATTGTCGTACGCGTCGCGGCCAAAATAGCCGTTGAGGAATATCCGGCTGTTCCCTGCAAAGACATGACTCATCTTCGCCATCACTTCCGTCGTGCCGACTTCACTGCGCGCCGTACTGTGTTCCATCAACACATTCGGATACCCTCTTCTTCCCGAAAGAAGAAATGTGGTTTGTTCGGCTACCGGGCCTTCGAGCATGAGATGTGAGCCGAGGGTACCGATTCCCGCAGCACCGGAGAGTTCCTCGCGCCCAGTACGCAGTGTAACATCGAGAATACCGCCGATGCGTCCGCCGTAGTAGGGGGGAACGCCTCCTGCAACGGCTTGCACATCGCGCAGCGCGTCTCCGTTGAATGTCGTCAGCACGCCGCCGAAGTGTGAGGGATTGTAGATTCTCATTCCTTCGAGGAAGTATTGGTTATGGTCGGAAGGTGTTGCTCGAATGTACACACCACGCGAAATACCTTCGGAGGCAGTGAAGGCCGAACGTTGCCCCTCGACTGTTACCTCCTGCATCACAACATCACGCGGAAGCATCGCGAGATTCATCGTTGTTTGTGAACCCGATTCGACGGTGACGGGAAGGCTCAAGATCTCGTAGCCGATGGTTCTGACGACAAGCATGTAGGTTCCGGGACGGATGTTTTGCAGCGAATAAAAACCGAATGGGTTTGTGAAGCAGATACGATGAATCTCTTCTCCTGTCTGCGTATCATGCCGCAGGAGAACAGTCGCGTCAGCAAGCCATTCTCCCGTCAACGAATCGGTAATCGTTCCGGAGATTGTTGACGGTGGAATCTTGCGCTCGACCGGTTGCGCTTGCAAAACCACCTGAGAGCCGGCAGCACGCGCAACAAGCGATTGATTTTCTATCACTTTCTTGATCGCTTCCTCGAAGTTGCAGTCGTCGCATTCGGCCGTCACCCTCTTTCCCGCGACATCCTTTTCGAGATACATGAAGGGAACGGCATACCAACGCAGCAGCGAATCGAGGGCTAAGCGAAGTTCTACCTCCCGAAAGCGGAACGTGCGGGTCTCCTCGCGGGTCTGGGCAGTGATTGTTTCACCGCAGAGTACGCAGAGTGCGCAAAGATAGAGAATGTGTGCCCGGACTCTCTTCACGACTAATAGATGAAATATTCGTTCCCGTTCTGTTTGAATTTTCTTCCCGTGAGTCCGCACAACGCGCTGATTGCCGATTCGGGATCTCCGGCGCTGAGAACGCCCGTCACCACTTCGCTTTTCACATTTCCCTCTTCAATCGAGATTGAAATATCATACCGCATTTCAAGCTCGCGGCACGCAGCTGCAAATGATGTACGATTGAAGAACAACTTCCCTTCCATCCAGCCCGGATATTCCGGCGAGGGAATGTTGCCTGTCTTCCACGGAAACGCGTTGTGCATACAAACGGCCATTTCGTTTTGCGTGAGCGTCAGCGAACTATCTTTGCCGTCTCGTGATGCCGTCACCCTGACGATTCCCTTCGTCACGGCAACTTCCAGGAGTCCGTCGCGGGAGCGGAGATTGAATTCTGTTCCGACAACTTGAACGTCGGCAACATCCGTCGAGACAATGAAGGGCGTTTGATTGTGGCGGACGCGGAAGTACGCCTCGCCTTTCAGCGCAAGCAGACGCGGTTTTTCCGGCGGAAGTTTCTGCACAACAAGTTCAGTCTCATAATTGAGAGTAACTTCCGAACTGTCCTGCAGAACCAACCGCGTTTGCTGCCCCCGTTCCGTGACAAATATATCGCGAGCCGGTGAATCCGAAATAAAGTAGAGGTACACACCTGCAAGTGCAACCGCTATTATTGCAGCCCTGAATGCAAGTCGCGGCACCAATCGTGATTGCGCACGGCTTGGCGCCGCTTGCTGCTCAAGCGCCCGTTGCAGACGAAGCCACTGAGCTTTGGTTTCCGGTTCCGTCATTCGAATACGGCCGAATTCCGCCTCAATCGTTGTGTCGGTTGAGGGGATTTCCGGACGGCGCCTGCCAAAGAGGATCTCTATCAATTTCATCATCATTCTTTCTTGAAATTATTCACGTATTGCAGAGAATGTCCCCTCCGCCATAACACCCGGAACCCCAACCTGCGCCCATCTGCCGCGATACGCTGTCCCCGCGATCGTGCCATTGAGGAACAAGTTGTTGTCAACAAAACGGGGATTCAGGTTGAGCGAGAGAGTGTCATGACTCAGCCATCCCTCCAACTCTCCCGACCTGCCGTCGTCGAAGCGCCATTTGCCGGTAACTGCTGCACTGTCAAAATCAAGCCAAAGTGTGCCGCGGGTTACTGTGTTGCCCCGGGCATCAAAGGCCGTGTACGAGTATGCCGTGGCGGCACTATTGTCATCGGAAATCCCGACATCTTCGCAAGAAGATGCCAACGCAAAGATAATCAGGGCAAAAGCGGGGATGTGGATTTTCATATGTTTCATCCTTTGGTGATGACATCTGCTCTGTAAACGACCATGTCCCGGATTCCCCCCATGCCGAGCTAAAGATTTATGTTTCGTGGAGGCATTGCACCTGTCAACCGCTGTTTCTACTTTTGAGTGATCCTCAACCGCACACCAAAATCATGCACGAAGATGACAGGCAGTTGCTTGAGCGTGTAAAGTCCTCCGACACGGAGGCATTCCGGCTTTTGTTTGAAAAGTACCAGCCTGTTTTGTTCCGTTACGTGCTGGCCAGTGTGCGTGACGCGGACGCTGCTCATGATATCGTTCAAGAGACTTTCCTGCGCGTGTGGAATCATCGGGCTTCGCTTCAGCCGGACCTGTCATTTACCGCATACGTGCTTCGCGTCGGCGGAAATCTTTTGCGCGATCATGCAAAGCATCGGGAGGTAAGAACACGGCTGGAGGCGAGCATTCCGTTGCCCGTCCCTCCTTCTCATGACGACCCCGAAGCCGCTTCCCATTCCAACCTGCTTCAAGAAAGAATTACTGAGGTGATTCGGACAAAGCTGCCGCAGAGATGCCGGGAGGTTTTTATTTTGAGTAGAATGGAAGGAATGTCCAACGCGGAAATCGGCGCTGCGTTAAACATCAGCGTGAAGACTGTCGAAAATCAGATTACGCGGGCACAGAAGATCCTGCGAAAACACCTGCAGCAATATGTCTGACCATTGGTTGTGACTTTGCCCGCGCCTCCGTATCTTGCTTCACGAACTCTTTACCCCCGCTTCGACAAATCCTGAAAGGAATCCAATGTACGTCAACATCACCAAGCAAGACGGCTATGCCATCGCGCAACTCAACAGGCCCGAAGTATTGAACGCCCTCAACATCCAACTCATGACGGAACTTGTCGATACGCTGGAATCTCTGGACAAGGATTCCGATGTCCGATGTATCATTCTTACCGGCAACGAAAAAGCGTTCGCCGCGGGGGCCGACATCAAAGAGATGGCGGATGCGTCTGCAATCGAAATGTTGACGCGTGATCAATTTGCCCGTTGGGATAGAATCAGACGAATCAAAAAGCCTCTCATCGCGGCGGTCAGCGGCTTTGCGCTCGGCGGCGGCTGTGAGTTGATGATGAGTTGCGACATGGTGATTGCCAGCGAGACGGCAAAGTTCGGCCAGCCTGAAATCAACATCGGCGTGATGCCCGGCGCAGGAGGGACACAGCGGCTCACACGCGCCGTCGGCAAAGTGAAATCAATGGAGATGGTGCTGACGGGAAGAATGATCTCCGCTGATGAAGCGCTGCGGTGGGGACTCATCAACAAAGTCGTGCCGGTGGAATACTATCTCGAAGAAGCAAAGTCGTGGGCGAAGGAGATTGCCTCGAAACCGCCGGTTGCCGTGAAGCTTGCAAAGGAAGCTGTGCTCAAGTCGTTCGATACGACCATTGAAGGCGGACTCGAATTCGAGAGGAAGAATTTCTATCTCCTTTTTGCTTCAGAAGATCAGAAGGAAGGGATGAAGGCGTTCGCCGAGAAGAGGAAGCCGGAGTGGAAGGGAAAGTAATGCGCTTCCCACCCGGAAACGGTTTTCGATATCCCCGAGAGGAAAGTGAAAGAATATCTCCTTTCTGATTCACATGTTGTCGGAATGTGGAAAGCACAATTCCTCGACTCAATGGGCTTCGGTTACGAAAACATCCCGGCATTGCAGAGTGCATTAGGGGAACTCGCACGAAAGAATGAAATCGTAGCCACAATTGAAAATCCGTACGGAACTAAGTATGTTGTTGAGGGAACCATGGTGTCGCCAACAAATCACGAATTCAACGTACGCACGGTTTGGATTCGTGAAAGGAACATGAGGTCGGTTCGTCTTGTTACAGTTTTCCCGGGAAAAAGGAGGTAAAGGTGATAAAAGAACTCTCGACGGTAGTCTTGACTCATGACCTTGAGGAGTACGGACTCAAGCAAGGCGACATCGGCGCCATCGTACACACCTATTCCGCTGGAAATGCTTACGAAGTTGAATTTGTGACCGGCAGCGGAGAAACCATCGCGGTGGCAACGCTTCATGACCAAGACGTCCGTTTAATTGGCGGTGAAGAAATTCTTCACGTTAGAACGGTAAGAAAGCAAGTAGCGTAACTGGGATCTTTCGTTTTGTATCCACCATCTTTCTTGAACCCTTATGCCCGATTTCCAAACTCTCCTCTACACCAACGCAGCCGGCGTTCTCACCATCACGATGAACCGCCCGGAAAGTTATAACGCCTTCAATGAACAAATGAAGAAGGAGTTGAATGACGCGTTCAAAGAATCTGAGAAGGACGCGTCCGTTCGTTGCATCGTGTTGCGGGGAGCCGGGGAGAAAGCGTTTTGTTCAGGGCAAGACCTGAAAGAGCATCAGGGTTCAAAACGATCCCTGAAAGACTCGTTGGAGAAATCCTACAACCCTCTCATCAAAAAGATCAGAGGAATTGAAAAACCGGTGATTGCGATGATCAACGGCGTGGCGGCAGGCGCAGGATGCAGCGTTGCCCTTGCGTGCGACATGCGCATCATGTCCAGCGAAGCCTACATGTTGCAGGCGTTTGTCAACATCGGGCTTGTGCCGGACAATGGCGCGCATTGGTTTCTGCCGCGGCTCGCCGGAATGACGCGGGCATTTGAGTATGCGGCAACCGGAAGAAAAATTCCCGCCGAGGAATGCCTGCAGGCCGGACTCGTGAACCGCGTTGTGAAGCCGGCGGAACTCGAAACAGTTACGATGGAACTCGCCTCCTCGTTTGCCACGGCCCCCACCCGCGCTATCGGCCTGATGAAGCGGACGTTCAACAAGGCGCTTCGTTGCGATCTTGATGAATTGCTCGATTATGAAGCATATATCCAACAAATCGCTTCAGAAACAGAAGATGCCAGAGAAGGCGTCAGGGCTTTTGTTGAGAAAAGAAAACCCGACTTCAAAGGAAAGTGATTCGCGACGGAGCCGGGAAGACGCCGTCACCTCCCCACGTTCACAAAAAATCGACTACATCCCATTTCTTGAATCTCCATTGAAAACTGCCTATACTTGATTCAGATTTTTCGTCTCATCCCAATCCAACATCCACAAGAATGATTTCGACTATCGGTATCATCGGCTCGGGAACCATGGGAAGCGGCATCGCTGAAGTGGCCGCGCTTGCCGGGTTCAATGTTGTCATGAACGATCTCTCCCGCAAGGCACTCGACTCGGGCCTCAATCGCATCAAGCAGAATCTGAATCGTTCGGTGGAGAAAGACCGGATTACCGCCGTCGTTGCAACGGAGTCACTTGCGCGCATCAGAACAAGCGAAGAATTTTCCCCTCTGGAAACAGCAGATTTCGTAATAGAAGCTGCGATCGAAGATCTGAACATCAAGCGCGACATCTTTCAGAAGTTGGATGCAATGCTCAATCCGGAAGCAATTTTCGCTACGAACACTTCATCCCTTTCCATCACATCTATCGCAGCAACCGTGAAGCGAACCGGCAACGTTGTCGGGATGCATTTCTTCAATCCACCACCGCTGATGAAGCTCGTTGAAGTTGTCAAAGGAAAACAAACCTCTGATGAAACTGCCGCTGTAACAGTCGAGCTGGCGCGCCGAATGGGAAAGGCTCCGGTTATCTGCAAGGACACTCCGGGATTTATTGTGAACAGAGTTGCACGGCCGTTCTACGGTGAAGCGTTGCGACTACTGGGAGAGGGTGTTGCCACCGTTGAAGAGATCGATAGGATCGTGAAACTCGAAGGCGGCTTCAAAATGGGGCCGTTTGAGTTGATGGATTTGATTGGGATCGACGTGAATTATGCCGTCACAAAATCCGTGTACGAACAATTCTTTCACGAGCCGAGATTCCGCCCCCACCCGATTCAGCGGCAAATGGTCGAAGCCGGAACGCTCGGACGCAAAACGAAAAAAGGTTTTTATCAGTACTGATTTCCGTTTTCCGCTATGGCTTTGAAGACAATCTGCATTGTTGGTGATGAAGCTCTTGTGAAGGAATACATAGCCCTTGCATCAAGCAAGCGATACAAATGTACTTCGACACCTTCGAAAACAACGACACTGGCGCTCGAACTGACCAACATCTCAATCGAAGTTAAGCAGAAGAATCTCCGCCGACTTGATAAGAGTCTAAAAAAAAGCATTCCGATTCTTTCCTCCTCCGTTACTGTTACGGTTGCAGAGCA
Organism: uncultured Chlorobiota bacterium; assembly: GCA_900696645.1. Lineage (GTDB taxonomy): Bacteria > Bacteroidota > Ignavibacteria > UBA10030 > UBA6906 > CAADGV01. The sequence goes on along the minus strand of CAADGV010000019.1, from coordinate 10,214 downwards.
GAATACCTGGATAAAGCATCCCGAACGGCTAATCGGTTTGGGGGCATTGCCGACTTTGCTTCAGGGATCGTTGCTGGAGTTCGCTCCATCGTCCCTCACGACGGACGCTGTCAAGGCTGCCGCTCAAGTGTTCGCGCGATCACTCGGCAAAGAGACTTCGTTAGTTCAGGATTCTGCAGGGCTTGTTCTTCCCCGCATTCTTTGTTCTCTCATAAACGAAGCCTGCTTCGCGTTGGGCGAGGGAATTGCCGACGGCACCGACATCGACACGGCAATGAAGCTGGGAACCAACTATCCCGACGGACCTGTTCATTGGGGTATGCAGATCGGCCTTGAACAGGTTCATGCAGTAGTCGCTGCACTGCATCGTCATTTTGGTGATGACCGCTACCGTGCAGCTCCGTTGTTGAGGAGCGCTTCTTTTCAAGATATGATTTGAAGAATTTGATTATGAATTTCCCTATTTTACTTCACGTAAAAGAATCTTCAGGAGAGAGGATATGAAACGACTGCTCATTGTACTTGCGTGCTTGTCAATTGCGACATTATCTCTGTACGCTCAACCGAAAATGGAAATCGTCGGCGGAACAAAGTTCGATTTCGGCGATGTGTACCGCGGCAAGAAGGTCGATCACAAAGTCGTGGTAAAAAATACCGGCAACCAGACGCTCGAACTCGGCAGGGTTGACGTGTCGTGCGGATGCACGGGAACAGTTGTATCAAACAACTCCATCGCCCCGGGCAAAACGGGCGAAGTCCTCATCACGTTCAACTCGACGAACTTTTCCGGCAAGGTGACAAAGAACGTTACCATTAATTCCAATGCGACCAACTCTCCCGTTGTTGTCGAGTTTCAGTCGAATGTCATTCAGGAGATTGTCATCTCTCCCCAGCAATTCTGGTTTCGGGATGCCGAAGTGGGACGCCCGAGTGTTGCAAAAATCTCGCTCACAAACAACAGCAACATCCCTGTAACCCTCACGAACTATACCTGCAACCTTGCGGGATTCAAGTTGACACTCCCGACCAGTCCCGTCAAGCCGGGACAATCCGTTGAACTCACGGCAGAATTGAAATCCGACAAAGCTATCTCCGTGCTGAACGACGGGGTTTCCATCAAGACATCGAGCCAGAACGAGCCTGATGTGTTCGTGAGGATTTTCGGAACTGTCAGGGAGTTCAAGTTTCAATAAAACAGCCCGACGATTTGATTTTCTTGTGAAAGGCGACCAACCGGTCGCCTTTTGTTTTGAGAGAGGTTTCAACTCTCTGCTCAATCGTTTATATTACCCGCACTTCATTTTCATTCACACACAAAACATCTATGCAACGCTCAACTCATGCTGTTATTGTCTCAGCTCTCAGAACCCCGATTGGGAAATACGGAGGCGTACTGCGCGACGTCCGCCCGGACGATTTAGGAGCCCTCGTCATCAAGTCTTTAGTCGACAAATCCGGTATAGACCCGGCCACCATAGATGATGTAATGTGGGGATGCGCAAATCAAGCAGGAGAGGATAATCGCAACGTCGGACGAATGAGCGCCCTGCTTGCCGGATTGCCGTACAACATTCCTGCAACTACCGTCAATCGCTTGTGCGGATCGAGTCTTGATGCGATCATCCAGGCGGCGCGGGCAATTTGGAGCGGCGATGCAAGCGTGATCATTGCCGGCGGTGTCGAAAGCATGAGTCGCGCCCCCTACTCCGTTGCAAAAAACCAATCCGGCTCGTTCGGCAACATCACGGCATTCGATACGGCGTTGGGCTGGCGGTATCCGAATCCGAAGATGGAGAAGATGTTCCCACTTGAGTCGATGGGTGAGACGGCGGAGAATGTTGCGGAGAAGTACAAAATTTCGAGAGAAGAACAGGACGCTTTTGCGATGAGAAGTCATCAGAAGGCGATTGAGGCACAGAATGCCGGACGTTTCAACGAAGAGTTGGTTCCGGTTGAGCTGCCGTCCAAAAAAGGCGAGCCGGTTTTTGTCTCAAAAGACGAAGGCCCACGCGCGGACACATCTCTCGACAAGCTTGCAAAACTTCCGGCAGTCTTTCGCAAAGGGGGAAGTGTTACGCCCGGCAACTCCTCTTCACTCAACGACGGTGCCGCGGGAGTGATTGTGATGAGTGAAGAGAAGGCAAAACAACTCGGCTTGAAACCGATGGCGCGTATTGTCTCAACCGGCATCGCCGGAGTCGATCCCCGCTTCATGGGAATAGGGCCGGTACCGGCAACACAAATGGCGCTCAAGAAAGCTGGGTTAACGATTAGCGACATTGATGTGATTGAACTGAACGAAGCATTCGCCGCGCAATCGATAGCAGTTATTCGGGACTTGCAAATTCCCATGGAGAAGCTGAATCCCAACGGCGGAGCAATCGCCCTCGGGCACCCGCTCGGCTGCAGCGGGGCACGCATCATGACGACACTCCTCCACGAAATGCAGCGCCGCAACGCCCGCTACGGACTGGCAACAATGTGTATCGGGGTTGGACAAGGGGTGGCGTGCGTTGCGGAAAGAACCTGAGTTGAGTTGATCTGAAATCCTCAGGCATACTTCTGAAATGCAATATTCGAGTTGATATCACCATGAACTCTCAAACCATCACCTGCCCGAAATGCGGGCATGTTTTCGAACCGACAGAAGCCTTCTCCCATCAAGTCGAAGAGAAGCTCCGCGCCGAGTACGAGAAACGCATCTTCGCCGAACGGAATGCCGTCGCAAACAAAGTCCGGCAGGAAGTGGAGCAGCGCATCGCCACCGACTTGAAGGATCTTCAATCTCAAAATGACGAAAAGGAAAAGCAACTACGCGAAGCCCGTGAGAACGAGCTGATGCTGCGCAAGCGTCAGCGGGAGGTGGAGGAACGCGAGAGGAATCTGCAACTTGAACTTGAACGCAAGCTCGATGACGAACGGAAGAAAGCCTGGAACGACGCGGCCGCCCGACTCGCCGAAGAACATCGTCTGAAAGATGCGGACAAGGACAAGAAGATGCACGACCTGATGACTCAACTCGAAGAGATGAAGCGTAAAGCCGAACAAGGTTCGCAACAAGCACAGGGTGAAGTCCTGGAGATTGAATTAGAGAACTTGTTGCGCAACACGTTCCGGACGGATGAAATACTGCCTGTTCCCAAAGGAGTACGCGGAGCCGATGTCATCCAGAAAGTCAGAACACAACTCGGCAATTTCTGCGGCATCATTCTGTGGGAATCGAAACGAACGAAAAACTGGAGCGACGGTTGGATTCAGAAACTGAAGGACGATCAGCGGGATCTGAAGGCAACTGTTGCCGTTATTGTCTCAACCGTTCTCCCGAAAGAAATCAAGCACCTCGGCAATATCGAGGGCGTGTGGGTGTCGGACTTTGCCGCCGTTGAAGGGCTTGCCCTCGCGTTGCGAGCCGGGCTGGTTGAGGTTGCGCGAACGCGGGCTTCCATCGCAGGCAAAGGTGAAAAGATGGAACTCGTGTACAACTATCTTTCAGGACAGGAGTTTCGCCAGCGCATTGAGGCAATTGTGGAATCGTACGCTTCCCTGAAGGAAGATCTTGAATCCGAAAAGCGGGCAATGGAAAAACTCTGGGCGAAGCGCGAACAACAGCTTCAGCGCGGAGTCAAAAGCATGGCCGGTTTGTACGGCGACTTGCAGGGCATCATCGGCTCGGCGCTTCAGCCGATCGCAAAACTTGAACTCCCCTCGCCGAATCTCGAACTGTTCGACGACGAATCGTAGGACATCAATTCCATTGAATCGCCGGGCGATCTCATTTGTTTGAGGAAATCCCCCCTTTTTGCTATCTTGACTCACAAGAATTCCCTTTCCATCCACCCATTTTCCAACAAAAGGAGCCTCAGCGTTGCGAGAGTACCGGCTGTACATCGACAACGAGTTTGTTGACGCGTCGGACAAGCGGACGTTTACGGGCATAAATCCGTTCAACCAGGAAACAATCGCCACATTTGCCCGGGGCGGAGCCGCCGATATTGAGAAGGCCGTTGTCGCCGCCCGCAATGCATTCGACAACGGGCCGTGGCCCCGCATGTCACGCGAAGAACGGTCGGGCTACCTCAAGGCCATCTCCGACAAGATCAATGAGAACAAGAAACTTCTCACAGAACTTGAAGTCCTCGATTCGGGCTCGACAATCCGCAAGGCGGGCGAAGATATTTATCTGAGCGCCCGAAATCTTGCAACCTTCGCCAAGTTGGGCTTGACAGATTTAGACGGAGAGATTGAGGGAGTGTCGAAGCCGGGCTTCAGCAAAAATCTGCTTCTGCGTGAACCGATTGGCGTGGTTGCCGCAATCATTCCGTGGAATTTTCCTCTCAAGATGGCGATCTGGAAATTCGGGCCGGCACTTGCCGCAGGAAACACGGTGGTTCTGAAGCCTTCGGAAGAGACGTCGGTGTCGATTATGGAATTGATGAAGCTGATTCAGGATGTCGGAATTCCAAGAGGCGTGATCAACGTGGTAACCGGCTTCGGAGCGGAAGCGGGCGCTGCACTGGTAAGCCATCCGATGGTTGATAAGATTGCATTCACCGGCTCGACAAAAACGGGACAAGCCGTGATGCGGGCTGCCGCAACTAATCTCAAGAAAGTCACTCTCGAATGCGGCGGTAAGTCGGCGAACATCATTCTCGACGACGCCGATATGGAAATGGCGATCGATGGCGCCATTTATGCCATCTTCTACCATGCCGGGCAATGCTGCGAGGCAGGTACGCGACTTCTTCTCCCCAATTCAATCGCCGATGAATTTGTTGGGAAGCTCGTTGAGAAAACGAAGCGCATTCAACTCGGCGATCCCATGCTGCCAACGACTCTCATGGGGCCGCTCGTATCGAGGAAGCAATTCGATACAGTGATGGGATATATTGAGAGAGGAAAAGCGGAAGGCGCAACGCTTCTCACCGGTGGCGGTAAGCCATCGGCACCGGAACTCGAGAAGGGATTCTTCGTCGAGCCGACGATCTTCGATCACGTCAACAACAAGTCTACGATTTCGCAGGAAGAGATATTCGGGCCTGTCCTTTCCATCATTCGATACAATACAATTGATGAAGCGGTTCAACTAGCGAACGATTCCGTGTACGGACTTGCCGGTGGAGTCTGGTCAAAAGACGCGGAGAAGGCCATGAGCGTAGCGAGGCGTCTCCGCGCAGGAACTGTCTGGATTAACGAGTGGCATTTGCTCAACGAGCGTGCGCCCTTCGGCGGCTACAAGCAAAGCGGCATAGGCCGTGAGTTCGGCATTGACGGGATGAAGGAATACATGGAATCAAAGCACATCTATATTGACGAAGTTGGCGTGCGCGAAAAGAAAACGTGGTACGATACTGCTGTCCCTAAAACGTAAAGCCGAGGCTGGAACCCTCTGTGCACATCCTGACAATGAATCAAACACTCATTCAATAACACAGGAAAAACAATGAAAACAACAACATTGCTTCTGATAGGCCTCACAGCGCTTCTGCTTCTCGGTTGCAACGAAAAGAAGATGGAGCCGGTGATCGTGGGCGAGATGCAGGAATACAAAGACCCCGGCATGGGCTGGTCAATCAGTTACCCGAAAGACTGGCCTTCCCTTAGCGCAGAAGTAGGGCGGGCGCGTTTCTACAATGTTGCGGGGGCCGATTTGAAATTCCGCGTTCCCAACGAGCCGGGCACACTCGGCGTTGAGATCGCCGTTGACGCAACCAAAACCGGGGATGCGAAAGGTGATATGGCAAAGAGTATCGCTGAAATGAAAACGGCGGGCTTCCAGCTTCAACCCGAAGAACAGGTGATGGTGGGCGATATTTCTGCAACGAGAGTGAAGTTTGGTGCCAACTACGGCAAGAACAGCATCATTTACGGTCATCATATTTACCTGGAAAAAGACTCGATACTGTACAACATGCGGTTTGCGGGTTTCGGACAGTTGTACGAAGCCTACGCACAAGTGTTCGAAGCATCGCTCAGTTCATTCAAGCCCGCGAAGAAGGCGGAACCGGGACGCGATGAGACGCTGCCATCAGAGTCGTTTGAGACATTCAATGGAAAACTCTTCTCATTTGACTATCCGGATAATTTCAGTACAACGAATCCTTCCAAAGGAACATTCGAAGAGGTGGCTGAGATGCGCGGCAGACGTCTCGACTGTACAATCCGGTTCGATGTGTTCGATGCGAAAGGTCTGACTCTTGATAAGGTCTTCGAACAGAACAAAGGGAGATTCCGCAACGCTACCGCGGGAAGCGCAACCGTCGGCGGGCAGCCGGCAAGAACTCTGACCCTCGCTGCACGGGCGGATGTCATGCGCAAAGTCTATTTCGTCGTCCACAACAACAAGGTCATCCGCATCACAATGGATTGGTTCAGGCCTCAAAGCGCGGACTACACGGCTGCATACGACAAAGTGATTGCGTCGGTGAAATTCAAATAACATTGCACCGCAACGGACTGAGTCATTGAATGGCAGCAAATATACCGGTTCAATGACTCGGCCGTTCATGGATGTGATTGTTCATTCATACACTCATCATTTCAGGAGATTGTGTGCCGCGAGTTGTACAAGCAACCACCCGTGCCGAAGAGTATGAACTGCGAGCGAAATTTCTCAAGGATGACTACCAGCTTTCGGGCGACGGGCCCGCCTCGACGACCTTTCGTATCAACAAAGTTCTACGATGGGTTCCGTTTTCTCCGGGCGACAAAGTGCTCGATATCAGTTCGGGTAAGGGACTCCTCTTCGAGTTGATTCACGATACGGTGTTAGAGTGCCGCGGCCATGATGTCGCCCCTGCAATCATTGAGCGAGTCCGTCGGAAATTCAAGGATGTGAAGAACGTCTCCTTTACGTGCGGGCCATCCAGCGATCTTCCGTACGAAACGGGGTACTTCGACAAAGTGCTGATGACGGGAGCATTCTGCCTTCAGGAAACGAAGCAAGAATGCATGAAGACGCTTTCGGAAATCCGCCGTGTCGCAAAGGATAATGCCGTGATTTTCATCAGCGACATTGCGGTAGTGGATGAATCGAAACTCGTTCCTGAACATGTGCCGGCACATCAGAGACTCATGCGGCGCATCAAGCAGGATGGGCCTGTCGAGTTTCTCGCCAGTCTCAAGCGTTACCTTTTCCGGAGAATCCGCATTGCACGGGGAATAGAGCCTGTTCTTATCCCTTCAGATCGAGGCATCTGGTTCGACGATGCAGTGTTTGTCCGGATGTGCAGGGAAAACAAACTTCAAGCCCGAGGATTTCCCACTGAAGAAATCACGGGCACGTCACGTTCACGGTATGACTATCTCATCAAACCACTTTCATAACTTTGGAGATGTTTCAATGAAATCACTCCCCTTGTTGTTTGTTGGACTCTTCCTTCTTCTTCCCGCTTCCTCGGAAGCGCAGAACAGGGAACAGCCTCTCAGCCCTCGCGACTCCGTATTTTGCCTCATCGACACGAACATGATCTCCGTGAATTACGGTCGCCCTTCCATGCGAGGCCGGAAAATCATGGGCGAACTCGTTCCGTGGAATCAAGTCTGGCGAACGGGCGCTAACGAAGCGACACATTTCAGAACGAACTATGACATGATACTCGGCGGCATTCCCGTCATGAGAGGGACGTACACGCTGTTTACGCTTCCTTCGCCTACAGGCTGGAAAATCATCCTCAATAAACAACGCGGTCAATGGGGAACCCGATACGACGCAACGCAGGACTATGCACGGTTCGACGCTATTGTTGAAGAGCTTCCGGCGCCCGTTGAAACACTCACCGTAGCGTTCGACGCAACAGGACGAACCAACGGACGCATGAAGATTATGTGGGAGAAGACGATGGTGTGGACGCGGTTCGAGAAAGCCGATAATATCCGCCCCGTCAGTCCGTTGGATTCCACCGAGGTATTCCTCGAAAACCGGAAAGTGAAGGTAAAATACAGCAAGCCCTACATGCGTGGCAGGGAGATTTGGGGCGTTGTGGTTCCGTATGATTCAATCTGGAGAACAGGCGCCAACATGGCAACCGTTCTGCAGACGGAAGGCGACATCACAATCGGCGGCGCAAACATACCGGCGGGGACGTACACGTTGTATTCGAAACCGGCAGCCGGAGGATTTAAGTTGATTGTCAACAAGAAAGCTCCGGGACAAGCCTTATACGATCCTTCTCAGGACCATGCCCATATTGAGTTGACGATGAAGAATGCGGATGAGCCTGTTGATCCTTTCACGATTACGCTGGAACCCACCGGCCGCAGCAACACGGCAATTCTTAGACTCGGCTGGGGCGATCGTGAATACGCGGCAGATGTTGTTGCGAAGTAATCTCTTGAAGAAGGGTTCCGCTTCTTAGCGGGGCGGAGCCCTCCTCACTTCAAATTCGAACCGATATTCTTCGGGATCGATATCCGGAATTCACTCTTTGAGGATCTCTCGTACCTCTAAAACGTACTTGCCTTCGGCAGAGAATTGTTCGCGCTTCACAGCGAGAAGAAGCCTTTGTCCGTCTGTTCCGGCCGCCGGCTGAACTGCATCTGCCAACTTTGTTCTTGAACCCTTCGGAGTCGTAACATCAACCCGATACCCGGCAGCAATCGCCGAATGCTCAACCGGAATTGTAACATCAACCAGCACAACACTATCGTCAAGAACGAGAACCGGCATGCTGCTCCGCGTTGCGGACGGGTAGCGCAGCGTGCCGGTGTACGGCAGAACGAATGCCGTGCGCTTCACATGTTCGGCCTTCGGAGCAACAACCGATGCGGTTTCCTTTGCCTGTGGCAGAACATCCGCCTGCTGCGGCGGAGACTCATGTGATTTCAGGTAAATGCCCGCTGCGACGGCAACAACAAGAAGAGAAAACGCCAACGCGGGACGGAAGAATTTCTTTCCCGCAAGAAATGAAAAGAGGCCTGCCGGAGTTGCAGGTTTTCTGACGGTGCGGTTTTCTTGTGTTGATTCCTGAACTAGCGAAAGCTCATCACGACACGATTCGCATGATCGCAGGTGGTTCTCGACCAGCAACCATTCCTCACCCGCGGGCAATGTCCCATCGGCAAAACGGACAATTTGTTCCGCGGACGGGTGTTGTTGTTCATACGCCGCGTCCGCCAATGTTGCCTGCTTCATCCCTTGCCAGAACCGAAGTTCTTCGTTCAACTCCGGGTGAACTTCCAAAGCCTGCTGCACATCCCTTTTCTGCTCTGCAGAAAGCGAGCCTGAAACATACAGGGGTAACAATTCTTTTACTTCATTGAGCGTCATGATCCTCTCAAGTATATAGCCGCTTCAGATAGCCGTATGTTACAAATGTCAGGTGTTCTTCCGAATCCATTCCAATGCCTTTTCCTTGCAGCGCGATAGCCTCACACGAAGAGTTCCTTCCGCAATATGAAGTTTCTCTGCAATTTCCCGGTATGTCCGCTCCTCAGCAAAAAGCATATCCCACAGATCGCGAATGATATTTACTCCGCATTCTTCCTCATGAGCACGCCGACAGCCTACGATACATCGGTCGTAATCGATGTCGCATTGAATATGAAGGCCAGAAACGCCGAAACTGCTTTAGAGCGCAATAGTTGGCTATTGATTGAACCAGATTCGACAGTGACTCGCCTCGCGGGAGAATATCGCAACACGCGACACCTATTGTCGAAACAGTTTGTCGGCAATTTCCCTTCTGTGAAGAAATCCCTTATCGACTCACTCACAGCAAGATGTGATTTGCTAGAGAGTGAACTTTCCCGTCACCGTAAATATTATGGGGATCGTGATCCGTCCCGAACTATCACTGTTGATCATATCGCCGCCGCCATTCCTCCAGGTTGCACACTAGTTGAATACGTCAAATGGGCTTCCATCGAACCTAACGAGACAACAGTCAAGCACCGTTACATGGCCTTGGTTATCGACAACACAAGTCGTAAGACCGTACTTGATCTTGGCGAGGCAGCAAACATAGAAGGCGCCGTAGCACAATATCGAGCAGACTTCCTTAGCCTATCAAACCTGAAGAGACCCATGTCCCAAAGAAAGCAGAGCATCTACAATACAATAAGTCGGAAACTGTACGATGCCGTATGGAAACTGTAATGCTTCAACGGAAAATGGACTTTTGGGGTAGCGTGATTTGTGAACGATGTTCATGACGTTGTAGTTCCAGACTGCCGCCGTCGCCTGCAAAGCGGCGACGTTGGCCCCTCGTGGTTCCCGC
>CAADGV010000018.1 GCA_900696645.1 uncultured Chlorobiota bacterium | reverse complement strand
CACGTATCGTTGGTGGTTTACGATCTCTTGGGCCGGAAGGTCACCGAACTCGTTAGTGGCGGGAAGTCCGAAGGGTATCACTCTGCAATATGGGACGCTTCGAACGTTGCAAGCGGTGTTTATTTTGTGCGGTGCACAGCGACGGATGGCAGCGGCAATGTGCGGCTGAACAAGGTGAGCAAGTTGGTGCTGACGAAATGACGGCAATGACCCGTAGATGTCGGGACAGGAGTCCCGACCTACACTGTCCGAAGGGCGAGTCAAGGCGGCTCGCCCTTGTTGAATGCTTTCGTCCCATCTGGCAATTCTGCCGCGCGGTAAGTATCTTGTGAACACCTCATGAGAAACCCGCGCCGCATACTCGTTGTTCGCACCGACCGCATTGGCGACGTTGTTCTTGCCACGCCTCTCATTCGTGCGCTCCGCCGGACTTTCCCGGATGCGTTCATCGGCGCGATGGTGCGTCCGTACACGCGGGATGTTCTTCTTCACAATCCTCATCTGAACGAAATCATCATCGACGACCCGTCGGGGGAACATGCGGGCCGATCCGGATTCTGGAAGCAAGTGATGGCGTTGCGTCAACGCAGGTACGATACCGCGCTTCTTCTTCTTCCCACCGAACGCGCTGCATGGATGTTGTTTTGGGCAGGAATCCCGCGCCGCGTTGGCGTCGGGACGAAACTCTACGGCGTGCTGACATTCATGCAAGGGGTTAGCCGGAGGAAGTACATCCCTCTGCGTCACGAGGCAGATTATTGCCTTGATTTGGCGAGGAAAATCGGCGTGCTGACGGACGATCTCTCCACAGAAGTGTTTCTCACATCTGATGAACGGAAACGGGGAAAGGAGATTCTGCGAGAGGCCGGTGCTAAGGAAGATGATCTGCTCGTTGGATTTCACATCGGTAGCGGCAACTCGGCTCCGAACTGGGAGCCTGCAAAGTATGGCGAGTTGGCTGAGTTTCTCATTCGTCGTACACCCAAATCCCTCAAAATCATCTTCACCGATGGAACGAATACTGCTTCCCTTCCCCGCAATCCGCATCTCATCGATCTCCGCGCAAAACTCACTCTGCGGGAATTGATGAGTGTACTTTCGCACGAACGTGTACTGTTCTCCTCCAGCACAGGCCCGATGCACATTGCGGCGGCGCTGCGGGTGCCGACAGTCAGCTTGTTTTGTCCGTTAACAGCTTGCTCGCCAACATTGTGGGGGCCGAAAGGGAACGATGCACATGTGATTCTTCCTCACGAGGGATATTGCAGTAAACAATGTCCGGGCGATCCCAAAGTGTGCAGACTTGACGATCCCTCAGTTGAGCGGGTAGCCGAAATCCTTCTCGGCAGAATTTCATCCGAAGTTCGCATTCCGCAATCATAATTCCGAAAAAACAGAGCATCGGTCGCATGCTATGTCGGCGAATCACATCTTTGCGTGATGTACGGTCAGCGGCTCTTGCGCCTGCTTGAGGTAGTTTTCTTTGGGGGAGATGCTTTGCGCTTGGCTGCCGGTTTCGTTGCTGGTTTCTTCTGAGCACGCTGGCCGTCATGCTGTTTCTTTGTGAGAATTGCCAGCTCATTCCTCAGCGTGTCAAGCGTTGCGGTATGAACAGCAATCTCAGACCGTGCGGCACGCAATTCCTCATCACGTTGTTGCAGCTTGTAAGAAAGTCCGGCATCGGGCGGTTCATTGGCGCCAAGCGCTTGCTTGCCCCGCAAAAACCATCCTACCGAGAAGCCGATAATCAGGGCGATAATTCCGGTCAGTAGTTCCATGAAAGAACTCCTTTGTGAGTGTCTGATTGAAATGTAAACGTGAGATGAAGATTGTTTGCTACACAACCAACGGATGGGGTTGCATAACGCCGAAGATGTTTCCTTCAGGATATTTGCAGTATGCAAGCAATTCCGAAGTGAACGACACGAGCCATAACGGGCTTCTTCTTACTTTAACGATCTGAGATATGCCGCGACGTCGGCTGCATCCTGCCGTGACAATTTGAACGTGGGCATCGGCGAGCGGAGCGGTTTTCCTTCCCGTCCGATTCCTGTCGTGAGAAGCGTGATGAGTTGTTCGTCGGAATACTGCGGCAAGCCGGCAATACGCGGCGCAAACTCGGCCCACACACGCAGTTGCGCCGGTTTGGCAACGGGAATCGCGGCACCTTCGAATGCGCGTGAGAAAATCAGCTCGCCGCTTCCATCGCGGGGTGTGTGGCACTGGATGCAGAGGGCAACATTTTCGGCGATGTAGCGGCCGCGTTCGGTGTTTGCCTTTCCGCCCGATTCAGTTGCTTTTTGCTGGGCTGTGCTGAGAGATAGAGTGAAACAAAGGGCAATAGCCGCAACAACATACTTCATCAAAAACTCCATTGGTTCAACAGTCAGAATTCAGATTGCAGAAGTCTCGTTGAACTAACGGGTTTTTTGCTCAATTTGCAACTCTTTCCAGCGGAGGAATTGGGATCAGCTCTTTTTCGATGTGATGACTGTTGCGCTGGAAAGTTCCGCCACAACATTTTTGCTGCCGCATTCCGTACACACCGGCGGATTCCCTTTCTCATGTTCAGTCATTGTCAAGTAAACAGTAAACTCCTTCTTGCAGTCGTTGCAATAATAGGTATACGCAGGCATTTGAGACTCCTTTCTGAACACCGATTTCAAAAAGCCGAAACCTCCTGCACCATACTCCCGGCAGGGAATCGGAACAAGAGGATTGTCAAAGACCTTCTACATAAAAATATATTCCCGCTGCGTGAAAGTCAAGATGGCGCTATGTGAAACCCGTTCTTGACATTCTTGCATCAAATTATGAGAATGTAGTATCGAAGAACCAGACGGAGAACCACTCACTATGAGTTATGATGTAACAGATTTTCAAACTGGAGTTATTGAGCGAAGCAAGCAGATTCCGGTCCTTGTTGACTTCTGGGCCGAATGGTGCGGCCCGTGCAAGATTCTGGGCCCCGTGCTCGAACGGCTCGCGGCTCAAGCAAACGGGACCTGGCAACTCGCGAAGGTGAACACCGAGGAACTCCCCGACGTTGCCGCACAGTACAATATCCGCAGCATTCCGAACGTGAAGCTGTTTGTTGATGGCAAAGTCGAAACCGAATTCGTCGGCGCATTGCCGGAGCAGATGGTAAAACAGTGGCTGGCGAAGAACATTCCAAGTACCTACAGGAAAACCGTGGAACAGGCAGAACAACTTTTGAAAGAAGGCAACTCGCAACAAGCACAGCAACTTCTGGAAGACGTGGTTCTGCATGAACCCGGGAATCACAAGGCGCGGGCACTTCTTGCTCGGCTTCTTGTTTTTACCGACCAGCCCAAAGCGCTTTCGCTTGTCAGCGACATTGAGCAAGACTCGGAAGCATTTGATATCGCCGAAGCAATTCGAACATTTGCCCGCCTTGCAGACACAGCAAGAACTCCCGAACAGCTTCCGGAGGATGGGGTGAAGGGAGAGTATCTTTCAGCCATACGCAGGCTGGAGTCGGGCGATTTTACCGCCGCGCTCGAGGGTTTCATCAACGTTATTCGAACCAACCGCTATTACGACGACGACGGCTCGCGCAAGGCGTGCATCGCTATCTTCAAGATTTTGGGAGAAGAACATGGTATAACGCAGAATTTCAGGCGCGAGTTCAGTCGGGCGTTGTATTAGATGTTCTGCAACCCGATGCTTCTTGCTTTTTACTGAGGCCTTTCCGATATTTAAGACATCACAGTCCGAAACCCATGAGCATCCTTTTCAGCCGACAATGCGAATACGCCATTCAGGGTGTTTTGTATCTTGCCCTCAAGCCGGAGGGCGAGATGACGTCCATCAAGGAACTCACGAAGCGACTCGACATACCGTATCATTTTCTTGGCAAGATTTTGCAGCGATTGGCGGGCACGGGACTGCTGACATCGCTCAAAGGCCCGACTGGCGGATTTGCGCTCGGCAGGAAAGCGAAAGACATTACGTTGTTCGATGTAGTGAACGCAATTGACGGCTCAGATTTCACTCGGAATTGCGTGATGGGATTCCCTGAATGTTCGGGCAAGAATCCCTGCTCGGTGCACGACACATGGGGAAGAATGCGGGATGAAATCTATGACATGCTCATCAGAAAAAACATTGCGGAAATGGCAAAGGATATGAAAAAAACGGAGTATCGTTCAGCCCGATCCTGAGCCGTTTTTTGACGCGCACAAATAAGATAAATTCATCTGAATTGGCATCAGGCTTGCAGTACCATACAGTGTTGAAGATTGGAGGCGAAAAATGCACCGGGATTGAAGATTTCCGGCATGATTTCGCAAATCTGAGAACGGGAAATCAGGCTATGAGAATAGAGAATTTAGGAGCAACAATAACGGCCGAAAAGGCGACGGAATCCGTTGATATTGTTGAGCTTGCCCGAAAGTCCGACCCGAAAAAAAATATCAAGAAACTGCCTCGGGAGTTGCGGAAAGAGAAGATCAACTATTCCGCCGAACCTTCGTTGTACAGACGCCTGTTGCTGCGGCTGAAGGAAGATTCGCAATTTCAGCGTTCCGCCGTACAACTTGCGTTTGTGTTGCTGTGCATCTGGATCGGCATCGAGTTCTATCTCTTCATGCAATGGGGAATGTCGGGTGGAACAGCGCCCTACTTCGAGCGCCCGCCCGGCGTTGAAGGGTTTCTTCCCATCAGCGCGCTGATGAGCTTGAAGCATTGGATTCTCTCGGGCTCTCTCAACAACATACATCCATCGTCGGTATTTATTCTTCTTGCCATCATCGGCGCAAGTATTGCGTTGCGCAAATCGTTCTGCAGTTGGCTGTGCCCGATCGGTACGCTGAGCGAATCGTTGTGGATGTTGGGGAAAAAAATCTTCAAACGGAACTTCACAGTCTGGCGCTGGTTAGATTATCCTCTCCGTTCACTCAAATATCTTCTTCTCTACTTCTTCGTCAACGCCATCTGGCAGATGGATTTGTTCAGTCTCGAAAACTTCATCTACAGTCCGTACAACAAAGTTGCGGATATCAAGATGTATTTGTTTTTCGCAGACATCTCGACATTTGCCCTCTGGACGATTATCATTCTGATGGTGTTTTCCATTTTCATCAAGAACTTTTGGTGCAGATTTCTCTGTCCGTACGGGGCATTGTTAGGTATTGCCGGATGGTTGAGTCCGCTGAAAATCACGCGCAACAAGTCAACTTGCATCGACTGTGAATTGTGCACGAAAGCGTGTCCATCAAACATTAAGGTTCACAAGATTGGAAATCTGAGAAAGAACAGCCCGACGGGACGCGTCTGGAGCGACGAGTGCATGAGTTGCATGCTGTGTGTGCAGGCATGTCCGGCAAAGAACACGCTTGACGTTCGTGTCGGCGCAAGAAGCAAGAACGCCGTTCCGACCTGGGTGTACGGAACGTTGGTGGCCGGAGTATTTGTTGCGATTACGGGACTTGCAATGCTCACCGGAAACTGGCAGAACGCAATCAGCCGGGAGGAATACCAGCGGCGATTCCAGGAACTTGACAAACCCGTTTACAACCATTTCCGCGGCGATGTTCCGGCCTACGGGCCAAACGACTAGCTTCGCTTGAATCCTCGAAACACAAGTGTTTGGTTGCCTTTGGAAGATTGAGTATTTCTCTCGTTTTGCATATCTTTACGGCAGGTCTTTGAAGGAAATAAGTCTGGAGGTGTGAGTATGTCTAAACTCTATGTATCCAATAAAGATGAGTCGGCCCGGCTTTTCAAAAGCAATTTTCTCGAATTCTTCTCACACGTCCATCCGAGCGTACCGCTGATTGTCTACATCCCGGTGATGGTGTATTTTCTGTATCAGGCATCCATTAATCCTTCGATGACAAATGCCGGTATTGTCGGATTGTTTTTTGCGGGATTATTTTTCTGGACGCTTGCCGAGTACTTGCTGCATCGGTTCGTGTTCCACTACGAGCCGACATCGGAATGGGGGAAGTACCTCCATTTCATGATGCACGGCGTTCACCATGACTACCCGAACGATTCGCTTCGTCTCGTGATGCCGCCCGTTGTGAGCATTCCCCTGGCAATGCTGTTCTACTATCTGTTTGTTGCGGTGCTCGGTGTCGGCATGACGGCGCCTTTCTTCGCGGGTTTCATTCTCGGCTACATGATTTATGACTCGTGGCATTATGCATCGCATCACTTTGCGCTGAAGTCATCGGGCTGGTTGTGGTTGAAGCAATATCACATGCTCCACCACTATCAAGACCCGCACACGCGATTTGGGGTAAGTTCTCCGATTTGGGACTACGTGTTCGGGACGACGGCGTCGAAGGAAAAAGAAACGGTCGAAGCATAAGGTTCTGTTGTACATTTCTGTATTCTTCATTCATAAGAAAAGGAAAATCAAGTGACTCATAGACACGTTCTATCAATTGCCGCGATTCTGGTACTGATTGGCTCGATAGCAATCGCCGGCCCAAAAAACTACGGCAAGAAGTTGACGTTGAAGGAGAAAACGAAAGTCTCCGACATTCTTGCCAATCCCGAACAATATGACGGCAAGAAAGTCCTTGTTGAAGGCGCAGTTGTTGACGTCTGCGCAAACCGCGGCTGCTGGATCAAGGTAGCGAGCGACAAGGAATTCGAATCCATCCGCTTCAAAGTTGACGACGGCGTGATCGTGTTTCCGATGGATGCAAAAGGGAAGACAGCCCTCGCCGAGGGTGTCATTTCGGTGAAGAAGTACACGGTTGAAGAACTCATCGAGCAGGGGAAACATCACGCGGAAGAGCAGGGCGAGGAATTTGATCCTTCAACCGTCAAAGGCCCCAAGACTGTCGTACAGATCAAGGGCGAAGGCGCTGTGATAAAGTAGGCTTGGCGATTGCGGATTTCCGTTCTTAGGCCGCAGTGATGTTTTGCTTGATGCCGCTGCGGCCTTTTCTATTCCCCTCATCTTTTCAGCACAAAGCCGCAAAGGTGTCCGAAGTAGCACAAAGGAACTTCGTGAACCTTGGTGGTTCTTAGTGCCTTCGTGTTGAAGTCTTTTTCGGGAGTTGATTTGCATGGCTGAATTCAAATGGCGTAAATGGAACAATATCCTTCATCGCGACATCGGCTACATTGTTGTTGCTATGACGTTGATCTACGGAATCTCGGGTCTCGCGGTAAACCACATTGCTGACTGGAATCCGAACTACAAAATCGAGAAAGAGATGGTTACGATATCGCCCATCACAGCCGCCGACCGTGAAGCGATAGTTGCCGAAGCAATCTCCAAACTCAATCTCACTCAAGATCCGAAAAACACATTCCGTCCCGACCCCGAGACGCTGCAACTCTTCTACGATAAGAAGACTTACTCGATAGACTTGCCGACGGGGAATGTTCTGGTTGAATCAACCCGTCCCCGACGGGTTCTTTTCGAAATGAACCAGCTTCACGTCAACGCCCCTAAAAAAGCCTGGACGATCATCGCCGATTTGTTTGCCGTCGCACTCATTCTGATGGCAATTACAGGGATTTTCATGCTAAAAGGTCCAACCGGCATTTTGGGCCGCGGCAAGTGGCTTGTCGGGATTGGCGTGCTAATCCCGCTACTGTACTGGGTGTTTTACATGAATTTCCAGTGATTTGCTTTCAAGGCGACTTGGCATGCTTGCCAGAATTAGAGTTACTGGCGTGAATTCGCGCTCAGATTCCCGATTGTAACCCACCCCCTCAGAATTCGTATCCTCTACCGGAGGCGATTTTTCCGAACGCCGCTTGTCAACCAGCCGGAACATCCGGTTGTCTAATCATCAGAAATTACGGAATACCGATGGCGGCTGCTGAACAGCCCGTTCCGCCGGCGCGAGAGCGTGGCGAACAGCAACTTATCCAACACGCAACGAAAGGAGACGGCGAAGCATTCCGTCTTCTTATGGATCGGTACATCAGACATGCGTACAACATTGCGTACCGGTTCACAGGCGATCACGACAGTGCGGAAGATGTGACACAGGAGGCGTTCGTGAAAGTGCACGCGGCGCTGCCGTCGTTTCGGGGTGATGCGGAATTCAGTACGTGGCTTCATCGCATTGTGGTGAACGTGGCTTTGACAAGAAAGCGACTTGACAAGAACCGGGTTCAACGTCACGTGCCGCTGGAAGAAGTGAGAGGCGGCGTTGAGTGTGACCATCACGAAGAGATTGTTGTGAAAGAACAACAGGCATACATAGAGCAGGCATTGCACGAATTGCCGACGCTGCAACGGGCGGTGGTGATTCTGCGGCACTTGAACGGGCTTTCCACCCGGCAGGTAAGCGACATTCTGCAATGCTCGGAGGGGACGGTGAAAACACATTTATTTCGAGGATTAAAAAAGATGAGAAGCAAGCTCGAACACTTGCAGGAGGAATTGGCATGAGACACTCAGATGTTCAGAATGTGTTGTACGATTTTCTTCACAACGAACTGAGCGACGCCGACCGGAACGCAGTTGCGCAACATCTTGCAGCGTGCAGGCAATGTGCGGATGAGTTAGCCGGGTTGCAGAAGACTCTCGCAGTTCTTCCGCATCCCTCATCTCAACCGGCAGATGAACGGGATGCGATGTTCTGGCATTCGCTCGCAATGAACGTTCAACGTGACATTCGTGGTGAGCGAAAGTCAAGGACGGGAGTGTTCTCGGCGTTGGTTGATCGTGTTCGCTCGTTCGTGGCGTTCCGCCCTGCTTATGTGTACAGCGCAGGAGCAGCGCTTGCTGTTATGGGGATTGCCGTGTTCTTCTTCCGACCGCAGTTTGAAGCCCCGATACACGTTGCCGAAAAGGAGGATATGTCTGAAGAGGCGCGAATCATTCCAACTGCAAACGAGTCCCACCAGCGCATCAGCGACTATTTCCGCAAGTCGAAGACATTGTTGGTTGGCATTGCCAACATGAGAACGGAAGACGAGCCGAACATTGATCTCAGCGACGAACGATCGGTTTCACGCAGTCTTGTACACGAGGCACGTCTCCTGCAACAGCAGCCCCTTGACGGGCGTTCTGCGCGCCTGATTCGTGATCTTGAAAAGATCATGATCGAGCTTGCCAATCTTGAAGAAACCAATGATCTCCCGAACGTCGAACTTATCCGGAGTGGCATCCGTCAGGAGAATCTATTGTTCAAAATCAGGATGGCGGCTGCGTCGTACGATACAAGTCAATCGAGTGTAACCGACAGAATCTATTAGGAGTCAGTATGAAGCGATATCGAATTGTTCTTGCAGCCCTTGTGCTTGCGCTTGTGCACGTACAGGTCAACGCGCAAGCAGTGTACACGCCCCGCCCATTGCTTGCTGATGCAATGACAACCGGTGAAGGGGAGAACGAGAAAGACCCTGCGTACAAGACATACAAGGAGGGTTACGCATTCATTCTTGCAGACAAGTGGAACGAGGCGCTGAAGAAGTTCGCCGAGGTAAGCACGAAGTTCCAGAAGAGCGAGTATCTGGACGATGCAGCATACTGGTCGGCGTACGCACAGAAACGACTCAACAGAGGCAAAGGTCTTGCGGCGTACGAGAAGTTCATCAGCGACTTTCCCGACAGCCGCTATGTTGATGACGCGGTTGCCGATATAAACGACAATGTCCTGATTGTCGCGCCTGACGGAAAAAACCTGAAGGTCAAAACGGGCTCCGGTTCGTACACCTACAGCATCGGCACAACGATGCGCGAAAGCGAGAGGGCAATGCGTGAAGCAGAACTCGCGATGCGCGACGTGTATCGTCGAGTGGGAAGAACGCCGAGACCACCAAGGGCTTCTGTTGCGTGGTCGGCCGGCAGTCTTAGACTAAAAACGAAGGATCTCGATCCGCAAACGCGCATCAAGTTGGATGCTATCCGTGCACTCGGCGGATCGGAGAACGACAAGGAGGCATTTACCACGCTGAAGGATATCGCGCTCGATAAGTCGCAGGCCGAGATTGTCCGCATTACGGCGCTTGAATCGCTAAGCGACTTCGGGAAATTCGATGTGCTGCCGGTGCTTGTTGATGTTGCCCGATCCGATGCGAGCGACGATGTGCAGATGACGGCCCTCTATACGATTGCGAATTTGCGGGGGGATAAGAACAAATCCACCGATGCACTGATTACCCTGTTCAACGGATATCCGAAGCAAAAGGAGAAGCAGATGCAAACCGCTCTGTATGCTATTGCGGACGTCGGGAGCGACAAGTCGGTTGATTTTCTCGTCCGCGTAGCGACAACCAACGAAAACTACGATCTGCGTAGCGACGCCGTGTATTATCTCGGCAGCATCGGCAACGATAAATCACGTGCAGCATTGATGCAAATCTTGAAAGGCAAATAGTAAACACGTAAGGGCGGGACTCTGTCTCGCCTCTTTGCAAAGAAGGAGGTACGCATGAAATCCATAGTTCTGATTGCATTCTTATTTTCCGCGATCTTCACCAACACTGCGTGCAGTATTCGTCCCGGTGATGAAAAGGAGAGAACCCGCTCAACCTACGTTTATGTTAGCGACAAAGATCGCGGTTGGCTCGGTGTTTCCATCGAGAATATCTCTTCCAGTCTTGTACGGAAAAAGAAGTTAGAATCGAGAGATGGCGCTTACGTGCGCAACGTTGAAGAAGAGAGTCCCGCTGAAGCTGCGGGCATTCGTGAGGGCGACGTTATCACCGAATTTGACGGAAAAAAGATCTACGACAGCAGCGACCTGATCGACGAAGTTCGCAGCACCAAACCGGGTAAGGAGGTGTTTGTCACCGTGCTTCGGGACGGAGAGAAGAAATCACTGAAGGTAACAATCGACAAGGCGCCCCGCTCGCTCACAATCGTGCCGCGGACGCCGGTGGCACCACGCTTTCGAATTGAGCCGCCTCTCTCGCTGATGCGATCATCGGTACTGTACGGGCTGACGCTCGAGAATCTCAACAAACAATTAGGCGAGTACTTCGGTGCGCCGGATGGCAAAGGCGTTCTCGTCAAAAGCGTCAGGCGTGACAGCGAGGCAGAGAAGGCCGGATTCAAGGCGGGTGATGTGATCGTCAGGATCGGAAAGGAAAGCATCCGGCGGATTGACGATATCCATTATGCTCTGGAAGATTACAAGAGCGGCGACAAGGCGGATGTCGAGGTTCTCCGAAAGGGAAGCACGCAGAAGCTATCGCTGACGATTCCCGAACGTGAACGCGACTTGAGCTTCCGGTATTTCGATTCGGATGATGTAATCATCGATCTGTTCCCGCACGAAGAACACGATCGCTTTCGTGAAGAAATGCAGGAACTGCGGGAGGGTCTCGGAAAGATGAAGCTTGATTTGAAGGACTCGATGAAGGAGCTCAAAATAAAAATCAGAGATGGCCGGATAAGCGTCAACGTTTAGGGATTGAGATTTTCTTACAAAAGGGCTTTGCCTGGGAATGCAGCAAGGCTTTTTTCTTTCTTCTACCAACTCTCCACCCAAATTTCTATCTTGATCCACCGTTCATTGATAATCTTCCGGGGAGAGTATGAAGCCTTCCGCCTACGTCGCATTGCTGACATGTCTGTCATTGCCACTGTTTGCCCAACCGTCCACGTGGCAAACCGTGCAAGAGCGTGTGCTCGACAGGTACTGCACGAGTTGCCACGCCGTCGGCGGCTATCCGCCCGCAGTACAAACGGGGCTCATTCTCACGGCCGATTCAGCGTACCGCAAGCTGGTGAACGTCACTCCGCACAACATCGCGGCGGCGCAGGATAGTCTGGTCCGCGTCAGCACCATCGGCGGCATTCCCGGACTCAACAAGAGTTACTTCTGGCACAAGATCAACGCGCCGAACAGCGTCAACATGCCGCAGGGGTACGGCTCGATTATGCCGCTCGGACTTCCTTTCCTCACCATGGGTGAACTTGCGTTTGTCAACCGCTGGATCAGCGGCGGGGCGCCGGAGACCGGCGTTGTTGCCGGAGCTGATACGAATCTCTTCAACGATACTACGCGCTTCATTCTCAATTTCGAACCGCTTCCTCTTCCTGCAAGCGGCTTTCAGCTTCATCTCGGCCCGTTTCACGTGTGGCCCGCGCAAATACACGACAGGGAGTTTCTTTATTTCATTCCCTACCCGACGTCGCAGAACGTGTATGTCAACCGGTATCAAATCCGCTACCGTGCCGGCAGCCACCACATGATTGTGTACAACTATCCGGTCGGAACAGGCTCGCCGACGCCTCATGTGTATCGAGACATACGTGATTCGCTGGGTAATTACCTTCCGGCGATTTTTGAGTTGAACAATCTTTTCCCCTTCAGGTTTTTTGTCGGAACGCAGACGCCGGAAGTCGATTACTACTTTCCGCCCGGCGTTGCGCTGGAACTTCCGCGGGGAACGGGCTTCGACCTGAATGTTCACTCCGTGAACCGCACAAGCGCCCCGCGCATCGGCGAAGTGTATGTGAATCTGCATACCGTTGACTCCGCCACCGTTCTGCACAAGGCTACACCGAGGCATTTCTCCAACACGAATATTTTCCTACCCCCGTTTCAAACAACGACGATCAGCAGGGCGTTTCGTTTCACTCAGAATACCAACATCATTCAAATGTGGGCGCATGCCCATCAGCGGATGATCGAGTTCAGCGTGGTCGGTGTCGGTGGAGCGCATAACGGGCAGCTTCTCTACTACACCAACGATTGGGAGCATCCGGCACTTCTTTCGCTCACGACGCCGATGCGGTTTCTCGCCGGTGACAGCCTCATGCTGATCACGACGTATCATAATCCCACGGCGCAGCCTATTTACTACGGATTGCGCAGCAGCGATGAGATGCAGTTCCTGTTTTTTATTGCGTACGGCGATTCGCCAACGGATGTGAAGGAGATATCGCCGTCACATCCGCGGGAATTTGTTCTTGAGCAGAATTATCCGAATCCGTTCAATCCGGCAACAGCAATCAGCTATCAGCTCTCAGCATTCAGCCATGTAACACTCAAGGTGTTTGATGTGTTGGGGAGGGAAGTCGGGACACTCGTGAACGAGCCGATGAATCCGGGAAGTTATTCCGTTGAATGGAACGCCGCCAATCTGCCCAGCGGCGTGTACATCTACCGGCTCACGGCGGGCGAAATGACATTGACGAGGAAGGCATTGTTGCTTCGTTGACGGAAAAGAAAAAATTCGGCACAATGGCACACAGAGGGTTTTCCTTAATCAACAATCAACTTTGTGATACTTCGTGTCCTCTGTGTGTTCGTGTTGAAAGAAAAAACCGCTTCTTCACGCAATCTTCAACACTTTGGCTCCGCGAATCTTCTTCTGCTTCAACTCCAGCAACGCTGTGTTTGCCCCTTCCAGAGCATATTCCTGAATCTCTGGTTTGATAGGGATTTCCGCGGCAAGCTGCAAAAACTCGCTCACATCATATCGCGTTACATTTGCTACGGATTTGATTTCCTTTTCCATCCAAAGATGAGAAGAGTAGTCAATCTGAGCGAGAAGTTGCTTGTCGGCGTCTTCTTTTCTGATAGCGTTGATGATGAGGCGTCCGCCCGGTGCAAGATTGTTCAACGCGTCAACAACCGGCGACCAGACCGGCGTCGTGTCAATGATTGCATCGAGTCTGTCGGGAGGAGAGGCCGAAGAATCGCCGGTCCAAACGGCGCCAAGCTCCTTTGCAAACTCCCGTTCTTTTTCACTCCTCGCAAAGACGAACACCGGTATTCTGGGAAATCGATGCCGGACCATTTTGAGCACAAGATGCGCCGAAGCGCCGAATCCCGTGAGGCCCAACTTCTGCCCGTCGCTCAGATTCGTGAGTCGAAGCGAGCGATAGCCGATTGCGCCCGCGCAGAGCAGCGGAGCGGCCTCGGCATCGGAGAAGACATCCGGTATCGGATAGGCGAAATCTTCATGCACCGTCATGTATTCCGCGTAGCCGCCGTTGGCATCGCGACCTGTTGCTTTGAATTCGGGACAAAGATTCTCATTCCCCGCCCGGCAGAATGAACACGCTTCGCATGCCGAGAAAATCCACGCAACACCAACGCGATCCCCGACCTTGAACTTCGTTACGTCTTCTCCCAACGCTTCAATTTTGCCGACAACCTGATGACCCAAGATGATTGGCAGGCGCGGCGGCGGTGTTCTTCCTTCAATCTCATCAATCTCGGTATGGCAGACTCCGCACGCCGAGACTTTGACAAGCAGCTTCCGCAGGGGAAGTTTCGGTACAGGAAAGTGGACGAGCGAGAGGGGCTTCGGGTTCGACGCAAGAGTTGTGAGAGAGTGGAGGACCATTGCTTTCATCATTATGGCTCACACGATGTGTCACATGAACATACGACGGAAGTATGGTGAATTGGATGTGGAAATGCAAGAACCGCTCTACGGCCGTTCGCTTCAGAAATGCAGCGACAACGTCACTCCCTGCCCAATTGGCGAGATGTTTGGCCTGAAAGTCACTCTCGGCGAGTTATCCTTCTCCGAATCGCTGAGGGGCAAGCCTTCGGGATGCGAGGCGATCATGCCGAACTCATAGCCGAGCGCAATGCCGAGCGGGAAGTCGCTCCACCAATGAATGCCCGTGTTGGAGAGTCCGACCCCGATGCCGGCAATCAGAAAATACGCAAGCGGCTTGAGCCACGGCTTCCACTCGGGATAATTTTCCATGATCACCGTGAGCGTTGCGGTTGCAGTAGCGATGTGTCCGGAAGGGAAGGCATCGTAGTACGGCACTTTCCGGTGGTAGTCGATTTGATTTGGAAAGAATACCCACCGCCCGTTGATGCGTGATGAGACGAACGGACTTTCGCGTCCAGTGATGTGCTTGAGGGTTTGAATGACGGTTCCGCAGGCGAGAATTGTCTGAACGAGCTGGCTGCCGGTGCGCAGCGCCCGTTCATCATCCGCAAAATACCCGAATGCGCCGAATGCTGCCGCAAGTCCGAACTGCGGTTTCCCATCCCCCAAATATTCAAAGAAATCACTAAGATTCTTGACGGTTCTCGAACTTTTGTACCACCGGTCGGAGGCTTCCCACACGGGGTGGTCGGTCCAAACCGCAAAAGCCGTCAGCGCGGTAATGCCGGCGATCATCGGGATTTTCTCTTCGCGGAAATTCCTGTTGGCAAACGTCACCCAATCGCCGGGGATGCGTTGGAACATCGTGTACCATTTCAGCTCGCCTGCAGGCAGCGGCCGGTGCATGAACTGCATCGAGTCGGGCAACGCCTCGCTGACGGAGGTCGAGTCGCGTTGCGGTTTCAGCGGAATGCCTCTTTCATCAGCACGCGAAGCGGCGGAATGCAAGAACATCAAAGCAAGCAACAGGACGCCAATCTTCATTTTCCCAAACTGCTCAAACGAATCTCCACATATCATCTTCAAACAAAACCCTCTCATGCTAATAACTGAACACAACATTCACTCCTGCACCGCGAGAGCCGAACGACGGGGTCAGCGTTACACTCCGTTCGTGATTGCGAGCCACAAGCTTGCCGATGGCAATTCCCATTGCGGCGCCGACAACAACGTCGGAAAGCCAGTGATCATGCTCTGTCAGCCGCGACAGGCCGCAGAGTCCCGCCAGCGAGTATGCGGTTGCCTTGACCCACGCGTGCTCGCTGCGTTCAGCAACGACGGCGGCCAGACTGAATGCCGTTATTGTGTGTCCCGAAGGAAATGCGTCGTAACTTGAGAATCCGCCGCTGTATCTCTTGAAGAACATCCGCGGGCCGTACCATACATCTTCACCGTTTCTGACGTAGGGGCGCATCCTTCCGAACAGATGTTTGAGAAGCTGGACGACAACAGCCGAATGAATCATTGCCTGCACGGAAAGAAGCCCTGTATCCAGCGCATGCTCGTCATCAAACGCGAGTCCCTTCAAACAGTACAATGCGGAAATGGCGTAAGGGACATAAAACTCGCCCAACTGTGTTGCAACAGGGCTGGTTTTCTGAACCCACGTGTGGTCGTTTTTGAAGTCGCGAAACGACTTGTACACCGGCTCATCGATGGCAATCAGCAATGCCGTTGTTGCGGCAATGCCGCCGACCCACAACAGATCTTCCGAATCCATTCGAAAGGGGGAAGTCCAGATTTGCGCTTCATCCCGCCAGAAACCGCTGAACATGCTCGAGATTTTGGAGGGCGGTTGGTTTTCCGTTGCGACGGGAATCTGAAGCGTTGCAAGCTCCACCCTCGCCACAGAGTCGGCATCGAGGACCTGCATGTATGAATCCCCTTGTTCGGCACCCGCTTGCGCGAATGCTGATGACAGGCACAAGATTCCCATGAAAGAAGAGAGTAGAAGCTTTATCAAGAAGTACCCTAAGTGATTGTCGTGATGAAGTGTGCCCCCGAGACTTCTGACCGTGAAAAATGTAAGAACGAGAGGGGTGTAGAAGCAAGGGAATACGTCAAATGTCTGCCGTGCTCAGTCGGCGCGCGGCGGCGTCCAGCCGGGGCGTTTCCATTCTTTCAGCTCTATCGTAATGCTGCCGAGAATTACTTTCATTTTTGCTTTAATAGGAACCGCGGCCTCGTCGTCGGAAAACCACCCGGTGAAATCGCCCGTTAACCCGAAAATCCCCTCAAATTCGGCCTTTCCTTCCAGTTCCACGACACGGATCGGGTAATCAACAGCGTCAATTTTTTCCTTTGTCCGTTCCGCGGGCAGATAGAAGTTCGTCTTGCCTGCCTTTCCGCGAACAAGTATCGGCACGGCAATGGCGCGCTGCGTGTGAACATAGGCGCGGGCAAAATAGAGAATCGATGTTCCGTCCTGAAACCGGTCGTATGGTAACTGAAGCGTATCGTACGTCATCGGTTGCAGCGGTTGCTGCGATTGCGGGTCTTTGACGAATGCATGTTCGGTGACGTATGTTCTCGTTGAGGGCGTGAAGAAGTACAATTGCCGGTACCACCTGTCGTCTTTCTTCTCAAACAGTGATGCTCCTTCAGAGAACAACGTTGAATCCATTTCGGAAGTTGAGATGGCGTGGAAGTCTACAAACGGCAGTGTGTACGAATCGGAGTACGCAATTGAACTGTACGCAACAGCGGGATTGTTGACAGATGAAGGAAGAGCAAGAACGCGAATCTTCCCCAACTTGAAGAATGTCCAACTTACTTCATAGACAAGCTCTTCTCCCGGCATCATAACGCCGGAGATGTTTTTGCCGGCAGGCTTCGACTCTTGTCCGTCGCCCGCCGAAAGGGGCGCGAACAGAAGAATAAGAACAATCA
This sequence comes from uncultured Chlorobiota bacterium, assembly GCA_900696645.1. Taxonomy (GTDB): domain Bacteria; phylum Bacteroidota; class Ignavibacteria; order UBA10030; family UBA6906; genus CAADGV01. The sequence goes on along the minus strand of CAADGV010000018.1, from coordinate 2,487 downwards.
GCGACTTCATTGCGTGAGTGATGAAACAACAAAGAACCGTTTGAGGTGATGAAAGATATGAAAATCGCCCTGCAGAACAAAAAAGGGCTTGAGGACGGGTGATTATTTTGTCAACATCATCTTCACGAACAGTGGAGCGAATTTTCCGCTGCCCGTTTCATCGGGAAGTACATCCAACCGACAGAAATAGATGCCGCTTGCCGCATTCATGCCGTTTTCGTTGTTCCCGTCCCAAAGTGTTCTATGCAACCCGGCTTGAACGGTGCCATTCACAAGCAATCGTACTTCACGACCTAATACATCGAACACAGTTACCCTGATACGAGATGCCGCGGGAACCGCGTATGTTATGACGGTTGAAGGATTGAACGGGTTCGGGTAGTTCGGGCGAAGCTCGAACCGGACGGGGAGATGCTCGGCTTGTGTGGGGAAGACGGCGTTTGTGCTTGTCGCGGTTTTGAACGTGTCGGACCACACCGAGTAGTGACCATCAGTGTCGCGTACACGTACGCGGAAGAATACCGGCACCCTACCGTTCGTGTCGTACGGGATGCTTCCGTCAATCCAACTCAGGTCGGAGCCTTCGTACACAGAAATCCAATTTCCGCCGGTTCCGATTTGACGCTCAAGTTGCGACAGATTCACGTCAGGCTCAATGAGTTGTCCTTCAGACCACTGCGACCCCCACGCAAGGGCAATCATTCCCGGCGGAATGCCCTGAACCGTGGGGTCATTGCCGAGATAGCGGCGTGCAGGCGAACCGTTTAGCGGATTCGAATGGCGGCGGAACGTGATGGTTCCAACGCTGTCACGAACAATTTCCAACGAAAATGACGTCGGCTGCCTGCTCCATGTATTGCTGTTGGGATTGCTGAATGGAGAGAACACGAGACTCGAATGACTGCCGAACGCGCCGTTGAATCGTTCTCCTGCATAGAATACTCCGCATTGAATTGCGGCAGGGTTGCCTTTAAGCACGCGCATCCAGTTCACGAGACTTGTTGCCATCGGGATTTGACTCCGGTGTGAAACGCCGGTGTGCGTGCGGGGAACGCCGCGAGTGAAAACAGGAAGCTGCTGCGAGAAACACGCGGTTGACGTTCCCGGATTTTCCCATTTCCACATACCGTCGGAAGGTCTAATCTTCAGGTTATCAAGCTCCATGTACGGGCCTTGCTGGTGAAGAATCCAGATTCCCTTGTCCGCCGGATTGATCGTCACGTCGTCGAAGACGGAAAGCCGTTGATGATTCTCAAAATAGAAAAACTCGGCAGGTTCGCCGTTCGGCGGACGGTACTTGTATGCCGAGCCGGTTGTGAGGTAATCCGAAAGAATCAGATGTGTGTCGGCAACGATTTCGGGGACGGTTATCCAGTCGAGCCGTTCACGTTCATACGCGTTTGCACAGGATGCGGTTCGAAGTGGATTGCACAGCATTCCCCAGTAGTTGTGTTTGCCTTGCGGAGATTCGCCGTGGTACGGATGCGGCCCCCCCAACAGCCAATGTCCGACTTCATGAACCATCGTTTGCATGATGCGCCGCGGGGTGTCGCTATAGACGTACTGACACGTAACGCCCGAGCCGAGAGGTGAAGGAAGATACTCGGGAAATCCCATCTCAATTCTCTTCCCGTCCAACACGAATCCGGCGTTGTAGCCCAACGACGCTTCGCCGAAGAACTGCCACATTGCCGTTCGCCAGATCATGATGATCATATCCACTTGCCCGTCGGGAATGTTGACATGCACGTGATCGGCCTGCTTCGTCCAGTGATCGTACAACGCGAAATCAACCAGCGCATCGACACGTTCTTCCAGCACATTTCTGTTTGCCCGCCCGTAGGCGCCCGTCCGGTATTCCTCCTGCGAGCGTGCCGATTCCACCCAGAGCGCATCGCCGACAAGATGAAACTTGCCCATCGACATCTGCCGGAAATAGTTTGTGAGATTGAATGCCGATTGCGAGCGTGTTGCCGTGTCTGGATCGATGAACTGATTCATGAATAACGGGGGATTACGGGCCGGCCAGTAGGGATGGGGCGTTTCATCGTCGGGGAAGCTGGCGAAGACAAGCAACACCCTGAGCACACCCTGAGCCGTGATGTGTCGTCCGCCGACATCGGTTGGTTGACGAAGATGATGTGGTTCGACACGCGTTCCGCATTGCGGTATCCCTTCATGCAGGTTGCCGGCCGTGCTTGAGGCGGCAGCAAGAAGCAATGCCATGAGTACAGGGAACATCTTTCTTCCTCTTATTTGTAACGTGTTGCACACCAGACGCCGGGTAATCCAACAACAAAACAGAAAGGCAGGCAACCCGCGGGCCGCCTGCCTTTCATTCGGGTAGGATTCTCTACGCCGTTACTTACGATTAGGAAATCCTTCCGGTAGGTTGGGCGAACAGGTAATACCATGTAAGGAATACACTGTCATCGTCAACCCCGAGATTGTCCTTGTTTGCTGTTGGGCTTCACCTTGGCTCGTTTG
>CAADGV010000017.1 GCA_900696645.1 uncultured Chlorobiota bacterium | reverse complement strand
GCGCTCAACCTGACGGAATGAACTGAGCGAAAATTAATGCCAACACACAAGCATACATCAGTCATAGCCACCGCGGTGTATACTTACCTGAGTGTGAGTACTGCCGCAGGTTAGCGCCCGTCCGTTATACCGCGTCGCACGCAGTTTTAGATTTTGCGGCGCACACGTCTTCTGACCAGCTGATGTTCTTTCTTCTCTAGTTTCTGTTAGCTGTTTCAAAAGGAGGTACACGCATGAAACACCGATGGATTCCCTTTGTTCTTTTTTCCATTCTATTGTTGCCATTGACACTCCACTCCCAAGTTACCCTCCAACCGGGGGTCGAAGTCTTCGGCAACACAAACGGCGAGCAACTCGGCAAATATGTTACTGGCATTGTGCCAAGTGCAAATGTGCCCTACAAAGCTGCGGTCTCGAAGGTTGGCAGTACAGGCATCTACCGCCTCAACTCGCCGAGTGATACTTCGGTGCAACAAGTGTTCTTTGGAGAGAACTTGCTCACCGGCGATCTCAACAATGATGGATTCAAGGATGTCGTGGTGAGCAAGACTGTTACCGGATATGACACTGTGTTCATTTACTGGGGAACGGCAACTGGTATTGACACGCTGAACCCTCTGAAGATTTCGGGGGAGAATCAATATGACGGCCTACGACCGGGATGTATTGGGGACATCAACAATGACGGAATACCAGATCTTCTTCTCCGGGCATCTGACTATCCGGGACAGTTCTCCTATGGGAAGGTCTATGTATTTCTCAACCCTGTACAATCGCCTGTTCCCTCGGGAGTCGTTATCGGAGACTCAATTCGTTTCTACCTTGGAGCAGGGACATCGGTGGGTGACCTAAACGATGATGGATTCAATGACCTCATTGTACGAGGAAGCAAACAATCCGGCGCGCAAGAAACGCGCTACGGATATATCAACGTCTATTGGGGAGTCGGCATCGACACACTACATCTTGCGTCCGACCTCCAGATGCGCACAAATGTTGCCGCCATGCCGGGTCTTGCTGTCTTTGATGTCAATGGTGATGGGAAGGATGATTTGCTGTGGACAACAACTCAAACATCCATCAATGTACATTTTGGCGGAGTGCAGTTCGACACACTTCATAGCTTGCAACTGCAAATACCTGCGTCCCCTACATCAGGCAGTGTGATAACCAATGCTGGTGACATGAATGGAGACGGGTTCAATGATACTGCGATCGGAGATCCTCGCGCCTCAATCACAAGCGGAATCATTCGGATATATGCTGGTGGTCCCAACATTGACGGTGTATTCGATGCAGCGGTCTCGCGCGGAAGTGAGTCTGGATTTGGAACAAGTGTTTCTGCGCTCGGGGATGTTAGCGGAGATGGACTTTCCGACATCATCGTAGGGGCTCCCCACGACCCTTTCTTCAATGATAGGGGGTATTGGGGGATCTTCAAGGGGGATTCGACTATCACAGTCACCACAGTCTCCGAGGGAAAGATGGTTCCAGAAGTGTTCCTTCTGGACCAGGCGTATCCTAACCCTTTCAACCCAACAGTGACTGATCCTCCTCCCGATTCTGGGAAGCGGAACAAGGGTCGAAAGCCCCGCAAAGCGGGATCCCGCTCAGTGATATTTTGATTGTTGCGGGAAAACATTTGTGAAATCGAACCCCGCACTCACGCTCTTCCCAGTTGCCGTATGTTTCGGCCTGGTGATTGTCCGATGGAGCGCCGAAACATAAACGCTGCGCGTGATTTCCCCCCCTGCCGTCGATTTCGCAGGCCACAGATATGAATCCGTGTCGTCGAAATCGTCGGCTGATCGGTAGGGGAGTTAATCGGCGGGCAGACGTCATGCACCACTCCGTGTCGTGACCTGCAGCGCGAATCTCCGACTCGCGTAGCTCTGAACCGAACGGGAGTTCGGCACTATAATACGCCACCTATGCGATTTTGCAAGCCCAGATGTGGAATCCCTGTCGTCGAAATCGTCCGGAGTGAGGGTGGGACGATCCATCGAAGCGTTTGGATTTCGGCATGTTAGTTTTCTCTCGCTTCAATCTGTGCAAATCCGATCAATCCGTGTCATCTGTGTTCTATTTTTTTCTCACCCGGACTCTTCGATCCACGCTCGATATTCAGATTGCCTGCCCCGCCGCCACTCAGCTTCCGCTTGCTGAAATCGGGACACTTGGAGAGATACACCTTGCCGTTTCTCTGCTTGTACACCCACCCGCCCGACCTGCCGCTAAGTCCTTGAAACATCGTATGTAGCTGAATCGTCGCCATATCATAGTTCCTTCATACGTGGCTCTGATCTCCTCCGCTTCTGCTCCGCATCTTCTCCGCTTCCGGGTTATTGCTGAAACAATGTAGATACTGTGCCGGTTTTTGGCAGGTTCTCTTTGGCAGGTTCTCTGAGGCTCTGAGCCTTGTACACACCCTTCTCGTTCCCCTCTCCCTTGCCGCATTTCACCTCCCAGAGGGGAATGAGATTGGTGGCACTGTGAGATGCAATCCCGCCCCGCCCTTGTTTGCTCAATTTCCTCTTGGTATATTTTAAGTGATTTGTTTGATCGTGTGTCTCTCCCGAAAATGTGAACAAATCCAACCAACCTCTCAAATAAGAAGGAGTCCCCCATGAAGCCTTCGTTTATGTTTTCTGCTCTGTTGTTTCTTTTGATGCCAGCCTTTGCCGGTGAAACCGGTTCTTCTCATGTCGGTACCAGCGTTGTCACATCGATGTCAAATGGACAAATCATCCAGCGATCCGAAACTGTTGCGGAAAAGAATCCGCTGCCTCAGGCGGCCAGCGAACTTGAGCGCATCCGCAGCACGTCGGTACCGGGCACGATGCGTCTGAATTCTTATGTTAAATGGAACGCAAGCGACGCAACCGCGATTGCGCAGGATGTTACAGTCAATCCGAACGGCGGCAATCCGTTTGTGGGCTGGAACCTGAACTCGCCGCGTGTCTCGTTCTTTGACGATGCGACGAACGCACCGCTGTGGGAGTATTTTTCCGATCCGCAGGTGTACCGGAATTTCATCGCGTTGTCGGCAAATGCGGATATTGTTGCCAATGCAAGCTATCACAACATCTATCTGTTCAACAAAACAACGGGAACCGTCACGTTCAATTTCGAGATTCCGAACGGTCGTATCGGCGGTCCGATTGCCGTTACACGTGACGGCAGCTTCATGGCATGCGCAACGTCGTCGCCGCTTTCGGGCGGAATGCATCGGGTGCACGCGTTCAATCCTACATCCACAACTCCGCTCTGGACGTTTGATTTCAGCGATGCGCAGAGTACGGGAATTTACGGCATCAACATCAGCGTGGATAAATCGACGGTTATAGTCAACGGCAAATTTCGTGCGTGGGTGTTGAATGCGGCGACGGGGGCGGTGAAAACCGAAATCGAAATCGCCAATACCGAATCACGAGTGGCAATGAGTGCCGATGCGTCGGTGATTGCCATTGCCGAGCTTTCCGGTTTTGTGCGGACGTTGACGTGGAACGCTGCGCAGAATCGCTACAAGCAGCTCTGGCAGTACAAAATCCCGCCGGGGGCATTTACGAATTGGGCAAGCGCCGTTGACATCTCCGCCGACGGGATGACAGTTGCCGCCGGCTCGTTGATTTTCCTCAGCGCGGGCTACGACGGCTCGATTTACATGTTCGATACGTTCGGCGACGGCACGCCGAATTGGGTTATGCCGAATGTCGGGGATGAGGTGGCGCAAATCGCCCTTTCGGACGACGGCTCGATTGCCGCTGTTGCGACGTGGGGCGATCTCGCCAATGCGTTTCCTGACATTTTCATCTTTGAACGAAACTCGAACATTCCCGCCTTTGCTGTAAACACGCCCGGCTCGATGTTCTCCATTGCCATCTCGGCTGATGGCAGAAGCGTTGTTGCAGGAGGGAAGGCAGTACACGCTCGGCAGTTCGGTAACGGCGGCAATGTGTACAACATTGGCGTTGACCTGGGCGGCGGCGCAATTGCCGGCACGGTTCTTCTCACAGGCGGGCCGCCGAACAACAGCGGCACTGTTATTGAAGTTCTCGGCACAACGCGTCGTGCGACTACCTCCGCTACCGGCCAGTATGTAGTTCCGAACGTTCCGGCCGGGACGTATTCTGTTCGCATTTCGCATCGCGGGTATGTTGCACAAACCATTTCCAACGTCACGGTAACCGGAACAGACACAACACAGAACGTGAACGCATCGCTTTCGCCCACAGGCGCGCCGCCAACAAATCTCGTTGCATCGCACAGCCTCGATTCCCGCATCCAGCTTTCATGGACGAATCCCACGTTAAGAATGAGTGTTGAAGAACGGCTGTTATCAACAGACGATTATACAGTAACGAATTCTATTCCGCTGCGACCGACAGGAGCCACCCGCTATATGCCCGTGCCTGCCGCGCCGTTTTCACCCGCTCTGGTTCCGGACAGTATTCGCATTTACCGCGGGTATCGCTCGGGCGGGCCGTACTATCTTCGCAAAACAATCGCAGGCTCGCAGTCGTCGTACACCGATTCAACGGCAATTGCGTTGAAGGACTACTACTATCGTGTTACAGCGATTTACGGTCTTGGAGAAAGCGTCTATTCCAATGAAGCGTACGGGACGGTCGACAGTTCATTCCTGCAGTTCAGCATCACAACTCCGCACAGAACGAACACGCCGACTATCGACGGTGTTCTTTCGCCGGGCGAGTGGACTGATGCGCTGAAAGTAGATGTTTCAGATGTGTTCGGCTTGGGAGGCGGCGTTGCGCTTCCACGCGGAAGTGTATTCATGTACTTCAAGTACGACAGCGTTGCACAGCGATTGTATATTGCGGGAGAAGATTTTCTGAACACCGACGGCCTGCAGGCGAGCGAGGGCTTCGGCTTGTACTTCGATGACAATAACAACAAGAAGTTCGAAGCGCAGGGAACCGATCCGCTTCTTCGTGAAGGGAACTACTGGGCATACTATTTCAGTACAGGTTCAACGGTTCGCTTCAGGGAGATTTATACAGGCGGCGGCGTGAATCCGGTTGTTGATACGGTAACGGATGCGCAAACGGCCTTCTCATCCGCGTCCGGCAGGGTGACGGGAGAAGTGAGCATTCCTCTCAGTTTCTTCAACAAGAATCACTTGCAGGTGTATGGTCCCGACCGCAAAGTCGGTGCCGGATTGTTCATGATCAGTCGCGATGCGGGGAATGCGGTATTCCACGGCTGGTGGCCGCAAACGATGGCAAGCGTGTTTACGCCCAGCGGATTTGGCGAGATTCAGATTCCGATTCGTTTGCTTGCGGCTCCCAAAGCGCCCGCAAATCCGGCAGTTGCCAAGCTCGGCAACTTCCTGCGCGTGACGTGGACTGACCCGACGCAGGGATTAAACAACGAGCCTCTTACGGTTCCTGTGACAATGCAACTCTATAGAAACGGCACGTTGCTGCGCGAATTTCCCACGGGCGTGCAAGCATTCACGGACTCGAACGTGATTGCGCAAGGCTGGTACGAGTACACCATTCGCGGCTCGATTACCGTCTCGGCCCAAACGTACTACGGGCCGTTCACGGCTCCTGTCGGGGATTTTGCTGTGAGCAACCCGCAACTTACCGAAATGCGCTACGACGACGGAATTCCCGAGGCGTTTTATGTTGTGGACTTCACGTACAACGGCAACAAGTTCGGGATTCGTTACACGCCGCTGCAATATCCGGCTCGCGTGTACCGCGTGAAGGCGTTCACGAACAACGGGTTCAGCCCTATTCTTGTATTTATTCATGAGGATAGTTCGGGATACCCCGGCCCGATCAAAGCGGGGCCGTACACAGCGCAGTCGTATCAGAGTTCCGGCATCGACAGCTTCCTTGTGACGTTGCCCGCCAACGATCCGCCGACGGTGAACAGCGGTGACTTTCATGTCGTGCTGAGCTACTTGCCTTCGAGTCCCGGTGCCCCGGGTATCGGCGGCGACCTTACAGCGCCTATTGACGGCAGGTCGCAGTATTACACAACTTCATCGGGCTGGACGACCATCACCAACGCCGATTTGATTGTCCGCGCATTCATTACCGGACAGCCGTCGGCGGCAGGTGAGGGAAGTGGAATGCCGGTGACCTATGTTCTTGAGCAGAATTATCCCAATCCTTTCAATCCGACAACAGCCATCAAATTTGCTATACCGCATTACGGGTTCGTTTCACTCAAGATATTTGATTTGCTGGGCAGGGAAGTAACGACGCTGGTGAATGAGGAACTGAACCCCGGCACATACGAACGCAGACTTGACGCAAGCAGGCTTTCGAGCGGAGTTTATTTCTACAGACTTCAGGCCGGATCGTTTAGGGATACGAAACGGATGGTGGTGCTGAGGTAGTACCTGCTGAAATTGTATGCTGCAAATGCCCCGTTGCGCGACGGGGCATTTTCTGTTTCTGTGACTCATTCGAATAGTCTAGCTCGGCTGTCACGGGCAAGTCGGCTACCAATGGGCACATCCAGCCAATTTTGTGCTATTGACTTCGCAGGACAATTGTACTACATTGCGCCGTCAAAAAATAAAGCCAGGTCGTAAACCCAAACGCCACGGACGTATCTGTGACTTATTGGTTCAGACCTGAGAGCGCTCTCCCCCGCATTCCGGGCCTAACGCCCTCACTTCTCCACCTCTCAGCCACACATCATAGTAACAACGCAGTAAATCCACTCAACATCGAGAGATCGTTTCCTAACGCTGTTATTCTGTTTTCAGATATCTCAAACGGTTTGAAGTAGTCTTTTCCTCGGTTCCATCCACACACACAGCAAGGAAGGAGGCAATATCAAAGTTCTCCTCATTGTAGTGACGGCACTTGCGTCCATCTGCAGTGTAGCAGTGTATCTTGCCCAGGATCATCCTGCAATTGGTGTACTCTCTTCTCTATTGATCGGGTTTGCACCGTTTATCGGTCTGGTTGCCCTCATCATCCTCGATGCTCTGATTATCTCGTTTTTCATCTGTGCTGCTGAGAAGATCTTCGTCGATGATGATGACGACATTCTGCGCGAGCGACATCTCAAAAGTAGGTGGCATCGTGTCGTTCACCCCCTGCCTGATCAGCTTTCCGACTGCCTTTCTCTCAAAGAACACAGCCCGCCCGGATTCCTTTTTTCCTAAGACGTTGTGAACATGGGTTCCTTGGATTCTTGCGCACCGCAGAACCCGGACTAAGTATCAAATCCACGCACTAAGGGTCACAGAACCGGACGGTCTGTACGTTACGGTCTCACTTGATCGTGATCTGTCGGTTGCCGTCCAATGAAACTGTTTGATCTAAACAAACGGAAGGTGAAGCATATGAATGCAACCAGTGTGTCTGCGGTCCGGATTGCTGTCGTCGTGACAGTGATAGGATTGTTTTCAATTACAGCCGGATATGGGCAGGCCGAGAAAGGCGCTTTTGAGGTGGGCATTGAAGTGGGGCCGTCTTTAGTCATTGCAACCGGCGGTCATGAAACGATTGGCGCTTTCGTCTTGGCGGTCGAACCCCATGTCGGTTATTTTTTCACCGACGCTCTCGCATTGGGAGCCACGGTTTTTCTCTTTCGTGCAATCGATAGCGATCCTTCACAGCCTGCCCTTTTCTTCGGAGCGGCGTACGCCCATGTTAACTACCATTTCAATGCCGGCGGCACTTGGTCTCCGTACATTGGCGGCAGAGCAGGGGTGTTCAATGCATATTCAGCCGCGCTATTTGCGGCGGGTGTTCAGATCGGACTGCAGTTTTTTGCTGCTCATCAGTTTTCGATCAACGGACAGCTCGAAGTCGGAACCATTGCGGGATCAGCAGGGTCTGGTTCTGCCTTCTTGTCAACCCTGGGTATTGGCATGTCGTATCATATCAAGTAATTGGTAGCGGCGCGGATAGTACGTGCAATTGTCCGAAAGAGAAGAGTGAGCGCCTTGCCCAAATGTCGGATAACGATTCCTAACAAGAGGAGAACATATGAAACACTATCGGATCCCCCGGTGGTTGAAACTGATTGCGCTGCTCTCGGGTCTTGCGGCTTTCTCTACCGGCTGTTCATCTACATACACAGTAAGTTCAACGGGTAAGCCGGACGCCGAGTTCAGTCACCAGGAGATGATTGAAGAATTGGCGGGACGGGATGTAACCATTGAACTGAAAGACGGAATATCCATACTCGCAAAGGAAGTTAAGATTTCCAATGACTCTGCCTCCTGGGTTGACGTGAGTACGACCGAAAGGACCAATGTTGCTACAAGTGTGATCAAAAAAATTGTCATCAAGAGCCATGGTATTGGAGCTCTGGAGGGGATGGGAATTGGGATTCTCATAGGTGGCACGGGCGGAATCATCCTCGGTTCTTCGGGTTCGGGGGGAGGAACATTCGGGCGGGAGGGTGCGATCGCGATGGGAGTAATTGTTGTGGGAGGTGCGGGACTCGTCGTTGGTCTCATATCGGGAGCGACCATAGGTCATAGCTACGAGTATGAATATCAAACGACAGAACAGAATGATTCTTTACAGAATGGGAAATAAGCGCGCGGTGGCCGTTGCTTGCTATGTCCCTCACCCTTTCACGAAAGGAGATACACATGAAAAACAATATCACATTCCTTTTTGTGGTGCTTTGCTTCTTCACCGCTACAAATCCATTGTACGCACAATGGATACAGACCAGCGGGCCTTATGGCGGCGAGGTCAATAGCTTTGCTGTGCTTGGCACTAATCTCTTTGCAGGGATTAGTCGCGGCGGTGTTTTTCTCTCTACGAACAACGGCTCTCTGTGGACGGAGGTTAATTCAGGCTTGACAGCCACTGATGTTCAATCTCTCGCTGTAAGCGGCACGAATCTCTTTGCGGGGACTTTGGGTGGCGGCGTTTTTCTTTCCACCAACAACGGCGCAACTTGGGCCGCGGTCAATTCCGGCTTGACGGGTACTGACGTATATTCTCTGGCTGTAAGCGGAGCGAATCTCTTTGCGGGGACTTCTATAGGTGTGTTTCGTTCCACCAATAACGGCACGCAATGGACAGTCGCCAATACCGGGCTGACGCACGTCAATGTTTTCGCCGTCTCGGGCGCTAACCTTTTCGCGAGTGACGGGAGCAGCAATGTATTTCGCTCGACCGACAACGGCACCAGTTGGATTGCGGTTACGTCATCCTGGTTTGGCAATAGCGTTGCTGCGCTGGTTGCGAACAGTACGAATCTCTTTGTGGGACCTCGGGGTTCGGCGCTTTTCGCTCCACGAACAACGGTACGAGTTGGACGTCCATCAATCCAGCTTCGGGAAGCTCAGATGTTTCCAGTCTCGCTGTCAGTGGCACGAATCTCCTTGCGGGGTATGGCAATGGCGGCGTTTTTCTTTCCACGGACAACGGGACAACCTGGACTGCGGCGAGTACCGGGTTGACAGGCAGTCCTGTCTTTGCACTTGCCTTCGCCGGCGCGAATCTTTTTGCAGGAACTGCAAAGGGGGGCGTTTTTCGTTCCACAGACAACAGCATAAGCTGGACAGCGGCGAGTACCGGGTTGACAAGCTCCAGCGTTCTCGCCCTCGCTTGGAGCGGGACGAATCTGTTTGCCGGGACGTATGACGACGTTTTTCTCTCCACGAACAACGGCACAAACTGGACTGCGACCGGGTTGTCAGATGATGAAGCAGTGTATTCCCTTGCCGTGAGTGGCAACAATATATTTGCCGGAATGCATGGTGGTGTTTTCTTTTCCACAAACAACGGGACAGCCTGGACGCCGGCGAATGCGGGAATCACAAATAGCGATATTCTCTCGCTCATGGTGAGCGGGACGAATATCTTTGCGGGGACGCTTGGCGGCGGCGTTTTTCGTTCCACGAACAATGGCACAAGCTGGACGGAAGTGAATTCAGGCCTGCCTCCGGGCCCGGCCAGGGGCGTCAGCTCTTTTGCCGTGAACGGCAGTAATATCTTTGCCGGAACTGGTGGCGGTGTCTTCAGATCCACCAATAACGGTACAGACTGGACTCTGGCGAGCACCGGCTTGACGGGCCCTACTGTTTGGTCTCTTGCTGTCCCGGCGCGGATCTCTTTGCAGGGACTCAGAGCGGCGGCGTTTTTCTCTCCACTAACAACGGCACAACGTGGACATCAGCAAGCGCAGGCTTGACGAGTAGTACTATCCGTGCTCTCGCTGTCAGCGGTAGTAATCTCATTGCCGGGACTGGTGGCGGCGTTTTTCTCTCCACGAACAACGGCACGAGCTGGGTTTCAGTCAATGCCGGAATGACGAGTGATATTATCTTTTCCTTCGCCATGAGCGGGACGAGTCTCTTTGCAGGGACTAGCAGGCTGCTGAAAAACTGATGTTTGAAGAGACAATTCTGTGAAAAATCGTTTTTGAATCTCGGTACAATGTCAACAGAACCTTACCAGGCCAAATTGTGGGTTGGCAAAGACGCCTCGGGTG
>CAADGV010000016.1 GCA_900696645.1 uncultured Chlorobiota bacterium | reverse complement strand
TCGATTCGACACGTTTCAGCCCGTAGCCCTCTTTGCTGGGGTTGGATAGCGCCATAGAAATATCCTCCTTTCGTGAAGGAAATAGCTAATTCTAAATATTCCTATGGTCATTTGATACGAACTTACGATAGAGAGATTATGCAAGGGCTTCAGGTTAACCCCTGCCCGATTCCGGGCGGGGGTTTTCTTTGTGTTATGATTGGCTCGCAAAACAGACACCGGTACCGGTGCACACACTTCGTATGCTTTGCGCGGGCTCACATCGGCTGCATTGCTTCTCTACGTATTGTTGCTTACCTTTATCAGCAAAAATTTCATTATTGCCTGAACACGAAACAACAACGGGGAGTATGCGAGCAATCATTCCGGTAGCGGGGGTGGGAAGCAGATTACGTCCGCACACGTATGCAATACCAAAGGTTCTTCTGAATGTAGCCGGCAAGCCGATTCTTGACCATATCATGGACAAGATTCAGGATGAGGGAATTCATGCGGCCACGATCATTGTCGGTCACATGGGGGATATGATCAGAGAACATCTCACCAAAACCTACCCTAAATTCACTTTAGATTTTGTTGACCAGGAAGAGCGGCATGGCCTCGGGCACGCCATCTACCTGGCAAAGCATACCATTAACGAAGAGCCGATACTCATTATTCTGGGTGATACCGTTTTTGATGTTGATCTCGGTCCCGTTGTCAGGTCATCAACGTCGGCGCTGGGGGTGAAGACTGTTGATAATCCCCGCAGGTTTGGAGTTGCGGAGACCGTGAACGGATATATCTCAAAGTTGATTGAGAAACCTGAACATCCAACAACGAATCTCGCCATTGTCGGGCTGTACTACATCACAAATCCCCAACTGTTGATTTCGTGTCTTGATGAAATGGTGGAGAAGGACGTACGGACAAAAGGGGAGTACCAACTTACCGACGCGCTGCAAATGATGCTCGATCGCGGCGAGAAAATGGTGACATTCATGGTTGAAGGGTGGTATGATTGCGGGAAGCCGGAAACACTTCTTTCAACCAATCGTGCACTGTTGGAAAAGAAATCCACCTCCCGAAAGATCGACGGTGTTGTGATTAACGAGCCGGTGTACATAGCGCCGACAGCAAACCTGCGCAATTCTATCGTCGGGCCGTTTACGACAATCGGGGCCAATGCCGTTATCGGCGATTCGGTGATCCGAAACTCCATCATCAGTGAAGATGCCCAGGTACACAAGGCGCTGTTGGATAACTCAATTGTCGGCAACAGTGCCGTTGTGCGCGGCAACTATAAACGGGTTAATGTCGGCGGCTCATCAGAGATAGATTTTTATTAGTCACCAAAACGTGGCGGCGCGACTCTGCCGCCCGCATGCCTGCAGTATCTCCCCGGTTTAACGGCTGTGCGTGAAGCTCTGCAGAACTTCAAAGAGTTGTATTTTCACTATTCTTCTATCTAAGAAAGGCATACTATGTCGTACCTCTTCACTTCGGAATCGGTTTCGGAAGGTCATCCCGATAAGGTTGCCGACCAGATTTCCGATGCTATTCTTGACGAGATGTTGAAACAAGATGCAAACTCCCGCGTTGCATGCGAAACACTTGTTACCACGGGGCAGGTTGTAGTGGCAGGCGAAGTCACCACCAATGCCTGGGTAAATATCCCCGATGTTGTCCGGCAGGTGATTCGTGAGATCGGGTATACGAAAGCCGAGTATATGTTCGAGGCGCATTCGTGCGGCGTTCTGACAGCCCTCCATTCACAATCTGCCGATATTGCGCGTGGCGTGAATTCCGGCAAGAAGAAGAAACAAGGCGCCGGTGATCAAGGGATGATGTTCGGCTATGCCACGAACGAAACGCCCGAGTATATGCCGATGGCTATCATGTTCTCGCATCAACTCGTCAAGAAGCTCGCCGATATTCGCAAGAGCAATCCGAAGTTAATGCCCTACCTTCGTCCCGACGCAAAATCCCAGGTAACAGTCGAATACAACGGCCGGCGTCCGGTACGCGTGCATACGGTCGTCATTTCAACGCAACATGACGGCAATGTTTCGCAAGACAGGATCAAGCGTGATGTTATCAAGTACGTTGTGAACGCAGTGATTCCGGAACATTTGCGTGACAGGAACCTGATTGTTCATGTGAATCCGACAGGAAAATTTGAAATCGGCGGGCCTCACGGCGACAGCGGACTGACAGGTCGAAAGATCATTGTCGATACCTACGGCGGCCGGGCTCCTCACGGTGGCGGCGCATTTTCGGGGAAGGATCCTTCAAAAGTTGATCGTTCAGCAGCATACGCAGCGCGGCATGTTGCGAAAAATATTGTTGCCGCCGGACTTGCGGATGAGTGCCTGATTCAGGTCGCGTACGCCATCGGCGTTGCGGAGCCGGTATCGGTTCATGTGAACACGCAAGGAACGGGGCGCATTCCAGACCTTGAACTCGAACGCATCGTTAAGCAGGAAGTCGACTTGACTCCCGCTGGATTGATTGCGCGGCTCAAGCTCAAGCGACCCATCTACAAGAAGACGGCTGCGTACGGTCATTTCGGACGCAACGATAAGGATTTCACGTGGGAGAATCTTGATCTCGTGAACACGCTGAGGAAGGCGGCGAGGGCGTAGGAGTACCAATTTTCAGAAACATCATCAACCAATTATCTCAACAGAAGGAACACATGAATCACAAACCGGGGAAGTACAAAGTCAAGGATATCAAGTTGGCGGCCGAGGGAGACAGGCTGATTGATTGGGCGGAATCGCGCATGCCTGTTATGATGACGTTGCGTGAGAAGTACAGTAAAACGAAGCCGCTGAAAGGCTATCGCATTGCAGGGTGCCTGCACGTTACGAAAGAGACAGCAGTACTCGTAAAGACGCTTGTTGCGGCGGGGGCCGAGGTCAGTTGGAGCGGATGCAATCCGCTTTCAACGAACGACGCCGTTGCGGCATCGCTCGCGAAGCAGGGGATTTCGATCTTTGCCTGGCACGGCATGAACGTGAAGGAATTCTACTGGTGCATTGAAGAGACGCTGAAGTTTCACCCCAACCTTACGCTTGACGACGGCGCCGATCTCATTTTCACCATCCATAAGAATCATCCCGAATTTGCCGAGAAGTATGTAATCGGCGGAACGGAAGAAACCACCACCGGCGTGCATCGCCTGCGCGCAATGGCAGCGGACGGCGCCCTCAAGTATCCCGTGATTGCAGTGAACGATGCCGAAACGAAGTGGGATTTTGACAACGTGTACGGGACCGGACAATCAACGCTTGACGGAATTCTCCGCGCAACCAGTGTGTTGCTTGCGGGCAAGAACATCGTGATTGCCGGCTACGGACACTGCGGCAAAGGAGTGGCAATCCGTGCACAAGGTCTCGGCGCAAACGTGATAGCAACAGAAGTGAAACCTACTGCCGCTCTGAAGGCAACACTCGACGGTATGCGCGTGATGAAAATGGATGATGCCGCGAAGATCGGCGACATCTTCATTACGGCCACCGGCGTAAAGGACATTATCGTAAAACGTCACTTCGAGAAAATGAAAGATGGCGCTATTGTCTGCAACACTGGCCATTACGACTGCGAGATTAATCTCGTCGATCTGCAAAAAATCACCAAGAGCAAGCGCCTCATCCGTGACAACAACATCGAGTACACGCTGAAGAATGGAAAGAGGGTTTATGTTTTGGCAGAAGGGCGGCTCGTAAATCTTGCCGCGGCCGAAGGACATCCTTCGGAGGTGATGGACATGTCGTTTGCGAATCAGTTCCTTTCGCAGGTACGACTCGCCGTTGCGCACAAGAAAGGGCACAAGCTCGAAAACGGCGTGCACGATATCCCGACCGAACAGGATCAGGAAATTGCAGCCGTCAAACTCCGGACGATGGGGTATTCAATTGACAAGCTGACGCCTGAGCAAATCAAATACAACGAAGACTACAGTGCCGGAACCTGAAGCCCTTCAAGCTTCTTTCGGTTTCACAAAGATAGAAAGGCGACCCCGAAAGGTCGCCTTTCCTGTTTTCTTCGTCTGCTCGCCGCACCTATTACTTGCGCTTCTTGGCGTCGCGATTGGCTTCCCAAGTTTGCATGATTTCGGGGTTGCGCTTTTCTTCGGAATTCCTACATTGTTCTACCCGCCGTTTCGAGCATATTCAAAAATTGCATGTCACGATTGTTCTTTGTCATTATCGGTTTGTTTTCTTGCCTCGCCGTTGTCGCAGCGCAGCAGATCAACCTTGCTTTCCGGCACCTGACGGTTGAGAACGGCCTCTCGCAGAATACCATCAATTGCATTCACCAGGATCGTCACGGCTTCCTTTGGCTCGGCACGCAGGACGGCCTGAACCGCTTCGACGGATATACTTTCAAACCATACCACCACGAACCGGGAAATCCCAACTCACTCAGCAACAGTTATATCTGGGCCATTCATGAAGATAGTGAAGGCATTCTCTGGATCGGCTCGTTCGGCGGGGGTTTGACGCGATTCGACCCAACAAAGGAAACATTCAGTCATTTCAGGCACGAAAGGGAGAATCCCCGTAGTCTCTCGAACGATCATGTCTTCTCAATTGCCGAATATCCGGAAGGCACACTGTGGATCGCCACGGGCGACGGGGTGAGCAGGTTTGATAAGGCCACGGGTTTGTTCACACGGTATCTCAACACACCCGACAGTGCCGGGAGAGTACCTCAGAACTACGTAGGCACGGTCGTAGTACAGGCACCACACCATCTCTGGTTCAGCACGAACACGTCGCTTGTGAAGCTTGATATGCGTGACGAAGCGATTGAGCATTTCACATCGGTTTCCGGAAATGGAACCATTCCTCTTGCCGGTATTCGGCATCTGCTCATGCACGAAAATAAGCTTCAAATTGCTTGTGCTGAAGGGTTGGTTGAATATGATCCAGCTACAGCCACCGGATGGCTCGTAATTGACAGAATGAGCGTCGGTGATAGAACTGCAATGTTTCTACGGATTTTTCACGATGCGGCCGGGTATGTCTGGATAGGCACAAACAACGGGCTGATTCTGTCGGATGAAAGCTATACTACCGTAACTAATGCTGTGCACGAAGACGGCGATGAGCATTCTCTCTCGCATAACTATATCCTCTCCCTGTATCAATCACGTGATGGTACTGTGTGGATCGGGACGCGGGATGGCTTGAACAACGTGTATCGCATCAATGAGAATTTCCGGTTGCTGAGTCGGAGGCCCGCTCGTCCCAACACGTTGAGTCACAAGACAGTCAGGCTGGTCTTAGAGGACTCGAAAGGAATCCTCTGGCTTGGAACGATTGACGGACTGAACGCGTATGACCGGCTGCGCGATAGGTTCACTGTCTTTCAGCACAACTTGAGGAATCCCCGTTCCATCAGTTCAAGCTATATTCTATCACTTCTCGAGGACAGGAAAGGGAATCTCTGGTTGGGAACGAGAGGAGGCGGAATCAACAAGCTGACCTTCACTCACGGCGGATTGAATGACTATGTCATCAAGAAGTTTCCCGGTGACGGGTCAGTGGGATTATTATCAAATACGATTTACTGGATACTTGAAGACAGGAACGGAACACTGTGGGCAGGTACGCAGGGCAGAGGATTGGCAAAGCTTGTATCCGAAGAGGGCAGGTTCAAACACTATGAACACGCAGCCGATGGGACGGGTCCAAGTCATCCATTTGTTTACTGCATATTGGAGGACAGCTTCGGCAATATGTGGTTAGGTACACCAACCGGCGGGCTGAACCTGTTTGATCGTGAATCCGAACGGTTCATTTATATTCGAAATACTCCCGGCAACCCAAACAGCCTCAGCAACAATATCGTGCTTTCACTTCATGAAGATGCAACACGCACTTTGTGGGTGGGAACATCGGGAGGATTGAACAAACTCGCCGTGCCGCTACGACCCAACCTCTTTCAATATTTTCGGGATTCGGTGGACATCGGCAGGGATTCGCTCTTCGTTGCTTTCGGGAGGCAGCATGGATTTCTGAACGAAGTTATTTACGGAATTCTCGAAGATGACAGAGGCAATTTGTGGCTCAGCACGAACAAAGGTTTGGCGGTATTTGATGGAAAAGTGAAGAATGCGGTTATCAAGACTTTTGACGCCAGCGACGGACTTCAGAACAATGAATTCAATCAGAACGGCTACTTCAGGAATGCAAGAGGGGAGATGTTCTTCTCGGGTGTTGATGGCGTAAGTTTTTTTCATCCCGACAATATTCGTGGAAATGCATTCATTCCTCCCGTTGTGATTACCGACTTCCGGCTCTTCAATAAGACTGTTCCGATTTCGCCAGTCGATGGCGGGGCGGGATTTCACTTACAAAAGGCGATTCATCAAACTGAAGAACTGGATCTTTCATACGATCATTACGTCTTCTCGTTCGATTTTGCCGCGCTGAGTTTCATCAATCCGGGCAAGAATCAATATGCATACAAGATGGAGGGATTTGATCGGGACTGGACGTACGCAGGCACGCAACGCACAGCCACGTACACCAATCTTGACCCCGGCACGTATCTCTTTCGGGTGAAGGCTTCGAACAACGATGGGGTCTGGAACGAAGAAGGTACGGCAGTCCGTTTTTCGATTTCACCGCCGCCGTGGCGTAGTTGGTATGCGTATGTCTTATATGTTACGGCACTTCTCTCGGCCGTTGTGCTCGTAATCAGAAACAGGGTTCGGGCAGCGACAAGGGAAATTGAAACGAAGGCCCGTATCGAGCGGGCGAAAGTGGAAGAACGCGAGGCAGTCCGTAAACAAAGTTCAGCCGACTTCCATGACGAGGCGGGGCATCATCTCACAAAAATATCTCTCTTCGCAGAATTGGCCCGGGGCGAAGTTTCGGTTAATCCTTCGCTCAAAGAATATCTCGTCAGGATAGAAGAGCAGGCAAAAGAGCTTTCCACCGGCATGCGCGACTTCATCTGGGTACTCGATCCCGCCAAAGAGTCGTTGGATGAAACCGTCAGCCGGTTGAGAGATTTCGGCGACACGATGTTCGGGTATGGGGAGACTGCCTTCGCTGTTCACGGCCTGCATGACGGGATGCGCGACATCCGGCTTTCGATGGAAGCGAGAAGAGGCCTGATGTTGATATTCAAAGAGGCAATGAACAATTGCCTGAAATACTCCCGGGCACGAAATGCTACGCTCAACGTCAACAGGAACGGGAATGTGCTGGAGTTCTCACTTGTTGATGACGGCGTCGGATTCGATGCAGCGGAAGCATCACAAGGCTACGGCATGACAACGATGCGCGAACGGGCTGCGAAGTTAGGTTTGGATTTCAGCATCCGGTCCGGAAACGGAAATGGAACAACCATTGTTGTCGGCGGGCCGATTCATTTGTTCACAGGAAAAGGAAAGGAACCGCTATGAATTCACGCATAAACATCATTCTCATTGTCTGGGCTTTGCTGTTTGCAGTATCATTCATTCATACACAACTCACGGCACCTACAGGCGATGGATTCACACGCGGCATGAACCGGACGATGATATTTTTAGGTTGGCAGGCTGCAGCTCTGGTAACGGCAATAGTTGCTTTTGCTGTTGCCCGCCGGCCAAGAAACGAGTTGCCTCGCAGGACTCGTATTGTCGCATCATTGCCTTTGGTGATTCATGGTGTCAGCCTGTTGGTTATAGTTGGGATGGTTGTTTACGCAGTGGCGGCTTCCGGCTGAATGCCCCATATGGGTAATTGATTTGACACGATCACCTTTCATACCTTCTTGTGTGAACTGCTTATGACGGAACTCTCCCAAATATCGGTTGCGATTGTCGAGGATGATCCTGAGATCAGGAAAATGCTGTCGTTCATTATTGATCGATCGCCCGGCTATTCCTGCAAGCAATCTTACGAAGAATGCGAAAGCGCCATCGCTGCCGTTAAGAAAAATCCCACCGACGTTGTGTTGATGGATATTGGTTTGCCGAAAATGTCCGGCATTGAGGGGGTACGCATTCTCAAGGAGGCATTACCTGAAACCGACTTCATCATGCTGACCATTCAGGACGATAACGATTCCGTGTTCAATTCGCTGTGTGCCGGAGCGACAGGGTATTTGCTCAAGGATACGCCGCCTGCCGAGTTGCTGCATTCCATCCGCGAAGTGCGTGAGGGAGGATCTCCCATGAGTTCCAGCATTGCGCGGAAAATCACCGGATCGTTTCGCCGGACGGCGCAATCGCCTCTTTCAAGCCGCGAATCGGAAATTCTCGAGCGGCTCTGCAACGGTGATAACTACAAAGCTATTGCCGAATCCCTGTTCATCAGCGGCAACACCGTCCGCGCCCACATTAAAAGCATCTATCGAAAACTCCACGTTACGACACGTGCGCAGGCTGTACGGACGGCCCTGCAAAACAGGCTGGTGTAGGATACACCGTCAAGACGCAGAGTTCGCTGAGAATATCTTCGATCCGTGCGGTTAAGCTGCTGCCCCCGCCTCATACATCTCCCTAAAAACTACTCATATGGGTGATTGTCCTGCCTTGGGGATTACACTACATTAGGTCAGTAGCGAACAGCAGTTCATTGACATCTCACAGTAATTAGGAGGAAACCATGACCAAGAAGTGTTACTCTTCGTTCTCTCTTGTGGCTTTGCTGATGCTATCCATTCCTGCGGCGGCGCAAAACCCTATTCCGAATGCCGGGTTTGAGACTTGGTCAGGGTCTACTCCTGCCGGTTGGAATGCGTCCACAAACATTCCCGGCTTTCTTGAACCGATCACGCGATCGACAGATGCGTACAGCGGTGTGTCTGCGGTGCGTGGGGAGGTGCTCAACGCCGCGGGCTCACCCTATCCTCCGGCACTTTATACCGGCACCACTCAAAGCCCGCTTTTCCCCATCTCGGAGAATCATAGTTCCTTTTCCGCGTATTACAAGTTCCAACCACAAGGCGGAGATATGCTTTACATTCAGGTGGCGTTTCAAAATCCGGTGACGGGTGGAGGGGCTGAAGGGCATACCACGATTAGTACTTCCGCCGGCTCCTATACAAGGGTTGATATTTCGATGGTTTACAATCCCAATAACCCTCCGGGTTTTCAGGCAACGCAAGCAAACATCACCATTACAATTCAACCGCCGACGGGCCAGGCGCCGCATATTGGAACCAACTTTCTTATTGATCATCTGACGTTTGACAATTACCCTGTCAGTGTAGAGGAATTGGCAGACGTGCGGAATCCCGAGCGGTTTGAACTGATGCAGAATTATCCCAATCCGTTCAACCCTTCGACCAATATTCAGTTTAGTCTTCCAGAACAGTCGTTAGTGCAGTTGAAAGTGTTTAATCTTCTTGGAGAAGAAGTTGCATCGCTTGTGAATGAAGAGATGCGCGCCGGGAATTACAGAGCGGACTGGAATGCGACCGGAATGCCGAGCGGCGTATACTTGTATTCATTGCGTACAGGCAATAGCGTTCTCACAAAGAGAATGATGCTGGTAAAATAATTTTGAAGAAAATGGAGAGACGTATGTATCAAAGAATTGGTTTGCTTCTCCTCTCATGCATGTTTCTCGCTCCGGGTGCTTCTTCACAAGTTGATGTTGAAGGCAGCTCCGACCACCCGCTGGTCACGCGTTATCCCGGCTCAACAATCGGCTACTACGAGCAACAGAATTTCGCCCAGTACTCGATTGCGACCGGTCCCGTTGTTGGCTACAAAACGATCAAAGACTGGAAAAAAGTTGAAGGGAAGCTGACGCGCATTTATTATGTCGTGAAAGGCAAAACTGCGCTGACGGAGGTCTATGCAAACTACGCAAGCGCGTTCAAGAAATCCGGCTTCAAGGAGCTTGCGAGCGGCATCAAACCGGCGAGTGGTGCATCAAACGACATAGGCAGCAACAGTTGGCTCGGAACGTTCTATGCTGAGAACCCATTTCCGAACAGCAAAGGCATTCTTCTGCTTGCCGGCTCGTCTACTTCCGCCGGCTCCTGTTATTGGGCGGGTGAGTTGTCGAGAGAGAAAGGAACGGTGTATGTCGCTCTCGGTGGACATCAATACAGCGTTGATCAAAAAGTCTTTCTGCTTGACATCATCGAGCAGTCGGCAATGGAAGATGATCTGATCAGCGTTAACGCTGATGCGATTCTGAAAGGTATCAAAGCGGCAGGCAAGTTTGTTATTTATGGAATCCACTTTGATTTCGACAAAGCAGATGTGAAGCCTGAGTCGGAGCCGACGCTGACGGAGATCAGCAAGATGTTGAAAAGCGATCCTTCTTTGAATCTCTACGTAGTAGGGCATTCGGATATGAAGGGAACATTCAGCTACAATGTTGATCTGTCAAAGAGAAGGGCTGCTGCCGTTGTGAAGGAACTGACGACGAAATACGGCATTGCTTCCGGCAGGCTGACGTCCGACGGTGTGGGGCCGTTGGTTCCGCTCGCGACAAATGAAACTGAGGAGGGGAGAAAGAAGAACAGAAGGGTGGAATTGGTAGCGAAGTAGCACCTTCGCTGTTCTTGAAACCCGTTACCTTTTCGGCTTCAGAACCGTCCTTACTGACGTCAGAAGATACTCGGCGTCAAACGGCTTGGGGATATAATCATCTGCGCCGAGCTTCACGGCCTTGATGGCAACCGACAATCCCTCCATTCCGGTTATCATGATGACGCGAGTCCGCATTTGCCGGTCGCGGATGAATTGCAGAACCTCAAGTCCCGACTTGCCGGGCAACGTCACGTCCAGTATTGCAAGGTCAAACCGTTCCTTCGACAGCCGGGCTATTGCATCGAGTCCGTTACCGATTGCCTCAACACTGTATCCGGCGCGTGCAAGCTCCGATTCGACCACCATCCGCAAACCCTGCTCGTCTTCGACCAGCAGAATCCGCCTTGATCGTTCCGTTGCGCCGCTATTGCCTTTGTGAAATTCCAGTTGCATGTTTCAAATGAATTTGTAGATTACAGCCGTCCTCCCGAAGCAGTTCCATTCTTCGGGCCTGTTCGTTCCAATATGCTGATGCCATGCGACAACGACTTCTGGTTGTATTGACCGTTGCCGTGGTGACTCTGGGGGAACTCGCCACCCGCTCTTCTGCACAGATTTCATCTTTCCCGTACGTGCAGAACTTTGATTCCGTTCAGACGCCGGCTCTGCCTGCGGGCTGGAGTTCGACACAGAACAGAACTCCGGGTACGAATGATTTTCTAACCGTCTCATCAAATCCTATATACTCACCCCCGAATGCTGTGCAGTCGGGAAACAGTGCCTCTGTAGAACAATCCTTGATATCGCCCCTTTTCAGCTTTACAGGTTTTCTCCCCCTGTCGCTGGAATTCTATGTCCGTCGAACCGGTGCTCACATTGCTGTCATGTTGGTTGAGGCTTCTATTGACAGCGGAATAACGTATTCCATTCCGCTCAGTGACTCTCTCCAAAATCCCGGCAACACGAACTTCATCCCCATCCTCCTAAACCTTCCCCCTCAACTTGCAGCACATTCAGCCGTGAGGTTTCGTTGGCGGATTCTACCGGCACAGGGAACAGCAACTGTGACGCTTCGAATTGATGACGTTTCAATCAATGCGAGAACCCCTGACGATCTTAGCGTTTCTGCCGTGCGGTTCCAGCCACAATTTCCTGTTGAAGGCGACTCGATTCTTGCCTTTGCAAAGATAATAAATGTCGGACAAGAAAGCGCAGAAAATTTTTCCACCGAGTTCTATGTTGATACAAACAATGACTCGATACCGCAGCCGTCGGAGTTGCGGGCAACAGTGCTGAGTACCTCAGTGCTTGGCGTGTCGGATTCGATTGAGATGAATGCCAACCTCGGAGTGTTCTCTGCCGGTTCACACGTCGTGATTGTCAAGGTTGTCTATCCACCTGACCAGAATCTCTCCAACAATCAACGCATCGGAATTGTGAACGTCGGCTATCCTGTTCGCAGTGTTATCATCAACGAAATCATGTACGCTCCGACGAGTCCCGAGCCGGAGTGGGTTGAATTGATGAACATAAGAGTTGATTCCGTCAGTGTGAAAAACTGGATGTTTGCAGATAGTAACAGGGTTCTCAGAGTTATTACTTCGCAAGATGTGAAGATTGCGCCCGGTGGATTTGCAATCCTGACGGGCAATCCGGCGTCGTTTATCACCATTCATCCAAACATACTTGCGCCGATTGTCGGCGTTACAGGCTTCCCGTCGTTGAACAACGCGGGAGATGCCGTGATGCTGTACGACAACCGCGGCATTGCGATGGACAGCGTTCGCTACACGTCTGCTTGGGGAGGGAACACAGGAGGACGTTCGCTTGAGCGGATTGATCCGCTTGGCTCTTCGACAGCGCTAACGAATTGGGGAACAAGCAAAAGCACGGGGAGAAGCACGCCCGGCGAACGAAACTCTCTGACTCGTAAAGACAGGGACTTGGCGGCGGATTCATTGTGGACGATTCCCCTTCAGCCCCTTGTTGGCGACACTGTTTATGTCGCGGTCAGAACAAAAAACATCGGCCACGAAACGGTTCCTGCCTTTGCCGTTAGCTTGTTTGAAGACGCAAACGCCGATTCAATTCCACAGCCCGGCGAGCTGGTGAGTACAATGATGCACTCTGTGCCGTTGGCGCCGCTTGACTCGGCGCTCGTCCAGTTTTCGCTGGGCAGAGTCATATCCGACAAGCTCGTCATTGCCCGTGTTGAGTACGCATCCGACGAAGATACATCAAACAATATCAGATTCGGCAGAGTTCTTCCCGGCTATCCGCCCGG
The DNA here is from genome assembly GCA_900696645.1 of uncultured Chlorobiota bacterium. Taxonomy (GTDB): domain Bacteria; phylum Bacteroidota; class Ignavibacteria; order UBA10030; family UBA6906; genus CAADGV01. The sequence continues at coordinate 9,705 of CAADGV010000016.1, read as the reverse complement.
TTCGGTGCGCATCAATGAAATCATGTATGCACCGACAGGTACCGAGCCTGAATGGATTGAGTTGTACAACGCCCGGCCCGATTCGATCAATCTCAAAAGATGGCTGGTATCCGACAATATTGTGACGAGCAAGCGCGTGATTACCGAGCAGAACATCTTTCTGCCTCCAAACAGTTATGTAGTTCTTGCCAAAGATTCAGCGGCGCTGCTCGATATTCATCCGGGCATTCCTGTGCGTGTTGTTCACGTTGCCAATCTGCCAACACTTAACAATTCGGGTGACGCCGTTGTTCTATATGACAACCGTATCGTGACGATGGATAGCGTCGCCTATCTGTCCTCGTGGGGAGGAAACAATGGCACATCGTTGGAGCGCATCGATCCGTTCGGTTCATCGACTGCCTCGACAAATTGGGGGCCTTCCCGCAATGCGTCTCGGAGTACACCGGGCTTTCGCAATTCGCTTGCGCGAAAGGATCTCGACCTGGCGCTCGATTCATTGAGGAGTTTTCCGGCGTTGCCTGTTACGGGTGATACGCTTTCGATTGCTGCTTCCGTGAGAAATCCGGGCCGAGAGACCGCAACGTCGTTTTCGGTTCATCTCTACAAGGATGAGAATGGTGATTCGTTGGGACAGCCAAACGAACTGCATGCTACAGTTGTGCAGTCTTCCCCTCTTCCTCCTCTCGATTCAACCGTGGTGGATTTCGCTGTTGAGAGTATTGCAGCAGGGGATCACTTGTTCATCGTCCGGTTGGAATTTCCATCTGACGAAGATACATCAAACAATACCCGCTTCATGAGGCTTTCGGTCGGATATCCTGCCGGTGCCGTACGTATCAATGAAATCATGTATGCGCCATCGAGCGGCGTTCCTGAGTGGGTCGAGTTGGTGAGTACCCGGATGGATACGATTGATATCGGCAGGTGGTTCTTGGGCAACCGTTCGAGTACATCCCGATATGAAATCTCGGCGGCACCGCTTCACCTTCTACCCGATGAATATCTTGTTGTTACAAAAGATACAGCTCTGTTTCGAGCAGCGTATCCGTTGGCAGGGCAGAAGATAGTTCAGGCATCATCGCTGCCGACATTCTTATGGAATAACTCGGGTGATGCTGTTGTGTTGACAGATAACCGGAATGCAGTAATGGATTCCGTGTTCTATTCCTCGACGTGGGGCGGGACGGGAGGGAAGTCACTGGAAAGATTGGATGCGTTCGACGAAGCTAATGATCCCACCAATTGGGCAACCGCGCTTGATTCACTGGGGGCAACTCCCGGAAGGAGAAACTCACAAGTTCGCTTCAATCATGATCTGCGCGCCGTAAGAATCGAATCCGATACGGCGTCGCCGGGTTCGGATGTGAACCTTCGCATTATCATCAGAAACGTCGGAAAGGATCCATCCACCCAATTTTCGCTGTTCTTCTTCAATGATGCAGACGGGGACTCGATCGGCTCGACTACCGAGTTGTTTCACCAACTGAGCGTCTCCCAACCGCTGAACCCGAGAGATTCATTGACTGTTCCGGTCTTGTGGAGTCGGCCGGCGAGCGGTGTTCATCGCGTTATTGCCGAGATCGAGTACATGCCGGATGAACGCCTTTCCAATAATCGGGCGTTCGCATTTGTCCGTGTCGGGTACGCTGAGCGGACTTTGATCATCAATGAAATCATGTATGCTCCCTTTTCAGGTGAAGCGGAATACGTCGAGTTCTACAATTCATCCCAGCAAGATGTGGATGTTGCCCAATGGAAAATGGTTGACCGGCCGACGGGCAGCGGTTCCAGAAATGAATTCACGCTTTCCGCAAGCTCCAAGATTGTTCATCCGGGCGAGTACTTTGTTGTCGCGTCGGATTCAAGCATTACGCGCAGGCTGTTTGCCGTTGCTGAACAACGGCTCCTCACTATCGTCAATCAATCAAGCCTCAGTTTGAATAATGACGGAGATGATATAGTGCTGATGGATGCATCCGGATTTATAATTGACAGCGTTTCCTACATGCCTTCGTGGCACAACCCGAATGTTACTGACAAATCGGGACGTTCACTTGAGAAGATCAATCCGCTTCTGTCATCGAACGATTCGCGCAACTGGTCAACCTGTGCTGAAGCCACAGGCGGAACGCCGGGCAAAGCGAATAGTGTTTTGGCAACACTACTGCCCGCTCGGTCGAAACTCTCTTTTTCTCCCAATCCATTCTCTCCCGACGGAGATGGACGGGAGGACTTCTGCATCATTCAATATGAAGTGCCGCTGACTGTCTCAACCATTCGTGTGCGTATCTATGATGCGCTTGGCCGGCGCATTCGGACACTTGCCAACAATGAACCTGGTGCTGTCCGCGGCAGCTTTGTGTGGGATGGAATGGATGACGACAAACAGAAAGCCCGGGTTGGCATTTACATCGTTTTGCTGGAAGCTATTGACGGCAAAGGTGGCGTGGTTGAAACGGCAAAGGGCGCCGTTGTGCTTGCTGCCCGCTTGTGATCACAGAAAAAGAAAACGCGAGGCCGTGCCTCGCGTCTTCGGTGTTGCGGCAAGCAGGTATGTCCCCCTCACACCCACTTACCCGCAAACTCTCCAAACATGAGATTGTCGATAAACGTCAGCAGTTCGGCAACGGGCGTTGTTTTCGAGAAAAAGAAATCAATGTCGGAGTCAAGACAGAGAACATCCGAGTATGCATCGCCGTAGCCCGAGATGAATATGAACTTGGTTTTCTTGTATCGATCAAGCTCCCGGGCGTACGCGTGCAGCATAATGCCATCAAGCGTCGGCATCTTGATATCCGAGATAATCAGATCGATGTCGGGGCGGTCGAGATGCTGGCATGCTTCCGATCCATCGGTTGCCGTTATTACAGTATAACCGTTCAGGAACAACGACTCTTTCATGAAATTGAGATAATCTTCGTTATCATCTACGAGGAGGATATTCATTGCATCACCATGTTCTTGTTGTCTGCTTTTGTTCTGCCCTATACCCAGACTTCAGCGTATTTTCCGAACATCAGCCGGTCGATAAACCGGATGATTTCTTGTGCCGCCATTGTCTTGTCAAGAAAATAGTCGCGTTCAGGGTTCAGGTCTAATTCGTCTTCATACACTTCACGGTATCCTGAGATGAACACAAACTTGGTCTTCTGATAGCGCCTCATCGTCCGGACTGTTTTGTGCAGTTGAATGCCGTTGAGATTCGGCATCTTGATATCCGAAATGATGAGATCGACTGATGCCGCCGACATGATGCGGCGTGCTTGCTCACCATCATCTGCGGCGTACACCGTGTATCCATGCTCGTACAACGCTTCCTTCATCGGGAAGAGGTAGTCCACATTATCATCAACCAGAAGTATGTCCATTGCTCAACCACGTCAATTATTCATCTGAGTAGATACATGCGAAATCCTTGCCAATTTTTTTATGCTGGAATACGTTAAAGATTGCAGGGAAACGCTGCGCGGAGAGGTATAATGCTGTGAGATTGTAGAAACGAAAAAAGGTGGCCCGCACGAGCCACCTTTATCCGTTTACACCAATAAAATCAATGCACTGATGAATGTATGAAGTTGCCAAACATCAACTCATTTACTTTGCCGACGATTTCAGCTAATGGCGTTGTTTTGCTCAACAGGAAATCCTTTTTGGGATCCAATTTCATCAAATCCGCATACACATCGTCGTAGCCGGTGATGAAGATGAACTTCGTATTGCGATACTTGTCCATCTCGCGTGCAAAGGCGTGGAGCTTGATTCCGTCCAATCTCGGCATTTTGATATCGGAAATGATGAGATCAATGTCCGTGCTGTCAAGAATCTCACAGGCTTCTGAACCGTCGGCAGCCGTTACTACAGAGTACCCGTTCTCGAACAACACCCTCTTCATGAGCTCGAGATAGTCTGCATTGTCATCAACCAGAAGTATATCCATTCCGCGTTCCTTTGTATAAAAAATAAGATGTGAAACCGATGAGGGGTGAAGCAATACTTATGCCGCAAAGTAACCTGTGTCGCGGTTTACATTCTGGCGGAGTCCCGGCTTCAGAATATCACGCCATTCTTCAAAATAATAGGAAGGTGTGCAAGGGCGTGATGAGGGTCGGCTGTTGCTACGAGTTGCGGTCGAGTAGTTTTTCCATATCCGAACGTACCAATCTGTACAAATGCCAATCGCGCATGTGTGATGCCCCAAGACGTTTGTAAAAATCTATGGCAAGTTGGTTCCATTCGAGCACGGTCCATTCCATTCGCCCGCAGCCGCGTGTGTATGCCTCTTTCACCATTGCCGCAAACAACGCATAGCCTGCCTTCTTGCTGCGGTATTCCGGCAGAACGAACAAGTCTTCAAGGTATAACGTCGGCAGCGCAAGAAAACTTGAATACGTTTCGAACACAAAGGCATACCCGGCCGGCTTGCCGTCGAGTTCGGCCAGATACGCGTTCAGCCGCGGCGGCTCGGTGAACATATCGCGGATAAGTCTTTTTTTGGCTTCCGCATCCGGTGGAGCAAGCCGCTCATATTCAGCCAGGGCATCAACAAGTGAGAGAATTGACTCGGCATCGGCCGGTGTTGCTTTTCGGACTGTCGGGAGATTGGCAGCGCCGTTCATAGATCTCGGATGTTAGTGATGAGGAAATGTGAGCGTAAGATAGCGGAATCCGGCCGTATGAACAAGCCAAGCAACCTGAAATCCGATGTAGAAAGCAGAACATAGATAGACACAGATGCGACAGATCGTCGCAGATTGAGAGGTACGATCTCAGTGTCCCTCGGCTCACCTGCACTTGGTCATCACCATTCGGGTGAAATCGAAGTACAAACGATGGACGAGACAACGGCTGCTGCAGGTTCCCGCCGCTTTTGAAAATCCCCGCGCACTTACTATATTCATTCATGCACTCGCCATCCCTAACTGTCAAGACGTTCATTACCGAGCGAACCGCTGCAATTGCCGCGGGCCATCGAGCCGGCGCCGGCGGATTTGCCACCTGCACATCGCTCACCGCTATGATGGATGAGGCTCTCCTTCTTGCTTACAATCAACTTTCCTCCCGGCAAAAACGGATTGCAGTTCTCGCGCTTGGCGGATATGGCCGTGCCGAGCTTTGCCCCAAGTCCGACATTGACGTGATGGTGCTTGCCGAAGACGGCGAAAGCAGAGTTGAAGCCGAGCATAGTGCAAAGTCATTTCTGTTGCAGTTGTGGGATGCCGGGATCAATGTCGGACATAGTGTGCGAACTGTGAAGGAAGCGATGGCTCTGAACGGGGAACTGATTGATTCATGGGCATCGATGCTTGAGAGCCGCTTTGTGTGCGGCAACGCCGAATTGGCAGAGACGTTTTACAGAGCGATGAGAAAGCATGTTGAACGCGGCAACAATGCGTGGTTCATCGAAGGTGTGTTTGAAGAGGTTCGATCGCGGCACGGACGATTTGGAAATTCAGTAAAACTCCTCGAACCCAACATCAAGAAAAGCGCTGGCGGATTGCGTGATTTTCAATCGGTGTTCTGGCTGTATCGCGCAAACGATGCCCGGTATTGGTTCCCTGTTGAGACCCATTCTCCCGCCTCGTTGACGTTTGTTGACCTGCTCGCTCGCAATGGCGTGCTGGAAAGTCAGGAACGCGATATTATTGTGCGGGCACTTCAGTTTCTCTTTCGTGCCCGTCACGAAATGCACTTCCGGCGTCAGTCGGCAAGCGACGGGCTCGAGTATGCGTTACAGCGTGAGGTGGCGGAGGCTCTCGGATTCGGCGGCAAGGCGGAGTTGCGATCGGTCGAGGTGTTCATGCGGGAATACTATCTTCATGCCCGATCGATACACAGGTTCCATCAGAATCTGACCCACCGCTTCAAGGAAATTATCGAGCCTGTCCGGCACGGTTCTTCAAAAGCCGAGCAATTGAGTGAAGTCTTCTTCCGTGTTGACGAACTTCTCACTGTCGAGCCGGAAACCGGGCGTCTTGCCGAAGCGAAACACATTCTTGAAGCATTTGCTCTTTCGGCAGAACTTGAGGTTGACTTGCATGTCCATTTGCGGAGGGCGATTGCAAGCAGTCTGGATTGTTTTACAGACGAACAGCGATGTTCGGCCGAAGTTGCGGCACAATTCCGGAGAATTCTTAATAGCCGCCGGGTAGCCGCGACATTGCATGACATGAACGAGCTTGATGTTCTTGCATCGTATATCCCCGAGTGGGGGGAACTCGTGGCATTTTTCCAGCATAACATGTATCACTATTTTACGGCAGACGAGCATACGGTGATCGCCGTGGCGAACGCAGAACTGTTGCGTGAGCGGCAACACGTTTTGCGCGAAGTATTTCGCATGTTGCGGCGCAAGGATGTTCTCTATCTTGCCATCTTGCTTCACGATATTGCCAAGCCGCGTGGTGTTGCCGATCATGAGGTAACCGGTGTTGACGTTGCCCGTACCGTGCTCGATCGTCTCGGTATGTCCGATGTGTTTGATGATGTCGCGTTTCTCATCCGCAACCATCTGGTCATGGAGCAGATTGCATTCCGACGGAACATTCACGACCCGGCAACGATCAGGGAATTTGCAGCGAAATTCCAGCGGCCCGAACTGTTGGACTACCTGTATGTGCTGACGTACGCGGATCTTTCTGCCGTGAACACAAATGTCTGGACGGAATGGAAATCATCACTCCTTCAGGAGTTGTATCAACTGACATCTGAAGTGTTGAGAAGAAATCTGAAGGGTGCCGAGATTGATGAGTTCAAGCAATCCCGCCACGAGGCTGCTGTTGATGCACTGGTAGACAGACTCAGTGAAGCGCTCCCGCGAGAAAGGGTTCACGAACACATCAAAAGCATCGGCAGCGATGCCTATGTCGCTTTATTCTCGGATGAGGAAATTGAACAGCATATTTACAAGTGCGCAACCGATGAAACGGTGTCTGCCATTTTCACCCGGCAGGAGGGACACACCGAAATCACGGTTATTGCACGGGACGCCCCGTTTCTTCTTTCGAAACTCTGCGCGGTGCTGGCAGCCAATGACGCAAACATTTTCGATGCAAATATCTTTACACGCGAGGATGGTATTGTGATCGATCGCTTCCGTGTCAGTGATGCTGCAACGCATGGAGAGTTGCGTGAGGCTGTATGTGCCAAGATCACAAAAGATCTCACGGACGTGTTGGAGGGACGACTTGACATTGAACATCTCTTTGCTGCACACCGCAGAAAGTGGAAGCGCCGACAGAAGGCGCCGGTGAACCCGAACATCAGAACCGATGTCCAGTTCGAGGACAATCCGCGGTACACAATTGTTGACGTGTATGCCCCCGATTCGCTCGGCTTTCTCTACCGGGTTACGGAAGCCATATCGAAACATGGTCTCGACATCTACTTCGCAAAGATTGCGACTCGTGTGGACGGTATCGTGGATGCATTCTACGTGCTTGACCGGAATGGCAATCAAATCACCGAGCCTGCTCACCGCGAAGCCATGCGCGTTGATATTCTTTCCATGATTAAACAGCTTGCTGAACAGGAATTGTCCGGAACATCCCGTGAACTCTAAACCCATCGGCGTTTTTGACAGCGGTATTGGCGGCCTCACTGTCGTGCGAGCGCTCACGCAGCGTCTTCCCCACGAAAATATTGTATACTTCGGCGACACCGCCCGAGTTCCTTACGGCCCGAAATCGCCGCAGGTGATACGCGAGTACGCAGCACAAGATGTTGAATTCCTTATTTCAAGGGATGTGAAAATGATTGTGATTGCATGCAACACCGTGTCCGGCGTGGCGCTGGATGTTGTGATGAAGCATGCAAAAGTGCCGGTCGTTGGAGTTATCCTGCCGGGAGCTGACGCCGCAGTTGCGGCGACCAGGAAGAGGAGAATCGGTGTCATCGGAACCATTGCAACCGTGAACAGCAAAGCGTATTCACATGCCATCAGGCTGTTGGATAAGGAGGCAGAGGTGTTTTCCCGGGCATGTCCTCTGTTTGTGCCGTTAGCGGAGGAAGGTTGGACGCATCATACAGTGACCGGGCTTGTTGCGAAGGAGTATCTTTTCCCATTCAAACTCGAAAAGATCGATACACTCATCCTCGGCTGCACGCATTATCCGATTTTGAAAGACGCCATCAGAACGGCCGTTGACGAGAGCGTGACGTTGATCGATTCCGGCGAAGCGACAGCGGTGGAGGTGGAACGGATTCTCGACGAAAAGAAGCTTCGCAATCCTTCACAACTCAAACCGCATCTCCAGTTCTTCGTGAGTGATCTTCCGGCAAAGTTTTCTGAAATTGGCGAGAGGTTCCTGGGACAAAAAATGGGGCGGATAAACAAGACGGGGGAATTCCACCTATAGAAAGGATTCGCTTTCACGAAGAACTATCCACCCAAATCAACAACGCCTTGCTCCTTCCGGAACAAGGCGTTGCGTTTTGATGAACCACTGCTTCCGTTACTTCAGCAGCATCAGCTTCTTTGTTTGCGAGAAGTTGCCCGCCTGCAAGCGGTAGAAGTACACGCCGCTTGCCACGTGTGAAGCATTCCATGTGGCTTCGAACGATCCTGCATTTAGTTCGCCGTCCTGCAGTGTTGCAACAAGCTGTCCGATTGCGTTGTAAATCTTGAGCGTCACATACTCCTTCATCGGAATGGCAAACTTGATTGTTGTGCTTGGATTGAACGGGTTCGGATAGTTCTGCGATAGCATGTGTGTCACGGGGACTCCTTGTCCGGTTTCTTTCACGTCCGTGCTGCCGAGAGCGTAGTGAATCTCACCCACGAGTGCGCGTGACGAGAAGAAACTGCCGGTTGTGGTGAACGGCGCCGAGCGTACGTCGCCCGTTACGAGCTTGAGATTCGCATCGGAGTATATTTCGAGAGGCGGCGTTCCGGTGCCGAAATAGCGCGGACCTATCGTGAGGAAACGCATAGCTACCCCAACCGTGTCGCCTGGTGTGACAACAATTGGGGGCGTTGAAAAGAGAAGGGAAATTCCGCTCCCGACTGGTCCTTGAGTGACCGGTACCGTGCCGACTGAAGTCCAGCCGGCCGTCGAACTGCCGGGACCTGATCCAACCGGTCCGCCCAGCGCGTTACCCGTTCGGGTAAGGAACTCAATGCTGAAAGCAGCCCCTGCTGCTCCGGCATTGGCAGTTTTCATGTTGGTGATGGTGACGGTTTGTGCACCGCCAATAAGATTGAAGAACATTCCCCAGTTAGGCGATCCACCATTGTTTGCGGGACCGGGATTGGCGATCAGGATTGTAGGCGGAACTGCTCGCTTGAATGTAATAGTAAACGTCTCAGTCGAGGCCAGAGAATCCGTTCCTGAGTACGCATACACACGCCACTGACCAGAAATGGAATCGCCTTGGGCCACGCCTAATCCCGCAATAAGTGAATCAAGCTGTGAGCTGCGGAATGTTGCGGACGTGTCCAACCCTGCGGGAATATTCAGTCGAATGGTACCCGCAAATGTTGGTGTTGCAAACTTCCACCGGTACGTTGCTCCGTCTCCCGATTTTCTCCAAACAACATTGATTGGGGAACTAGACGCTGCACTTGTTACGACCGTTGCTCCCGTCGGCGGCGAAACCAGGCTGAAGGCCGAGAGCACCGGCCGTCCGCGTTTCAGCGTGATTGCCCTTGGACCGTTGGATGATTTCAGAGAATCGTTTGCCGGCGGGTTGTTTCTGAACGCCCAC
>CAADGV010000015.1 GCA_900696645.1 uncultured Chlorobiota bacterium | reverse complement strand
GGGAACCACGAGGGGCCAACGTCGCCGCTTTGCAGGCGACGGCGGCAGTCTGGAACTACAACGTCATGAACATCGTTCACAAATCACGCTACCCCAAAAGTCCATTTTCCGTTGAAGCATTACACAGGCATTACACCGAACGCACAATTCAATATGCACACCGAATCAAATTCATAGCCCTTTATCTGGGCGAGATCTGAAAGAAAAATCTGTGCCTCCTGAATGCTAATGCTATTATCGAGAACGGGCAAATCAAATGTCTTTCCTACTTGCTTCACCGAAAGAAAATTCAACCCAGCAATAGCTATGCATGCCTTCTGGTTCTGGGATGTTTTTTGGAATTTCTGTCTAATATAGTCAAGTGCAGATGCTAACTCCCATTCGAGATTCTCAGCCTCGAGCACGAGCGGCTTGGGAGAAGAGAAGTTTGCAAATTCAGGATCCAGGACTTCAAAGTCTTCGTCCTGTATATCGTTGACACTGAGATGCTTTGACAAGACCTCATGGGCCGCAAGAAGGATCTCTTTGCTGTTCCTATAGTTCCTCAGTAGAGCTTTCGATCGCCCGTGAACATCAATACCTGCCCTCCTCAGATTATGATGCTTGGTAGAGATCCTCTGGGCTAAGTCACCGCACAAGAACAAGTCATTCTCATCCTCCTTGACAAGCCTTCGCACTATTTCGAGTTCAATTGTTCCAAAATCTTGAGCTTCATCTACCAGAATGCATCTGAAGTTTGGCCTAATCTCGTCGAGGTGCCGGTGTAAGGCCAGCGCCAAGCCCAAATCGTCCGTCACTCCGACGAATTTCATCTTCTTCTCCCATCCTTCAAGCCCCTGAACAATCAAGGAGCGGTAATCCGAGTTAAAGGGAACATGCCTTCCTTTTCGTTCGATACTGATGTAATCAGCCCTGTTGTCAGAACTCACAGCACTTCGAATCCAATCCAATTCCTGAGCTAGGTATTCCTTCGGACAAACAGATCGGGTCAGCAACTCCCGATGAATAGGCAACATCACTGAAGCGTCACGATTGTTAAACTCGCGCTGGTTCCAGATATCATAGTACTCCTCCCATATTTCAGAGACATGTTCTCCATTCTTCCACGTCACGTCTGCGTACAGACGATCGAAATGCTCTGGTTCAAATTTCTTCAATTCCTCTTGACATAGCTGCCAGAACGACTTGACAGTTATCTTTTCACGGGACTCCGGCGGGCAGGCATAGTCAACCAGCACTGATATCAGTCGTGAGAGGGAGGGATTCAACGTTAACACAAGGACCTCCTGATTGGAGTATTTCTGCGCCAATCGAATCGCTCGCTTCACAACAACGCACGTTTTGCCGGAACCGCTAACCCCGGCTAGTTTGGCTGGACCGCTAAAGTCTTGGTTTACAACTTCCTTCTGCTCCCGACCCATGAACAGCATCCAGTCACGATAGTCAGCAGTGGTCATGAAATGGTTTAACAACTGAGAAACGGTTTCGGGATCTGCAAACGCATCACCCTCGACTACTTGTTCGATTTCTTCAAGCGTGAGATTCTCGACTTTCGTTATCTGGTTTGTATACAGATCAATACTTTGTTTCGCACCATCGCTATCGCCCGCTCGCAGTTTGTTAAACACATCAAAGAACACATTCTGCTGATCTATCTCACCGATCTCACAAGAAATTGCCATTATTTCTTCTTCAGTGTTGGTGGACTCTAGAGCCTCGAATTTTATCAAAGTACTCCTCTTCACACCTATTGCTATTCGGTCATAATACCTAGCCGGGATTTTCGAGACGAGTTTTCCGGTTGACCAATTCGTCTTCGAATCAATCCGAAGGTCATCGATGGAAATGTCGCGTGTGGTACGAACTGGTTGCAATTCCTTGGAATTGTTAACTGTCAGTACCAGACCTTTGTTTCTTGTCAACCATTTCTCACACTCGTCGTGATTACCGAGAAAACAAATCACGCAAATGCCGCTGTCCTGGATTGTGATGAGTCGCGAAAAGCCATTAAGATCATACTTTACACAATGAGGGATTCGGTTCTCTCCATGTTTTGTACACTTCAAACCAAGAAAGGGCTCCTCGTCAGATCGCCCCATTCTTCCCAGGATCATGTCTGTAGCTTCTGCTGCTAATTGTGCCTGCCCCCCTCGTTGGAACATGGCTCGAATAGATTCGATAAGGTCATTGTATGTGAAATACTTTTTTGATTTCGACATATTTGTATTCTTGAAATGTTTCATGAGAGAACACTTGAGCCATAAGCCTATTGAGCTATTACTCCTCCCCTAACTCCTCCGGTTGTTTTTGCCAGCCGTCCTTGTGGCCGGCGTAAACCTCCCGTCCCGACTCATCGGGACGGGATAACTCCACGCTTCGCCAATCCCGCCAAGGGCGGGATCGATCTCGTCGATGATGGGCTTGGAGTAGTTGCCGAAGCCGGTTTCTTTCAGCGCGCCGCATACCAACGATGGTCACCCCTGGGCCATCCATCGCTTCTTCACGGACGCACCATACTTGTTTCCGGTCTGCTTGCTCTCCAAGAAATAGTCGTCCAACATCCTCACAACAAGGTCTAAGTCGTGCCTATCCTCAACGTGGAGTTTACCACTCTTGATTTTCAATTGCAGGCCAAATGACTTCGCCGTCATAATCATTTTCTTCACTCGAGTCCTGTCCAATTTCTTATAGTCGGCGGCTTGTGCAATCTTGTGCAGCCTCCTGTGAATTGTCGGGTTTCCTTCCAACTCATCCTTCACAGCATCAAGGCCAACAATCATTGTAGATGCCTCAAGGTCATCAACGACACGACCGGCTGATTCCTTGTACTCTTCTTCCAGTGACACTATCTTCTCAAAATGCTTCTTGTGGAATATGAAGAACCTATCATCTTTGAATCGATACAAGCAGTCCATTCTCTTATCGAAGTTGACCGTGTCACCGTGGAGAAGCTCCAGCATGGAATTCGTTGAGTTGAACAGGGTACGCAAGACTCTTGACGGCAGCAGCCTTTCAGGGTTCTCCCTCTCGTCAATTGCGACTCTGCCGGGAGTTGTTTTCGTGAAAGTGGTGAACCGATCCCCCTTCTCAGGTGTGACATCGAGGCAAAACGCCCACAACTCATGTTCTCCAAGAAATGCACCTATGTCCTGGACCGAGGGGATATCGACTCCCCGCATCAGCTGATGTTTCGTCACATCCGCAAACGACATTGCCTTGTTTTGCAGCTGATACGTATACAGCTTCGGTTCGTCATCATCGATGATCTCATATGCGGCAAGGCTAAGGTCATTATCTGCCATGATCTTCTCCAACTGTTCTCTCATCATATCGAGAAACATCCGGCGCAGATCTTCATCAATGTCCAATTGGTGGAGATGGAACGTGTACTTCTGCATAACGCGAGAAGCCCTCGTCGTTTCGGATTTGAGCCGCCTTGAAACGAAGTAGAGTCTCACAGCGGGTGGCGGCCGCCTTGATATGGAATCCAAGAGCCCGCGAAGTTCAGCTTCCTTCTTCATCGTTCATGACTCCCAAGTAGAGTTTTTGACCCAGTGGATAAATCAAGAGGCTATCACCCTCTTGAAGAAATCTATTCCGAGTAATCATCATGCCTGTTCTTTGTCGACCGTTCTGCTCCTCGATGAAGCCAATCTCAAACAGAGAATACCGAAGGTTAAGAAGCGGGTTGATGAGCAGCAGGGACGAATGGATGTAGATTCTGTAAATGACATACAATAGAAACAGGACGGACAGTACCTCGTACCATCCGGAGTAATCCTGGAAAAGGAACGGGATGATATACGTTCCAATGTAACTTATCGCTTCGCCGCTTCGATTCTGAACGTTGGTGATTGACACGCGAACACCGTTCTGCTTCGCTCGGACGTTCAAGTTCTTTAAGGATGCCACCAAGCCAAACATTCCCATGCATATGAGAGTTATTAGCATTAGCGAAAGGAGGAAATCCGCAGCGATGATGGTGACAAACTCTCCCGTGGTTGATGCGTTGGTGAGTTTGTTTCCGTTTTGGAACAGCTGTCGCAGGATGATCAGAACGAACAGAGGTGTGTAGGAGGTGGCAAACAAAGAAAACTGCACACCGCGGTGGAGGCGTTGTTGTCTGTGTGCGCTAGCCATCCTCTCCCCCCAGCTCCTTGCCCATCCGATACTTGATATCGTAATTGATAATAAAATCCAACTCCTCCGGCGTGAAGCCGTAATGCTTCGCCAACACTTTGTCGATCTCGTCGATGATGGGCTTGGAGGCTTGAATCTTGAACGATTGAGTTTCTGTTCGTCCAGTCTGTTTCTGCTCTCTGACGAGCATCGTACTCTTGGCAACAATGTCAGCTAAGTACCTAGCACCCACCTTGCGTGCTGTTTCATCGTTGACGATGGATCCCCGAACCGGAAAATTGGCAATGTCAGATGGGTTTAGGTCCCTGAGGTTGCTGGTGATTGTATACCACCACCAGAACAGGTTGCTGCTGAGACATGCTACGATTGGCTTAACATGATCCTCAGATGAAACGGCGAACCACGTCTCCCTAGACGAATGTCCACTCTTCCCCTTAACCTTGAATGCCGGAGCAAAGTCTGTGAATACCTTCCAGTACAAACCGCCGGTTGTTCGGTAGTATACACGGAATTTTGATGACGAGAAGAATTTGGAAAGAGTGTTCTTGGAATCAAACATCTTCTTTAGAATAGTGCTCTCAACGCTGTTTGAGAACTTTGGAATCCAGTGGTAGCTTCTTGTGGTTGGGACTTCGACATACGCCACAGTAGGAATAAGATTGCACCGGTTTTCGGAAGTCCATTTCACATACCCTGTGGACCACGCCCGAGTTTGCGCAGCAGGACGATGGACAAGAATCGAGATTGCCCTATTCACCTCATCGAACAGTTTCGCTGGTCTCCAGGCAAAATTTGCATACCAAGATTCGCCCTCGCTCTCCAAGAGAATCTGGACAGATTTCATTCTTTGCGTTGATACCAATGACATCGGGTATACCATACTGATGCTGGCCTTTTCGCCCGAGACTTGCAGGCTGCGTTCAACACACATTGCATGAACGGCTGCTGTATCAAGCGTACGCAATCCCTTCACCTCGTAAGGTATATCCCTGACTTCGATAAAAGGTGGATTCCCGATAATCACATCAAACCCACCCTCAGCAATAATCCAGTAGTACTCCGCCAGCCAATGGAACGGCTGGTGAGAGGCGATCCACGTATCAAAAGCCTTCTTGCTGTACGAGGCGTCGAGATACGCTACTGCAAGATACTTGTTGAGCTTGTCGTTGAGGACTGTTAGACGCTTGTTCAGATCGTCTTTTGCATCCTTGTACGACTTCGGGTTGGTGTTCATCACCAATTGCGCATCCTTAAACCGTGCGTACGCCCTGCTCACCACGTCGGATTCTTCGAGTATCGCCTGCTTCTCTTCGTTGCCAAACAACCCACCCTGCTCGCCTTTGTCGAGGTCTGCAAGAGTCGCATAGCCAACGAGCGTATTGCCCGAGCGGATGTTGAAGTCAATATCCGGCAGCGGCTCAAGTCCAAGGTTAGGCTTTGCATAGTCCACGTCGCACGTTGCCACAAGCTTGAGGAAGAGACGGAGCTTGGCAATCTCTACCGCCTCCTTCATAATGTCCACGCCGTACAGGTTGTGCAGGATGATGGACTTGTAGATAAAGTACTCCTCGCTGGGATGGTCGTCGGAGTCTATGAGCGCAATCTGCTCCTCGAAGAACTTGTGCCTGCCTGCCCTCTTTGTGGCGGGCTTGCCCTGCCCGTCCCCTTCGTGGCGGGCATCCTGTTCAATGAACTCGCGCATACGAGTCACGCACGCAAAGTACAACGGCTCCAAGACGTTGAGCGCTGCGAAGAGGAATGCCCCTGAGCCGCACGTCGGGTCGAGCACGGTAATCTTGCGCACGGCTTTGTAGAACTCCATGATCAGCTTCGGGTCATCCGTCTGCTCCAACACATCCTGCGCAAACTGACGAATGTTGAGGTTGTAGGTGATGAAGTTGTTGATCTCGGTGATCTCGCCACGCTCTATCTTCTTCCGCACCTCGTAGTAGCGCTTGCGGCGGGCAATCACTTCACGGTAAATCTCGGTTGGCAGGGCAATCTCCGGCGGGGCGGGACGGTTCCAGCATTTGCGCTTCTCGACAAGGTCGGGGGTGTTGGGGTCTATGCAGGAACGAACGTCTTCAGGGAGATCGGAGAAATCCTCCTCGACCTGTGCGGGCGGAACATGTTCCACCCCTACACCTGCGTTGGGGATCCCATGCTTGACGGCGGGATAGATGTATGTATCGCCGCTGTGCTGGAGGAAGGACCAGATGTTTCCTTGTAGGGACGCACGGCCGTGCGTCCCTACGGAAAACGGCTTTGGATAATTCCTCTTCACCTCATCGAACAACCACGGCACAATGCAATTCTTGCTGATATACTCGGTGATGTCCTCTTTGGTATAATACGCCCCCATCGCCGCCCGGTCGTTGATGTACTTCTCGAAGATGTACCCGATAACATCCGGGTTGATGTCTTTGCCGGTGGCTGTGACGCGTGTATCGAGATGCCAGTTGTATTCGTCGAAGAAATCGAAGATCCGCTCGAAGGCCTTGTCCTCGATGGTGATGTTCTTGTTTTCCTGTTCGAGCTTGTGTACATCAAACAAACCGCCGTTGAGGTAGGGAACCTTGCCGATTTCTGCCTCGATCTCCGCATCCCGAAGCGGAGAGCCGAGTCCTTTGTGAAAGAGGACGAGGAGGAAGCTTCTGTAGAAGGAGTAGAACTTGTCTTTTCCCTTCCTTGATTGGACAGCCTTGAGCCGGGTACGAAGGTAGTCCTTGTTCTTATCGAGGAAGCCCTTCTTCTGAATGAAGTAGATGAACATGAGCCGGTTGAGCATGAGTGAGGCATACCACTCCTGATCCACCTTGCTCTGGATGCCCTTGATGAAGCCGAGGAACTTCCCGTGTTCCTTGCTGAACTTCTCATAGAATTTCTTGGTGACGACCTCTGCGTTCTTCTCGAAGTTTGCCATCACACGGGAGCGAACATCCACGATCGTCAATTTCTCCTCGTCGTCGAACGAGAAGAAGAGTCCTTCAAGTTTTTGGAACAGCAATTCGGGTTCCTGTCCCTTGTAGTAATCGACAGGGCGACAGACTACCGGCTTGTTTTCTTCTCGAATGAGCAACTCCCATCGCTGGCGGGTCTTGTTCCCGTCGGCATAGATGATCAGATGCTCGTGGTGGAGTTTTGCAATCACATTGTCAATCTTACGCCGTACCGCTGAATCCGGGATGTTCTTTCCTTGCGGTGTTTCACAGAGGAAAATCACAAAATTCTTCTTCTCGGCGATGCCTATGAGGGAATAGTTCTGCTCATCAATAGGCACGGGATAGGAGAGCTTTACCCGATTCCAACCAAGTTCGTTGAAGAGTTCCTTCAGTTCAAACTGTTTGATGTAGCGGAAGAAATCGGCTTTCTTGATAGACATAGGCTATTCTACTTTGAATCCAAGTGAACAGATGATTTGAGGTTCGCGCCGCTCTACTTCCTTTTGATCTATGATGCAGAGCTTATCTTCCTCGCGCAGGGCAACAACAAGGTCGGCAAGCTGAGCATCATCAAGTCCGGTTTTGAGTTGCCGGTTCAGAGTTTCTCGCGCAGACTCACGTAACGGGTACTTGTAGATGTCATCGAGCGCCCTCTTCAATGCCTCGGTTGCGAACAGTGTGTCCTTGTTTTCTTCGAGGTATCGTGTCAGGCGCATGAACGTTCGGTACTTTGCGCCCGTTTTCTTTCCCAATTGCCCCCCGACGTTACTTTCAACCTCGCGTATTTGACCCATCGCAGACTGCACCAGCTCATGGTGATTCTCCAACCGGTGGAGTGCCTTCGTCTCCGATGTACACTCCGCTGCCTTCAGTATTGCAAGTTGTGATTGCGTAACAATCTCTCCCTTGGCGTTCATCCAGGCAAGAATATCATTGTCATCTGCTGTTCGTGTGTACACAGCCACACCTTCGGTTGCCTTATCGGCATCAGGATGTGCCTTTGTTGCGTACACGACGTTGGGAAGCTCGCTGATGGTTTTCTTGAGAGACGGATCCGCATCAATAGCATTCTTCCAGATTTGATAGGCATAAGAGGCAAGATCAACTTCCCCCTCGTCTTCTTGATCGAGTATGCCTGCTTTCTCGTTATAGAGATCTGAAAGATTGATAGGGTCTCCTTCAAAAAACACCTCATCAGAACCGACCACTTCCGCATTCTGCTGAATCCGATTTCTGAGTCTTGTGCGGAGTTGAATGATGTTCTCAAGTCCGTCTTCCGGAAGGAATGAATAGCATAGGATTCTCTCGGATTGCTGGCCAATCCGGTCGACGCGCCCTGTCCGCTGAATCAGTCGAATAAGTGCCCAAGGCAAATCAAAGTTCACTATAATGTGGCAGTCTTGGAGATTCTGTCCTTCGCTCAGTACATCAGTTGAGATAAGAACACGGATCTCCTCTTTCGTTCCCTTTACCTCGGTTCTTTCGTTACTTACCGGGCTGAACCGGTAAGCATATTCCGTAGGATCTTCCGAATCTCCCGTAACACATTCTATCCGGTCTATTCCCGTTCGTTTGAGTTGCTCGTAGAGATAGTCGGCTGTATCTGCAAACTGCGTAAATACAAGTATCTTTTCCTTGGGATGGCGCTCGGAGCAGAGTTCTTGAAGAGCTTTCAGCTGGCGATCTTTATCGGCATTCCAAGTCTTCGCCATGTTGAGAATCTTCAGAAGCTCTTTCGCATCATCGATCAAGGATTGTTTCAGTGACGGCTGAAACAGGCCGGCACGAATCCAATCGAGTCGGTCTTTGAATTCTCGGCGATACAAATCATACACAGCGCTTGCTTGCTCGTAATACTCGTCTTCCCTCAACATCAGCCTGAGTTGGTTTCCCGCGGGCTTGTCAAAATCCTCGTCATCGAGAAACTCATCGAGCAGGTTCGATTCCTGGGGACCGATGGGCAAAGCGAGGTTCTCCTCCAGCGCATAGGCATACACAAAATTTCTGAGAACATGCCGTGCAATTGAGAGCAGGAATGCGTGTCCGCTGCTTTCCAGCCGTTTGAATAAATTCGTGCGGCAGAATCCCATCAGGCGCTTTCCGGCCCGTGAAAGGTTGTCAATAACGACAAGCTCTTCTTTCGTTGGCTTGATGAGGGGCCTGTCTTCCAGGAACCTGCCGAGTCCATAGCGGGCGAGCGTCAGTCGATCAAGTGTGTCAACAACCTTTTGCGAATAGAGCCTCGCATACTGGTCGGATGGATCCGCGGGGTCGAATTCATACTCTACTTTCTTGGGAATTCTATCTGGGAAATACGAACGTCGTCCGTCGGCGAATTCAAGGTACTTCCTGGTATCTGCCGGATCAGTCTTGGCGTAGTTGTCCTTTATGAAGCTCCGTGTCCGTCGAACCATGAACAATCGCATCAGTTCACGCCAATCATCGGCGTACTCACTTTTTTCAAAGGCCAGAAGTGATCGTGCCGGATATTGGTACTTTGCCATGAATTGCACTTGTCCCCCCAAATCTGCAATGAAGCGTTCGGGTGCAATGCCAAGATCTTTGTCTTCCTGGATGAATAGCCGTAGTTGGTTCGACAGATCGTAATAGGTTTTGTTGTACGGTGTCGCAGTAAGGAGAATGACCTTGCTCTCATTCAACTGAATGTACTCATGGATTGCCCTGTACCTCTTACCCTCACGATTGCGCAAATTGTGGCTCTCGTCGATGAGTACGACCCGGTAGCGACGTTCCTTCGGTAGGATCGACTGCACTTGTGAGATAGAGATGACTCGGGCGTGTAGCTTGTATTTGTACACGTAGTCTTCCCACATTCTCACAAGATTCCTTGGACAGATGATGAGCGTTTCAAGAAAGAAGTCTTCTTCGAATACCTTTGCGAGTGCTGTTGCGGTAATCGTCTTCCCAAAGCCAACAACGTCACCAATAAGCACTCCGCCCCGATTCGGACTGTTGAGATGATGGGCTGCAATTTGTACCGCCTTCTGTTGAAACTCCAGCAATTCTTTCTGAAAGATTGGCGGGATTGTGAATTGTGAGATGCCAGCAATCGCCTCCCGTGAAAGATGGTACGCCATCTTGATGTAAATATGGTAGGGTAACCGCAGTTGCTCAGTGGCCCAGCTCTCATCAATGATCTGAGCAAGCTCGTCGGAGATGTCAATGCACCAACGGTCATCCCACCTGTCATTGAACCACGTTGACAGCTTCTGTGCGGCATCTTGCTCCACGACATCAACGTTGAGTTCTCCCTGGTTCTTCAGCCCGGCAAGGGTCAGATTACTGCTGCCGACGTATCCAATAATGGGGCTGATCTTGTCATCTCGGAAGAGGAGATATAACTTGGCATGTAGGGAATGTCGCAGAAACAACTTGACAACAACCCGTTTGCTCTTGATTTGAGTGGAGAGCTTACGCAATCCTTTTTCATCTGCTTCAGTGGGCAATCCGATTGTGAGTTGATCTTTGAAATCTTGCGCCAGCAGTTTCTTGAGTTTGACCGCTGTTGCCTGATCTATGAGCTCAGGTTCTTTTGTTGAGAACATCTCACGCACCAACTCCTCCGGTCTGCGCTGCATTCCCACAAGCAGCCGGCATTGTTTCCCCTCGCCGCCGACCCAGGTTTCAATACTGTCAGCAACTTGTTTCCACCCGCGCAGGTTAAAATACCCAACGCAGAAATCTGCTCGATGTGAAACATCAAGAGTGTATTTCAAACCCTCAAGAAGTTGCAGTTCAATGTTGTCGAATATTTTGGGCATGCAGTATCAGGTATCTATGGGACAGAGGTCAATGGAAAAATTCATTTGTTGAAGCAGTGTCGCCCCTATAGCGCTGGTTGTTCCGCTTGTGAATCATTTCCCCTATAACAGGTCTTTGTGCCAAATCAACGACCGGCATAATACGCGGTCACGAATAAACGTATGTACGCCTCAGCGTACGGCACCCCGTTACCTGGACCGAGGTGGGTAACACTTGTAGATATTGTTGTCCGCGCCCCTGATAGCGCAGACGGGTAGGGGAGTCAAATCCTTGGCATGTACAATAGCAAAAGCAACCGAAATTATCAAGTGTCCACAAGGCGTAGCGCGGGACTCCGTCCCGTACCATGTCTTGCAAGGACACAAACTCACCCGCACCCGACCCCAACGGGGCCCGTCGGGCTGAATCCGCGTAAGGCGATTCAGGAGAATCGCCCTACAACAAGGCGTAGCGCGGGACTCCGTCCCGTACCATGTCTTGCAAGGACACGAACTCACCCGCACCCGACCCCAACGGCGCCCGTCGTGGCTGAATCCGCGTAAAGGCGATTCAGGAGAATTGCCCTACAACAAGGCGTAGCGCGGGACTCCGTCCCGTATCATGCCTTACCAAAGCCACAAGGCCACCCGCACCCGACCCCAACGGGGCCCGTCGTGGCTGAATCCGCGTAAGGCGATTCAGGAGAATCGCCCTACAACAAGGCGTAGCGCGGGACTCCGTCCCGTACCATGTCTTGCAAGGACACGATGTTATCCGCACCCAACCAATGGTCCACGACAACTGCGAAAACCTGTCTAGCCACGAGCTTTGGCGAAGCCATTCCTTCGGAATAGCTCGTGGAAACAAGAAAAGCCCTCCTCAAATCGGACATTCTGTGTCGTCGTCATGGGATGGTTCGTCACGGCCAAGTGAAAAACAAATGAGATTTGCAGGGTGTGTGTGCTCCGTCTTTGAATCAGACTTTTTGTTTTCACACTCGGGCATGGATATCGTGCTTCACGGAACAGCACCGGTCTTTCGGCTCAGACTCTGGATTTCATCCATGATCACTGAAAGAATGGCGGGTATCCGACGATGCACCTCGCGGCTGAGTCCAATTGTCAGGCGGTACATGTCACGCGGAACAATCCCATATACAACGATTTCGGGAGGCGGGACAAGCATCTTCGCCCCATCGAGCAGTTCACGAAGTCCACTTTGGTGGGAAGAGTATGATGGCGGCCACTGCAACTCCGCATCCGCCTCGTTGAAACGGAGCAACGTACCCGGTTCACAATCGGCATGGACAGCGTCCACGAGAATTACTTGCGCTTTTCCCTCCAAATAGGGAAGCAGTTCATATCCTACTGTTCCACCATCAAGCACCTCCACGTTGCCGGGCAAAGGCAATTGAAGGAGTTGTTGAGCCACATGCACACCAACTCCTTCATCACCCAGCAGAAGATTGCCAACGCCGAGAATGAGAACGTCCTTCTTCATCTGATCCGGCTCTGCTTCCTACACCACTCTGAACTTCTTGAGGGATTTCCCGGGCTCAAGTATATGAATTGCACAAGCAATGCACGGATCGAACGAGCGAACAATCCGTGCCAACGCAAACGGGTTCTCCGTATCCTCAACCGTCGTTCCGATCATTGCCTGTTCAATCGGACCCGGTTTCCCTTTATCATCTTTCGGTGACGCATTCCAAGTTGTGGGAACGACGGCTTGGTAGCGTGCAATCTTTCCGTTCTTGATCTCAATCCAATGACCGAGTGCCCCGCGCGCAGCACACCAAAGTCCCATCCCTTGCGCACTATCGGGAATTGTGTGATTGGTGCATACGGGTTCATCCAACTTGACCTGCATAATCATCGAACTGATTTCATCGGCAACTATTTTACATTCCAGTGCCCGTGCAAGATGCCTTCCCATAACGGAATAGAGGGCATCAGGGCCGAGCTGAAGCTGTTGCAACTTACTGTCTACAAGTTGTACGACCTTGGGATTTGTCTTTCGCTCATATGCCATGGCGATCCGTGCCAACGGGCCGACCTCGTATACTTCTCCTTCGTATCGGGGTGACTTGAGCCAACTGTACGCCCCTTTTTTTACAGGGTTGGGCATGGTTTCACCTCTCGTCGGGTGTACCCGGCTCGGCGAATCGTACCACGACGATTTCACATCTTCCGTTATCCTTTGTGCATCGACCGGCTCGATTTTTCCCTTCGTCATTCTCCCCATGGGGAAGAATCGCTTTCGCTTCATCACGTCGGGTTCGGCATCAAGATCAAACAGTCCAAACGAAAGAAGATTCTTGTTGCCGATGCCGAGCTGGAAACAGTCACGATAAATCTCGCCCAGCGTCATCACATCGGGAATGTAGACATTGTCAATGAAGTCCGTCAGTTCCTTCAGGCGCCACAGGGATGTGGTGATATTGTCGAGGCGGGGGATGATACTGACGCCGCCCGGAACCATGGAAGCAACGTGAGGCATCTTCCCGGACCATATAGCCGAAAGCTCATGCGCTTTGAGACGAATCTGGTACGCCTGTACGTAGTGGCTCACAAGCTGGTCGTGCACCGTTTGCGGGACCCGGTAATCGGACTCATACCGTGGAATGAACGGCGGCACGTCGGGACCGCGGAAGTAATCGAGAGATGCCAAGTGATAGAAATGCAAGATATGTGACTGAATGTAGTTTGCACCCTGCATGATATTACGAATAACCCGCCCATTGTCAGGGGGCATGATGCCAAATGCATTCTCCAGCGCCTGTGCAGATGCTATTGCATGCGGGGTCGGACAGACACCGCAGAACCTCTGCGTAATCTGAATCGCATCCAGGGGATTCCGACCCGCAAGAATCTGTTCGAATCCCCGGTACAGTGTCCCTGCACATTTTGCTTCAACGACCTTCTTGTTTTCGACCGTTGCCTCGATCTTGAGGTGACCTTCAATCCGTGTCAGCGGATCTATAACCACATGTGCTCTGATCGTTTCCATGGTGTGTCACCTTCTCTGATAGATTGGGGAATGGGCATCCGGAAAACCGGGCTCTGTGCATCCGATACACGGACCACCTGCATTAATGCACCAGTTGACACTGCCGTTCCATAAGCGGACAGGACAATCGGCATTCGTGAAAGGGCCTTTGCAGCCGAGTTCCATCAAACAGCCTTCCTGCCCGAAGTTCGATGCAAAGATGCCAAGATCAAGGTAATCTCGATAGATGCATCGACTATGAATCGAGCGTCCATAGAACAACTTCAACCGTCCATTATCGTCGAGTTCCTTTGGCTGTGGCATACCGTACAAGAGTATCTTCGCCACTGTCCCGATGAACCAGTCGGGATGCGGCGGGCATCCGGGGATGTTGATGACCGGCGTTGCTATATTCAACATCTTATAAACGTCGGTCACTCCTTTGCTCCCCGACGGGTTCGGACTCGCCGCCGACAATCCGCCGTATGCCGCGCACGTTCCCACTGCCAGAGTCGCCATTGCATCGCGACCCAGTTGATCCAGCCACATGAGCATGCTGATGGCCTTGCCTTCTTTCTCTCCGAGCGAACCAAAGATCCCGTTCTGTTTCGTCGGGATTGCGCCCTCGACTACCAAGACGTATTTTCCGCGGTATTTCTCCGCTGCTTCGCGGGCCGCTTGCAGCGACAGCTCTCCGGCTGCGGCCATCAGCGTGCCATGATACATCAGTTTTAACTGGTGACCCGGAAGAACCTGTTCGAGAATGACGTTCTTGATGCTTGGGTGAATAGTGTTGATAACCGATACGGAACATCCACTGCATGTGGATGCCTGCAGCCAGATGATGGGATACTCCTTGATGGCATCTTGCAAAGCGCCGGCAAGTTTGGGGAGAAAACTCTCCAGTGTACTCGCCGCAATCGGCGCTGCAACAGCCCAACGGATGAAATCCCTCCGTGTTATTCCGTGCTGATGCGCCATACACTTGACCTTTCATGAGAGAGAACTTGTTGTGATGCGACACATATCGAAGGATGATGAGGAAGAACTCAACACAAAATTGCGTTTCTCAACACATTGTCTGCGCAATGCACTTCATCGGTGAACATAAGCCAACCGAATTCCGGACAGTTTGAGCGTTCTTCCTCATCGAGCCGAGACGAACGTTCAAATGATATCAGATTTTGATTTCAGATTTCATGCCACGACCAAAAACGGTATCCGTATATGCTGAGAAGGGCAGGTGTCACGTCCGCCTGCCTCGGGCAGGGACCCTCGCGCGGCGGGCAGAATCCCGCAATTGCGGAATCCCCATTAGCGGGACTTTCTTAAAGAAATGGTCACCAAGAAACCCAAGTCCCTCCATAGCATAACACCCGCCACGGAGCAATTGACTATCATGCATTGAAATCGTCGGCGTGCGGGACGGCAATCCAGACGTGATTACGATTTCAGTTGCTTTTCAAACTGAAATCGTCCCAACCCACGATTGCTTTTCCGGGACGTGCGTTACGATTTCAATGAGATCATTTCTTTCGACCATTTCTTTCTTAAAGAAATGGTCAACAAGAAATCCAAGTCTTTCCTCAAGCAAGCTCACTGCAGGCCTGTCGAAGACACCTCATACCGCGAGGCGAACAGGCACTTCCTCTACGTTGCCCAACGTAAACGCGCTCTACGTTGTCCGCCCCGTTCGGGCACATTGCTGGTACATAGCTCGCTCATTGCTGCTACATACCTGACTCATGCAGGCACTGCGTACGCATTGCAGCGTATCGTGCTCGCGCTCAACTTGCGCTTGACGCTCGCCGGTGCAAGCAACACACCGGTTATCTTTCTAATCACAAACAAACCCACACGCTGCTCTGCAGCATGTGGGTTTATTGCGAGATGATAAGAAAACCGGTCTTACTTGACCAGATTCATCTTCTGTACGGCACTGAAGGTTCCTGCGGTCAGCCGTGCAAAATAGATTCCGCTTGCTGCACGCATGCCTGCATCATTCGTTCCATCCCATTGAGCCTTGAATGTACCGCTGGAATAAGTCTCGTTGGCAATAATGTTCTTCACAAGACGTCCGTGAACGTCGTACACCGCAAGCGTCACCGCTCCGGCCTCCGGAATCGAGAATTCGATATTGGTCGCCGGGTTGAACGGGTTCGGATAGTTCTGTCCGAGCTTATACGTAGGTGCAGGATCGCCGACGTGCTGCACGGCAGTCTGATGCGGGTTCGTGCCGTGGCATTGCGTGCACTCCATCTTGGCAGCGACCCTGTTCGTCAGGCCCGCGCCATGACAGCTCATGCACACGCCAATGATAGATGGAGCCACGTAGCGAGGGACAAATGTTCCGCCACGTTCTTCATTCAGGATCTGCGCTGCAAAGGCGGCAACATCGCCGGTGATGCGTGCACACCGTTCCTTGCGCTGGAGCGCGTCAGAGGTGTAGTTTGCAACCTTGCACCACTCCGTTACCGACGGATGACAAAGAGGTGAGCCGGCGGCGTTCTGAGGCAGAATAATATCGCAACGATTATCGTGAAACACATGGTTCACAGCATACTGGTTACTGATGTCCGTCGGGAACAATGTCTGCGTGTACCAGCCGTACATGTCGCTGATAAGAACGTCGGATCGCGCTTTGAGAAGTACGAGGGAAATCAATGCAGCTGGGCCGTTCAATGCGCCGCACGTTGCCCCCCAGCCGGCACCGCCGCCGTGTCCGTAGATCATGATCTCTGACGGCAGTTGGTTCCAGGGATCGGGTAGAACAGTGCGCAACTGTGATGCAATAGCATGAAACGCCCCGTAGGAGCATCCCTTTCCTTCCCAATATGCATCATGCCCGGCAATACGAGCAGCTTCGACATCAAGCGCTTGATATGGCCACGGCCACGGGGTGACCATCTTGTCCGCATGAGCCGGGGAACCGGTGAGCATGTGGAGAGTCCCCACACCGAGTGCCGCACCCGCGGCAACCTTGGTGCCGTTCCTCAGGAATTCTTTTCTGGTAATGGATTGATCCATGGGAGAACCTTTCTATTTGTGGTTGGATATTGTCTTAATGTGTTGGGTTACGGTGGTGATACACTCTGTGAATGGCAGGCGACGTTCATCCGGAAGTTTATCGAGGATCTGGATTGCGATATTATCCGCTGCGAGGAGTATCTGCTTTGCCACTTCTGCTCCCTTATCCGTCAGTGCAACCCGCTCCATACGCCGATCGGCAGGGTCCAACTCGCGTGTCAACCATCCCCGTCCGTCCAATGAACGAAGAAGTTTCGACGTGGAAGTTGTTCCGATACCGAGCATTTCGGTAAGTTTGCGAACACAGCACGGCTTTTCAAGATACAGTTGCAGCATACAGTTGAGTTCGCTTACGCTGAGTCCGGCATCGTCTGCCAGACAGCGGGCGATCTTCTGAGTTACCAATGTAAGTTGCAAAAGGCCTTCGGCCCGGAGAGCATCCATAATCGTTTGAGGGAGACACTTCAGGAATGGCAAATATTGTTCCAAGGCAATAGTTGCCGAATGGCAAGTATATTGGGAGGGAGGGTGCTATGAAGTGTTGAAGAACGTTATTGCTGTGTTGAATATAGCTACAGAAAGTCGGGACTGTTGAGAACCCTTAGAATGCGGTATAGATGTAGTACACTCCCCCCAACATCACCAACACACCGGCGCCACGCTTCAGCCATATTGCGCCCTTCGATTGTTCCGTCCAATTGAGGTACTTCTGTACTGTACCGGCTGTACCTCCCGCTACGACAATCACGGCACAGTGACCGATCCCGAATGCAGCGATGAGGGAGAGGGCCTGAAGCATATTCGTCGTTGCCACGCTGAATGCTACACCAAGAACCGGTGCCATGTAAGCAAATGTGCACGGACCGAGACCGATGCCGAAAATGAGTCCCAACAACAACGCGCCTTTCCAACCGCGGGCAAACGAGGTTTGCGGCATGAAACCGTTCCACGACAGATTGATTACATCCATGAGGTAGAGACCGACAACAAAAAACACTCCGGCCACAATGACGTTTCCCCATACGCCGACATCGCCCATCATCCTTCCCGCGGACGCTGTGATCGCCCCAATCAACCCAATGGTGATCAGGATCCCGATTCCGAACACTAAAGCGATGGAATACGAGCGCCGGATTCCATCCTTTCCCTGACTGCTGATATATCCGACCACAAGAGGAATGCTGGAGAGATGGCATGGACTGAGAATAATGCTGATGACGCCCCAGCCTAATGCCGCAAACAGAGCAACGCCGAAAGTTCCGCCGATTGCCGTGCTGAGCCAGATAAACAGTTCGTCAAGCATGTCACTTCCCCTTGAGGATCTTCAGACCACGTTTCTGAAGAATCTTGTCGATTTCTGCTTCAGGGTAGAACCCCTCGTGCCTGAAGAATTCCTTGCCATCTTTGTCGAGAAAGACTTGTGTGGGAATGACACGGATGCGGTACTTGTCCGCATACTGTACCTGGTCATCCTTCCAGACGTCATAGAACACGACGCTTATCTGTTCGCCGTACTTTTCTTCAATCGCTTTCATCACCGGTTGCATCTGGCGACAGGGAATACACTTGACTGAGCCCAACTCCACAAACGTCACCAGTGGCTTGTTGCTGCTTGCGTTGGCGGTCGATGCTGATTCGCCTTTTCTCGATTGTTCTGTACCTGCTGCGAACATGCCGACCGCAATCAGGGCAACAAGAATGAGAGAATATTTTTTCATTGGGTTATTCCTTGATCCATTAAAGGTGTTGCTCAATTCTGGAGCGGATTGCTTCCGGTGATGGAATTCCGTTCAAATAGTAGCGGCAGGCAACGGACGGTCGTTCGGGTGCCGGCATGTTCTCGACATCCTCTCCGTTGATCAACAGAGT
>CAADGV010000014.1 GCA_900696645.1 uncultured Chlorobiota bacterium | reverse complement strand
GATAGCCGGACCCACGGGAATGGCGGAGTCCCAACCACTTGGGACTCCGCTTTCGACCTCCATTCCTGTGGAATATGCCTCAAAAAACCTGTCTACTTTTGTCACCAGTGGTCATTTGAACCTATCTGGCAAGGATCATTTTTCTGGTCTCGATAAGTGTTCCTGCCGTCAACCGGTAATAGTACACGCCGCTGGCAAGCCCTGCGGCATCGAATGTACGCACGTGGGTGCCGGAAGGGAGATTCTCGTTCACCAATGTTGCAACTTCCCTTCCCAACATATCAAATACTTTCAACGTGGCGACGCCGCCTTCGGCAATCCGGAAACGAATTTCGGTAGTCGGATTGAAGGGATTAGGGTGGTTCTGCTCAAGCCCGAATTGAACGGGAGTTCCGATTTCACCGACCGATGAAGGGGGCCCGTTCAACCGGTAGATTCGACCCGTAGAGCTGTAGGAACATAAGTACAATTCCCCCTGTTCGTCTTCGCCGAACGTGGAAATGGCATACGTTTCGTCGGTGAGAAGCACGGCCGTGGCTGTGCCGATACCGGTGTACGTCAGCGCCCATGTCTTGCCCGATCCGTAATCCGCACAGAGGTATTTACCGACCATAGAAGGGATCAGAGAACCGCGATACACATATCCTCCCGTTACCGCGATATCCGAACCCGCGTTGGGATACTCCCACACGGGACGAATGAGTCCTGCCGTATCGAGACAGTTTGGGTTGACGCCGGGTGTGCAGAGCGATCCTTCCATCAACCGCCAGCCGTAGTTACCGCCGCTGATGATAATATCAACTTCCTCGCGCGCATCTTGTCCGACATCTCCCAACCACAGCGTGCCGTTCAATCTGTCAAAAGTAAATTTCCAGGGATTGCGGATGCCGTATGCATAGATTTCCTGCCGCCACCCTTGGGTGTTTTCGAAGTAGGGATTGGTTGGGGGAATTGTGTAGTTGTTGCCGCCGGCTGTGCTGTCAACGTTGATGCGTAGAACCTTCCCCAGCAGCAAAGATCTGTTTTGGGCACGATTGCCTGGATCGTTTCCACTTCCGCCATCTCCCAGCCCGATGTACAAATATCCGTCGGGGCCGAATGCAATCTTGCCTCCATTGTGGTTGGTGAACGGCTGGGCAACAGTCAAGAGGATCAATTCACTGCTTCGCACCGCCGAGTCCGGATTTGATGCACTGACCTGATAACGTGAGACATAGGAGGTCAACGGAGAACCGCCGGTGTAGTTCACGTACAAGTACCCGTTGTTGCGATAGTCGGGGTGGAAGGCAAGTCCCAGAAGGCCCATTTCACTGCCCGACTGCGATACTCTGTCGGAAAGATCGAGGAACACTTTGCGGGTCGAGACAGTCGGAGAATTTTCAATGACGTAGATGATTCCCCGTTGCTGGACAATAAACATCCTGTTAGTGCCGTCGCCGGCATTCACCAACTCAACAGGCAGGCTGAACGTTGGCAGACTCGGATACGCCGACACCCAGCTATACTGAGCCCTCGCTTCAGGAAAGCACAGTGCAAGTGTCAGCAGGATTGGAAAGATGCGCCTCATGGCTACTCCTCACAAATGGAAAAGAACAAAACATACTTCCCGATGCCGTCAGTTTGATGACCGGCACGGAATTATTTGCTTAATAATATACTCTGCTTGGCGGATTGATGCCAACAATTCGCGAATGAAAATTGCTACATAATCAACGCAGGGAGTGCTACCACTCGATGCCGCGGACGCGGAGGAATTCTTGCGCATCATGGAAGCCGAGTCGGGCCGATGTGCGCAACGAAGGAAGGGCCGCGCTCAAACTATCCTGTTGTGTGAGCAGCATGCCAAGATCGAAATGGGCTTTTGCGTGACGGACATTGCATGCAATCGCCTTCTTGAAGGAAGCCTTTGAGCTGTCAATCAAACCCTGCCCGGCCTGAATGTATCCCAGGCGGTGATACCCTTCGGCATTGCAGGAATCAAGCAGGACAATCATTCTGAACGCATCGGCAGCCTTCTCCGGATTTTGCGAGTCATAATATGCCGTTCCGAGCATGGTCAGGGCGTCAAGATAGTCCGGCTTGAGATAGGGTTTACGCGCTTCAAACTCATTGCGCGAGGAAGGTGCATACCGTACCGCCTGACTCCACAGCGAAACGGAATTGTGCCAGATAGAAACGTGGCGAACTGTACGATAAGCATTGATTCCACAAAGAATAAAAAGAAGAACGAACAACGCTTCCCGTTGATACAATTTCCCGGGCGACGACGACGATCTCCTCCACCACCACTCCCCGCAGCCGCCAACAAACAGGAAAAGCGGAATTGTGGATAGATATGTGTATCGGTCGGCAAGAGGTTGAAGTCCGGTCGGAACGCCGACAAACGTGGGAGCAATGAAAACGATATACGCCAGAAATGCCGTTGCAAGTCCTGTACGGCGCTTCGCTTTCAGTGCGAACAGCGCATACCCCGCCGCGACAAGAACAAGAGGCGAAAGCAGAAGGAGCGTCCGGTTGAGTTCAGGATACACCGGGGACAAGTCAAACGGCGCCAACATTTTCCAGACATAGAAAAGCACGGCATAGGGAAAAAACAGCAGACGCTCGACAATACCTATCTCACCAAAAACATTTCCTGCAACGCCCCGGGGACCCGACATATTGATGAGAACCACAGCAGCACTCATCAACATCATCAGAATCTTACCTTCGACAAAATATCCGAACAGGGCCGATTTGGTTTCTCCTCTCTTGAGCCACCACGCATCAACGATGACGAGAACAAACGGGAACATGACAGCTACAGGCTTTGACAACAATGCTAACGCAAACAGAATATATGTTGCGACGAGCCATCTCTCTCGCCGGCGAAACCGCCAGAAAAAATACGACGCAAACGCCGGTACAAGAAAAAACGTACAGAGTAATTCTTTTCTCCCCGAAACCCACGCTACCGATTCGACGCGCAACGGATGCATGGCAAACAACAATGCACACACCCCGCTCCCCAACAGCATTGCCGCCGTGAAGCCGCCCCTCATCACGTATGCAGAATGCTTGCTGGCACTCTCCCCGAGGCGAAACAACAAAACGCCCGCAAGAAAAATCCACGTTGCATTGAATGAATGCAACAGCACGCCCGTAAAATGATGCCCTTTCGGATTCAGCCCCCACAGGGCAACATCTGTTGCATGGGAAAGGAGAGTCAGGGGAATCCAGGAGTAGAAATACGAGTTCGAGAATGCCCAGGAAACTGTTGTGCCATCCAACTGCCTGATATGCGGGTTCTTGACGATGTATGCATCGTCATCCCAATTCACAAAATCCGAGTTTACGGCGTTCACAAACGTCATCATCGTTGCGACGAAAATGAACACCGATGTGATGAGAATATGCCGGCGTGTCATAATGATGAGAGTGGAGTAACCATTGGTAGAAAAGGCCCGACAATAATGGTCGAAACTAACAGTATTGCGGACAAAACGCAACCGGCTTCTACAGGAGGATTCGCGTAACCCGTTTCTTTTCTTGCAACAGAAAGGAAATGCGCTAACTTATAGAGAGAACGGCGAACTCTGTGGAGTAGGTCTGATGATATTTTTTGACTCCACAGAGACGCCGTTCTCTATTTCGAAAGCAACGGGCACCCCCGACCGGTATGCGTTGGAACACTACTGCTTCTTCAACTGGGATATCCTGCTCTGTACAACATCGCGTTGCTCCCGCGTCAGCGAAGGGAGTTGGGAGATGAGAACATATTCGTTCAACGCTTCCCCTTTCAACCTTGCCTTTTCCAGAGCTTGCGCCCCCAGCATACGATACTCGAACTTCTCTCCAAGCGAAGGATATCGTCGCAACACATCCATCGTTCTCAACGCGCTGGTGGAATAGTATCCGTTCTCGTACAGCACGCGGATGCCATTAAGTTGCAGCAGCCCCGCCTCAATGTTGGCTTCTGCTGATGCATCCTTCTTGTCTTTCGCCTCACCGTGAACAACGGTTGTGCCCGGGATGTTCATTTCCTTGTTTTTCCATTCGTAGGATGATGCCCGGACTTTTTCCATCGTCAACTTCAGCATCAGTTCTTCCTGCGTCAGTTCCCTCATGTCGGAAATATCCACCATCACTTCGGGAGGGAGAAGAACCCTCTTATTGGCAGATAAGAGAAAGATTACGGCAGAACTGTTTTTTCCTGTTCGTACGGTTGCATCGGGGTTCAGCACGTCGCCGGTATTGACCTTGTTCCACGTTTCCGTAACGCCCACCCGAATCATCACATTTCCCTGCACTTTGTGAACAGAGATATTTTCCCCGCCAAACGCAACTGCTGCAAGCACACATGTAAGAATGAAAACAAGAAATAACCGGAAGCCTTTCATAATCTCCTCCTTTAATAAACATCCACAATCTTCACCCAACCTTTGATAAGGCCGAGATTGATCTCCGCATCTTCAAGGTACTGTTGCGCACCCAACGACCACGCTGATTCGAAACCCTGAGCGACAACTGTCGTTTCGATAGGAAGCCAGATGGTTTTGTTGCCGTGGCGATTTTTTCGGACGATGTATCGTTTCGGATTTTCACTTACGCTGGATCCGAACTTCGGGTCGAGTCCCGTATCAAACATCATGTAGACGTGGCTCTTCTCCGGATTCTGCGGCGGCACAACATCAATGAATGCGGTTGATATGCCGACGCTGCTCAACAACGAAGCAAAACAAACCGTCATGTCGTCACAGTCGCCGCTTTTCATCACCAACGTTTCCGAAGGATATTGAACATAATCGCTACTCTGTTTAGGGTCGCCGACATAGACGAGCTTTTCCGCAAATTCATTAAAGAGAATCCTTGCCTTCATCAGCGGCTCCAATTCTTTCCGAACAACCGCAAGCGAATCCCTGTACTGCAGCAACACATCACGCGTGTAGCGCAGAATGTCAGGATCGTCGGGAGTAACGAAGTAGCGAAGTGAGTGAACATCGCCGTCCCAATCGTTGCGGGCATGAATCAACACTCTGGTTTGCACCCGATCGTCGTACTCTTCGCTCGCGGAAGCTGAGACGTACACGTTGGCTTCCCTGACGGTCAGTTTCGTCACTGAACGAACCTGATCGTTCAGTACGGCATTGAACGGAATTTCCCTTTCTTCTCCGGGCAGCAACTCCACTGGCTCGGACTCTGTTGCAGCATTCATAAATCTCTCAATAAAAATACTCGCCCTCGCCTGAATAGTCTTGTCAGAGATATTCCTGACGCGAACCCTGCCGATCGGACGAAATGCAAACAGTTCGTACGACGAAGGATAGACGCCGCTCAGTATTTCCACTCCCTGAATCTGCAACAAGCTCTCACGTACGTTGCCGAATATTGCCTTCAACGACAGCACAAGTTTATTCCGGGTGTACGCATGCAAATCGAGATTTGTGATATGCGAGGCGTTGAAGTTTGCTGCTGTGGATCTTCCGGAATGCCTGTCCGGATTGACGAAGCCGAGAAAGGCGGCATCCACTTCGAGGAAGCCGTAACCCCATCCTGCACCGACGCCGTACGCGTATACAAACGGCGACTCATTGTTGTCGAAGTAAAGGCTGCTTCGGAATGCAAAATTATAGGGCATCTTGAATTCGAATCCCGTCATGCCGGATTCGTTCGTGCTTCCGACACCTGCAACCGTGATGCCCGAACCGACGTCGTACTTCACGCCAAACTCAAAAATCCGGTTTGCCGGCATTTCGAATTCTGAAAGATCATCAGGAAATGACGTGCTGCCCGTACTGAGCAGGTTCTTCGCCATTCCAACCAGAGTGATAGACGGGGTCGGCTTCCACAAAATACTCACGTCGCCGAGGAAAGTCCGGTTTGTATAATCTGTTGTTTCAATTTCGACGTTGGGAATCAGTTTGTATTCCGTGTCGCTGACTTTCTCCCGCCGGATTCTCCCTCCGATGCCGACTGAAAAATCCCCGTCGAACCTGTACGCAAATCCGATTGCAAAATCTTCCGAATAAGAGACACGTTTGTCGAGGGAAACCACACTGTCCCCCGTGTTGATGGAAAGACCCGACGGAATAAGAAACTCAAGCAGCGAACCGGGAGAATACTGCACGCCGACGGCAAAGTCGTCAAGAAATCTCTTGCCGAGCGCGAGTCCGTGAAAAACAAATCCGTTGTCCGACCGCGCAAAGTAGGTTGATGTTGTAAACTCCCAATCACGAAGTCCGACAAGACCTGCAGGGTTGCTCACAAATCCTCTCGTATCGGCAACAAACGGCGCGTACGCGCCCACCGCCGTTGCGCGGGCGCTGAACAATGATTGGCCGTACGTATTCGAGAGAGTCATGGCGAGACCCAGCATAATCATCAGACCCTTTTGTGTCATAGATGCTAAATCAAATCAACCCGAACATTGTAAATTGATGACGCCTGCATCAGTACTTTTCCCTGATACCGCGCTGTCTGATACTCACCTCTGTTTGATGCCACAAAGCTGAATACATAATCACCACGCGGAAGCAAACTGAGAATTCGTCTGCTGAGAACAACACGGTCGTGTATTTGCCTTGCTTTGATATGCAGAACGGGAACGACCGTTACTTCTCCCTGCTCGACGACCATCCTGCTGACAATCAGCGAGATTCTCTCCTCACCCGACCATCGCAACTCAAAATCGTTTTCGCGTGCGATGCGTTGCCCCCCTACCGGTGATGCGACAACGAGATTTTCCGGGGACTCAATCGTCAAGGGAGAAGCAAGGGAATCAGCCGTGAACGTATACACCCGCCGGGGCAGATGGTTGAGGATGTCCCGCACATACTCGATGCCGCTGTCGAGATTGCCCTGAATACGGAGGCGGGGAATCATGATTTCTCCGTTGATGCGCACGGTTCCCAGCAACCTGCCGAAGAACACCCCTCTGTCACGAAATGGAATCCGGTTTGATTTGTTGACAACCACGACCCGGGCGTGCACAGATTGCCGCACGCCATTTCCCCAATCGGACTTGACGGAGCTGACTGTCGCAAACCCGATGTAGTCACGATGATCACGCGGCAGAAGCGCCGTCGTATCCACCGCCGTTTCGTCAAGCGATGTATCGGCATCACTGATCGCTTCGATTTCAAGCGGAGATTGATCATCGCGCAGCTGCACTTCGGTGGGTTTCTGGCAGCCCGCCAGTATTGCTGCGATCAGGATCGCTATGGATAATTTCGTATTCATATCACTACCGCCCTAATAAGCTTAAACTTGGCGTCATCTTCAACGGTGAAAAGACGCGCAGCCCCCCCAACGAATCGAGAGGCTGCGCTTTCTCCCCACCATCAACACCTGCTCAATACACTCTGTACGGTACGCCCCACCAACTGACGCTGTAGGCGCTCAGGTTGTCGTCGTACAGTGTTGCTTTTGTCATTGCTTCAACGCCGGCATGGAAGTAGCCGGGGCGATTGTGGACGAAGAACTTCTGCTCATACGTCTTCACAAAGCCGAGTGTGCCGCCAATGGTCTGGCTTGTCAAAACCATGCGCGCACGATTTCTGTGCAGCGAGTTGGCACCGAATCGCAACGCTACCAGATCGGTATCCGCCGATGCACTCTCCAATGTCACCTTTACGCGGACAGTATCCGTGCCATTGAATTCGAGCATGTCGCGATCACCGTGCGGCAATCGCAGCCAGCGATAGCGGAGAAAATATCTGAGCGGATCAGTGATCGTGATCGTTGTTCCGCCGCGGGTGGTCAGTTCAATCGACTTGATGTCGATCTGGCCGTTCGGCGTACCGCCGTCAACCAGCGACGTGGCAACCGGAATCCAATTCAACCAGAAACGTTCGGCTCCGCGGCGTACACGCTTGAACATCACGTTGCGGTCGGATTCATCGCTGAATGGTTTTTCGACGAGAACAGTATCGCCCAGCAATGTAATTGCACGGATCTTGAGCGTCCCGTTGATCGTTTTGTGTACACGAACAATCGCTATCGTGTCACCGGGCTGAATCGTGACTGTCGTCTGACGCGTGACGCTTGTGATGAATCGTCCCCAGCGGATCGGCGTTATCGAAGCTTGAATCTGTCCGGCAACGTATGCGTAGTCGGTTGACGTGATTGTCTGATCCGCGAATGTGAGTTCATCATTCTTCACAAACTCATCATTCTCGGCGGCGGTTTTCATTGCCGATTGTTCATCGGTCACACCCGCCGGAGCGCCTCCTTCTTCCGGTCCGTTTGCGGTTTTGTTACACCCTGTGACAAGCAGCCCTACCGTCACAGCAATCGTCCAGAGCAGAGCAAAAGACTTCTTCATACCTTCCTCCCTTGTTTGTTAAATTTGTTATTTGACATCAGACCAACTTTGTTTGTTTAATTCTGCCAATCAAAGATCAACCACCGTGCCAGTTAGCTATTCAATGTAATGCATTCTTCTTTGATGCAAGAAATCTGCAAATACAGCTTAAAATTGCCAAGAAATGGCGCTGCCTGCAATTGAAGTAGCGGGGATGAAAGTCAAGGTAGGTTTCGGGAAGTGCGGGAAATTGCGAAAGAAGTGCGGGAAGCCTGCAATTCAGGCGATTTCAGAAATCCCTCCACACACGGCGGAAATATGCCTCTGCAACTTGTTCGAGCGTTGCGTCATACTTTTGCGGCAGGTTCTTCATCTTCGGGCGAAGCGCTGACCTGACCTCCTCCCACGGCTTGTCGAAGTCAACAGCCCCGGCGATGTTGGCAAGATACTCCTGCATCTTCTTTCTGACGCGCTCGTTGACCGCCGCGTCGGACGAAAGGGAGATGTAGCGAACGGCCGTGTCAAGATCGTACGTGTGATCGACGAACGCCTTCAGACACTGGCCGCGCAGATATTCGGCAACAGTGCCGCGGTTAAGCCCGCCCAACTCATCGGCTGTTTCCGTGATGGCGCTGCGCGAGAAGCTCTTCTCCCGCAACGACTCAAGAATCTGATCCTCGATCGCAATGGCATTGTTTGCAGCGGCGGAAATTTCGTCTGACAGATCCTTCATGCTGATCATGTGACGCTTCTCCGCTTTTGCGAGAAGTACCGCACGCTTGATCACGCTTTCGAGTTCACGGATGTTTCCCGGCCACGAATATGTTTGCAGTGTATTCAATACGTTCTTCGACACCTTCATTCCGGCATGTTCTTTTTGAATGAAATGATTGACAAGCAGCGGAATGTCATCCTGCCGTTCACGCAACGGCGGAAGCTCGACTGAAAGTACATTCAGTCTGTAGAAAAGATCCTCCCGGAATCGCTTCTCCTTCACCGATTGTTTCAGATCCTTGTTCGTGGCGGCGATGACCCGGACATTCACCTTGATGGTTTTCGTTCCGCCGACGCGTTCGATTTCGCCCTCCTGCAGAACACGAAGCAATTTCAACTGGAACGCTTCGTTCACCTCACCGATCTCATCAAGAAAAATCGTTCCACCGTCGGCAAGCTCGAAGCGGCCGGCTTTCTCCTTCACCGCTCCCGTAAATGCCCCCTTTTCATGCCCGAACAATTCACTTTCCAATAAACTCTCCGCCAACGCTCCGCAATTCACGGCAATAAAAGCGTTTCCGGCTCTGTTGCTTCGTTTGTGAATTGCGCGGGCAACCATCTCTTTGCCTGTTCCGCTTTCTCCCAAAATCAAAACAGTTGCGTCGCTCGCGGCGATCTTGCATACAAAATCTGTAACGGCCTGCATCGTGCCACCCGATTGATAGACCATCCCCTCGAACATTTGCGCTTCCGTTGCAGCGTCAAGAACGGCTGCCTCCTCCATATCGTCCTTGCGTGAACTCAGCGCGTGAATTTCCGCTTTGTACTTGCGGATTTCCTCCAACAATCCGGCTGTTCTGTCGGCAGATTTGTTTCTTTCGAGAGAAACCAACTCACGCTCAAGAGCGGCGACTTTTGCTTCACGATCCTGCAACTCGGCGGCAATGCGCTCTTTTTCAGTCAGAGCTCTTTTGAGCTGTTCCTGAACGAAGCGATGTCTGTAGAAGAGAGCCGCCGTTGTCGAAATCAATCCGGCAACAATCAGCGGCACGACAGGAAGCACAAGCGGGACGATGACGAACAGAAGATGCGAAATCAGGATTGCCGCGAGGATCGTCGCAAATGGAACAACCCACCGGGCCGACGACACAAAATGCAGAGCCGAAAATGCGCAGAGATAACCGACCAGCAAAGCCAGCAGTACGTCAACCCACCACGGCATACTCTGCAGGAATCCGGAACGCAGCGCATTGTCAAGAAACACGGCATGAAGTCCGAGCGAAGGAAAGCGCGGATCAACCGGCGTTGCGAACGTCTCGGTCCGGCCTTCCGCTATGACGCCGATGAGGATGATCTTGTTCTTCAGATTGCCAATGGGAATAAGCGGCACGCGGCCTGAACGAAGGGCATCATACGACTTCAGTATTTCAAGAAAGGGATAGAGGGTGAATGAAGAAATCCTGCCCGGAAAATGCAGCCTGACTTTCCCCTCATCCGTGCGTATTTCGAGCAACTTTCCTTCTTTGCGCAACGCAAGCCGGTTATGCTCGAAGCGTATCGCGTTTCTGCTGACGCCCGAATACACACGCAGAATTTCCGTTCCGAGAGAAGGAATCACAAACTGATCGCTGGCCACAAAAAGCGAAATCCTGCCATCATCCTCAATATTGACATGCCCGATACCCGCTGCCGCACGGACAAGCGATGACATGGGAAGATGCAGCCCGTCTCCCAAACGATAAACATCCGACACAAGCGGAAAGTCGAACATACGGGTTGAATCATCGTCTGCAAGCGGCACATCTTCATCACCAATTCTTGCAAGCTTCCAGCCGCTTAGCACAAGTTTATCGAAATACGAACTCAGCACAACTGTACGCGCATCGCCAACAATGCGGGCGAGAAGCTGATCGTATTCGGGATATTCAAGTGTCGGATTTTCAAACAGGATATTCACGCCGATGGCTTTCACTTTCAAATCGGCGAGGGCGCTGATCATCAGCGCATGAAAATTGCGACGGACCGGCCAGCCAAGCTCCTTTACGGCCTCATTGTCGATGTAGATGATGACAATGTTCGTGTCGGCGTGCTGGTCACCGCGAAGGCTGTACTTGACCGATGTGACCTGCTCCTCAAGAGAATTTAGCGGACTGCCGAGGATGAGTGTGACAACAAGCGAGGCGCAAGCTATTGCGGCAGGAATGACAAACCGTTTCATCGGCTGAGCCAGTGTTCGGGGTTCTGTTTCTCGCGTTCTTTCCACAATTCAAAATGCAGCCGCGGGCCGTCGATTGCCTCGCCGCTCCGCCCGATAAGATCGCCTTCATTCACCTTCTGTCCTTCTGTCACGCTGATCTCAGAAAGATGCGTGTACACGGTGCGATAACCGTTGTAGTGATTGATAATGAGAAGATTGCCGTACGAAGGATACCAAAGAATTGTCGAGACTTCGCCATCGGCAACAGAACTTACCGGCGAGCCGGCCTTTACCTGAATGTCAATTCCGGTATTGGTTGTAACCGTCTTGAGTCGCGGGTGGATTTGATTGCCGAACTTTGCCACAACAAGTCCCTGACTCACAGGCCAGCGAAGCTTTCCTTTTTTCGATTCGAAGTTTCCTGTTATCGGGGGGGGCTGCGGAAGAATGCCTTCTTTGACTGCGGCGTCACGCTTTTCTTTCTTCAATCTGTCGGCCTCAATCAAACTGGTAATCACGTTCTCCAGTTCTTTTGCGGCTTTCTTCTGACGATCGATCTCCCGCTGGAATGTGTTCTTGTCTTTTCTAATGTCGGCAAGCACTTTTTTGCGGTCGGCGGCGAGGGACGCGTAGCGATCTTCTTCCGCTCCTTTTTCCGCAATTAGACGCCGTTCCTCGGCAAGCTGTGACTGCAACCGGTACTGCACCTGCTCAACTTCAGCACGCTTCATGTCAATCTTGTCCGCGTCGCGTTTGCGCTGCTCGGTGAATCGACGCAAATAGTACGAACGGACAAACACCTGATTGATCGAGCGCGAAGAAAGCAGCAACTCCACATCATACACCCTGCCCGACTTGTACGCCGATTTCACATACTGCGCATAATGCTGTTTCAAAAATTTCAATTGCGTATCCAGCTGGTTCAACTCGGCTTTCGTTTTTCCGATGGAGTTCTGCAAGACGGCTGCTTCCGCTTTCAGGCTTGCAATCAGCTTGCGAAGCAGAGTCCCTTTCCGATCATACGAATCGAGAAGCTCAAGCGTTGACTTTTCCCTTGCCTGCTGCTGTTTGATCCGTTGTTCGAAATCCTGAATCTGTTTGCGGATATTCTGCAGTTCATTTTTCCGCTTAGTGATTTCATCCTGCGCAAAAGCAGGGGCGGCCGTCACCAACAACATCACTATGCAGAGCGCATACTTCATACACTGTCACTGAAAGCGTGGTTTTGCATTGGACGGAATAGAGAAACGAAAATCCGTTTTGCCGCCGTTCAGCGTCAACGAACTGTAGGCAATGGAAAGCTGCCTGCTTTGTTGCGGAAACGTGATGCGAATACGCCGGGCAGCAACGGCATCGTCCTGCTCGGTGAATGACGACGCCCGCGCTTCAACAAGCAGATTTCCATCTGCATCCCGCTGTTCGAAACGCGACACAACCAGATAGCGCGGGTCAATCCAATACCGGCAGGTATTCTTCCCGCATGAATATGTAAGAAAAAACATGTCATCCTCAATTGCATATCCCTGCAACTCTTTTTCCGAATACGGAATACTGAACACGCCGGCAAACGCGTTGAGTATTTGTTCGGGAGTCAGTTCAAAAGGAATAACGGAACGGAGTGCCGCACCTGTCGGATCGCCCGTGGCGACACTGTTCTCGAGACTGTTGTACATGACGTACTTCTCACGCGAAAGAAACAGCGTACCGACTTCAATACCGAACGGGCCTGCCAGCGTGACGAGCAGAGAATCGGGTTTTTTCATGTTCGACAGAAACGACGCGGAGCCGGCCATTTCCGGACTGTCGAACGTCACAATCCCCCGCCCGACAAGCGTCGTGAGTTTTGCTTCGCGCTCTTCCAGCCTGTTGAGAAGGATTGCAGGAGAAGTAGCATCGGTATTGAGAAGCAGTTCGGAACGCTTGGGTGCACACGACACGACAAGAAGGGTGAGAACCGGCAACAGGCAGACGTTTCGTCGGATCATCGCATGGAACGGGAAATCTTTTCTTTCAGTTCGGCATTATCGGCGTCGAGCTTCAATGCAATGCCCCACTGTTCCAATGCACGCTCGGTGTCGTTCATCCGCTCATACACGTCGCCGAGATGTTCATAGAGGACGGCGCTCGCATTCCCTTTGTCGATTGCTTTCTTTATCCACTTTTCCGCTTCGGCGTAGTTGCCGAGCTTGAAGTGAATCCACCCGTACGTGTCGAGATATGCCTGGTTGTCGGGTTGCTGCTCGATGGCCCGCTTCGACATTGCCAGCGCCCGCTGCAACTGCAACCCCCGTTCGGACATGCTGTAGCTGTAGTTGTTGAGAACGAGATGATTGTCGGGATCGATGCGCAGCACATCTTCGTACAATGAGTCGGACTCTGCATACATCTTCATTCCGTCATAAATCAGTGCGAGCTGCGAGAGCGTGTTCATGTCCTTCGGATCGAGCGTTCGGGCTTTTTCCAGCACACTGATGGCCTCTTTATTCCGGCCGAGTCTGTTGTACGCAAACCCGAGTATCGAATGAATCCGGGGTTCTTCCGGCAGAACTTTCAGGGCTGATTCGAGAACGGTAACGACGGCATCGAAATCATTTTTCTCCAAGAACACGGAAGAGAGATACACCCATCCGTCCGCATTCCAACTTGCCAGCTCGGTGACTTTTTTGAAATTGATGAGAGAAAGAGAATCGTCGCGGGTAATGGCGCCGATTGCACCAAGGAACCAGTAGGCACGCCAATCCTGCGGATGCGCTTTCCGGATGCGTTGAAACACGTCGCGGGCATACGGCGCAATAGTGGAATCTTTTTCAAGCTGGCTGAAGTACATCTGCCCGATGCGAAGCTTGTCCTCAACATTGACGGTATCCTGCGCAAGCGTAACGGCAAACTCTTTTGCAGCCTTGGCATATTCCTTCTGCATCAGATATACACCGCCGAGTTCCGCGGCGTATTCATTGTTTTCGGGATCGCGTTCGCGTAAATCAAGATAGATGCTTAGCGCCTCTTCCGGCTGATTGGCGCGGACAAATGCGCGGGCAAGACTTTGTTTCAAATCGAGATTGGAGGGATCCAGATCCGTCATTTTTTTCATCGCCTCGGCGGCCCGGGCAAAATCGCCGGCGGCGTTGTGCAGCTCGACAATCTGCAACAAAATCTCCCATTGAGGCCCGAATCTGTTGGTTATCTCTTCAAGAGTCTGAAGGGCTTTTTGCGGATTGCGTGCCTGCTGCAGGCGCGCAAGATTGAACCACGATTCGATGTTCGTTGAATCGCGTTTCACAATATCTTCATACATCGCCGCGGCGGAGTCAAACTCGAACGTATGCGCGTACGATGCGGCAAGAATGCGGCGGTATTCCGGGTTGGCGGGGTCGAGTTTCACCGCCTGCCGCGCAGACTCAATGGCAAGCGAATGCTTGTTCAATGCAGCGTAATTTTTCGCAAGGGCATAGTAGATGGCGGGGTCTTTTGCGTACCGGAGGGCATCCTGAAATTCGAGAATCGCCTGTGCATACTCGCCCTTCACTTCGTACAACGAGCCGTTGATCATGTGCTGCGTGGCGACATCGTGCATCGGCGGACGGGGACTTGCCCCGGTTTGTTCGTTTGCGCCCGCTGACGGAACAGCTTGCTTGCTTCCCGAACAGCCGCCGAGAACCAGCGAGGCACCGGCAACACATACACATGCAATGAACAGCTTTTTCACAAATCCCCTCGTGTTTTTCACGAAAAATATATTCATAACACGGGTGAATAACAAGAAGAGGATTCTTGATTGAAACCCCGAATTTCGTATTAATATCTATCACACGACACGATCACTTGTTATCATGCCCGACTATTACCATCTTGCTATTGCCTGGGATTGGGAATTCGACACCGACTTCGTTGCCATGTTAGAATCGGAAGTCCAGCGGCTCAAGTTGAAGTCGTACTCCATCACCCATCATAATGTGCAGGAAACTCTCGGGAACATGCAGAAGAGCGAACTCAGGTTCGG
Organism: uncultured Chlorobiota bacterium; assembly: GCA_900696645.1. Lineage (GTDB taxonomy): Bacteria > Bacteroidota > Ignavibacteria > UBA10030 > UBA6906 > CAADGV01. The sequence goes on along the minus strand of CAADGV010000014.1, from coordinate 98,403 downwards.
CGCGTTTCTCGACCGCGCCGGTGACGGCGACGAGAAGTTTCCGCCGCTTGCCCGCTTCATGAAAAAATCCGGGGCGCTGTTCATCAATCATCCTGATGACGTTCATCATGCAATCGACAAGGCAACGATGCATCTCGAGTTCATCACGAAAGGCATCGAAGTGCCGTTTTCCGTCATCATCTCGCCCCATAACAAGAAGAAGGAAATCGAGCTTCGCCTCAGCGATATCGCCAATCTGAAATGGCCCTTTATCATCAAGCCGGCCAACACAACGGGGGGAGGCATCGGGGTTGTGCTGAACGCGGCTTCGCTGAAAGATATCATCGAAACGCGGCAGCATCACAAGAATGACAAGTACCTGCTGCAGGAAAAGATTGTGCCTGTTCGGATGGAGAACAGGAAGGCGTGGTTCCGGGTGTTCTTCGTGTTCGGAAGCGTCATTCCGTGTTGGTGGGACGATGAGACACACATCTACCATCTGATCTCGCGACAGGAAATGACGGCGCACCGCCTTCGCCCTCTCATTTCCATCACAAAAAAAATCCATGCCGTCTGCAAACTGGAATTCTTCTCGACAGAAATCGCCGTTGCGGATGACGGCCGCTTTGTTGCGGTTGACTATGTGAACGAAATCTGCGACATGCGGCTGCAATCGAAGCATAGTGACGGCGTGCCCGATGTGGTGGTGTTGGAGATTTGCAGAAAGATTGCCAAACACTTGAAGGCCGCACTTCGCTGAATCCGTGACACGAAAGCCACAATTTTGCACGCTGCTTGACTTTACCTGATGGGTTTGATACATTTGAACCATGATGCACATGTTCGGGAAGATGTCCATCTACATTTCACGTTCATCCTTAGGAGAATCTTCATGAAACAGTTAGGGGCTCACATATCATTTCTCGTCGTGGTCGCGCTTGCCGGATTGGCAATGATGTCCGCCGGATGCGGAACGGTGGAGGAGACAACGAGTGAAGACTGGACAAGTACCCCGCCCATTTCAACAACGGCCCAGCTCGAATACCGGCTCGACAGCCTTTCAAATGAAAACCGGAAATTGCAGCAACAACTCGAAGTCGTTGCAACGGAAAACACCAATCTCTCGGCACGCAATTCGGAGCTTGAAACACGCATGCGCGAAGCGGTTATCACACCGCGGCCTGCTGCCACTACACCGCCCCCTGCAGCGCCAAGATCGTCGGCTGCATTTTCCGGGGGATACGAAGTTGCTCTTTCAAAATACCGGAATAGAAACTTTCAGGAAGCAATCGACCACTTCAGCAGCTTGGTTACGGGGGGAATCAGCGAGGACCTGCTTGACAACTGCTATTACTGGATCGGCGAATCGTATTTCGGGTTGAAGAGATATGACGAGGCCATTCAACAGTTCCAAACTGTTACAGGTATGGCCGGATCGGATAAGGCGGATGATGCGCAGTATATGATCGGCAATTCGTATCTTCAGGCAGGAAACCGTGAACAAGCACGCGAGGCGTTTCAGAAACTGCTTACGCTCTATCCGGCGAGCCAGCTTGCGGGACGTGCACGATCGAAGATGAGTTCGTTGTGAGATCTTCCCATAAGAAATTAGAAACCCCGGCTCACCGAGTCGGGGTTTTTTCGTTTCAGCGAATTGCATTCGGTTACCGTTTACCCGCCAGAAATTCTTCTGCAAATCTCACGTCATCGGCACTCCCGATAAAGAGCGGTGTCTTCTGATGCAGCTTCGTCGGAACAATATCCATAATGCGCTGCTTCCCGTCGGATGCAGCGCCGCCTGCATTCTCGACGATGTAGGCAAGCGGATTGTTTTCATACATCAGTCGCAATTTTCCGTTGGGATTCTTTGTATCGCCGGGATAGCAATAGATGCCGCCGTACATCAGCGTGCGGTGGACATCGGCGACGAGCGAACCGATATAGCGGAGCGAGTACGGCCTGCCATCGGCTTTGTCCTCCGTCTTCAACCAGTCAATGTACCGCTTCATGTTCGGCTCCCACCGGTTGTAGTTGCCTTCATTGACAGCATAGATGGCCCCGCGCTGTGGCATACGGATGTTTTCGTGTGAAAGGAGAAACTCGCCGACGGAGGGATCGAGCGTGAACCCGTGAACACCATGACCCGTTGAATACACAAACATCATGCTTGAGCTGAACAGCGCGTACCCGGCTGCTACTTGCTTGTACCCCGGCTGCAGCACATCTTCGAGCCGACCCTTTCCTTCCGGAGTTACCCTGCGCAAAATGGAAAAAATCGTCCCGACAGTGATATTGGCGTCAATGTTGCCGGACCCATCCAGCGGATCGTACAGCAGCACGTACTTGCCATGTTCGTACTGATCGGGAATCTGCAGGAGATCCTCGTTTTCTTCCGATGCCATCACACACAAATGTCCGCCGTGATCCATTGCTTTGTAAATGGTTTCATCGGCAAACTCATCGAGCTTCTTGACTTCGTCGCCGGTAACATTCATGCGGTCGGTTTTGCCGAGAATGTTCACGAGCCCGGCCTTTGTTACTTCGCGCCACACAAGCTTGACGGCAAGAGAGAGTGCATGCATCACGCCGGAGAATTCGCCCGTTGCCTGGGGATGCTTTCTCTCTTCTTCCACAATATGCCGTTCCAACGTCATGAATTTTGCTGAAGATTCGCGGTCAGGATTCATCGTAATTCCTTGCAAGATTGTACAATGATTGTGTGATTATGAACGGGTATGAACTGCGGGGGAGACTACTTGATAATAGTGAAGAGGGCGTAGAGTTGCAACCTGTTTTTCCGGCTTATGCCGTTAGCCTGACCTCCTGGTCTTTGTACTGCAACTGGTACAATTTGAAGTAAATTCCGCCGTGCGCCAGCAATTCCTGATGCGTGCCGATCTCACGGATTTCGCCCTTGTGCATGACGATGATTTTGCCGGCATTCTGTATTGTCGAAAGCCGGTGGGCGATTACGATGGATGTCCTTCCGCGTAGCAGCTTCTCGATCGCCTGCTGGATCAGTTGTTCCGTTTCGGTGTCAATGCTCGATGTCGCTTCATCAAGGATGAGAATCTGCGGATTGTACGCCAGCGCCCGCGCAAAGGAAATCAATTGCTTCTGCCCGACCGAGAGAGTTGCGCCACGTTCTTTCACTTCCGCATCGTATCCGCCGGGCAGTTGCCGGATAAATTCGTCCGCCCCGACTGTGCGTGCTGCCTGCTCCACCGCTTCTCTTGGTATTGTCCCGTCTCCCAGATTGATATTGGAGGAAATGTCGCCCGAAAACAGAAACACATCCTGTAGCACAACAGCAATATGCTTTCGCAATTCCTGCTGACGTATTTGTTTGATGTTGACGCCGTCTATCAGAATTTCGCCCTTCTGAACATCATAGAACCTGCAGAGCAGGTTGGTGATGGTGGTTTTCCCCGCTCCGGTATGCCCCACAAACGCCGCCGTTTCCCCCGCATTGATCCTGAACGAAACATCCCTCAGAATCCACTCCGTTTCGGCATCCGTCAGGCCAACGTTATAGGCAAACCAGACATTCTTGAATTCGATAGCCCCTTTTACCTGTTCAAAAGGAACAGGATGCACGGGATCGACGATCGCCGTTTTGTCGTCCAGCAGCTTGAATATCCTCTCGGAAGACGCCATCGCAGTCTGCATGATGTTGTACTTCTCCGACAGGTCACGGATCGGCCGCCAGAACATTTCATTGAATTGCAGGAACGCGATTACCGTGCCTACAGTAATCGTTCCTTCGAGTGCATCAACGCCCGCATACCAGATAATCAACCCGACGGCAATGGCCCCGATGAGGTCGACTCCCGGATAGAAGAGGGCGTAGTAAAAAATGGATTTGATGTTGGCATTGCGGTGAGCGGCGTTGATCTCTGTGAATTTCTCGAACGATTTCTTCTCCCGGTTGAACACCTGATCAACCATCATTCCGGTGATGTGTTCCTGCATGAACGTATTGATGCGAGCGATCTGGATACGAACCTCACGATACGCTTCACGGGCTTTCTTGCGGAAGAGAAACGTTCCGTAGAACAGCAGCGGCAGCACGCTCAGCGAAATCAGCGCAAGCTGCCAGTTCATAGTAAACATCAAGGAGAGAATGCCGATGATGGTAAAGATGTCACTGAATACCATCACGATGCCGGACGAGAACATCTCGTTCAATACTTCGGTATCGTTTGTGACACGGGTGATGAGCCGGCCGATGGGATTCTTGTCGTAGAACCGGAGACTCCGAGATTGAAGATGCTCAAAGACCTGCATGCGCAAATCGAAGATCGTCTTTTGACCGATCCATTGCGTCAAGTACGCGTTGAAATATTGGATAACACCGCGCAACAGCAACACGCCAAGAAATGCCAATGCAGTGACCAGAAGTCCGTTGCCATCCTTCTCTGCGATATTGACATCAACGGCGATTTTTGTGAAGTAAGGGCGCACGGCTTCAAGTCCCGACACCGCAACACTCAACACAATGCCCAAAACAACGTGCCACCGGTAGGGGCGGATATAGAACAACAGTCGTCGCATCAACGAGGCGTCGTATGCCTTGCCGAGTATTTCTTCTTCGTGCATCAGAGGTTTTCCAGTTCCTGCTCCAACAACTGCTTTTGATGTAACTCAGCATATACGCCGCCGCGTTCCACCAGTTCGTCGTGTGTGCCGCGTTCAACAATCTTGCCGTCATCCATCACCACAATCATGTCGGCATTTTTGACCGTTGAAATGCGATGACTGATGATGATGCTCGTCCTGTCCTTCATAATCCGGCGAAGACGTTTCAGGATTTCTTCTTCCGTATATGTATCAACCGCGGAGAGGGCATCATCAAGTATGAGAATTTTCGGTTTGCGCATAACTGCCCGCGCTATGCTCGTTCGCTGCTTTTGTCCGCCTGACAGCGTGATGCCGCGTTCGCCGAGCATCGTGGCGTATCCCAGAGGGAAGTCGCTGATATCACGCGCTATCTGCGAGATTTCGGCAGCATCGCGGACGTGTTCTTCCGTGCCGTTGTCCGTGCCGTAGCTGATGTTCTCCGCGAGGGAATCCGAGAACAAGAACGTCTCCTGCGGCACGTAGCCGATGTTTCTCCGCAGGACTTCCAGCGGAATCTCCTTCACATTTCGTCCGTCAATCAGGACATCGCCGGAGGTTGCGTCGTACAGTCGGGGAATGAGATTAACGAACGTACTCTTGCCGGCTCCTGTATAGCCGATAACAGCCAGAGTAGCGCCTTTCGGAACCATCAAGTTGATGTCGGAAAGCGATGCCCGTACCGCCCCTTTGTGCGTGAACGAAACGTTGCGGAATTCAATCGCTCCCTTAATCTCTGTAATCGTGTGATCTGTCTGTTCGGCATCCTGCACTTCCGGCTTTGTATCGAAAATTTTCGCGAGGCGGTCCATCGAGGCGGCGCCTTGCTGCAGAATGTTGATCACCCAGCCGAAGGCAATCATCGGCCAGATGAGCATCGTCAGATAAATCAGAAATTTTGTAAGGCCGCCCACCGAAAGTTCATTGGCAATCACCTTCAATCCGCCGAAGTAGATTGTGATAACGAGGGAAAGTCCGACGAGCAGAAACATCAGCGGCCACATAATGGACTGCACGCGGGCCAGCACGAGGTTCTTCTTCAGATACTCGAAGCTCATCGTCCGGAACAACCCCGTCTCGTACTCTTCCCGCACATACGCCTTCACGACCCGGATACCGGAGAGGTTCTCCTGCGCCCGCGTCGTCATCTCGCCGTATTGTTTCTGCCGTTCCTCGAATTTTTTATGTACCACTTTACCCAACCGGTACACCGCGAATGACACAAACGGCAACGGAATCATCGCAAGAAGCGTCAGTTCCCAATCTATGCGAAGCATCATCGCAATCACCATTGTAAAGGCGAGTATCGTGTCGGTGGGATACATGATGCCGGGGCCGAGGCAGTTGCGCACGGCGCTGATATCATTGGTGGCATGCGCCATCAAGTCGCCGGTTGGGGTGTTCTGGTAGAATGATAGCGAGAGTTTCTGGATATGAGAAAGGAAATCGTTCCGCAAATCGTACTCAATGTGGCGGGAAACGACAATGAGAGTTTGACGGGTGAAGAATGTAAACGTGCCCGCGATAAGGAAGAATACAACTATGCCGACGGCATACGTCACGAGATCGGTGCCGCCAATGCTCTTCGCTTCAAGCCCTTCTTTCAGGAGGTCGATCGCTTCCCCGATGAACAACGGAGGTAAAACGGTAAAGATGTTACTCCCCACAACCGTCAGGAACCCGACGAAAAGGGTCCGCTTGTATTTTGCAAGATACGGCAGCAGCCGTAGCAGTGGTTTCATGCAATCTCAAAAAGAACATATTGCCCGCAGCAATCAATGACTCGCTGCGTGCAGATTGGCTCACCCAATCACTTCAAAACCTGTGTATTGGTGCAGCACTTTCGGCACAATCACTTTGCCTTCGGGAGTCTGGTAGTTCTCGATAATCGCCGCAACAATGCGTGGCAATGCAAGCGCCGAGCCGTTGAGTGTGTGCACAATCTCCGGCTTTCCGCCCGCAGCCGGCTTGAACCGGATATTCATTCGCCGCGCCTGATACGACTCAAAGTTGCTGCACGAGGAAACCTCGAGCCATTTCTGCTGGCCTATCGACCAGACTTCCAGATCGTATTTCTTTGTCTGCGTAAATCCCAAGTCCCCCGAACACATCAGCAGTACGTGATAATGCAGCCCGAGTTTCTGTAACAGGCGTTCAGCATCAGCACGAAGACTTTCGAGCTCGTCGTACGACGTTGAGGGATGCACGAACTTGACAAGCTCGACTTTATCGAACTGGTGGACCCGGTTGAGCCCGCGTACATCCTTGCCGTACGAGCCTGCCTCGCGCCTGAAGCAGGGCGTGTACGCACACATCTTGATGGGGAGTTGCTTTTCGCCCAAAATTTCGTCGCGGTAGAAATTCGTAACGGGCACTTCGGCGGTGGGGATAAGGTAAAACTCGTCTTTTGTGGCGACGTACATCTGATCTTCCTTGTCCGGCAGTTGCCCGGTGCCGGTGGCGCTTGCCGCGTTCACGACATGCGGCGGCATCACTTCGGTATAGCCTGCCGCTTCCGCTTTGTCAAGAAAGAAATTGATGAGCGCCCGTTCCAGCTTCGCCCCTTTCCCGACATACACGGGAAAACCGGCTCCCGTAATCTTCACGCCGCGCGGGAAATCGATAATTCCCAGCTTCTCGACAAGCTCCCAATGCGGTTTCGGTTTGAAGTCGATGACAGGAGGCTCGCCCCACGTTGCGACGATTTGGTTCTCTTCGGGTGTTCTTCCGACCGGCACCGACGGATGCGGAATATTCGGGATGGCGAGCAGCACGTTCCGCAGATCTGCCTCGATAGCCGCCAGTTCATGATCCAGTGACTTGATCTCGTCGGCAACTTTCCGCATTTCTTCAAAGACGGCGGTTGCATCTTCCCCCTTTGACTTCTTCTTCGCTACTTCGGCTGAGACGCTGTTTTTGCGTGCTTTCAGTTGCTCGGCGTGCGCCAGCTTGTGCCTTCGTTTCTCGTCGAGCGCAAGCGCCTCATCAACTCTTGCGGGATCCTCCCCCTTTCTTGTGACTCCTTCTTTGACAATCTCTGCGTGTTCACGAATAAACTTGATATCGAGCATGAATCCTCATGTGTGAGATGAATGTGCTTCACATTCTACCCAAATGATAAGTGAGTTTCAAGACTCTTGTGATAGTGAATAAGGAAGGGAGCCGGTGTTGTTACGGCAACTTGCTTTATCCTCGGGCCGAGGTTCGGGCGCAACTGAACGTACCTACGTGCGATAGCTTCTTGCGTGCTTCGGGTAAAACAGGGCGGGGGGGGGCGACAACGAGACTCGTGAATTCAACGCTCTGTTGGCCGCTCAAACAACGTTATTCAAGGGTCCTGAAATGGACAAACTCGCTCCCGATGGCAACCGCGGTGAAACGACTGCCTCGATTGTTCGGGGGTTGCTTGTTGTTACTTGTCTTTAGAAGAGAAGTAACCAAGAGAACATCTGAAATCGTAACCCACGCCTGCGTGCCGAAACTACTCTAACAAACTCCGGCGTGCAGGCACGAATCGATCGCCCCCCCCCCGCTTGCCCTTAATGAACATCAATGGCGGGCAGGTAACCCCTTCGATTGATTCTTCCCCCACGCACCGCCGACGATTTCAGCGGGCACAGTTTTGCGTTTGCGCTACTTTCGCGCGCGGCAACTGCATACACCTTGACACCGCCCGTGCCGCCTAACGACCCAGCTCAGCAGCCGGGGCCGCTCGGTGGGCATTGAGCCCCGGAACCGCTACATGCGGCCCCGGTCTGCTGCAGCGGATGGTTCGGGCCGCCAAGGTTTGCTATCACGATCTCTTGAACCAAAAACACTGCCCCAGAACCCGCGGGCCGATCGGCAGCGGAATACCGGTCATGATCTCCTGTTCGTAAGCTTCCTCTCGGAGTTCCGGTGAAACGAAACGAGCCAACACCTGCCGCGTCCTTCTTCGGGGGCCAACGGGTCTCCAATCAAACACATGGCGCTTACCCCAATGAGCGAGAATGAAATCCGTCTCCGGTGTCATCCAGGAAAGAAGTTGCTGTTTATATCGCGTCATGTTGCGGGAAGTGATCGTGTGAAGGCATCCCGAATCCAGGATCAGGTCGAACTGGTCGGGGGCTTCCCACTTGAGGAGATCGGCCATCACCCAGCTGACTTTCACGTTATTGGCCTCGGCTCGTTTGGAGGCCATCTCCAATGCCTTCGGGATGAAATCCAGCCCCATCACCTCCCAGCCTTGCTTCGCGAGGTAGACCGATAACACGCCTGTACCGCATCCCAAGTCGAGAGCCTTTCCTGCATCCCTTCGGCGCGACACTGCATCGACGAGGAACGTCGCCGGTTTGTCGCTATGCCATGGAAGATCCTCGGGAATCGTGGCCTTCTTGCAGAACATCTCTTGGACAGCTCTTTCAAACATTCATGCCTCGCTAGAATAGGGCCTAACACTCCGGTTCAGCGGCGGGCCGCGCAGCGGACCGTCCGCTGCAACCGCTCCTATATTGAAAGTCAAGTTCTCTGAGCCAAAGGCTCAGCAGCCTCTGGCCGTGATAGAAAATCTGAAAACGCTCGACATCCTGCAACTCAATCAGGATCGTCATTGCACTGTAGATTCCCACCCCGGGAATCTGCGTGAGCAGCCCAACGCGCTCACGGTATTTCTCTGTCTGTGCAAGTGTTTCCAATTGAACATTCATCACTTTGAGTTGCTTGTCGAGATACAGCCGGCTTTGGGCCTTGAGCCCCATTGATTACTGGAACATACGAGTTCCACAACATAATCTGCAACGAGGAGGTTTTCTCTTTCCTCCACGAGCCTTGCTGAAGGAATCCCGACGCTTTCTGTCGGGATGACTGAAGCAAGGGTGCACATCCCGACCGCTGTTGTCGGGACGTGCAGTTCACGCCGAGCTACCTCGCTCGACTTTCAATATAGGTTCTGTTATGTGAAGTGCGGCTCCTCTGTCAACGCACGGTGACGGCATTTACTCCAAACGAAACGAATATTGATTCGATTTTTGGACTGTACCCGATGCCGACAAAGAGAGTCTGCATCAGCGCTGAACTTCTTGAATACAGCAACATCCCCTTTAGACCAAAGCCATCGGCAGAGTATCGTGCATCCTTTATTAGTCTCAGAACAAAGTCAGGGCTGCTGAAACCCTCGAATCCGAATCAGCTGTGGACGAGTGACATGACCTACATCTGGACGCGAGAAGGTTGGCTGTACTTGGCGGTAATCCTGGATGTATTCGGACGCCGCATCGTTGGCTACGCTATGAGTCATCGGATCAATGCGGCACTTGGTTGCACAAGCCCTTCGTTCTGCACTCACGCATCGTATGATTGCGCCCGGACTGGTCTTTCACTCTGATCGTGGAAGCCAGTATGCCAGTGACACTGTGCGAACGATCCTCGGAGCACACAAGATGGTGCAGAGCATGTCGGGCACGGGCAACTGTTACGACAATGCGATTACTGAAACATTCTTTCACACGCTGAAGACCGAGCTGATCCATTGGGAAAGATTTGAAACAGAGATGAAGCGAGACGGAAAATCTTTGAATACATCGAAGCGTTCCACAATCGCAAACGCTTACACTCAAGCCTGGGATATATGACACCGGTGGAGTGTGAACAACATTGCATCACTAATCACTAACTTTGTGTCCGAATTCTGGGGTGAAGATCACCCTTGTAATTCACCCCGAATAGCGTCATATTGATGCACAGTTCTTTGAATTTTCTACTTAAATGGAGCAATGTGTGGCGTCTGTAAATGATATCCCCGTAACGTCTTCCCGGTTTGAAGTCATAAAAAGCATGGAGGGATTTGTCAAGGAGCATCTCTCCGAACTTCTCGTACCTGTGGAGGAGAGTTGGCAGCCCAGCGATTTTCTTCCCGACATTACACAGGAAGACTGGCACACGCAACTCGCCGAGTTCCGGTCGCGGGCGTCGGTGCTGCCGGATGACCTGTTAGTTGTGCTGGTGGGCGACATGGTAACGGAGGAGGCGCTCCCCACCTACCAGTCGTGGATCAACCGGCTGCAGGGCGTGAAGGACCCGACGGGCGCAAGCGACACGCCATGGGCACAGTGGGGCCGCGGCTGGACTGCGGAGGAAAACCGCCACGGCGATTTGCTCAACAAGTACCTGTACCTTTCCGGCCGCGTGGATATGCGCGCCGTCGAAACAACAGTCCACCACCTCATCAACAACGGCTTCGACCCGCAAACGGGCGATGATCCGTATCTCGGATTCATCTACACATCATTTCAGGAACGGGCGACGAAAATCTCGCACCGCAACGTGGGCGTGCTTGCCAAAAAGTCGGGCGAGGATATGCTCCACAAAATCTGCGGCCTGATTGCGGGCGACGAGGCGCGGCACGAGAAGGCGTACAAGCTGTTCATGAGCAAGGTGTTCGAACTCGATCCGGCGCAGGCCGTTCTCTCGTTTGCCAAGATGATGAAAACGAAAATCACCATGCCGGCCGTGCTGATGTACGACGGCAGGGACAAGAACTTATTCGAGAAGTATTCGATTGTCGCGCAGAAAACCGGCGTGTACACCGTGAAGGATTACTCGGACATTATCGAGGATCTGGTGGAACACTGGAGACTGGAAACGATTCAGGGCCTCTCGGATGTTGCAGCGAAGGCGCAGGATTATCTCTGCAACCTTTCGGAACGCTACGCGAAGCTTGCCGACCGTGTAAGTTTTTCGGGGAAGGAAAAGTTCAGCTGGATTTTCGACAGGGATGTTGCGTTCGGGTTGAATACGTAGTAGCGAAAAGAACGGAACGCGGATGACGCGGATTGATTAATATGAGCCACACCGGCGGGCTGGAACACAAAGCAACAGGATGTATTTCACCCCTTCAGGGTGAAGATCAGTCTCATATCTTCTATAGTTGGGGTTTCACCCCAACCTTTAGTATCTGACCCCTTCGGAGTCAACAAGGACTGGCACCAACTACTCCATCTTTTCCGACCCCAACGGCGTCGGATACTATAGCAGGGGACGGAGTCCCCTGTGACAAACACACGGCGCAAACCCGACAACCCTGAAAGGGTTGGATACACAGGGCAGCAGGATGTGTTTCACCCTTTGCCTGCGGTAAACCTACTTCTCCGGCAGCTCGTTGAGATGGTGCTTCACCACACGGGCTTCCGCCATAAAAATCACCTGCTCCGCAATGTTGGTCGTAAGGTCGGCAACGCGTTCGAGGTTGCGGCTGACACGAATCAGGTCAAGAGCCTGGTCGATTGTTGAGGGCTCCTTCCGCATGAGGGCCACGAGGTCGCCCACAATCTTCTTGTTCAGATTATCAATCGTGTCGTCCTTTTCCAGAACGAGTCGGGCTTTCTGTGCGTCGCGGTGAATAAACGCGTCGATGGCGTCGCGCAGCATGTGCTTGGTCGTGTCGGCCATGATGGGGATATCCACGAGCGGCTTGATGTGCGGCGCATTCGCCAGCACCAGGGCCGACTCCGCGATGTTGACTGCGTGATCGCCAATCCGCTCGAGATCGTTGTTGATTTTCGAGGCGGCAAGAATAAACCGCAGATCAACAGCAACCGGCTGCTGCAACGCCAGAATATCCACCACATGATTGTCGATGACGATTTCATAAGCATCGATCTGCTTGTCGAATTCAATCACTTCGTAGGCGACTTCCTTCTTCTGTTCGAGCAGCGACCTGATAGACCGGGCGATAGCCTCTTCGGCAAGACTCGCAATCTTGATGATGTTGGACTTCAATCCGTCAAGCTCGTACTCAAAATGCCTGTGCATTAATTCCCTTTCCGGAATGCCTCGTGTTGTGTTCATGCTGCACCTTAGCCGAATCGTCCGGTGATATACTCCTCAGTCTGCTTCTTGACGGGAGTTGTAAACATCTTCTTTGTCTCATCATACTCAATCAATTCCCCCAGATAGAAGAACGCCGTAAAATCACTGACCCGTGCCGCTTGCTGCATGTTATGAGTTACAATAACGATTGTATACTTCTCTTTCAACTCATAAATTAGTTCTTCAATCTTAGCCGTGGCAATCGGGTCGAGGGCGCTGGCGGGCTCGTCCATCAGCAACACTTCGGGATCGACGGCAAGGGCACGGGCTATGCAGAGGCGCTGTTGCTGTCCGCCTGAGAGGGCAAGGGCGCTTTTGCGCAAATCGTCCTTCACTTCAGACCAGAGGGCGGAACGGATGAGGGTTTGTTCGACAATCTCGTCAAGTTTCCTCTTCTCATTCACACCGTTAATACGCGGGCCGTAGGCTACGTTGTCATAAATGGATTTGGGAAAGGGATTGGATTTTTGGAAGATCATTCCCACCCGCTTGCGTAGTTCGACCACATCAACATCCTTGTCGTAAATGTCAACATCATCGATATACACCTTCCCGTCAATCGTCACATCATCGATCAAATCATTCATCCTGTTGAGACTGCGCAGATAGGTTGACTTTCCGCAGCCGGAAGGGCCGATGAATGCCGTCACGCGTCTGACAGGAATATCAATGCTGATATCCTTCAAGGCCTGCTTGGGGCCGTAGTGAAGGTTGAGGTTCTGTGTTCGTATTTTTGTTGATGAAAGCATCGTTGTCATCGCTAATGGATCTGCCGGGCTCTCATCCGCGAGCGGAGGATGATCGCCGAGAGATTGAGTGTTACAGTCAGCCCCAACAACACCAGTGTTGTGGCATATTGAATTCCTTTTGTCGCATCGACGTTGGTCGATTGCGTCGACATAATATACACGTGGTAGCCGAGGTGCATGAACTGGTCGGAGATGGCATTCGGCAGATGCGGCAAAAAGTACGCTGCACCGGTAAAGAGAATGGGCGCTACTTCGCCCGCACCGCGACTGACCGCAAGAATTGCCCCCGTAAAAATACCGTTCATCGAATTCGGAAGCACAACTTTCCAGATTGTCTGCCACTTTGTTGCGCCCAGCGCAAGACTTCCTGCCCGCAAATCCTGCGGCACCGTTTTGATTGCCTCTTCAACGGAAACAATCACGACGGGTAATGTCAGAAGCGCCATGGTCAGACTGGCCCAGAGAATGTTCGGTTGCGCCCACCGGAGTTCTCCGCCTCCCGAAAACATATCGTCCATTCCCCCTCCGACAAACTGAACGAAGAACCCGAGTCCGAACAACCCGAATACAATCGAAGGGACGCCTGCCAGCGTATTCACGGCAAACCGGATTGATCGTGCGATGATGGACTTCTGGCTTGCGTACTCGCTGAGGTACACGGCAGTGATTGCGCCAGCCGGAACTCCTGCAATCGACATCAGCAGCACCAACAATACCGTCCCGATAATTGCAGGAAAGATTCCTCCCTCCGTCATTCCTTCACGCGGGGCAGCGGTGAGAAACTCCCACGAAATCGTGTCTTTCGCTCCCCACACAATGCTTGCCGTCATCGCGAGCATCACGACAATGATCGTCAGCGTGGCAACTGCGCTGGTGCCCACAACCCACGATCCCATGAGACGGCGTTTCAGCTTCATCTCACACTCCCTTGAACCGTTTCAACAAACGTTCGCGAATGAACACCTCTGCTATCGCATTTAGTGCAAACGTGAAAATGAAAAGGATTGCCCCGATGAAAAAGAGAATATGATAATGCGTATCGCCGAACACGACCTCGGCCATCTCCGCGCCGATGGTTGCAGACATTGTGCGAACCGGCTCGAGAATACTCCACGACATCAGTGCCGCGTTGCCGGTTGCCATCAGCACAATCATCGTCTCGCCAAACGCCCTGCCGAATCCCAACAAAATCGCCGCAAACACGCCGGGCGTTGCAGCCGGAAGAGTCACAAACAGGGCCGTTTGCCATTTCGTTGCGCCGAGCGCAAGCGATGCCTCCGTCATGAAGCGGGGAACGGCGGTAATCGCATCTTCCGAAACGGTATAGATGATGGGAATGACAGCCAACGACATCGCAATGCCACCGAGCAGTGCGTTCAACCTGTACTGGTAACCGAACACACTTTGCATTGCCGTTGCAAGTGTTACAAGGGCAAAGAACCCGATCACAACCGACGGAAATCCGGCAAGAAGTTCAATGGCAGGCTTGATGTATTCTCGCGACCAACGCGGCGCAAACGAGGAAGTGAAAAGTGCCGCAAGAATAGCAAGCGGCGCGGCTATAAGTACAGCAATCACTGTTACCTTCAGCGTTCCGACAATAAGCGGCCAGAGACCGTACTTTGGTTCGGTTGCGACAGGTTGCCACGTTGTTGAGAGAAGATTGGAAAGCGAGGCCTCCCCCTCGCTGCCGCTGGATTCCACCGAGGGTTTGCCTGCGCTTTCTTCACTGAGACGCTGGGCTCCCTCGCCCAAAAATTCTTCGCCGTACGTCTCCTCCTCTTCCACCTCGACAGTATGAACGGGTCTTTCCTTCTGAATAAAAATCGGCGCCGCCTCACGAAACACAAACAGGAAGATCAGAACAATCGCGGCCAACGACACCATGGCAATCGACGTGACCAACTTCTCCGCAAGAAATTCTCCAAGCCGGAATCTCTTTTTCAACTCGGCTTTGTTCAGTCTTCCGCTATGATTGTCACCATTGTTCGAAGAGCGTTGCTGACCTGCCGCTGTTGCGACGGGATTCGCGACGTCTCGATCATCGAGTTGCTCAGGGGACACGTTTCTCGTTCCGTTATCTGATGGGAAAATATCCGACTTCGCCGACAATCTTTTGACCTTCTGCGCTCAGAGTCCAGTCAATGAAGTTCTTGAGCGCCCCTGTCGGGCGGGATTTTGTGTACATGAACAGAAAGCGGCTGATCGGGTACTTGCCCGTGCGAATATTCTCCATTGTCGGCGCGTATGCCGGAGAGTTGGCATCCTTCTTCACGCTCAGCTCACGAATCCCTTTGCCGTACGCCGCACCACCGTAGCCAATGCTTGCCCTGTCTTTGGCAACAGCATTCACGACAGCCGCGGTTCCGGCCATGTTCTGCGCATTCTTGGCGAAGTCCATCCCACCCAAGACTTCATCTTTGAAATACACGTACGTGCCGGAGTTGTTTTCGCGGCTGTAGAGAATGATGCGTTGGTCAGGCCCGCCGACTTCTTTCCAATTCCTTATCTTGCCCATGTAGATATCCCTGATTTGCGCAAGCGTAAGTTCTTTTACAGGGTTCGATTCATGCACGTAGATGGCAAGGCCGTCGAGCGCGCATTTGATTTCGACGCCGCGTGAGCCTTGCTTTTCGCTCAACTTCGCCCGCTCGGATTCCTTGATCGGACGGGAAGAATTGCAGATATCCGTTGTGCCGTTAATCAGCGCCGAGATTCCCGTTCCCGAACCTCCGCCGGTTACCTGAATAATCACATCCTTGTTCGCCCGCATGTACATTTCCGCCCATCGCTGCCCGAGAATCACCATCGTGTCGGAACCTTTGACTGTTATTTTTTCGGCTGCCGATATGAATGATGAACCCAGCAATGACACAACAATGAGCATCAGAATGTTCTTCATCTTTTACTCCTTCCTAAGATATACTTCTAACACCATGCAACTACCGGATCGGGAAATACCCGACTTCATTCACAACACTCTGTCCTTCGTCTCCGAGAATCCAGTCGATGTATTCCTTCATTATGCCCGTCGGCCTATTCTTGATGTACATGAACAGATACCGGCTGATCGGATAGACTCCCGAAGTAATTGTTTCCCGCGTGGGCGCGTATGCTTGCGAGCTTGCGTCCTTCCTCACCTTCAACTCACGAATACCCTTTCCGTATGCAGCGCCGCCGTAACCGATGCCGTTCTTGTCCTTTGCAACCGCGTTTACCACCGAGGCGGTTCCGGGCATATTCTGCGCGGTAGCGGCAAAATCATCTCCATTAAGCACATTGTCTTTGAAGTAGACATACGTGCCCGAGTTGTTCTCGCGGCTGTACAACACAATACGCTCGTTCGGTCCGCCAACATCCTTCCAATTCGTGATCTTCCCTGTGTAGATATCCTTGATTTGCGGCAGAGTCAGTTCCGTGACGGGATTCGATTCATGTACATAGATTGACAATCCGTCCTGCGCGCATTTGATCTCGATACCGCGAGTGCCGAATCGCTGCTTCAGTTTGTCACGTTCGGCCGGTTTCATCGGGCGGGATGAGTTGCAAATATCCGTTGTGCCGTTGATCAGTGCCGAGATTCCCGTTCCCGAGCCACCGCCTGTCACTTGTATGACGACATTCTTGTTTGCGGACATGTACCTCTCAGCCCAACGTTGCGCAAGAATCACCATCGTATCCGAGCCCTTGACTGTAATTTTCTCTTGCGCATAAATGCTTGTCCACACAAATACACCGACAACAGCCGTGAGAAGCAGCTTGTTCATGTTCTGACCCTGTATGTTGTTGAAACAAATCTCTAAAACGGAAATCTATACTGAATGCGAAACGTCAACACGTTGTCTCTCACATCCTTGAAGTATGGAGACAGCGTTGCCGATGTCCCCGACACCGGCGTGACTGTTTCGTTCTTAACGATTTCGTAGTAGAGAATGAATTTGATATTCCCATCCCAATGATACGCATAGCCGAAGCCGAGAGTAGAGTATTTCAGATCGGCAGCAGAAAGATTGCTCGACTCGAACAACTCGCCTTTACCGACCTCGGTGTTCGGATCATACACATCGTACTTCGCCATGACCTGATGCGCGTTGCCGATATTCTGCACGAGATTGACGTACCATCCGGCAAACTTGCGAAGGTACAGCGGCCCCGTCGGCTGCGACGCCGGACTGACAGTTGTTTGACTTCTTCCACTGCTTGCTGTTGCGGCAATCAACTCCGAACCGCCGGGCTGCTTGCCGGTTATGTATTCGGCACGCAATGCAAGGCCACCGATGTACGGAACATCATAGTAGAATTGCGCATCAACGCCCATGTAGCGCCGCGCAACGCCATCTCCCAAATTCGAAAGCGCCGAATCAACCACAAAACCCCTGACGCCCGGAAACACCTCTCCAGTTTCCCAGAGATATTTCGTATTGTTGCGGACGTTGCCGAAGTACCCCGACACGCCGACATCAATTTCCGCTCCGATATCTTCAAACGGAAATTGTGCGCCAACACGTCCGATCACATCCTTGAAACTGTCGAATTCATTCGCATTTGCTCCCGTACCGTTGAAGATACCGACGTCTGCCCGCAGCCATGTCAAATCACCAAGCTGCGGGGCGAAGAAGAGCTTTGCGCCAAGATCCCGTTCGCCGGGAAACAGCGTTTGAAACATGCGTGAACGCTCCGGCGCCTCGCGCATGTTCGAGGAAAAGGAAATCTCGTACCCGAACGGACGGTCGAACACACCTATCTGCAATCCGAATGATTGCATCCACGGATCGGTGATCGAAAGAAATGCATCCTTGATGGAGAACCCTGCCGGAACGGCGTCGAACTGCAGAACGAATTGTGTAAGAACGTTATCGTAGTTGATTTTGATGCGTCCCCGGCGTACCTGAAACACTTTGTTGCTGTTCGTCGGGAAGTTGCCGCCGGAGAACGGAGAGAGTGTTCCGTTTACGTCAGTCCATCGGAACTGCGTTTGCATGTAGCCGGAAATCTTGATCTTGCGCAGTTGCTCGACGATGCCCTGGTACTCTGTTGACGATTCCTGGAGACCTTCAACGACCGCTTTGAGATGTTCAACTTCATCGCGTAACGAGGAATCCTGCTCTGCCTGTTGTGCGAGTGTCATGGTGGAGATATACATCACCATTGCGCCCACTCGGAGGATGGCGCTGATGTACAAAGTCTGACCCTTTGTAGTTGTGAATGACCGTAGTGACAGCCCCTTGCAACTGTCGGGCATAAATCTACACAGATCGGGTCAACCCGATGTAAACCCAATGTTAAGAAATTGTAAAGAGATGAATGGCCGTTTTGCATCTTTTTAGCCTGAATTCGACGAAAAATGGTGAGGCTTCACACAACGAGGGTCAGAGTCGTTGGTGAAGCCTCTGTTCCATCCCATCAAGGAGTGGGTGGATTGATCACTGCGAACTGTATCTGAAAACCTTCTCTTCTCTCTCAACAACCTTTATTCAGTTTCTTATCCACATCTGTGGATGGATTTGTGAACAACTCGCCAGCTCGAACAACTCAGAATCAGGAGCCGGAGAAGAAGTTCCTCTCCGGCGTGACTCTCAACACGATTAGCGCATGAGAACCATTTTGCGCGACTGCACCGCACCGTCGGCAGACAAGCGGTAGATGTACGAACCGGACGCAAGATTCGCCGCATCGAAATCGGCAACAAATGAACCTGCACTCAACTGTTGATTCACCAGTGTTGCCACTTCCTGTCCGAGCATGTTATACACCTTCAACGTGACGAAGCTGTTCTTCGGAATCTGGAACTGAATATTCGTTGTCGGGTTGAAGGGATTAGGATAGTTCTGACCGAGTTCGAACCTTTGCGGAACAGTCTGCGACACTTCCTTCACGCTTGTCAGATAATTCGTGTTCTGCGGATCGAAGTTCGTCCAGCCTGCAGTCCACTGTTGATTCATCGGCAACGCAGGATCGAATGCGCCTCGGTATGTAGTTGTGATGAACCCGTTCAGGCGCGGATTGGAAAAGTTTGTACCGGCTGTTACAGGCTCAGACCCAAGTGCCGGCCGGGGATCGGTACCTACGCCCATGACGAATGCCGCCGCACCCAACCCGACGGCCGATGGCTGGCGCGGCGCAGTTCCGATGTTGCCCCATCCCGAAGTCAGGAACCAAGTTTCAGCGTTGAAACCGTTGAATCCTCCCGTACCCGAGAATGATGCCGGAGGTGTATCGACTCCAACAGTACGACGGCCGGCCTGAATGCTGGTATTGCGAATCTGCAGGCTGTCAACGCTGGCATTCCACTGCGTGCTGTCATTGCGCAACACCAGCCCGTGACGGAAACCGGCAAACAATGAGTTGTAGATACTGATCGAAGAACGCCGGCGGATAAACAATGCATAATCATGTTTGGGCGAAATGCTTCCGTATTGGCTTGTATCGGAAGCAGGGCCAATGAGCGTCATGTTGGAAAAGATTCCGCTCGTTGTCGGGCGCGCCGGCCAGGGACCGGAGCTTCCTCCCATATTATCTGTCTCAAAACCGTTCGAGTTGCTTCCTGTGCTTGCATCAAAAATTGCCGGGTCGCGCAAGGCATAGCCGAACTGCACACGGCCGCTCCAGCCGAAATCAGAATCGAAGTCGTCGTCAAGATTGCGCCATGAGACGAGGTAACGTGCATTGACGGTTCCGCCGAACCACTCGAAGCCGTCGTCATTGTTGAAGCTCGTTTGAACATATTCGATGACGGTGCGGCGACCAACACTTCCCATCGTCAATCCGTTGACCTCGTTGTCGGTAAGGAACGGAATCCCGCCGTATTCGATTCGGACGTATCTTACAACGCCGCTCGAATCATCATCGTTTGTTCCGCCGTACACGGCTGAAGGATGAAGTCCGCCTTCAATTGTCTGGTTCAGGCTTTGATTGTTGCGGGCCGTGCCAAGCAGGATAAGGCCGCCCCATTGCCCGACTCTGCGATTGCCGGGATTGTTCCGCGTCGTAAACACGATAGGGCGATCTACCGTACCGTTGGCATAGATTTTCCCGCCCCGCTTAATGCACAATGTGGCGCCTGTTGCCGAATCACCAAGAATCACTGTTCCCGGGGCGATGTTGATGACAGCCAGTGAATCGACATAGTAAATACCGGTAAGAATGTACACAGTATCCGCGGAGAGGGTTCTCACCGTTCCGCCGGGTTGAAAGTATGCAGACTTGAACGGCGCTCCCAATCCCGCGCCGATAACCGCTTGCGGCTTCTGCGCAAGCGCGAACGAACTACAGAGTACAAGGATTAACACAGTTGCTATCCTCTTGACCATTACGTTACCTCCTGGGGATAAATTTGAAAAAGATGATTGATTAATCCTGACCCTGTGAAACATTTCTTACAGTGTAGCAGACAACGAGAGTGAATACGATGTTCCCGTGTCATTGCTGCGATAGATCTGATCACGCTTAGAGAGAAACTGCTCTCTTCCGTTCAGATTCTTTACCGCAAACTTCACTTCAAACATGTTGAACAACGGCTGTGACACCGTGATATCCACAAGATCCCGCGGCTCCTCGTACACATCAGGCTCGCTGATGGCAGAGCCGACGGCATCGATTCTTCGGCCGGCTTTGTTGTAGAAGATGCTGACTGATGTTCTCGTCGTCGGTTCCGTGAAGAAGAATCCAAGATTGACCATGTACGGCGATTGTCCTTGCAGCGGCCGCCTAGAAACCTGAAACACGCCCGGTGTTACCTCATCCAGCACCTCGACTTCGGATGTGACTCTTGTGTAGTTGCCGTACAGCATGAAGTTGCTGAAGTAGCCTCCAAGAAAGTCTAATGACTTACGAAACTCGATTTCCCATCCCCTGTTGTTTGCACGATTCGAATTGACATAGGATCGAACCGGCGTCGATGACACATCGATAACCTCTTCGATCGGAGAAGAGAGAGACTTGTGGAAATAACTGACGGCAACCACTTCGCCAGGGGCCGGGAACACTTCAACCCGTGCATCGTAGTTCTTGATCAACGCACGCTGCAGGTTCGGGTTCCCGAACACGGTCTCAAGCCTGTCAAAGTCGTAATATGCAACAGGAGCAAGCTCGCGAAACTCGGGACGATTCAACGTCTGGCTGTACGCAAGACGGAAGTTTGTGATCGGATTGACAATGTACGTCAGATTCATCGAAGGAAGAATATCAATCTTCTTGAATTGGGTTGTTTCCGGAGTCGGGTCGGTCAGCGAGCGTGTGCTGCGCAACGTTTGCAGAGAATTCTCCAAACGTGCCCCTCCGACGAAACGGAAGTCCTGTCCGGCAACGGCAAACGGCACATCCACCATCGCGTATCCTGCTATGAGTTCTTGATCGCCATCGTAGAAACTGGCGACGTTGCTGGGATTCTCAAAGAATGCAAACCCGCCTGCACCTAAATTCTCCGGCCGAAACACGCTGTCAATGGGCAATGAGTACAACTGGAACGGTGTGCCGGCAACGCCTGTTATTCTGTACGCACGAATCTTGTAATCAGTGGTTCGTCCTTCGTAGTACAAGCCACCTTTTGTTTTCAGAGTCCCGACGGGGAGAGAAAAATCCAATCCAACGCCTTTGCTTCTGTCGTTCGCTTTCTCCCAACTCCGGTCGCTTGTCGCAACATAGAAAGGATCCTCGGGCGCCGAACCAATCTGCCTGACGTACGGAACAAGCTTTCTATCAGGGTCTTCTCGCAACGATGAAGATGCTGTTCCACGCCACTGCAACATCAATCCACCCAATTCGGGGAAATTGTGGTCGCCGACAATCTGTCCGGTATAGGCCGAGCGCTGTGTCCACTGAATGGCGGTGCTGCGGACTTCGCTTCCCGTGTTGCCGTCTTCTCCCTGATATTGGCTGACGTCATCATCGGCGGATCTGTTGTAACTGTTCTTGAAGCTGATTTTGTGAAGATTGGAAATCTTATACGTTGCGTTAACGATTGCCCCCCACAACACCGAATACTCATCTTTTAACCCGTCGAACCGGCGGAGTGGAAACCCTCCGCTCGTCAATTCATTTACTTTGAAGTTCGTGCGCTGGAAGCTGTTGCTGTACGAGAGCGATGTGATAAGTCCCAGCCTGCTCTCGCTTGTCTCTTCATCTCCGAGAATAAACTGATCGCCGAACGTGAGGGAGAACGACCCGTTGTAGGGAGCTTTTTTCTGTTGTGGAGCCCAGTTGTTGGGAAGCGATCTTGCAAACTCTGTCATCGAACCATTCTGTTCCGGCATCGACCTGCTGCCGTCGTCATATCCCAACCAATCGCGTTTGCCGCCCTGCGAGACCAGGAAATCTTTCGACGTCGAAACAGTGTTGTACGAACTTGACACGCCAGCTTTGATAAGACGGTCGGTCGGAATGTCGAGCGTGTTCACCTGAACGAGTCCGCCGGTAAAATCGCCCGGCAGATCGGGCGTTGCGCTTTTCACAACCGTCGTGTTTTCAATAAGATTGGATGGAATAAGATCGAACGAGAAGCCCTTCTTCCCCACTTCCGTGCTTGTCACCGAAGCACCGTCAACCGTTGTGCCGTTATAGCGGTCGGTAATGCCGCGGACGTACACAAATTTGTTATCAACAATCGAAATTCCTGTCACCCGCTTCAGCGCATCGCCCGATGTTGCGTCCGGAGCCCGTTTAATTTGCTCGGCGCTGATGCCATCGCCAATTGCCGCTGCTTTCCTGCGTTCGGCAAGCAAGGCGCTTTCCGTTGCCCGCACACGTTCCGCGGTAATAACGATTTCATCGGCCTCGACAGTCGAGGATGTGAGACTCACATTCAGCGTTGCCGGTTGTCCGGCCTTTATGACCACGTCAGTAACCGTCTTTGTCCCGTAGCCGACAAAGGAGATACGAACGCTATACGTTCCGACCGGAATGTTGCGCACCGTGTATTTGCCGTCAATATCCGTTGTTGCGCCGGTTGTCGTCCCGACTATCAGAACGTTCGCCCCGACGAGTTCCTCGCCGGTTTGTTCGTCAAAGACCTTCCCTGCAAGCACACCTGTTTGGGCATGAATTGTCCCGAGGGTTCCCAGCAAGAGCATTACGAGAAAAATGGTAGCGCCGATGTTTTTCATCATGTGGCCTGACCCTTATGATGTTTGTGAAAATGATACGACTGTTGGTATTTCAAGTGGTGAATCTGATTTGACCGCTACAAAGTTACGAAAACAATGTTACGGGAGTGTTAAGAGGGGTTTACGAAATATTGAAGAAAAAGAGCGTAGAAACAGTCAACTTTCGGCTGACTCTTGGCAGAATTGAAGAGGTCAGGGAAGGAATTTTGTGGAAAGCGTGCTGGCGACGACGAGGTTTCTCAATCTCTCAACAAGCTGATGGTGTTCGGTGCTGACGTACCGAAGTCGTACGTTCAGCTCATCCTGTTTGTTGTTGAACAGATTGAATCCCGACGCAAACAACTCCGCCGGACTCTCATCAGGATGGCCGCCAAATTTTGCATTCTCCGAATACTCGCCGTCACGAAAAATATAGAAGAGCGCCCGTTCCTGCATTTCCAGCCAGATTTGTTCAAGCATCTCACGCTGATCGGGCGTCAGTTTGTCGTGGTAGATATGGCCGAATTCATGCGTCAGCACCGAGCGGACAACAGCCGGATCGTTGAAGAGAAAGAAGTAGCTGCTGGAAATGAAGATGGTTTTCTGCGAGCGGGCGGCATTGCCGAAATTCTCTATTGCGTGATCAATAGCAAGCGTGTCAATCCTCGATGCTTCATCGAGATGCGTGTTCATCGAGTCGATGAACTGCTGCACAAGCTCAAGGTCGTTTTTGTAGATTGAATGGAAAGTCGCCGGATCGTACCGTTCATACAAACCGATAATGCTGTCCGCCGGAACGGGAATCAGCGAGTCAAACAATCCCAAGCCTTCGATAATTTCCACTCTTGTCGGCGAGGAAACAGACGCACAACCGGATAGCAACACGAGAAGAAGCGGCATCGCAGCCGCCGTAAGAGACTGACCCGATTTGTTCATCTATGCCATCTTCAACGTAAAACTGAACACGCTCCCTTTTCCAACTTTGCTTTCAATCTGCACACTGCTGCCGTGCGCTTCAATGATATGCTTCACAATGGCAAGCCCGAGCCCCGTACCTCCGACTTCCCGCGAGCGGTTCCGGTCGACGCGATAGAAACGCTCGAAAATTCTCGGCTGATGTTCGGGGGCAATGCCAACTCCCGTATCCGCAACACTGAGTCGGACTTTGCCGTTCTGCCGTTCGAACGAGACAATCACTTCACCACCGGGTTTGTTGTACTTGATGGCATTCTCCAACAGATTGTCGAACACAACGTGCAGCCGTTCCTTATCTCCCAACACTTCGACATTGGAAGGAAGATTGGGGGCAAGCCTGAGAGAAACCTTGTTATTCTCCGCCGTTGGTGTGAATTCCTCAACGACTGAAGATAACAGTTCATTGAGAATAAAATAGCGGAAACTCATCTTCATCTCACCCGATTCGATATGCGAGATGGTGATAAGATCGCCCAACAACGTGTTGAGACGAACCGAATGATTGTACGCCTTCTGTACAAAATCCCTGTTTACCGCAGTATCGTCAATCGCCCCTTCAAGCAACGTCTCCAGAAATCCCTGCAACGAGAAAATCGGCGTGCGCAACTCATGCGAGACGTTGCCCAGGAACTCGCTGCGTACCCGTTCAAGCTTTTTGAGCTGGACTATATCCGTCTTGAGCTTCTCCACCATTTCATTCACCGCCTGCGCCACTCTCCCGATTTCGTCATTCTCTTTGACTTCGATGCGCGTGTCAAGATCGCCCGACCGGATATTCTCGACGGCATCTGCAATCTGCTCCATCGGGATTGCGATGCGGTGTGAGACGAAAAGGCTTATCCCTGTAACGAGCACAAGCACAACCGCGCCGGCAATCAAAATGTTGATTCTTTCTTCCTTCGCCATTGTTGCAATATCACGAAGATGCGCGCTGAGCCGGATGAATTTCACTCCACGCAAGTCTCCGTTTGCCCCTCTCATATCAACGGTTTTTGCAACATACAGGAATTCTTCATTCACCGTCGAGCTGAGACGCATATCCGTACCGATGTTCTCCCGCATCGCCTGTTGAATTTCGGGACGCTGTAAATGATTCTTGATGCCCGGCGTTCCCTCAAACGGCACGTCGGAATCCGCCAGCACAACTCCGGTAGAATCAATCAGTGTAATGCGGAGATCGGCTGCCAACGCGAGATTCCTGATTTGCCGGTGAAGAACGGCCGGGTCATTGTTTATTTCAGATTTGAGAAGGGGGATAATGACATCAATCCGCCTGGAAAGCTCGGCAATTTTCTGGTTGGTGAGATGTTGCTGTGTTGCGAGACTCGCTACTATCGCAAACGCGATGAACGCAAACAACGTGAGCAGGAAGTAGGTAAGGGTAATCCTCGTTTGAATACGACGCATGCGCATTACGCCTTCATTCTGTAGCCGACACCCTTCACCGTTTCAATGTAGTCGCCGTAAGAGCCGAGTTTTTCACGGATTTTGCTGATATGCACATCCACCGTGCGGTCAACAACACGCACGTCTTGTCCCCACACAACATTCAGCAGAACTTCCCGCGTCATCACGCGGCCTCTGTTGCGGGCAAGATAGACGAGTGTTTCGAATTCTTTACGCGTCAGCGTGATTTCCTTGTTGCCGACCGAAGCAGTATAGTTGGGAACATTGATCTCCAGTTTGTCAACTCGAAGAATCTCATTGGCGGAAGAAGTGGAATCTGTTGTAGCATTTTCCTTGCGGCGAAGAGCTGCTTTCACGCGAGCAAGAAGCGTCCGAACGGCCACAGGTTTGACCATGTAGTCATCCGCCCCTAACTCAAGGCCGAGAACCTCGTCGAACTCGGTTCCTTTTGCCGTAAGAAAAACGACCGGAATAGAAGCAGTTTTTACGTCACGCTTCAGTTGCTTGCACACTTCCCAGCCGTCCATTTCCGGCATCATCACGTCGAGCAGTATCAGATCGGGCGAGTGTTTGGCCTGATCGAGCGCCTTCTTGCCGTCGCGTGCCGTCAGGACTTTGTAGCCTTCCTTCTCAAGATTGTACTTGAGCATATCAATGATGTCTTTTTCGTCATCAACGACGAGTACTGATTTTTGCATTACGCTGTTGTCTCGTATGAATTGGGAAACCACGCGAATATACGGGATAATGGGAGGGAAAACAAAAAGCCCCGAGCGCTTTCACGCTCAGGGCTTTTCTCGCACCGGAACTTCCCACCTACTCCGGTTGAAAATGCGGATGCAAATCGGGGATGCGTTTCTTCAGCGAGAGCTTGCTCGTCCACGCGACGCGCTTGAAGAGAGCGGGGATTTTCTCCTTCAGGCTGTCAACGTAGAGGTACACAACGGGTACGAGTACAAGCGTGAGCAGCAGCGAGCTGGTGAGTCCGCCGATGATTGCCCACGCAAGTCCGGATTTCCACTCGGCGCCCGCTTCGGTACTCATCGCAATCGGCAGCATGCCAAACACCATTGCCACCGTCGTCATCATGATCGGGCGCAAGCGAGTTTGTCCGGCTTCGATCAGCGCATCATATGTGCTGAGGTTCGTCTCTGTACGCATTTGGTTCGTGCGATCAACGAGAAGAATTGCATTCTTGCCGACCAATCCCACCAACATGATAATGCCGAGAATCGAAAAGATGCTCAGCGACTTCATCGTCAACGCAAGCGCAAGCAACGCGCCTATCATCGCAACCGGCACGGAGAACATAACCACGAACGGATAGACATACGAATCATACAGCGCCACCATAATCATGTACATGAACAACACCGCGGCAATCAACGCAAGACCGAGACTCGCAAACCCTTCCGCCTGATTCTGCAGGTCGCCTTTGTACGCAATGTTTACTCCCTGCGGCAGCTTGATCTTCGCAAGTCCTGCTTTAATATCTTCCCCGATGCTTCCGCTCGGGCGTCCGACTGCTTGCGACAACACCGTAACCGACGGATTCCGATCCTGGCGCTGCAACTTCGTGGGGCCGGTTGCCTGATAGATGTCGGCGAATTGTTTCAACTCAATCAGTTCTCCCTTGCGGTTCACGAACGTCACGCTGCCGATATCCGACGTTTTAGACCGGTCAAATTGATCAAACAGGATGCGAATGGCGTACTCATTATCGCCCTCACGGAATTTCGAATCATCATCGCCGTTGAACGCCACACGCAGCGTTTGCCCCACTTCCGCCAAATTCAGGCCAAAAGCGGCCATTTTCTGGCGGTCGATTTCAACGCGTGTTTCGGGCTTGCCTTCTTCGGACGAGAGGCGAACGTCGGCAGTGCCGGGAATTCTGCGAACAACATCGGCCACCTGTTCCGCGGCGTGCTTCGCGTCTTCATACGACGTTCCGCTGACCACAAGCTGAATCGGCGTTTGGTTTGCCGTACCAAAGATGCCGATGGGATTTGCACGGACTTTCGCGCCGGGAATTTCCGCAAGCTTCTGCTTGATTTCATCCGCAACATTATCGGTGGATTTCTTGCGCTCACGCTTGGGAACAAGCGTCACAGTCAATTCGGCGATATTGTTGGAGGATTGTGCAAGAAAGCCGTCGCTCGACGCGCCGACGTTGACGAACATCTTCCGCACTTCGGGCATTTGCGAAATCATCCGCTCGGCCTGTTGTGTAATGAAGTTGGTGTTTTCGACTGTTGAGCCGGGCGGCAGTTCGAGCGTCACAGCAAATTCGCCGCGGTCGGCAACAGCGATGAACTCCGACCCGATGAACCCGAGCGGAACGAGGGCAAAGGAAGCAATCAGCAACGCCACCGTAATCATCACCACTTTGCCTCGATTGCCCAATCCCCATTTCAGAATTTGCAGATACGAACGCGTCATCGCTTCGAACTTCTCTTCAAACCAGACGCCGAACTTGCCTAACAATGAGTTTTTGGTGAGATGTTCGAGCTTGGCGAAGCGTGATGCAAGAAGCGGCGTTATCGTAAACGAGACGAACAAGCTCATCAACGTTGAGAAGACGACCGTCAGCGCAAACTCACGCATAATGTTGCCGACGAGGCCGGAGACGAGCGCAAGAGGCACGAACACGACAACGTCAACAAGTGTAATCGAAAGGGCCGCAAAGCCGATTTCGTTCCGGCCCTTCAGTGCCGCTGCACGTTTCTCCTCTCCTTTCTCAAGATGACGGTAGATGTTCTCCAACACGACAATCGAATCGTCAACAAGAATACCGACAACAAGCGAAAGGCCGAGTAGTGTCATCAGATTCAGCGTCAGCCCGAATGCATACATCGCAATGAATGTCGAAATCAGTGACGCAGGAATCGCAATCATAACGATAACAGAGTTGCGGATGCTGTGCAGGAATGCAAGCATCACAATCGCAACTAGAAGCACGGCAATGGCAAGATCTTTCTTCACGGCATTAGCCGCATCGAGCGTGAACGTCGAGCCGTCTTGAGCAATGTCGAACTTGAGTCCGTGTTCTTTGTAGAGTTCTTCAATCTTCGGAATTTCCTCCCGCACAAGGGCGCTTACATCAACGGTGTTTGCATCGGATTGCTTCGACACAAGAACGCCGATTGATGTTTTGCCGTCAATGCGGCTGATTTGGCTGTACTCCTTCTGTCCATCCTCAATCTCGGCAATATCCGACAGCTTGATATCGCCGCCTTGTCTTGACTGCGCAACAACAAGGTCCCGCATCGCATCAACGGAAGAGAATTTTCCGGCAATACGAACGATGTACTGCTGCCCGCCTTCCTTTACTTTTCCCGTCGGGAAATCAAGATTGGATGACTTGATCGCCTGCGTTACTTGCAGCAATGAAAGACCGTACGAACGAAGCTTCTGGGCATCTACGTTGACTTTGATTTCCCGTTCATCGCCGCCGACGAGCGTAATCTGTCCGACACCCGGCACCTTAGCGAGCTTTGCCCGGACTTTGTCCTTCACAAGCTGATAAAACTCGCGTGACGGCATATTGGAAGTCAATCCCATGCGAAGAACCGGCAACTCATCGAGCGCAAACTTCGAAACGATGGGCGCTTTCGATCCCTGAGGGAGTTGTGAAGCAACTTCGTTCACTTTGCGCTGGACATCCTGCAGGGCAATGTTCACATCCGCCGACATCGTGAATTCAATTGACACGAACGCTACGCCTTCGGACGACGTACCGTACAGCGTTGATATTTTGTCGATGCCGGAAACGGCGTCTTCGATCACTTTCGTGACTGAGGTTTCAACTTCGTTGGGTGAAGCTCCCGGATATACCGTCGTGATGGCGACAAACGGTGGGGTGATCTTCGGAAGCAACTCGTACTTGAGTTGTGTGAAGCTGAAGAGTCCGACGACAGTCAACGCTGCGAAAATGACGACGATCAGCGTCGGACGTTTGATGGATAATTCAGTGAGTGTCATGTGATGGTTTCCTTTTCGATTCGGCAAAAGCTTAGTTCACGATGTCAACGGTGACACTGTCCTTCAGATTGTTCTGGCCGCTCACGACAACGGTTTCGCCTTCGCGCAAACCTTGCAGCACGGCAATCTTTGACCCTATGAGGTCGCCGACAACGAGGTCACGGCGCTTTGCCATACCGTTTTCAATAACAAAGACTTGCGGATTCTTCACACTGCCGACAAGCGCTTCACGAGGAATCGCAAGCGTCTCCGTTCTTGTCATCGACACGAAATTCACACGGCCGAACATTCCCGCCCTCAGGGGGTGGTCCTTGCTGTTGGGCAGCGTGATTTCAACGGGATATGTGTGTGATTCGTCGGCCTTTGCGCTGATGCTGGCAATCCTTCCGGCAAACTTGACTCCAGGGTACACGTCCGTGGTGATTTCCACCGGATCACCGGCTTTCAGTTTGAATGCATCCTGTTCCGCGACATTCAGCCTTACTTTGAGCTTCGAAATATCGACGACGTTTGCCACGACCATTCCGGGCTGCACCATCGTCCCGACATCAACCGGACGTGAAGTCACAATGCCTGCAATCGGCGTGCTGATCTTCGTGTCACGATACTCTTTCCGGGATCGGACATATTGCGCTTCCGCGACCTTGAATGCCTGCCAAGCATTTTCCTTTTGCCATTCGGTAGCGGCACGCTCTTCACGCAGACTCTTGAAGCGTTCGGCATCCTTCTTTGCCCGCTCATAATTGACTTCTGCTTTGATAAATTCCGCTTTCTTCAACTCATCATCAATCTGAACAAGCATGGCTCCCGAAGACTTGAAGTCGCCGACATTTGCATTGATGGCAACGACTCTGCCCTGTGTTTCGGAGACAATGGCAACGTCACTGTTCGCCGCAATCGTGCCGACGAGTGAGAGTGTTTCCGACAGTTGTGATTTCGTTACGTTCGCCACTGAAACCGGATACGATGTAATCACCGTAGTTTTCGATTTTGCCTGCATCTGCGTTTTGTTGTACAACAGGATTGTTACGATTGTACCGAGAACCAGAACGCCGATTCCGATTGCCTTTACCCGTCTCATACAAACTCCTTCAAAAAATGGTTGGTTGGTTGTGTACATTCTGTTTTACTCGCCGATAACCCGTTGCAGCCGGGCTTCGGCCAATTCATAGTCAACAAGCGCCTGCGTATACTTCGTCTTTGCGGTTAGCAACGCCACTTCAGCATCAAGCATATCGCTGTTCTGCGCAAGCCCTTCCTTGAAACGCTTGTTTGTAACCCTGTAGCTTTCCTGTGCTTGCTGGACACCCATTTCCGCAACAACCGTTCGTTCCTTTGCCTGGTTCAGAGTAAGATATGCCTGAGTGATCTCAAGCGTGATTTGATCACGAACCTGCGTCAACGCATCCTTTGCCTCCTCATACTGTGCACCTGCCTGATCAGTTTGATGAAGAGTCTTGCCCCAGTTCCAAATATCCAGCGAGACACCCAGGGTCACGTCCCATGTATCCTTGAACATATCTTGCATAGGCTGGATGCGTTGGTTCGGCCTGTTGTAGTTGTAGTTTGCGCTCAGAAAAATCTGCGGCCACCAACCTGCCTTCGCCGCCGTAACCCCGGCTTCGGCGGCTCGCACACGATACTCCATTGCTTTAAGTTCGGGACGCTTCTCCATTGCCCGTTCCATGAGAGAATTCAGATTCGCATAGTTCGCCGAGGCCGTATGAGTGATATCCGAATCAATCACGATGCTCGTCTGCAGCGGGATGCCGATGGTATTGTTGAGCGAAATCATCGCAAGCTGAACGTTGTTATCCGCTTCAATCTGACGAAGCTGCGCATCAGAGAGTTGCACCTGAACATTCAGGACGTCGCTCATTGTGGCCATTCCCTGCTCAAGCATCAGTTCGACATCCTTGAGATGGGCTTTAACCTGCTCGACGTTCTCGTCTGTTACCTTCTTCAACTCTCTCGCCTTGAACAAATTCCAGTACGCAAGCCGGACATTGTACACGAGGTCGGATTTGCTCCGGGCATATTCCTGTTCGTACGCTTTTGCACTGTAGTCTGCAGCCGCCGAAGCCGCATCAAGCTTGAAACCGGTGAACAGCGGTTGCTCGAGACTGACTTTCATTGCGTAGTTGTTCAGAACTGAGGGTGCCAGCGTGAATGAGTTCCCGCCAAGTTGTGCGGGCAACGTCACGGCGAACGGTGGTACGTCGCTGAGCCGCGTATACCCACCGACGAATTTGAGATTGGGAAGCCGTAACGCGTTGACTTCCGAGGATTTTGCATCTGCGTAGTTCAACCTCATCAGCGACGCGTGTAACGCTTTGCTGTTGTCGAGCCCGAGTTGAATCGCTTTGTCCACCGTCAACTCAAGAGTCTGTTGGGCTTGCGCCGTCAGTATCCCTCCGAGCAATGCCAGAGATACAACAAACAGTTTCTTCATCCTATACTGTCTCCTCAATCTGTCTGATT
Source organism: uncultured Chlorobiota bacterium (assembly GCA_900696645.1). Lineage (GTDB taxonomy): Bacteria > Bacteroidota > Ignavibacteria > UBA10030 > UBA6906 > CAADGV01. The sequence goes on along the minus strand of CAADGV010000014.1, from coordinate 66,290 downwards.
GCATGATACTTTACTTTTCCTTTCTTGGTCATCATTCCTTCGAGAATCAACTGGTATGCTTTCTGTAATGTCGCTTCCAAATCCAACTTCATGTGTTCAGTGAAGTACGTATCCTCCCGATCCATCAATCTCATAATGGCATTCCCGTTCGCCCAGAGAATGATTGCCGCCTGTTTTGCATCGAGATCCGCATCAAACAACCCTTCATCAATACCCTGCTGTATCAGCCCGATTACCAGATCCCATATCTTCTGGTCGTTGGTTGCGCACGTGTGCAGCATATCTTGGGAAACCTGCTTATGAAACTGCGAGTTGTCGAAGTACTGATACATCCGGAAGTAGTCGCGGTTTTGTTTGAAGAACCGGTAGTATGCCTCAGCAAGGCCGGCAATTCTCTCGATCGTGGATTTTTCAGGGGATGTCGCTTCAAGAAACATTTTGTACATGATTTCCGAGCCGCGCATTGCCACTGCAAGGTAAAGGTCTTCTTTGCTCTTGTAGTAGAGATACAGAGTCCCCTTGCTCAGTTCTGCGGCCTCTGCGATTTCATCCATAGTTGCTATGGCAAGCCCTTTTTCAAAGAAGATCTTCTCTGCAGCCGTGACTATTTCTTCACGGCGCTGTTCTTTTTCCCGCTCTTTTCGCTCAATTATGCCCATTTTCATTTGCTCCAATCAATTTACTGACTGATAGTCATTTAATGGGTTCAAATATAGCTTAAGTCGAGCCATTTGTCAATACGATGATAGATTAAATTTACTTTAGCAAAGGGACTGACTGATGGTCAGTAAGTACGGCGGGTCTTGTGAAAGGTTACAGGGGTCTCAAGACATTTTTGTGTAGGTAAGCAACTCCACAGAGAATTTACTGCTTGCGAAGAACAAGACTCTCCGACGCTCCCGTGAGCGGGACATATAGCGTGCCTCGCATTTCTCTTCTGTTGTCGGAGAGAATCATTTGCGCGCGGCCGAGGGTGTATCCGTTTGCTCCGATATCAAAGGTGACGATTTGTTGATCGATGAAGCCGTTGCCGTGCATTTCGATTCCATTGTCGTCGGTACCACTGAGAACAAACGTGTTTCCCTCTTGTTGAAAGTACAGGATTCCTCCCTCCGCATCCTGCCATGAACCGGTGATGTTCACCACTCTCGCTGGCGCAGTCGAACGATACTCCGGTTGTGCTGCTGGCTGCTGATCAGATGGGTCAACAGTTGACGGTGCAACCTGCGCTATTGCAGCGGAGGTATCTGAGGGTAGGTCACCCTGTTGGGCAGGAGTATGTGAGGAGAACCTCCCGAATACGACAAAGCATAGAATCACCGCAAGGGCTATTGAGCCGATTGCCAGGACTTTCCCTCTTACTTTGTTCAGCTTCACATCGTAGAATGCAATTATTCCCAGCACAAGAGCAGTCAGCAAAAACATGATGGCGCCGACTGCCGTGTTTGTATCCATCGGATCGCCGGAGAGGAGGAAGAGAAAGACAAAGAGACTGAGTACCAGTCCTATACTTGCTTTGACGCTGACTCCTTTTTGTGATGGAGGGAGAACTGCAGATTGGAATGCGCCGGATTCGGCAGCGGATTTTTTCTTGGATTTGCGACCTAACGCCTTTTCAAGAAGCTTCACCAACTGTTCGGAATCGTATTCCCATCGGGTGTCGGAAATCTCATGTGCCTGACGGCGGGCAAGCGGCTTCAGATCATCGGGCAGTTGATCGCTCGCAGGAATCTCGGCTCCGCCCACCAACACGGGAATCACTCGAACGTTGCGTTGCAATGCCGCGGCAATCTCCAGATGTATGAAATCTTCGGGATTATCAAGCCGTCTGCGTCCGCTCTGATCCGTAACGGAAAGCCATCGCGGCCCGATAATGGCCAGCAACACCTGACACGAGCCGACCGCTTTGTTGATGGATTCGACGAAATCAACTCCGGCTTCAATCGCCTCAATATCCATGAAGATCTGATCTTCACCAAAATTCTCCTTCAATGAATCAGTCAAGCGGCCGACCCAACCGGCGCTATCCTGCCGGCGGTAACTGATGAAGATTCCGGACATGGTGTACCTCTTGTATTCTAAAGAACAACGAACTACTTAGTTGATAAGTCCTTCGGGCAACCCCCAACGGACATGAAATGCTGTACGAATGATGGCCGGTTCCTTTCCCCGCTTTTCAAAGCCTGCGGAAAATTCCAGCCAAAAACTGCTGATCGGTGTTATTTCCCCGCCGATGTTGAACAGATACAAGGCGGGAGAATTATCCAACGCGGTTATTTGCCCTTCTCCGTATACCTTGATCGAATTCGAGCCGAAGTAGAAACGGGAATTCATGGCGATGCTGGTCGAATCCATCACAAAGCTCTGTGCCCGCTCCACCGACCCGGTAAGGTTGAAGATAAACTGCCCCCACTCTGATGCACCGAAGGATGCTGCTATCCAAAGCTGGTATTTATCGGCAACGGCATTCTTTGCGAGCGAATCCCTCGAACTGAATCTCACCGCAGCGGCTATTTCCGCAATGTTGGCATTCCAGCTTTCATCGCGTTGCTGTGCCCGCAACCGGCTGACTTCCGCCTCCAATACTTCAAGGTCAGGCGATTGAACTGAGACAACTCCGCTTTCTGTAGGCGGCGCCACCTGAACACTTCTGGAAAGAGTCTGGTTGATGCTCATCGCCATTTTCGACATATCCTGAATGAAGTGCCGGTTCATGCGGGGATCCGCGTCGTCCATCAACGTCATGCGAACACCGAGGCTCGCCTGAATCCGTCCGGTATTGTCATCAAACGAGCGGCTTGCAATGGAGATGCGCGTTCTGTACCAAAACGGATTTGCATTGTATTCACGGATCGACAGCGTGCTTCCTCCGGCCAACAAGCCGGGGGAAAACTCCGCGGCAAACGCTTTCGGCAGAACGCTGCCGCCCCGGATGAAGTCGGCAACAGCAAGCCCGATTTCCCTCACGGTAGTCGGCCGGATGATCACTGAGGGGGTATAGTTGAGGATGGCAAACGCCGGTGCATCGGGCACGGAAAAGTTCAACCGCGCATCGGAGGCTCGCAATTCACCGGGCGCCAACTCCTGGGCTGCGAGCGGAATTGTGTAGACCAGCAAGAGAACTGCAAATGCAAGCGATTTCATGGGGAGACCCTTGTGTTATGATGTGCTGAGTTGTGCAGCAAGCCTGACTGAAATGGATTTCGTCGATATTGTTCCTTCATACGATTCGCGGCCGCATTCCTCACCATCCTGCCGGACAATCATGTCCACCCGGTAACGACCCCCTTCCTCCGGCTTCGGACTGATGATAGTTGCAAGACAGTCGAGAATTTTGCCGACGTTGTTCTTGACCGGCTTCGGTAGTTTGAATTCGTCCGGAATATTATCCGTATTCATCCCTTCTCCCAACCGCTTGTAGTCACTCCCTGTTTTGTTCCACAGCAAAAGTGTGTATGCCCCCACTTGTGCGTAACCGAATGAAATTTCAACAGTTACCGTACCCCCTGTTTCGTTGATCGGGATTTTGTTCAGCGGCATATCTTCCTCACTATGAATTGTTCAACAGATTGTGATTTTCTCCTCAAGCCGGATATCGGCCGTCATTCGTCAAGCGCCATTCAACATTCTATCATCATCATCAATCAATTTGTGCGTTACACACCAGGCGCCGGTAAGCCCCTCTCGCTTATCACGTTCGTAATACTCATGCCACCATTTTGCCGCCTGCCAGATTGCTTCGGGACAGCTTGCGCGGCTCGGCAATCCCGGCGTCAATTCATACCCGAGTGAACTTATAACAACCTCGATCATCGCAGCCGAGGGGACACCATTCCCGTCCAGCAAGGGGTTTCCCGACCTGCCGACTCCCCACACGAAGGCGAGCCACATAACAACCAACTCAACCCCGTCGAGTACGGCACGCTGATGCCGATACTTGCGCAACGCATCTTTTACCATCGATTGCTGCACAGGAACGTTGATGACTGCAATGTTCGGAAATTCCTCCGCGTCGGCATACGTTTTAAGTTTGCCCTGCTGTTCCGCGTTCGTCGGCACGGGATAGTTGAATCCATCCGAGGGATAGAGGGAGATTTCATGAACAGTTGTCGATTCAAGATTCTTTGACGGCTTGCCGAGCAGCATAACATGCGACCAACTACTTGGCGTCAGATCATCACGGACATGTGCCTGGGCAAGCCGGAGCCTGAAGTCGATGGGGTTCTTACCTCCCAACATCACAAGAGAAACACTTTCATCCGTATCCGCCATATTGCGTTCGAGCCATGCAATATTGTCCTCGTTTGACTTGCGCGGGACTTTTGCGAAATCCGGATTCGGGCTTTTAACATCAGCCTGCAGGATATTAAGCATCGGATTATCTCCACTGAATGTGATTGTTCGCCGTTACTTGGGACCGAGCCGCGGAATGTTGACTTCAACCGGTGTCCGATACTGCAACTCCGTATGAATGGGAAAGTATGTTACCCGTGTATCCAATCCAAAGCCGACCTGTCGAAACGACAAGATCGCCACATGATTGCCTTTCTGGCCGTGGTACTTCACGCATCCGTACTTTGGACCGAGGACCTGCCGGGCGAGAAAATGGGGGACATCATCAGGATCGGCGTGACGGGGCCACGGATCCTTCCTTCCAAACAGTCCTTTGACGAACGACGCTATCTTGGCAAATTGATCGTAGCCAACCGTTGTCACGAGGGATGTTGGAGACGAAATAACTTCGAAGATTTTCTTCCGCGCATCCGTCCGGTTCATTGCTTCAGCGACGCGGCCCCAATGCACATCTCCGGTAATCAGAATCACTTCGCGACCAGCCTCGGCGAGTCGATCCAGAGCTTGAACGAGCGGGGTAAATTCGTTGTAATTCGCAAGGGCATAGTCGGCAAACTTTCCTTCGAGATCGCTTGCGGGTTTGTCCAGAAGTGATTGTCCTGTTACTAATATGCCGAAACGGCCCCGGGCCGCCACATCGTTCGCCCAATCGACAATCGGTTGAATGCCGCCGGGACGCAGCATATTCATGTTATCCGGATCGCGCAACGATCGTGTATCGGCAACAAAGATTGAGAGAGGCGGAATCTCTACAACAAGATGATCGCCTATTGTGCCGGGCGCTGCAAGTTGAAATCCCTCATACATCATGCGACCGGCTTGTGTCCACCGATCCCTTCCCGCTTTCGACCACGAGTTGCCGATCCACAAGCTCATATGCGGGAAGTTGTTCCAGTATTCATGGTCATCGGGAGTTGAAACTGCGGGAGCAGCAGCAAGAAGTCTTGCAAAGCCATTGGGGCCGCGCCAGTTGCAGGTATAATCGCGTTCAAACTTCCGCGCAAGCCATCCGACATCATCCTTGAAATCCTGTAACGTCGGGAGGTCAAGATACACTTGGTCGCCCATGAGGAGAGTCATATGCGGTCGAAGTGGAAGCGGAATCCGTGAGACAAGCTCGCCCGCCAACCCCTGCCGATCCTCCGGCTGATAGAAACACGAGACGAGCATGATGTTGAACCACTCCCCCATCCTGTCCGTCACGGCATCGGGAAGCGTGTACACGCTCAACGAGGCGGACTCACCGCCTCCCCGGACCTCAATTGTATAACGTGTGCTCGGTAGAAGGTTGTTGAATTGAAACACGCCGGAGAAGACGCGGGGTTCGTTGTAGTCGACGAGGTCAAGTGGCCGGATATTGTTGAGGGGCCGAATGATTTGGGGGAACGTCAGTTGTCCGTCGAGAAACCATTGGAGAGTAGGCGTGGTAGTCCGCTCGAATAATCCGAGCCATACCTGCACGCAATTGCCCGGATGATTTGTGAGACGTGGATGAAGAACGAGCGACATGGGGTTCGAATTAATTCGCTTATGATTCGTTTGCCTGCTGCTTCAGCCAAAACCAGAATGCAATGATCATCACCCCTGCCACCATGTCAAATCCTGCTGCAGCAAGTGCCAATGGTGAGAAGATGGCATCCTGAATAGCAAGTCCAACAGCCGACGCGGTTACTACTTTCTGAATTCCCACCCACAGAACTGCGACGTGTTGCGGCTCAGCCGTGATAAGTGCATGAACCAGCAAGGCGCCAAATACAGCAGTCAGAACTCCTGTGATTCTCAGGAAATGCTCGCTCGCTACTGTTACCTCCGGCGAGAGGGCTTGCAGGAGCAGCCGCGGCACAGTACACTGAATGCTGCCGCTGACTACGGTTATAACACCGATTGCAAAGAGCGTCCACCAGAATCGATCACGCACCAATGACTTGTCACGATTCGCCGCCGCGGGGCTTCCATTCTCAATAAGGATGCAGGCCTCTTCAAAATGCTGAAAAGAACAATAACAAAAGAAACACAGATGGGTAACGTGACGTCAAATTACCCGACGCGTGAGTGAAAGTCAAGCAGTATTTTCAATGTTGCAAACACTGTCTGCTATTCAACAATCTCAACCTTGTTTACGAAATACTCACTCTCCCCGAAAATCCTGCTCGGAATGCCTATATGTTGTTCGTAGTGCAGCTTCACCCGTTTTCCAAGAGATGCATTGATCTGCGCGGCAACTTCGTCACTCGGTACGGTAAAGTGAAATATCTCAGGCAACGTTCCCGGCATCGAAACCATGGCAAGCTCACCTTCCCACGTTTTCGCTATGAATCCCTTTTTCGAGAGTTTTTGAACATAGCCCGCTCGTTCTCCCGATGAATAGCTCCAGTTAAGGACGAACCACGTATACCCGGCAAACAGCACAACAGGGACAAACAGTATCATAAAGACCCAGAGCTTCCAACGAAATCTCTTCGTCATTTTGGAGGACGGTTCCGGAATGGCTGGCGGTCGAACGCCCGGCTTGTCGTTTTCCATATATTCTTTGGATTGATTGAACCTGACGATTTGCGTGGTAATCTACTTAAGCAAGTCTGGAGAAGCAACATCGTGAGGGCGCAGAATTAATCTTCAACAGACTTGACTTTTCAGATGGAGGATAGTATATTTCAGATAAATAAGTCTGAATACCTCTTATGAGCCTTATTTTTAGTCGGCAGTGTGAATATGCAATTCAGAGTGTACTGTACCTGGCACTGAAACATCATGGAGAGATGACATCTATTCGTGAACTGGCGCAACGCCTCGATATTCCATACCACTTTCTGGGCAAGATATTGCAATCGTTGACTCGCAAAGGGCTTCTTCTGTCGCACAAAGGACCCGCAGGCGGTTTTGCGCTCGGGATGCCGCCACAGGATATTACCCTTTTTCATATAGTCGAAGCGATTGACGGAACGGATTTCACCAGGATGTGTGTGTTCGGATTCTCGGAGTGTAACGATACGAATCCCTGCTCGGTCCACGAACAATGGTCGGTATTGCGCGAAGGGGTGTACCAGATGCTCATAAGTAAGAATATTGCGGCAATGGCCAAGGATACGAAGCAGCCTGCGTTCAGAATCGCTTCAGGCATGTCAAATGTTTCTTTGTGAGTATGTTTCAGAGTATGTTATCTGATTTCAGATTATCAACCAAATCCACCGAGATGAACAAGGAAGAAGACGTTGTGCATTTCTACAATGCGCTTGCGGCAGACTACGATGCGATGACGGGCTTCGAGAAGCGGTTTGTCACCGAACGCCCCTACTTCCGCATGATCACGGAACGGTATGACATCAAGACTGCTGTTGATGCCGGCTGCGGCACCGGATTTCATTCCCTCGTACTTGCCCAACTGGGAGTGAACGTCACGGCCATAGATATTTCCGACGCTATGTTACAGAAACTCGCCGAACATTCCCGTCAGCTCAATCTTCCTGTGCAGACAGTCCGGGCTGAATTTGAGACCCTCGCACAATCTCTTGACTGCAGTTTCAATGCAGTTTTCTGTCTCGGTAACTCGCTTGCCCATTTGTTGTCGAACGAACAGCTTCACGCTGCGTTGGGCAGTTTTTTCTCCGTTCTCAATCCGGGGGGATATCTTTTCCTTCAGATACTGAACTACGATCGCATTCTTGCGAATCGTGAAAGAGTGCAGAACGTGAAAGAAATCGGAGATACGACGTTCACTCGCTTTTATGACTATGAAGGCGAATTTGTCCGCTTCAACATTCTGAAATCGGAAAAGAAAGACAACAGGACGGAGCAATCTCTCAATACCATCACACTCAATCCCATCAGGAAAGCGGAATTGGAAGAGAAGCTCACGAGTGCCGGCTTTGCAGACGTTTCCTTTTTCGGAGGCATCTCGCTCGAGCCATATATTTCTGAAACATCAAAAGATCTGGTCGTAGTTGCCAGGAAGCCATGAAGTATTGAACCGATCACACATCTGCAACGACAATGGCAGACAAGTTCCGCATACAAATCCCCGACATTGAATTCTGGAAAAACCTCGTCCCCTGCCAGATAGGCTGCCCGATTCATACGGACGCCGGACGATACGTTCAACTGATCGCGGAACAAAAATTCGAAGAAGCATACCTCACCGCCCGTTCACCCAATCCGTTCGCGAGCGTCTGCGGCCGGGTCTGCGCGGCACCGTGTGAAGACTGGTGTCGGCGCGGGAAGATTGACGCCCCTGTCAGCATTCGTGCATTAAAGCGCTTCGTGACAGAAAAATACGGAGTCGAGTCGGTGCTGCCGGATACGCAAGACGAACTGTTTGACGGCAAAGAAGAGCCGGGCAACAAGTGGCTCTGGCACCTGCCAATGCAGGTCGCCGCAAGAAAAAACGTCGTCAAGAACAAAAAAGTCGCCGTCGTCGGTTCGGGGCCCGCAGGACTTTCGTGCGCTCACGATTTGGCTTTGATGGGATATCAGGTGACGGTGTTTGAGGCAACGAATGTCGCCGGTGGCATGCTGCGGCATGGTATTCCCGAGTATCGCCTCTCACGCAGTTTGATTGACAAAGAGATTGAAAAGATTCGCTTTCTCGGCGTCGAGATCAGATACAACACTCCTCTGACGGAGAAGTTCGGACTGAAAGAACTGAAAGCACAAGGCTTCGAGTCGGTATTCATCTCCGTCGGCACGCAGAAGGGGCGTGACCTCAACATCGAAGGGAGTAACCTCGACGGAGTCGTCAAGGCAATCGACTATTTACTGAACATCAACAACGGCTACCGCGTCAATCTCGGCAGGAAAGTATTGGTGATTGGTGGAGGTTTCGTTGCCTTCGACGCGGCTCGTACGGCATTGCGCGGAGAACCGGAAAATTCGGATATTCACGCGGCAGTTGATGCAGCACGAACCGCAATGCGCGGCGGTGCGCAGGAGGTACACATCGCCAGCCTTGAGTCGTTCGAGGAAATGCCCGTTCTGCGCTCTGCGCAAGGGCACGAGGAATTTGAGGAAGCGCAGCGCGAAGGTGTTGTGTTTCACCCGCAGCGCGGACCGAAGCGTTTCATCGGCGAGAACGGAAAAGTAAAAGCGATTGAGTTTATCGGCGTGAAGCGAACGTACGATGAAAATGGCAGATTCAATCCCGAATATGACGCTGACTTTTCTGAAGTATTCGAAATCGATTCTATCATTCTCGCCATCGGGCAACAGACTGATCTTTCGTTCATCAAGCCGGAAGATGGCGTTGAGCTGAATCCCGCAAAACTTATCAAGATCGACTCTGAAACGCTTGCTACAAGCGCCAAGGGGGTTTTTGCCGGAGGAGATGTTGCGTTCGGGCCGCGGAACATTATTGACGCGGTGGCAAATGGCAAGCGGGCCGCGCTTTCGATCGACGAATTCCTTCGCGGCATCAAGCCCGAAACGTTTTACAATCTTTCCATCGAAAAGATCCCAACCCGTCGCTTCACACGGCCCGAAGACTTTGAGCAGCTTGAGCGGGAAGCTCCGCCTTCAATAGACTTGAATCGTCGTACCGGCATTTCGGAAGTCGAAGTAGGCTACACGGAAGAGCAGGCACGACAGCAGGCCGAGCGTTGCCTCGCTTGCCATGTGCAGACAATCTACGATGCTGAGAAATGCGTGATGTGTAACCGCTGCGTCGATATCTGCCCGGAATACTGCCTGAAACTCGTGCCGCTTTCAGAGTTGGATGTAGATGAGGGGACGAAAGCAAAGCTGATTGAGCAGTACAATATTGACCCATTCCAACCGGCATCGGCAATGTTGAAAGACGACGAGACATGCATACGCTGCGGCTTGTGCGCTGTCCGCTGCCCGACCGATGCAATGACGATGGAAGTGTTTTATTACGAACAAAGAGAAGCCGTTTAGGGAGCCATCATGATGAAACTATTCAGGAAATCAAAACAAGATCAGCAAGCACTAAGCGATACATCCAAAAGCGAGACACGCCGAACTTTTCTGCACAAACTCGGCCTTGGCGGCATGCTTGCGGGACTTGCGGGCTTCGGGTTTCAATCGTTCCGGTCACTCATTCCCAACGTTCTCTACGAGCCACCGATGAAGTTCAAGATCGGACACCCCTCAACTCTTGCAGATGGGATGACGTTCCTGGAGGACAAGAGACTGTACATCTTTAAGGAAGGAAAATCCTTCTACGCTATTTCGGGTTCGTGTACACATCTTGGCTGTACGGTCAAGTACACAAAACTCAACCAGCCGAAACACGTTGAGATTGACGGCCAGAAGAAAGATATCCCGTTTGAGTTTCAGTGTCCGTGTCACGGCTCAAAATTCTATTCCGACGGGACGAACTACGCAGGCCCGGCGCCGAAACCTTTGCAATGGTACAAACTCGAAGTTGCTCCGGATGACGGACAACTCGTCGTGAATATGAAGGATGAGGTTGAACAGAATTTCAGATTAACGGTTTGATGTAGAGACGTTCTATTCGACCTCCCTACAACGGAAAAGATCAGGAGACCCCAAATGCCCATCACAGAAACGTTGAAGAGAAACTACAACAAGCTGACCTGGACGTGGAAGCCGGATAGCGACAAGGAAGCCGGCGACGCAATCGTCAAGAACATGCTGCTGCACTGGTTCCCGAACAAGATTTCGAAGAGAAGTCTCTCCTGGAACTATTCGTTTTATCTTGGCACCATTTCGTTTGTCCTGTTCCTAATTCTGACACTGACAGGCGTTGTGCTGATGTTTCTTTACGTGCCTTCAGTAGAACGGGCATACAGTTCAGTGAAGGATATCGAATACGTGATCTCGTTCGGATGGCTGTTGAGGGGAATGCACAGAATTGCCGCCCATCTGATGGTAGCCGTTGTCTTCCTGCATATGATCCGGGTGTTTCTTACCGGCGCATACAAGAATGGCAGCGCTGTTGGGGCCAACAGGCCTCTCAATTGGATTATCGGGCTTGTTCTGTTCGTTGCAACTCTCCTCCTGTCGTTTACAGGCTATTTGCTACCGTGGGACCAACTTGCATACTGGGCGATTACTGTAGGCACGAACATCGCAAGCGCAGCACCGGTTGTCGGTGAATGGATTCGCTTTCTGCTGCTCGGCGGGAACACGATCGATCAGGGCGCATTGATTCGGTTTTACGTGCTGCATGTTTTCTTCCTCCCCGTCCTTGTCCTGCTCCTTTTCTCGTGGCACATGTGGCGTGTACGCAAGGATGGCGGGCTTGCGATTGTTGACCACGAAGTGTTGGAGCAGAAGGCAGAGAAGGTCGCTCCCGTCAAATCCAAAACTTACTCGCTGCTCGGCATCACCAACGGAACGACAGTTCACGTTCAAAACACGATGGTGGATGAAGAGAAGAATACTGTTCCGTCAAGTCCTCATCTGATGCGACGCGTTTGGCTTGTCACGGCGGCGACGTTCGTGGTTGTTGTTCTGCTCACTCTCGTTTTCCGTGCCCCGCTGGAAACGGCGGCAAACCCCTCTGTGACGCCAAACCCGGCAAAGGCGCCCTGGTACTTCCTCTGGCTTCAGGAAATCGTCACGATCACGACTGTGCAAATCGGTTCGTTCACCATCAACGGCGCATTGATCGGCGGCGTCCTGCTGCCCGGATTGTTGCTTGTGTTAGCCGCCTGGTGGCCCTATCGCGACAAGTCAAGCATCAACGCCGTGGGCGTATGGTTTGCAGATGAACGACGGAGGCAAAACATGGTGTTCCTGGGCATCGTGTTGCTGGTTCTTCTTTTCACTGTCATCGGCACGTTCCTGCGCGGCCCGTACTGGAATTTCTACTGGCCGTGGGAATCATGGCCGGAGATGCCGATCAAGTTTTGATATGCATGACAACCACTGAATCAGGAAGTACTTCAATGGATCACAAGACAATCAAAGACAAGCTCACATTCGTGAAGAAAGATAAACTCATTATCAGCATCATCGGCATTGCCGTGTTCCTGTTGATGGGATTCATCTCCTACAGCTACATGATTCCCGAATGGAAAAGCTATCAATCCGAATTCAAAGAACTGGTAGAAGAGAAGTTCGGACCCGAACGGGCCGCGACAGTGCCCACCGGATTGCAGCAAGTCTATGTCAAGGAACTGAACAAAGCCGATCGCTGCATTACGTGCCATCAGGGTGTCGAATGGAAAGGGCTTGAGAACGCGCCTGAACCATTCCGCACGCATCCGAAAGAAATTCTGGAAAAGCATCCGGTCAACAAATTCGCCTGCACAACATGTCACGGCGGACAGGGTTTCGCCACCGATATGCACGACGCACACGGACTGATTAAAGATTGGGAGGAACCGGTTCTCGGCAGAGATCTGGGCGAGTTTTATGTTATGAGCGACAAGAAAGCCCTCATGCAAATGAACTGCAACTCCTGCCATCGGTACGACAAATCAACCAAGGGAGCCGGCTACATCAATCGCGCAAAAGAACTCGTCAACGAAAAGGGCTGTCGCGCATGCCACGTAATCAACGGGCGGGGCGGAACAGTCGGACCCGATCTGACTTACGAAGGAATGAAATCCCCCGAACAATTCAATTACGAGCGCATCAAAGGGTTCCATTCCGAATTCAGTTGGCAGATTGCCCATTTCAAGAACCCTAAAGAGTCAGTTCCTGAAACTGTGATGCCGAATTTCAATTTCAGCAGTGCAGATGCACAAGCACTCGCGATGTTGGTGATGAGCTGGAAGAAGGAACACATCCCTATCGAATATATCCCAGGCCATAACTTCCGGGATATCCCGACAGAGGAAGAGAAAGAAAAAGAGGAACGCATGTTGAAAGGCCCGGGTGCATTTTTCGTGAAGAAGAATTGTTTCGTCTGCCATTCGGTTTCCACGCTGGGCATTGACGCTGCAGCACAGATTGGACCTGATTTGGCGATGGCAGTCGAAGATGTGCAGTCACGGTTCGGCAGGACACTCGATGATTTTCTCGAGAAGCCAACCGGAACGATGGAGGTAGTTCTTTCCACTATGATCACGTTGACGCCGGAAGAACGTAAAGAAACCATCGAGAAGTTGCGTCACGCGTACGACATCTACCAACAACAAAAGAAAGACGCCCAACTGGCAAAAGGGAAATGAGGAAACGCATTCCCCGATACTCATCAACCGTGTCACATAGTTATTTATGAGGTCACAACAATGAAACACACTTCTCTAATTGGCAGAATGATCAGAATCCTCACCCTTCTTCTGTTCCTTCCGGCAATGGCTTCGTCCCATTGCGACACGATGAATGGGCCTGTTGTGAAGGATGCAAAACTCGCCCTTGCAACAGGTGACGTCACCCCCGTTCTCAAATGGATCAAGAAGGAACATGAACCGGAGATCATTGCATCGTTCGAGAAAACCCGCAACGTCCGGACGAAAGGCATTGAGGCACAAAACCTGGCCGATATGTACTTTTTCGAGACACTCGTCCGCATTCACCGCGCCGGAGAAGGAGCCCCGTACACCGGACTTAAGCCTGAAGGAACGCATGTTGATCACAGCATAGAGCAAGCCGACAAGGCCATTGAAACGCACAATGTTGACAACCTCGTCCAGAAAATGACAGCGGACATTGCATCGGGGATGACGAGGCGGTTCAACAAGTTGGTCGAGGCCGAGAAACATGCACACCACTCCGTCGATGCCGGCCGTGACTATGTTGCAGCATATGTTGAGTTCATTCACTACATCGAGCGGATTCAACAGGCGTCAGCCACGACAGGACACAGCACGGATGCGTCTTCGGAACACAAACACTAACCACTCACAATTCACACAACATCATCACATCTTTAAGGTGCATCAATGAAAACAAAGCTCACTCTCCTCGCTCTGCTGACCGCGTTGACGGCAATCATCATGGGTTGCGGCGATGACAAGAAGGGACGCGGCGGAGCCGGTGCACGATCCGACGTGCAAGAAGCTGCGCTGAAAACGTACGTGGCGCCTGGCGATTTAGACAAGTACTATCTGTTCAAATCGGGCGGACATTCGGGACAGGTGTACGTGTACGGCGTGCCTTCAATGCGTCACATCTCGACTATTCCTGTGTACACTCCATATCCGGCTACAGGTTACGGGTTTGACAAGGAAAGCAAGGAAATGTTAGGCGGTTACACATGGGGCGATGCTCATCACCCGTCGATCAGTGAAACAAACGGCAACTATGACGGACGCTGGCTGTTCATCTCCGACAATGCAAACAACCGGATGGCCCGGATTGATTTGCGTGACTTCAAGACGAAACAGATTCTGGGTCCGCTTCCCAATGTGTCCGGAAATCACTGTTCATCATTCGTTACCGAGAACACGGAGTACGTTCTTGCCGGATCACGTTTCTCCATCCCGCTGCCGAAAGGAACCTACGAGAACATTCAGGATTATGCCACGAAATTCAAAGGTGTTGTCGCCGGCATTGCTGTCGATCCGAAATCCGGCGAGATGTCGCTGGGCTGGCAAGTGCTTATGCCGCCGTTCAATTATGATTTGGGAGATGCAGGAAAGGGCCCGAGCAAGGACTGGGGTTTCTGGACATGCTACAACAGCGAGCGTGCAATCGGCAAGTTGGAAGTGACATCAACACAAAAAGATCGTGACTATGTTGCCGCTGTGAACTGGGTTGCGGCGGAGAAAGCTATCAAAGACGGCAAGTTCAAGATGATTGGCGGAGTAAAGGTAATCGACCCGAAAGATGTTGAGGGAGTTGTTTATCTCTTGCCTGCGGCAAAATCACCGCACGGTGTCGATATCAGTCCGGACGGTAAATACATCGTTGCCAGTGGTAAACTGCAAAGCATCACTACAGTGTTCAATTTTGAAAAGATGCTCACGGCTATTCAGAACAAGAACTTCACCGGCAATGAAGATGGCATTCCTGTTTTGAACTACGACGCCATCAAAGATGCAGAAGTCAACGTCGGGCTCGGTCCTCTGCACACGCAGTTTGATGACAAGGGGAACGCGTACACGTCGCTGTTCGTTGAAAGCGCCGTTGCAAAATGGAAATTAGGCACGTGGGAAATTCTTGACAAGATTCCGGTCTCGTACAACATCGGACACTTGACAGCGTCTGAAGGCGATACGAAGAACCCGACCGGCGAGTTCCTTGTGGCGCTGAACAAACTGTCGCACGGTCGTCACCTGAGCGTCGGACCGTCGCAACCTGAAGCATCACAGCTTATAGATATTGGCGGCGAGAAGATGAATCTGCTGTACGATGCCTTTACCGAGCCGGAGCCGCATTATGCGCAAATGATAAAGGCTGACAAACTGAAAGCGATAGAAGTATATCCGAAAGAAGAGAACAAGCACCCGAAGGCAATTTGGGATGTGAAAGATGCAAAAGTCGTGAGAACGGGAAAACATGTTGAAGTGTACATGATTGCCGTCCGTTCAACGCTCGAACCGACAAGTTTCGAAGTGAACAAAGGCGACAAGGTGACAATCTATCTCACCAATATTGAACAAACAACGGATGAACTTCACGGCTTCGGGCTGAACGAATACAACATCAACGTAGTCGCCGATCCGGGTGAAACGAAAGTCATTGAGTTTGTCGCGGATAAAGCAGGCGTGTATCCGTACTACTGCACGAACTTCTGCTCGGCGTTGCATCAGGAGATGCAGGGTTACATGTTGGTCAAAGGAAGCGGTGGGGTCTCCGCCACAAGAACAAACGGTAACAAGCTAATGGCCGGACAATAGCTCTCAGACTTTTGTGCAGGGACGTTCTCCACAGGAGTCCTTCGGACAATTGAACGTCCCTGCCCATGCATGTCGGGATGGATCGAAAGGAAGGCTGTTTATGCAAAATCTCATCAAGAAGACGTCATCATTCTTTGAAACGCCGATTAATTTACGGGGACGTATTCTCGTCCTTGTCGGAGCATTGGTGTTGTTGCCGACATTTTTCGTCCCGTTGTGGAACATGACGCTCTACTCCAACCAATTCCCCGATGGCCTCATACTCAAAATCTATTCGTACAAGCTTGAGGGAGGAAAGACGCCCAACCGCGACGACCTGCGTGAAATCAATTCCTTGAATCATTACATCGGCATGAGGCCGTTGCAGGAGGAGGATTTCACGGAGTTCAAGTGGATTCCGTTCGTCATCGGCGGAGTGATGTTGCTGGCGTTGCGGGTTGTAGTGTTAGGCAAAATGTCGAAGCTGGTTGACCTGTTCGTGCTGTTCACCTACTTCGGATTGTTTTCATTGTGGAGTTTCTATCACAAACTGTATTTGTACGGGCATGAACTCGACCCGACAGCGGCGGTAAAAGTTCCGCCGTTTACACCGCCGATGTTCGGCCACAATACAATGGCAAACTTCGAGGTGTACAGTTTTCCGGGCGTCGGGTCGTACTTCATGGCTGTTATGCCGTTGTTGCTGCTTGCGGCAATGTGGTTCTCACGGAAGGAATGGCTGAAGGAACGGAAGCCGTGACCATCCCGAAAGCCGTCATCCTGCCGGGACAATCCGTTCTGTTCGGCATTCTCTTGTTGGGAGTTGTGCCATGGTGATGGGTCGCGTATCGCTTCTCCTAAGTTTCTGTATGCTTCTGCATACCGTTGCGCTTGCAAACACGTATCACGTCCGTTCAGGGAATGTCGAGACGCTGCAAACTGTGATTGACAGAGCCCAGCCGGGAGACACGCTTCTCATTTACCACGGAGTCTATGAAGGTAACCTCCATCTTAACAAACGAATTACGCTGACCGGAATTCAAATGCCTCTTATTCAGGGAGACGGCAGTGGCAGCGTTATCACCATTTCGGCTGATTCCTGTACAGTAAGCGGATTCAGAATTGATCGCAGCGGCTCAAGATTGGTGGAAGAGAATGCCGGCATTCTGATCAAATCTAATTCTAACGTCATTAAAGAGAATGAACTGACAGACATTCTCTTCGGCGTGTATTTATTTCATGCAGAAAACAATTTCGTCCAAGGGAACAGGATTACCGGAAGAAGGCAGCTTGAGTTTGGCGAACGGGGAAGCGGCATACATATCTGGAATTCGCAGCGCAACCGATTTCTTGATAACGTGATTGCAGATGTTCGCGACGGATTCTACATTCAGAATGCTCATCATACGTGGATTGAAAACAACGAGTCGTTCAACACACGATACGGATTACATTACATGTATGCGGACTCGAATACATTTCTGTCGAACCGGTTCTACGATAACGTCGCCGGTGCGGCAATTATGTATTCACGTGGAATCAGAATGCGACACAACGTATTCAGTCACAACCGCGGGTTTTCGTCGTTCGGCATTCTCTTCCAGGATTGCCACGGATTGGTCGCCGATTCGAACGTCATTGCCGACAATGTTGTCGGGATGTTCTTTGAAGCATCAACAAACAACATGTTCCGTCACAACATCGTCGCACAGAACGACATTGCCCTGCAGATGTTTCAGAACTCCACGAACAACACCTTCACCGAAAACAACTTCATCGCAAACCTGAATCCCCTTGCCATTGTCGGCAAGCGGACGGAGTCCCGCTGGAGTGTTGACGGGAGGGGTAACTATTGGAGTTCGTATGAGGGATACGACCTTGACGGCAACGGCATCGGAGATATTCCAATGAAAATTCAGAACGTGTTTCAATATCTCGAAGGACAGAATGCCAACGTGCGCGTATACCTCTACAGTCCGGCATCGCAAGCGCTTGCTGTTGCAGCGAAGGCGTTTCCCATCATCAACATCAATGAAGAAGCAGACGTCCGTCCGTTGATGCGACCATTTGAGTTGACAGCATTGCCTGCGGTACGGGCTATGAAGATCAATTCCCGAAATACATCCGCTTCTTCGGGCAACAGGCACGCCTGGGTTGCTTTTCCCGTCGTGAGCCTCGCGGTACTCGGCATACTCTATCGAAAACTGTCACGGAGGGCAACATGATTCAGGTCGAACATCTTATCAAAAAGTACGGCAAGTTTACCGCAGTCAATGATATCTCCTTCAGCGTCAAGGAGGGTGAAGTGTTTGCCTTCCTCGGCCCGAACGGCAGCGGCAAAACAACTACCTTGAAGTCAATCGTCGGCTTGAACATTCCGACGTCCGGTCGCATTCTGATCAACAATCTCGACGTACAACGATACGCGAAAGAAACAAGGCAGTTCACAAGCTATCTCCCCCAACGTGTTGTGTTTCCCGAGAATCAGACGGCACGGGAAGTGATGCGGTTCTATTGCAGATTGCGCAAGCTTCCCCTTGCCCGCGCTGATGAAGCGTTGGAACGGGCGCGGTTCAACGGCTTCTCGGATAAGCTTGTCGGTGAATTCTCCGGCGGGATGGTACAACGCCTCGGTCTTGCCGTCATTTCGCTTCCCGACGCGCCGATTCTGCTTCTCGATGAACCAACAGCTAATCTCGATCCGCAGGGGGTGAAGCGGTTTCGTGAGTTCATTTTGAATCAAAAGGAAAACGGCAAAACAATCATCTTTTCAACCCACCTTTTGCACGAGGCAGAGCAGCTTGCCGACCGCGTCGGGATTTTTGTCGGCGGAAAGATGGCGGCGGAAGAATCAATTGAAACGCTGCAACGAACGTATCTCGCAAGCAGAACGATTGAAGATATGTATTTACACTACGTAGGAGAAAGCACAGATGAGGATTAGTGATTGGTCATTGGGCATTGGCGGGTGGGTGTTCGCGGGCGTCATGCTCGCAGGATGTGCAACTTCGAGTATCGAACCGGTGGATATTTACCCGGAAGACAACTGCGCGCAATGCCGCATGGTTGTTTCCGACGAACGGTTTGCATCGGAGATTATCGACTATCATGGCGAAGTGTACAAGTTCGACGATCTCAATTGTCTGTTGAAGTTCCGGACAAAGCGCAGCGATGTGAAGATCGTTGCAATGTACTTGAAAGACTACGAAACGAAACAATGGATCCCGTACGAGAAGGCTTCGATTATCGAGACAAGCATTGAGACGCCGATGGGATCGGGGAAAATCGCCTTTGCCGACGCTGAAAAGGCGAAAGCGTTCAAGAGTCAGTATCCCATTGCAGCCGGGAAAGATGGCTGTTCAGCAAAGTGTTGCGACTAATCTTCTGTCTTGTGCAGAGACGTCCCCCTGAACGCCTCAATAAGGAAATTGTCATGGACTACAAAGCAATCTACTACATAGCACGTCAGGAACTTGTCATCAACATCCGCAACAAGTGGACAATCATTTTTGCTGTCGTGTTCGGCACGCTGGTGACGGCAATTTCATATTTTGGAATGATGACTGAAGGTTTCTCGGGAATGCAGAATTTCACTCGCACATCCGCCAGCCTTCTCAACCTTGTCCTGTATATCGTTCCGCTTGTCGCGTTGACGATGGGGACGCTGAGCTTCACCGGCGACAAAGGTTCAACCGAACTTCTCTTCTCCCAACCGCTTCATCGCAGTGAAGTTGTGCTCGGCAAGCTGATCGGAGTATTCTTCTCCATTGCCCTTTCAACACTTATCGGCTTCACACTCGCGGGTTCAATAGTGATTGCAGCGAACGGCATCGATGGGTTCACACGCTACGCATCCTTCGTTATGCTTTCTCTCGCTCTCTCTTTGGTGTTTCTCAGCATTGCAGTGCTCACATCGGCGTTGAGCCAGCGGAAGGCAAAAGCGTTCGGCTTTGCCCTCTTTCTGTGGTTCTTCTTCGTATTGTTTTATGATTTGCTGGCGCTGGGCGGCACATTGCTCCTGAAAGGAAAAGCCGCAAACACATTTCTTTTCCTCTCTCTCTTCGGCAACCCTGTTGACATGGTTCGTGTGGCAACACTCATCATTCTCGACAATGTCACCATCTTTGGCGCGGCAGGGGCGGCAATGCTGCGGTTCCTCGGCGGACAGACGGCAAGTCTGTTGCTGCTTGTCGGCGGACTGTTTGCATGGACGACAATCCCGCTTCTCCTCTCAAACATCCTGATGAGACGCCAGGATATTTAGGCCCAGGTGTACATGAAACACAAGCTGTTAGGTACCGCGGCAGTTATGTTTCTGACGGCGGGTATTCTCGGATACTGGATTTTCAGGAGGGATGATTTTCAAGAGCAAACGCGTTACGAAAGGGGCGAAACGGAGCTTATCATCACCAATCTCTCGTACGCTTCACTCACTTTGTACAGGGCAGGAAGAAACCTCCTTGACACAGTGAGAGTCGAGCCGTTTGATGGCAACTCCATTTGGCTTACGCCGGGAAACTACTTTCTCCGCAGTGTAGAATCGGGTCGCGTAACATTTCACCCGATAGCACTCACCGGCTACCGATGCGGGCCGGACGAAGACGGTTCGTTTCTTGTCACTATTCGTCCGATGCCGAAAGAATTTCCTCCTTGTCTCTTGGGCAACATTCCGGAGTTCATCTACATTCCGAGCGGCAATTTTTTGATGGGAGACAGGCAGAATCCGCGTGAACCGCATTATATCTGGCTCACCGGCCACTTTATCGCCCCATTCGAGGTAACCAATGCAGAATTCAGAGAATTTCTCGACGCCGAGGATGGCTACAACGATGACGTGAACTGGACAGACCAAGGAAGAAAGTGGAAGGCTACAGTCAAATCACATGTAAGTGCGTTACTTCTTCCAACGGACGATGACTACAAGCGCTTCGGTCAACCCGACCAACCTGTCACTTGGGTTACGTGGTTTGAGGCAAATGCTTTCTGCAAATGGATGTCGAGAAAATATTCGGGAGGTAAATGGCTGTTCTCACTCCCGACCGACGCCGAGTGGGAGAAAGCTGCACGTGGACCGGATAACTTTGATTACGCGCTGAGCAGATTCGTCAGCGATGCGGAGGTATCACTCTACAACTGGCGGAAAAATCCTGATGCCCTCGTCCCCGTATTCGGAATTGAGGAAACACCTGGGGCGTTTCACGCCAATCGGTATGGCTTGTACCACATGACAGGAAACGTGGCCGAGTGGACTCAGTCAACCGACACGCCGTTCAGCCGGGAGCGTCCTTTTGCTGATGATGGGAGGAATCATGACGATGCACAGGGGAAGCGTACTGCGAGGGGCGGCTCATGGTATAGCGCGGCAACATCATATCTCTATATACCCTATCGCGACAGCTTCCAGCCCGAACACAGCACACAGGATATCGGGTTCAGAATTGTTGCACGGGCATTGCCCTGACGAAGTATTCCGGGGCAGAGGTTACGCCGAAGGTCGCTGCATTTTATCGCTGACAATCGCCTGTGTTTCTTCCAGCATCATTCTGCTCGTTTTAAGGATGGAGATAACCTCGTCCGTCTTCCAGTGCACGAAATCCGAGTCTGACAAGCTGTTCAGGTTAATCCGTACATTCAACGCTGCGGCTTCGCAACCCGCATGAAGCATAAGGGCGCTCACGCCGGCGTCGCTGACGGAGTTCTTGTTGCCATTCGCTGCAACCTTTTGTGCTAAGGCCAAGCCATCGATACAATGCTTCATCACTTCAAGCGGTACCATCGTTGCTTCTTTTGTCGCTGCGGTAATTGCAGCACCACGCAGGGCTTTCTGCGCGTCATTTTCCTTCGGCAAACCGAATGCCTCCATCACTTTGTTGAAGGCATCCGTGTCCTTGTCAATAAGAGTTGTGAATTGGGCACGAAGATCTTCGGCATCCTTCAGGATCTTCGTCATATCCTCCTCCACATCCATATACTTCTTCTTTCCAATCGTGAGATTGCAGACCATTGAGGTCAGCGCGGCACCAAGCGCACCGGCAAGCGCCGCAACACTTCCGCCACCCGGAGCAGGCGAGGAAGAAGCGAGTTCGTCCAAGAATCCTGTCAGCGTTTTCTTTGTAGGCATATCGTCAATTCCGTTTACAGTTGATATTCAATGATTTTCTTTTGCGGATCGAATTTGTCAAGCTGACTGAGTCCGAGTCGTTCCTCGGCAATGGCCAGCAACTGTTTCTCATCCGTTGTTGAGGGGGAATAGAATCTTCCCGCCATCAGCATTGCTTCGAGCGGCGACAACCCGACAAGCTCGCTTCCCGTCACTTCAACGCCGAGTGTCGCCGCTTCCTTCTTCACTTCTTCAAACGCAACATGCGGCGGCGTGATATTGAAGTTGGTGAGATTGATCGAGACTTGCGCAATGTTGTGAGCTTCGAGCAGAACGCCCATCGCTTTCACAGCCTTCAGACTTCCGGGAATGCTCACTTTCTTTCCCGATGCATCAAGCACGGGATTCCCCTTCTCATCTTTCTTGATGCGTCCGCTTTCACGAATACGCAGCGCTATCTCGTTGGCGATCTTGGTGTCGTTTGTGTTGAGATTGACATTGTATGCGATGAGAAAAACCCTTGCCCCCGTCACTGTACCACCCGACCGCGCATTGAACTCTGCCGGGCCGTAATCGGGTTTCCAAGCCGGGTCCTTTAGCTTCTCAGCAAGCCCTTCGTATTCTCCTTTTCTAATCGTGGAAAGATTACGCCGTTCGGGCCGCGTCGCAGCTTCTTCATACAAGTAAATGGGAATACGAAGCTCATCTCCCGTACGCTTGCCGAATTCGTGAGCAAGCGCAACACAATCCTGCATCGTCACACCCTGCAAGGGAACGAACGGCACAACATCCGTTGCGCCGAGACGCGGATGCTCGCCTTTGTGTTGCGTCATGTCAATCAATTCGGCGGCTTTCTTCGTTGCCTGAAATGCAGCTTCGACAGCGGCAGAAGGTTCGCCGATGAATGTCACAACCGTCCGGTTGTAATCCTTGTCCGGCTCCGCACTGATGAACTTGACGTCCGGTACCTCCGTAATTGCGCCGGCGATTGCATTGATGATTTTCATGCTGCGCCCCTCGCTGAAATTCGGGACGCATTCAACCAAACGAGTCATATGTTTTCCTTTGATGAAGATGCAAAAGTCTCGCTACGAAGACACAAGACTCAAAGGCCTCACAACGTTGTTGCTTTGTAATACCCCTCTGCCCTTCGAGCCTCTGCGGCAACTTCTCTTACAGTTCAAGTATCGTTCCGTTCTTGATCGTTGCGACAATATGATTTGTGCCGAAATGATACGCAAGATATTTCCAGTCTGGCACATCTGCAATAATCAGGTCGGCGTTCTTCCCAACTTCAATGCTGCCGATTGTTGAGGCCATGTTCAGCGCTGCGGCAGCGTTGAGCGTTGAAGCAACCAACGCCTCCTCAGGCGTCATCCTCATTTGTGTGCAGGCGATGGTCATCATCATCGGCATGGAGTATGACATGCACGAACCGGGATTGAAGTCGCTGGCAATCGCCACGGCAACGCCGCTGTCGATTAATTTGCGTGCCGGAGCGTAACCGTGATTCAGGAAGAACGAAACTCCCGGCAACAATGTAGCGACTACTCCGGCTTCACGCAATGCCGTAATTCCTTGTTCTGTAACATGTTCCAGATGGTCGGCAGATGCGGCCCCAATGCGTGCAGCAAGTTCGGCGCCGCCTAACGGATTCAGTTCTTCTGCATGAACTTTCGGAGCCATCCCCCATTTCTTCCCTTCATTTAGAATCTTCTCCGAGTCTTCAATCTCAAAATATCCCTTCTCACAAAACACATCGCAGAACACCGCAAGTTTTTTCTTGCCGACATACGGAATCATCTTCTCAACAATCAACTCAACGTACGCTTGCTTCTTCTGTTTGTATTCGGGCGGATATGCGTGTGCCCCGATGAACGTCGGCACGACCGTCATCATTTCTTCGTCCTTCAACTCGTTGATGGCTTCAAGCATCTTCACTTCGCAATCGAAATCGAGGCCGTAACCGGATTTGATCTCGACGGTTGTCGTGCCGTGCTTCATCATCGCATTCAAAAAGCGGAGGGTCTGCTTCTTTAACTCCTTCTTACTCGCCGCTCTGACGTGCGTGATTGTATTGAGAATCCCGCCTCCTGCTTCTGCTATCTGTTGATACGTTGCCCCTTGAGAACGTAGCGCAAATTCGTGGGCACGATTTCCGGCGAACATCATGTGCGTGTGGGAATCAACGAAGCCCGGCAGCACAACTTTCCCACTTGCATCAATCTCAGTGAAGCCATCAGGCAGCGTTCGCTTCCAATCTTCCATCACTCCAACCCAAGTGATCTTTCCGTTCTCACACAAAACGCCGGCGTTGTTCAGAATGTCCACATTCCGCATGTCCGAGCCGACCCTCGTTCGACCTCCGCGGGCATTGACAGTGACAAGCTGGGAAATATTCCTGATGAAGAGATTCAATGACTCTTGAGATTGTAGACGAGGTTGGATTCGATTTCCAACTCAAGATATGAAAAGCACGAAGGATGTGCAAGAAATGAGATAAGCCTGCCGGGGGTTGTGAGGTTACTGTCCGATGTGCCGAGAAATTGATTTGCTGAGCTGAGGCAAGCTATTATCCCGTTCTGCAAGCTGATTGTATTTCATGTAGAAATCATTCGCGCCATTCGCAACGGTTGCCGTCAATGCAGCGCGGCCGAGTTTCTGGTCAATCGCACGGGCGATGAACATGCCGGTGATGGCGCCGTAGCTCTGCCAGTACTCGGATGTGTTGGATGTGCTGATGAGATAATGCGCGCGCTGCGGTGAGATTCTCGCGGAAAGCAACTCCCCTGTGCTTTTGTTGAATTCGGCAAACGAGGCGGCAATCTTCTGATCCCAATCCGGGGGCAGAGAGCCGCCGCTTCTCTGTTCGAACGTGAGGTAATGCGCAATGCCTTCGTTATGCGTGAGATCGAGAAGCCGGTCGAGGTAGGTCCGGTGTGTTGCATAGTATTCCTGCCATGCAGGAGAAGCATCCTTGTACACTCCGAACGCCGCATGAAACACCTCGTGCGCCACCACGCTCAGCACCCCAATGAACCGCTCATCAACAGTTCTCCCGTACTTCACACCTTTTGCGAGGTTGACAACGATGGTTAGCTCACCTTCTCCTTCGCCGACAAACTTGGGAATGCCCCCCTCCCACACAACACGCCGGACATAAGCATCAATGTTTTGATGACCGAAGGCAACGAGAAACATCGGAATCGTTGTACTGACTTTTGCGTCAGCCGGAAAGAGCTGTTCAACTGTTGCAGCAACACGCTGGCTGAAATTGCGCCGCTTGATGGCGGCAAGAAGTTCTTTGATGGCGGCAACGTTTTCTCTCGCGTCTTTCAGCCGGAACACATCGTCCGTTTCTACGTGCCCGAACTTGATGCCGTCGAGACTTGTTTCAAGCCGCCCGGAAGAAAGTCGCCGCCTCGCGATGTCGGCAGTGGTCGCAAGCGCAATTTGGCTTCCGCGTAGTGGAACAATATCACGCCCGCTTCCCGACAACCCCTCATACAATCCGATGCTGCGGTCGGCGGATTCGTAGTTGATGTTAAGGCGAACGTTGAAGTGGGGATTGGTTTGAGAGACTGCCGGGCAGGGGATGAACGGTATTGTGAGGAAGAAGAAGGCGAATCTCGCGGAATATCCTCTTCCGGTGCAATGATCAGACAGATCCACAAACCCTCCAAACTCTATAAACTCTACGAACTCACAACTTTAGACTACTTTAACTACAACCATCGTCATATCATCATGCTGCGCGACGGGCCCGGTGTGCCGCTCAATCGCAGCAGTGATGTGATCCAGAATCTGTTGCGGCGTAAGTCCGGCTGTATCCATATTCTGCACCGTGCGTTCCAGCCTTTCAGTGCCGAACTGTTCGCCAGCCGCGTTCATCGCTTCGGTGAATCCATCCGTCATGAGCAGCAGCAGATCGCCGGAATTCAAGGGTACGGTTTTCTCCTCATATTGCGTGTCGGACAGCATCCCAAGCGGGAAATTGACGCCCGCAGAATCGAGCCACTTAACAGAGCCGCTTGACTTGTACAGCGGTTTCATTTGTCCTGCATTGGAAAAAGTGACCGCTCTCCCCTTCACATCAATCATGGCAAGAAGGAAGGCAACGAAATGTCCCCGCTTACTGTGTGTGTACACTGCTTTGTTGATGTTCGTAAGGATTTCCGCGGCAGAATTTGATTGCTTCACTTCGCTTGCGAACGCTCCGCTGGTAAACACGGCACTCATCGCCGCTTGCATTCCTTTCCCCGAAACATCAAACACACTGACGCAGAATTGTTCGGAGTCTCCGTTCAAACACGAGTAATCGTAATGGTCGCCTCCGACTTCCCGGGCAGGGATGGATAGTCCGGCAATATCGAATCCTTCCACCTTTGGATGCTCTTTCGGCATCAACCCGACCTGCACGTCATGCGCAAGCTTGAGTTCGGTTTTGAGGGATTCCTTTTCGCCTCGTTCTCGCGACATGACCCAAGCAAGAAGATTGACAGCTCCGAGAATGAGTGAGCCGCAGAGAATCAGCCCCACAAGTCCCTGTCCGATGCCGAAGAAAATTGCCCCGATGCTGATTGCTATGAGTGTGTACGAAATGACGACGAGCCGCCGCATATCGAGCGGAATGTCCTGATATATCTCATCACTCCACAATAATGAGAAGATGAGCGCGTCAAGCAGCTTCGTTGTTTCGGTTGAGGCTTCCACCTTGCGGCGGTATACTTCTTTTTTCTCTGCGATAGTCCGTTTGATGCGATCCCACATCAGATAGACAATACCGGCAATCAAGCAGTCGATGCCAAGGCGGCTCCAGTTTTGCGTATTTGTTCCTTCGGCGATCGCACCAAGAAATTCAAACACAATCAGCAGCTTGATGACGACGATGAGGAATTTCTTGAACTTGACGGGATTGATGCCGGACGGCTCGTTGATGCGGCGGGGAACATCTTTGATAGACCCGTCTCTGAATGAATCTCTCACAGACGTTGCAGCCTCACGCAGGGTCGAGCCGATATCATTGGCTTCCCTACGGGCCGTTTCCAAGACGTTATCGATTTCCTGACGAACCATGCTGAGAATGCTACTTGTGTTCAGTCTGCACGTAGCCGCTGCACTTCAATACCGGCAATCGGGGATACTTAGCGAACTGTGGATCTGTACGCGAGAGACTGCAAAGATAGAACAAGCTACCTTTGCTGTTTTCGACGATTTCAACATGAGAGCAACGTGCACACAGTCCAATACGGCTAATCGAGTCGTTTGTTTCTTGCGATGTCACCTTGCAGGCGATAGCCGTTGCATGCTACGCTTTCGGGGCAGACTGCCACAACGCGAGACGGCACCCGTCGGGCGTTTCGAATACGCCATACCATCCCATCTTCTCTACTTCCGTCTTCTTCTCGACAATCTTTCCCTTCGCCTTCTTGATCTCCTTCAGCTTTGCGGCAACATCGTCAACTTCGATGTAGACGATTGTCTGGGGGCGCTTCGGCATCTTCTTGACAAGTTCAAATCCGCCGTTCGGATGTCCGCCGGTATGAAGGAGCGTGTAGTTCAGTTCGGGATGATCGGTGAAGGTCCAACCGAAAACCGCGCCGAAAAACTTCTTCGCCTTCTTGATGTTGGTGGTCGGGATTTCTACGTGACCGAAACGATGCATGGGGAGCCTCCTGGTATATGTGATCCACTAAGGGCACGAAGGACACGAAGATTGTCACTGTTTCGTGTTCCTTGTCGTTTGATACTCAATTGACGAATCTCTTCCACTCCAACTTGCCGTTGCTGCCGAAATTGATAAGCACTCCAACTCGCATTTTTGTTGCTTTGAGATAATTGATGATCTGGGCAGCCTCACGACCTGAAAGACTATCGAGTGCTTTTACCTCGATGATGATCTTTCCCATACAAACAAAATCCGCGATGTACTCTTTCTTGAGCTGCATGTCTTGTAGTAGATATACAGCGGCCTCTGTGACTCAAACTCAATCTCCCTCGAACTCAATTCTATTTCCAAGCATTCCTGATAGACAGGCTCAAGAAATCCGGGACCCAATTCCTTATGAACTTCAATAGCCGCGCCTATGATGGCGTACACTTCATCTTTGTAGAGCAGGTCATCAACAATTCTTGGCATGACAGGACTTCCGAATGAACTGTGAATTGACCCCCTGTAACTTCCAAGAAAAACCAACTATCCATATCTTAGTGACCTTCGTGTCCTTAGTGGATCACCCCATCATTGGCACTTTCACGCTAAATGTCTTCGCATTCTCTATCGCCCTCTCATACCCTGCATCCGCATGACGTACGATGCCCATGCCGGGATCGTAAGTGAGAACGCGCTGCAATCGAGCCTCGGCTTCTTTCGTTCCGTCGGCAACGACAACCATCCCCGCATGAATTGAAAGTCCCATCCCGACGCCACCGCCGTGATGTACGCTTACCCAGCTTGCGCCCCCGGTTGCATTGAGCAGCGCATTGAGTATCGGCCAGTCGGCAATTGCGTCGCTGCCATCTTTCATCTTCTCCGTTTCACGATTCGGGGAAGCAACCGAGCCGCAGTCAAGATGATCCCGGCCAATAACGATCGGAGCTTTGACTTCACCGCCCGCAACGAGGTCGTTGAAGATCTTTCCCATCTTTGCCCGTTCACCGTAACCGAGCCAGCAAATCCGGGCAGGCAAGCCCTGGAAATGAACCTGTTTCTGCGCCTTTTCAATCCAGCGGCAGAGAGGTTTGTTTTCGGGGAAAGTCTCCATCACAGCTCTGTCGGTGCGGTAGAGGTCTTCAGGATCGCCGGACAACGCCGCCCAGCGGAACGGCCCTTTGCCGTCGCAGAAGAGCGGACGGATATACTCTGGCACGAAGCCGGGAATGTCGAACGCATTCTGCAGTCCGTTCGCAAGCGCTTCGCCGCGAATGTTGTTGCCATAGTCGAAGGTGACCGCACCGCGCTTCTGCAAGCCGAGCATGGCTTCAACGTGTTCGACAATCGATTGTTGCGCGAGTTTCACGTAGCGTTGCGGATCTGACTTCCTGAGATCGAGAGCTTCTTCGTAGCTCATGTGGGCCGGCACGTAGCCGTTGAGTGTATCGTGCGCAGACGTTTGATCCGTCAGTACATCAATTTCGATCTTCCGCTCAAACAACTCCCGCAGAACTTCTGCTG
This sequence comes from uncultured Chlorobiota bacterium, assembly GCA_900696645.1. Lineage (GTDB taxonomy): Bacteria > Bacteroidota > Ignavibacteria > UBA10030 > UBA6906 > CAADGV01. The sequence goes on along the minus strand of CAADGV010000014.1, from coordinate 36,976 downwards.
CGTTGCCGAGCAGCGCAACGGATTTCGCCTGCTTGAGCGCCTTGGCAGTTTGCAGGGTGAGCAGCGCATCATCCAACGATTCCGTCATTTCATCGACGTAGCCGGTTTTGAGGCGTTTCTCAATGCGTGATCGATCAACTTCAATGGCAAGACACGCCGCACCGTTCATTGTTGCCGCAAGCGGTTGCGCGCCGCCCATTCCACCAAGTCCGGCCGTCACAAGAAGTCTGCCCGCAAGCGAGCCTCCGAAATACTTGTCCGCACACGCGGCAAAGGTTTCGTATGTTCCCTGCAATATCCCTTGCGTGCCGATATAGATCCAGCTTCCTGCCGTCATTTGTCCGTACATTGTGAGACCGAGCCCTTCGAGACGTCGGAACTCATCCCACGTCGCCCATTTGGGAACGAGCATCGAATTCGAGATGAGAACACGCGGCGCATTCTCATGCGTCCGGAAAATGCCGACCGGCTTGCCGGATTGAATCAGCAGCGTTTCGTCGTTCTCCAGATTCTTGAGACTTCGAACGATTGCATCGAAGCATTCCCAGTTACGCGCTGCCTTTCCAACTCCACCGTACACAATAAGCTGATCGGGTTTTTCCGCAACGTCAGGATCGAGGTTGTTCATCAACATCCGTAATGCGGCCTCCTGAATCCAGCCTTTACAGGAAAGTGTGGTGCCGCGGGGCGCCCGGATTGTTCTTTTCTTTTCAGAAGGCTGCTCTACTTCTGTTATCATACTATCCTCATGGTCATCGTCATTACGGACATCTTCATCAATCCAATAATCTCTTTCCTACAACTTGTACCCGATCTTCCTCAGCAATTCTTTTCTCTTCACGATATCATCATCAGTCTCAATTCCCTTAGTTCTTACGCCGTCAATCACACCGAGGATTCCCCGGCCCTGTTCTGTCTCTGCTACAATCACTTCCGTCGGGTTGGCGGTTGCGCAGTAAATGCGGCAGACTTCGGGGACATTCTTGATTGTGTTGAGAATGTTCACAGGAAATCCTCCTTCCATCATGATGATGAAGGTATGTCCGGCCGCAAGATTCATTGCGTTCATCTGTGCAAGCTCGATCAGCTTCTGATCATTCCCTACAAAACGAACAAGCGCCGGTCCCGACGCTTCACAAAAGGCAATACCGAATTTCATCGCCGGATTTGTCTGTACGATAGCCTCGTACAGATCTTCCACGGTTTTGATAAAATGAGAATGGCCGAGGATGAAGTTCATTTCCTCCGGCTTTTCAATTGAAATTACCTTCAGTTCCATGACACGTCATATTGTATAGTTCAACATCTTGACAACATCCGGGGTCAGCAACCAACGTAATTGACCCTCTCCTGTCAACTGCAAGTGAACGCATGCAATGGCTGCTGTTTCCATCGCAATCGTGGCTCCTTGGTTGGGCGACACAAGATACGAGATGAACATACTGACATCGGGTTGATGCCCGATGAGAACGATACCTGCTTTCCCCGGCATCGACGCGACTTCTTCATACAACGATCGCGGGCTGAACCCCGGCTCAAGGTTCTGTGTTGTTGCTGCCTCGCGTTTCAGCTCACGCCCGAAAATTTCCCCGGTTTCCACTGCTCGCACGAGCGGACTTGTCAGTACTGCCTGAATGTCAATATCAAGATGCGCGAGCATTCGCGCCATCATGACAGCATCGGATCGGCCCCGATCGGTCAGCGTCCGGTCAAAATCACTGTGAATGTCGCCTCCGACCGAAACTGCGTCCGCATGGCGGACTATGTAAAGCTTCACGGCATTCCCCTGTTGAGTGATACGACGAGATTGTACGCAAAGAACGGATCAGGCCCTTTTACGCGATAAGGCCTTGCGTGCCTTGGCATAACCCGGTTTGATGACATCGTAGATAATTCTAATCCGGCGATTGTACGGAATGAATGCACTCTTCATTGAGTTGATGGTAATTTTCTCAAGTTCATCCAGCCCGAGCTTGAACACGCGGTGGGCAATACCAAGTTCCTTCGTCATCGTGGTATCGCTCATCAGCCTGTCGTCGGTGTTGAGCGTAACACGAAACTTGTAGCGGTAAAGTATGCCGAACGGATGTTCTTCAAGCGATTTGACCGCCCCCGTATCAACATTGCTCGTGAGGCAGATTTCCAACGGAATGCGCTTGTCGAGAATATATTGTGCAAGATATCCCATCTTGACGATTTTGGTGGGATCTTTCTTGTCGAGTCCGATATCTTCTATGAGCCGGGTTGCATGCCCGATCCGGTGCGCGCCGCACCATTGAATTGCCTGCCAGATGCTTTCTTTTCCGAACGCCTCGCCCGCATGTATCGTGATGTTGAAATTCTCACGCTGGATGTAGTGAAACGCGTCGACGTGTTTCTTCGGCGGAAATCCGCCCTCTTCACCGGCAAGGTCAAACGCAACGACGCCGCGTTCCCTGTAGTCGACTGCAAGCTCCGCCATTTCCTGTGAGAGATGCATGTTTCGCATCGCGCAGATGATCAGTCCATATTCCACCCCAAAGTCCCTTTTCCCCCGCTCCAAGCCCTTGAGCACTGCATTGACTACTTCGTCCCAATGCATGCCATTATCTGTGTGAAACACGGGAGCAAAACGGGTTTCGACGTAGACGACCCCGTCGTCGCGCATATCTTCCATCATTTCGTACGCAACACGCTCGAGCGCCTCTTCCGTCTGCATCACGCCGCAGGTATGTGCAAAACCTTCAAGGTACAGCGGCAAGCTGCCTCGTTGGGCGCCGCGATGAAACCATTGCGCCAAATCGCCCGCGTCCTTTGTAGGCAATTTGTTGTAGCCCGAATCATTGGCAAGCTCAATGATTGTTTGAGGACGAACACCGCCATCAAGATGATCGTGGAGAAGAACCTTGGGCAGCGTGCGGATGAATTTATCGGAGAGTTTCATGGCGTTGTGATGTCGTCAAACGGATTAGACTTTACATCAAGGTAACGAGATGAGGGCTGAAAATCAACGAAGCGAGATGCGGCGCATTGAACCAGAAAGCAAGAATAACGAACCTACTTCAACTTCTCCACACCCCACTGCTTCATTCGCTCGAGCAGAATGTTGTCGGTAAGCTCGTACTTCACCGGTGTAACGGAAACGTAATTCTCCCGAATGGCAATTTGATCCGAATCGGGCTCGGTATCAATCACATTCATATTTCCGGTCAGCCAGAAATACTCGCGGTTGGCAGGATCGCGTCGGACATCGAATCTGTCCTCCCACGTCGAGATTCCTTGTTTGGTTACTTTGACACCCTTGATTTCTTCTTCGGAAACGGCGGGCACATTGACGTTCAATAAGGTTTTCGGAGGAAGCCCCTGCTCCGCAACAAGCAGAGCGAGCCGGGCAGCTAACTTCGCCGCGTAAGAAAAATCCTGGCTTTGATAGGAGGTAAGTGAAATTGCCAGCGAGGGAATTCCCAAAATCGTCCCTTCAGTTGCAGCCGATACTGTTCCCGAATAGATGATGTTGATGGCAGTATTCGATCCGTGGTTGATTCCCGAAATCACCATATCCGGCTTCTGCTTGAGGAGAAACTTGACACCCAACTTCACGCAATCGGCGGGTGTGCCTTCAACGGCATACCCGAAGAAGTCGCTATTTTTATGAAACGGAAAAACACGAAGCGGGTAGTTCACCGTGATGGCATGACCCACGGCGCTTTGCTGCGAAGCGGGTGCTACAACCGTAACGTCGGCAATTGCTTTGAGGCTGCGAACAAGGGCAAAAATCCCTTCAGCATTAATTCCATCGTCGTTGGAAACGAGAATGTTGAGTTTTTTCATGGGAGAGATCAGTAGCTTTCATCGTTCGAAGGAAAATCATTCGATTTCACGTCATGTATGTACTGGCGGAAGGCGCCCCGCATCGTTTCTGCGAGTTCGCCGTAGCGTCGCACGAATCGCGGCTTGAACTCCTCCGTCATGCCGAGCATATCGTACACGACGAGAACCTGTCCGTCACAATGCCGTCCGGCGCCAATCCCGATCGTAGGAATCGAAATCGATTCCGTCACTTTCCGGGCAAGCTTACCGGGAATTTTTTCAAGGACGAGAGCAAAGGCGCCTGCATCGGCAAGAACCTTTGCATCGCGCAACAACTGATCGGCTTCTGTCTTCTCCGTCGCACGTACTTCATACGTTCCGTACTTGTTGATGGCCTGCGGCATCAGGCCGAGATGTCCCATCACGGGAATGCCGATCTTCACAAGATGCTGTACTGTTTCGGCAATATACTCGCCACCTTCAAGCTTGACAGCTCCTACGCCAACCTCTTTCATGATGCGGCCGGCATTTCTGACGGCTTCTTCCTTGTTGTTCTGATACGTCATGAACGGCATATCGACAACAATCAACGCATTCTTGACGGCACGCTTAACAGCGTTCGCATGATAAATCATATCGTCCAGCGTAACGGGCAGCGTTGTCACGTTTCCCTGAACAACATTCGAAAGCGAATCGCCGACGAGTATGATATCTATTCCCACCTGATCGAGCAGTCGTGCTACAAGAAAATCGTACGCCGTCAACATCGTGATTTTCTCTCCGGTTCGCTTCATGTCCATCACCGTCTTGGTGGTAACGACACGCGGTTTTGATTGCGGGATCGATTTAGACACAGGCGGACTCGATTTCTTGTAGTAGATGGTTTTGTTGAACGAATTTCATATTCCACTCACGTTCAAACCCTTGTCGCAGGCAACCTGCAAGCTCGTTTAATGCTATTTCACTGTTCCGGATTTCGGCAAGCTCAACCGTTTTCTCCCGCAACTCCCGGGCAAGGGACTCCCTCACTGTTTCATCGTCCAGGACAAGGTATTTCATAAGATCGCGGTGTGCAGGGCCAATGAGGATGGAACCATGCTGCAATACAACTTCGGCTCCCGTTTCGTGATGCCGGAAACGACGCTGAGCGCTACCGACAAGTTTTCTTCCACGCCACTCGATTTCATAACGGGCAGAAGCGGTGAAACAGGGAATTGAGGACGGACTCTTGTAGTGTTCACGGAAATCCGGCTGCGAGCGGCTGAAAGTTACATCAACTCCGAACAGATTGAGGCCGCACACCAGCGCCTTGCTGATATGATTGTAGATTTCCAGGACGCTTCTTCCTTCGGAGAACATCACGACGCTATAGGTAAGTTCTTCTGCATGAAATACAGCGCGGCCGCCCGTCGGTCGACGTACCACGCCAATATTGTCCGACGAGCAACGTTCAAGATCTATCTTCTCAATATCCTGATTGAATCCAAGCGAAATGGCCCACGGCCTCCAGCGAAAAAGTCTAACCGTCGGAACGCCGGTACCGGAGAGGAGAGAACGCGCAAGCAGTTCATCGAACTGCATATTGAAAGAACCGGTGTTCTCCCCTGTATCAATAAACTGCCAGTCGGCACTCATGCTTCGGCAATCCTCAAACAGTATTTTCCCCGTTCAATGCAGGTCACGATGGCGCGTGATGATTCCCCGCTTGCTCTGTCCGATAAAGTCAAGAACCTGTTGCACTTCAGGAAGTCTGGTCAGGCTCGCATTTTCCTTGACTTTCGCGACGGCTTGAGACACATTAAGTCCTGAATTGTAGATAATGGAGTATGTTTTGTCGAGGGCTTCAATCGCTTCACGAGAAAATCCGCGGCGACGAAGTCCGACGGAGTTGAGTCCCGCAAACACAAGCGGCTCGCCCGCAGCTCGAATAAAAGGCGGAACGTCCTTCGGCACACGCAGTCCCCCGCCAATCATCACATGCGCGCCGATATGCACGAACTGATGTACGGGCGTTATGCCGCCGATAATGGCAAAATCATCAACGTGAACATGGCCGGCAAGCATTGCTGCATTCGACATGATGATGTTGTTTCCGAGCACACAATCATGCGCAATATGTACATATCCCATCAACAAATTGTCATTCCCGATTACAGTCTTTCCCGTTTCCACAGTCCCGCGATGCAGGGTTGCATATTCGCGAATAACATTCCTGTCGCCTAACTCGCAAGTCGTGGGTTCGTCTCTGTATTTCAGGTCTTGTGGAACGTGCCCGACAATCGCGCCATGATGAATCCGGCAGTTTTTGCCGATCCTGGCGCCGCGACCTATAAGCGCATTTGCGGCAATGGACGTTCCATCACCAATGACTGCCCCCGCTTCAATAATTGCAAACGGGGCGACTGTCACGTCATTTCCGAGTTCCGCTTTCGGACTGACATCCGAGCGCGGATCAATATGAGTTGCCATACATTCCTGGATGGTTCAAGAATAGTTGGAGCAGAAAAAAGAATTCCGTTGTCAGTTCACCCTGCGTCCGGCGGGACTTGTGCTGCCTTCCTTGCTCCCGTTGTTGGAGTTGCCTTTCTCCTGCCGGTCGACAATTGATGCCATCATATCCGCCTCAGCAACAAGATTGCCGTCGACGTAGGCCCTGCCCGCCATCTGACAAATACGACTCTTGCGGCTTGTCATGGTCAACTCAAACACAAGTTGATCGCCGGGGGTGACCGGTTTTCTGAACTTCGCATTGTTGATCGCCATGAAGAACACGAGTTTATCTCCCGGGTTTTCAACGCCGTTCAGAAGAAGAATGCCTCCGCATTGTGCCATCGCTTCAATGACCAACACACCGGGCATCACCGGTTGGCCGGGGAAATGTCCTTCAAAAAACGGTTCATTGACTGTTACATTTTTCACACCGACAATCCGTTCGTCGATGGTGAAATCCACGATCTTATCAATCAACAGAAACGGATAACGATGAGGGAGAATTTTCTTGATAGCGTTGATGTCGAAAACGACGCCTTCCTTGCGTTCGTATTGAAATTTCTTCACCAGCTTCTTCTGCTGGTAGAGTTTGCGGATGATCTTCGCAAACTCGATGTTGCTCGCATGGCCGGGGCGGGCGGCAAGAATTTGCGCTTTGAACGGAACGCCGATGAGAGCCAGATCGCCCATCATATCCAGTAATTTGTGCCGTGCCGGTTCGTTCTTGAAATGCAACGGCCTGTTGTTCAATACGCCGCTTGTTCCGAGAATGACGGAGTCTTTTATGCCAAGTTTTTCAGAAATGCGTTTGATCTCGCCATCACCCAACTCACGATCTACAATAACAATCGCATTGTCGAGGTTGCCGCCTTTGATGAGACCCTGACTGTGCAGCATCTCTACTTCATGCAAGAAACAGAATGTGCGGCACGGAGCGAAATCAGTGACGAATTCTTTTTCCAGATTGAAGAGTCCGCTATGCTGACTGCCGAGTGCCGGGTTGTGATAATCGACCATCACCGTGATGCGGTAGTCGTCCGTTGGCAGAGCAACAATATCGACGCCCTTCTCTTCGTTGCGATACTCAACAGGCTGGTCAATAATGAGATAATCTTTCGGTGCATCCTGCCGTTCGAATCCGGCTTTGAGCAGCAAGTCAACATACGGCTTTGCGCTGCCGTCGCCGATCGGCGGCTCGTTGGCATCAAGTTCAATCAGGCAGTTGTCAACCTGCATCCCGACGAGGGCTGCAAGAACATGTTCGACTGTGTGTACGCGGGCCTCGCCGATGGCAATAGTTGTTCCGCGGGCAATATCAACAACATGATCAACAAGCGCAGGCACTTCGGGGGAGCCGCCCAAATCAATCCGCTTGAAGCGAATGCCGAAATTCTCAGGCGCGGGCCTGAACGTCATCGAACAGATGCTGCCGGTGTGAAGACCGACGCCGCTCATCGTTACGGGCTGCTTGATGGTTCGTTGTTGTACTAACATTGTTTCTCCGTCTTAAAGTTCTTAGCCCGGACGAGGCGGATCATTGCCGTTCTTGTTTTTGTTGCTTGAGCATGTCTTCGAGCTGTGCAACGCGCTTCTGGAGTTCGCGCACTGTATTGAGCAGATCGGGAAGTTGTACGGCGGCTCCCTGAATGCGGAATGCCTCACGTTGCGGATAGGCCGGTGATCCAAAGATGGTTGTGTTCGGCTTTTCGACCGAGCGGTGAACGCCGGATTGCGCTCCGATCTTCGTACCGTCGGCAATCGTGAGATGTCCCGTGAGACCGACCTGGCCGCCGATCATACAGTTCTTGCCGATTTTTGTGCTGCCAGAAATTCCCGCTTGCGCGGCGCTGACGGTATTCTCTCCGATCACGACATTGTGAGCCACTTGTATAAGATTGTCCAGTTTAACGCCGCATTTGATGCGTGTTTCGCCAAGTGTCGCACGGTCAACGGCGCAGTTTGCCCCGATCTCAACATCATCTTCAATCACAACAATACCGAGCTGGGGAATTTTCTCGTACGTACCATCGGGTTTCGGCGCAAATCCGAAACCGTCGCTGCCTATTGTTGTGCCTGAATGAATAATCACGCGTGCGCCAATGACGCAACCAAAGTACACGGTCACATTCGGGTAGAGCGTCGTCTTCTCTCCGATCCGGACATCGTCGCCAATCACGACGTTGTGCGAGAGGATAGCGCCATCGCCAACACGAACCCGCTCGCCAATAACAACGTGCGCCCCGATTCGTACATCGACGCCTACTGTGGCGCTTTTCGAGATAACGGCAGTCGGATGAATGCCGGGAGGCAACAGATCGTGCGGCGGATTGAAATGTTGCAGAACTTTCAGAAACGAGACATACGGGTCCTTGACGCGCACAAGGGCCGGCTTTGTGCCCGCCCCTGCTTGCAGTTCTTGTGCTACAATCACTGCCGACGCCTGCGTCGTTTCAACGTACTTCTGGTACTTCGGATTGGTCAGGAAGGTAATATCTCCTTCACCGGCCTCTTCAATTTTTGCTACCCGCCGGATGTCAATGTCGTCATTGCCATTAATCTCCGCGTTCAACATCACTGCAATATCACGGAGCTTCATTCTCGTCCTTGTGCTCTTACTTGCCGAAGGATTGCATTCGCCGCAACACAGTCTCCGTCAGATCGTACTTGCTGGTCGCATACAGCAACAGGATATCGCCGCTCTTGTCGAAGATGTAGTCGAAGTTGTCATCTTTCGCAATATCTTCAAGAACTTTGAAGATCTTGTTCTGGATCGGCTTCATCACATCATTCTGCTTCTGGAACAATTCGCCATTCTGACCGAACTTTCTGTTCCGGTAGTCGGAAATCGACTGATCGAGTTCACGAAGTTCACGCTCTTCCTTAGCGCGTGATTGCTCCGTGAGGATGAGCTTGCGCTTATCGTACTCATCGTATTTCTTTTTCCAATCGGCCTGCATCTTCTGCAATTCGGCCTCCCAGCTTGCCACCAGTGCATCCAACGTTCTCTGGGCATCGACGGCTTCCGGCAGATTCTGCATGATTGCTTCGGAGTTGATGTGGCCGATCTTCATTTGCGCAAAACCCGCACTTGTCGCACACAAGAGGACGAACGCCGCAACGAGGTGTTTCATCATCACATCTCCATTCAATTCGGAAAGATTACTTGCCTGTCTTCAATCTGTCGATCACTTTGAACGTCAGGTCGGAGGCAGGTTCGCCGTACAACAAGACACGCACATTGTCCGTCTGATCAAACACGAACGAGTACTTCAAATCCTTGGCAACTCGCTCGATGGCCTTGAGGATTTTCTCCTTGACGGGATTGAGGATTTTTTCCTGTTGCTTTGCCAGTTCGCCGTCGTTGCCGAGCTTGTCCAGTTTGTACTCGCGGAGTTGCTGATCCAGGTCGTAGATTTCCTGCTGAGCAGTTCTCTTTGCGGCATCGTTCATGACAGCTTCTTTCTTTTTGTATTCATCAAGCTTGTCCTGAATAACCTTTTCCCGCTTCTCGATTTCATCCTGAATCGGCTTGGCTGCCGCTTCAAGCTTACGCTGGGCTTCCTTCGCTTCAGGAATTTCCTGGAAAATCTTAGTCGAGTTCACAAAGCCGATTTTCTGCTGGGCAAATGCTGACGAACCGAGAGCCAACGCGAGCGCCACACATAATGAGAGAAAGAATTTGTTCACGATTACCTCTGACTGATTATGGATGTGATGAGAATATACACGATGGTGAATGCTTCTTAGAATCCCCGTCCGAATACAAAGTGGAATTTCCAACCGTCCGGCTGGCCATCCAACGGCAACACATCATCGAAACCGAAGCCGTAGTCGAAACCGATCAACCCGATAGGATTGATTTGCAACCGGGCACCAAAACCGGCTGACCGTTTCAGGTTGGCAAAATCCGCCTTCTGCCATCTCTCCCACACATTACCACCTTCGACGAATCCGAGAATGTAAATCGGAATCGGATTGATGGCGAGCGCGAGACGAAGTTCGGCAGTCTGCCTCGTCATGGCGCGGCCGCCGAAGATGCGTCCCAATTGGTCGCGAGGCCCGATAGATTGATCTTCGTACCCGCGTAACGCTGTGGTAGAAATGTATCCGAGGCCGGTACCTCCCATGTAGAATCGATCGTTGAACGGAAGTCCGGCAGACTTGCCGAACTCACCAACATAGCCGAATTCGGAACTCAGATACAGCGCCACGCGACTGCTGTTGAACAGCGGCACGTACCACTCAGAATTCAGAATCCACTTGTGGAAATCCACGTTGCCCGGAAGCAGCGGCCCTCCGGACATTTGAATGGAGAGCGAGAAGTTCGATCCGTACGTCGGAAAGACGGGATTATCGATGCTGTTCCGCGAGATGATTTGCGTAATGCTCACCTGCGTGTATTTGCTCAGGCCCACGTCGATGAGCGGATAATCTTCAGCAACACGCTGACCCGTCAAAATCCAGTCGCCGCGGAAGTAATCGTCCGGCCAGCGGAAACGGCGGCCGATACGCAACGATCCGCCTGTGCGTTCCGAGTTGTAGGTGTATCTGATTTTGGTGCTATACAGGCTGACGCCAAACGTGGTAGGTGAGTCAAACAACCACGGCTCGGTGAACCCGATAGTGAATGTTCTGTATTGTGACTCCGTGCCGAACTGCCATTCGAAATTCAGAATCTGCCCGGCTCCTCCCGAAAGCGGCTCGGCAATCGAAAAGTTGTTGATGGTAAATCCGAGGGCACCCGTTACGCCGAATGCGCCACTGTACCCGATCGAGGCATTGATGTTATCACTCGATTTCTCTTCAACGGAATACGTCAAATCGACAATATTATCTTCCGGATGAATGTACGTGTCGGGATTGATCTTCTCCGGGTTGAAGTAATTCAGAACCGACAACTGCCGGATGCTTCGTATGATGGCGGCACGATTGAAGAAATCGCCGGGGCGCGAGTAGAGTTCACGCCGGATGACCTTATCGTGTGTTTTTGTGTTGCCTTTTATGTCAACCCGCCCGATGACGAATTTGCTTCGTTCGTACACTTTGATGCGGATATCCACGCTATCTTCCGCCACGCGGGTTTCTTCCGGTTCGAGATTGAAAGCGAGATAGCCGTTGTTCAGATAGAGGGATGCAACGTCGGTTTGCGATTCGTTGCCGCGCAGGTTCTGTTCGAATTTTTCCTGGTTGTACACATCACCCGGCTTCATACCGAGTTGCTCGTTAAGAATTTCGTCAGAATAGACTGTGTTACCTTCCCATGCGATGTTCCGGATTTTGTATTGCGCTCCTTCATGAACGTCAATGCGGATGTTCATGTTCTTTTTATCTTCGCTATACCAAATCGAATCACCAATAACCGATGCATCGCGGTAGCCGTTCTTCTGGTAGAATTTTACGATCAGCTTCTTGTCGTCCTCATACTTCTTCCGGTCGAACTTGTGTGACGAGAATATCTTCCACCAGCGGGCTTCGGCTGTTTCCTTCATTGCCCCCTTCAAGTCGCCGCTATCGAACGCTTCGTTTCCGGAAAAATAGATGTTGCGGACTTTTACGTACGGTCCCTCATCGATATCCACCAACAGGTTGACGCGATTCTTGCTGGTATCCAACTGTTGTGTTGAAACCTTCACATCGGCAAGCATGTGCCCTTCTTCTTCATACATTTTCAGAATATCCTTCTGAATCCTTGTAAGATCGTGAGGGGCAATTACTTGACCGCGAATCAGCGCCATTTTCTTTTCGAGTTTGTCGGTGCTGATTTCGTCGTTTCCGGTAATGATGGTTTCTTCAAAGCGGGGAAGCTCGGTGACGCGAATGGAGAGAAAGACGCCTTCTCCCACTCTTCGTTCAATAGAGATCTGCACGTCGGAGAAAATTTTCAACTGCCACAGTTTTCTGACGGCCTGACCGATTTTATCGCCGGGAAGCGTAAACTCATCGCCTACTCGCAAACCTGAGTTGGCAATAATCGCGGATGGCTCTGCGAGGGAATTGCCTTCAACCGAAATGCCGAGAATCTTCAGTACTTCCTGGGTTTGGGGTAATCGTTGTGCGAAAAGGTGGGTAGAAGAAAAGACCATGACAATCCCCGCTGCCACCAACGCCAACACTCTCTGCTTCATGCTTTACGGTCCTGTTACACTCTTGATAAGTCTGTTGAAGTAGCCATCCCTGTTCAATTGCTCACTGACCATGCCGAAGCGCCGTTCACGTTTTTGATAGCTGCGGATTGCTTCGTACAATTCCTCACGGCGAAAACCCGGCCACAGCTTGGCGGTAATGAACATCTCGGAATAGGCAAGCTGCCACAACAGGAAATTACTTATGCGAAACTCTCCGCTCGTTCTAATCAACAAATCGGGGTCGGGAACGTTCCCAGTGGAGAGATACGATCCTATCAGCTCCTCGGAAATCTGCCCTTCGGCGAGCTTGCCCGACTTCACGTCGGCAACAATTCGCTTTACGGCCTCTGTAATATCCCACCGGCCGCTATAACTCAGGGCGAGAATCAGTGTAAGGCCTGTGTTGTTCTTTGTTTTTGCTATGTCGTCAATCAGCTCGTTCTGAACCTCCGTCGGTAGCTTTGCAATATCGCCGATTGCCTGGATGCGGACGTTGTTTGTGTGAAGCCGGTCGGTTTCGTCTTTCAACGCCCGTAAAAGAAGCCGCATCAACAGCGACACTTCTTCTTCCGGCCGCTTCCAGTTTTCTGTGGAGAAGGCGTACAGCGTCAGGTATTTGACTCCCAACTGACCGCAGGCCTCAACGGTATCGCGGACGGATTCGACACCTTCGTTGTGGCCGGCAATGCGCGGCATGCCGCGTTTCTTAGCCCATCGGCCATTTCCATCCATGATTATTGCAATATGCCCCGGAATTTCGCCAGAACGTTTCAGCGCTTCCTGCATCTTCAAATCTTCGCCGGTCGCCTGCTGAGGTCCTTGAGACAAAGGTTGGAATCTCCCGTTGGAATAAAAATGAATAGCCGATTTCTGCAAATCGGCACAAAAATCTAACCTTATTCTGAAAGAAAGTCAAGGTATCGAAAATGGCCAATCGTTGCGAAAATGGGAAATTCCCGAACCGATCGGCCACTTTGTCCTACTCAATTACGCTGATGGGCGGAACTTACTTTTCTTTTTCCGTTGCAACATTTCCCCGAAGCTGCGTTTATCCCAAATGCGCTTTTTTTCCGTGGATGGCTTCTGCGATTGGAAGTTTGGCCGCTTGTATTTACGCTGCGGGTACATCTGCCTTGACGTGTTGGTTACATTCACCTGACTAAACGTATCATCCTGGGATTCGACAGTCTGACGCTCAAGCTTTCGTCCTGAGGCAGGCACACCCGACTCCTCACGATCTTTGGAGCGATATGCGTGATTCCTTTGAGAAGAGAATTCCGACGCCCGTACGCGCCGCGGTTTGCCACTTGATGCAGTGTAGGTATTCCTGCTCGTTGACCGACTCGCGGCCTGCCGCTCCGCTTTTTCGTGCAACGGCACATCTTCCATCTTCACCTTCACATACCCGATATCGTTGGCACCTTTGAGTACAATACTCCCCTTGTAGGTGAACAGTACCCGCTGGAAGAAGCCACGTTCCTCGCCTGTAGCAACAAGCGAAATGGCCTCCCCTTTTTCTCCGGCACGCGCCGTCCGCCCGATGCGGTGTGTGTACGTTTCAACATCGCGGGGGATTTCATAATTGTACACGTGGGTTACATCGTCGATGTGCAGGCCACGTGCCGCAACATCGGTTGCGACAAGAACATTGAATTTCTTCTGGCGGAATTCGGCCGTCACGCGCTCGCGTTGGCCCTGCGTCATGTCGCCGTTCAGGCATCGTGCGTGAACTCCTTCACGCGAAAGCTGTTTTGCAATCTTTGCCGTAATGTGTTTCCGGTTGCAGAAAACAAGCGCCAAATCACGTTCGAATTTGAGGAGATGAATGAGGAGATGAAGCTTCTGATCGGGAGTCGTTTGATAATACGTTTGCCGCAAAAATTCCGGCTTCACGGATGAAGCCATTTGTACATGCTTCGGATCTTTGAGATATTTTCTGCTCAGCGTGACAATTTCCTTCGCCAGAGTTGCGCTGAACATCAGCGTTTGGCGCTCTTTCGAAACCTTGTGCATGATGGTTTCGATATCCTTGATGAAGCCCATGTCGAGCATTCTATCCGCTTCATCGAGCACAAGCGTGGTAATCTTATCGAGTTGCAGCATTCCCCGGTTCAGCAGGTCGATCAGTCGGCCCGGGGTTCCGACAATGATATTGGTTCGGCTAAGTTTCCGGGCTTGTTCTCTGATGGACATTCCGCCGTAGATGGGCGTTATGCCGAGATGTTTGCCATGCGAAAATTTCACAAATTCCTGCGCTATCTGAACAGCAAGCTCACGCGTCGGACACACGACGAGCGTATGCAATCCATCCCGCCGGTTCGTCCGTTCGATAATAGGAATGGCAAAACTTAATGTCTTGCCCGAACCCGTTTCGGATTGAGCAATCACATCCCTCCCTTCAAAAATGGCGGGGATGATTTCTTTTTGAATCGGTGTCGGCTCGGTGATGCCGCGTTGATTCAACAACGCAACCATCTCTTTGCTCAACTTGAGTGATTCTGATTTCATAGAGTACTTTCTTGAAAATTGCCACGTAGACACAAAGACATTCAGTTGTAGGCTGATCCGCCGGTGGGCGGAAAAGGAGTGCGCAAAAGAGAAGCTTGGTTAAGGATGGATGACCTTACGATAGAACCTTGATGTCCCGGTGCCTTTGTGGCGAGCTTTCCTGCGCGGTCAAAAAGAAAATCCCGATCTGCGGTTAAACAGATCGGGACTTCTGTTCAGCGAGTGTGGACTTGCTGTTAGATTTTGCTGACGTTTGATGCCTGAAGGCCTTTCGGCCCCTTCTCGACATCGAACTCAACCTGGTCACCTTCATTCAGGTTCTTGTAGCCGTCGCCGGCAATTGCCTTGTAGTGAACAAACACATCTTCACCACCGCTACGCTGAATGAAACCGAAGCCTTTTGCTCCGTTGAACCATTTTACTGTCCCTTTTTCCATTGGAAAAGGTCCCTTCAATTGTGTTAAACAAATCCGCTGTCAGCGGACACGATACGATACAGCCAGCTTTGTGTGCCTTTAAACAGAAAATCGCAAGCCGCCATTACATCACGGTTGCGATTGCTGCTTTGCTACGGGTTTGTTTAGAACAACTCTTAGCGAAACCTGCTCCTTGTGAGAACAGTAAAAGCATCAACAACGATGCACTGTTTTTGACAGGACTATGATAACGCTAATGTGAACCAATAGCAACAACTATTTTGTGAATTGTGATTAACAATACGAGAACGAAGAACCCTAATCGCCTTTTCGGCAATTCTATCCCAATATCGCCAGCAAAATTCCCGCTGCAATCGCAGTCCCGACAACGCCTGCAACGTTCGGGCCCATTGCGTGCATCAGCAAATAGTTCTGCGGATTGTATTCCTGTCCGACATTGTGTGACACTCGTGCCGCCATAGGCACCGCGGAAACGCCGGCGGAGCCGATCAGTGGATTCACTTTCCCGCCCGTCACTTTGTACATCAGCTTGCCAACCAGTAGTCCGCCGATTGTTGAGAAGCTGAACGCAACCACCCCGAGCGAGAGAATCTTCAGTGTTTCCCACCGAAGAAACACATCCGCCGCCATTGTCATGCCGACGCATGTTCCGAGAAAGAACGTGACAATGTTGATAAGCTCATTTTGCGCCATGTTCGTAAGACGTTCGACAACGCCGCTTTCTTTCAACAGATTTCCTCCCATCAACATGGCAAGCAGCGGCGCGGCGGGCGGCACGATGAATACTCCAACAACAGTTACCGCGAGCGGAAAGATGATCTTGATTTTTTTGGAGACGGGCTTGGGCGTCTCCATCACGACAAGTCTTTCCTTCTCATTCGTGATCCATCGCATGAGAGGAGGCTGAATCAGCGGAACAAGCGCCATGTAGGAATATGCAGAAACGGCAATCGGCCCGAGTAAATGTGGCGCAAGTTTGAGTGAAAGATAGATTGCCGTCGGTCCGTCGGCACCGCCGATGATACCAATTGCGGCAGCTTCTTTGAGACTGAACCCCAACGCAACCGCGGTAAGCAACGCTGTGAAAACGCCAAACTGCGCGGCAGCGCCAAGAAGAAATGTCTTCGGATTCGCCAGCAGCGGACCGAAATCCGTCATCGCGCCAATGCCGAGAAAAATGAGCGGCGGAAAGATCTCGAGCTCGATTCCCTTCGAGATGTAATAGTAGAGCCCGCCAATCGTTTCTCCGTCCGGCGGTGTAAGCAATCCGCTTCCGGGCAGATTGGCAAGAAATGCGCCGAAGCCAATCGGGAGTAGCAACAACGGCTCGAACCCGCGACGGATTGCGAGATAGATCAGCAGACCCGCAATCGCAAGCATCGTCACCTGGCCGCCGGTCAGTTGCCAGAAGCCCATTCCCTGAACAAATTTTTCAAGATGATCCAGCATTCTCTGCTTTCCCGATCCTACTCAAACGTGAGCAACACGCGGCCCGCCTCAATCGTGTCGTTCACCTTTACTTTGATAGACTTGACTTTCCCTGTTTGCGGCGAAGCGATGTTGGTTTTCATTTTCATCGCTTCAAGAACAAAAAGAACATCGTTCACTTTTACACTTTGCCCTTCCTTCACAGGTATCTCAAGCACAACGCCGTTGATCGGTGACGTAAGGGATTTCTTGTCGGCTACGCTTGGTTTTGATTTTGCGGGGAGTGGCGTGGTCACGGGAGTCACGTAGCTGTCCATCGTGCGCACAGGCGGGCGAAACGGCGGCTGAGCTTGAATCACCTCGTCGTCCTGCACAACTTCCACATCAACTTCATAACGCTTGCCGTTCACAGTAATCAGGAGTTTCTTCATGACTTATGATTTCCTTTTTGAAATTGCATGCGATGCCATCACATTCAACCTGCCGGTTACGGCCCATGAGCCGCCGGTCGTTTTTTGGCTGAGAAATTGGACTTTTTTCACGACGACGGATTTACGGAGCGCCGTTGCAGCGGCCGCCGAAAGGACCGCAATCAGTTCATCGTTGATCTCATCTTCAACACGCTCGGCTTCCACCTTTTCCGCGTACTTCTTGATCCTCCAGGCATTCAACCCTTCATCAGCCCACCGGAAAAACCAAATCATTCCAGCCAGAAGTACAAGCGAAGTAAATACGCCCGTCATTCCGACAAGCATGACGAGAAGGCTTTCGAGTATTCTTTCCATTCTTTGTTAAGATAGGGAATTACAAAGGAATCAACCCGTGTTTCTTTTGCGGACGCAAATCACGCTTGCTGCGCAGCGATTCCAGCGCAACAGCAAGATATGCCCGCGTCTTCTTTGGCTCGATCACTGCATCGACAAGTCCTTTACCGGCAGCCATATACGGCGTTGAGAATTCTTCCTGATACTTGTCAATTAACTCGCGACGCTTCGCCTTCGGGTCGGGGGCGTTCTTGATTTCGTTTCTGAACAGAACACTCACGGCACCCTCTGCTCCCATCACCGCAATCTCCGCCGTCGGCCATGCCGCAACGCGATCAGCACCGAGACTCTTGGCACACATGGCGAGGTATGCGCCTCCGTAGGCTTTGCGGACGACAATCGAGATTTTGGGAACCGTAGCGGCGGAGAACGAGAACAGCATCTTCGCCCCGTGCCGGATGATGCCGCCGAACTCCTGCTCGACTCCCGGCAAGAATCCGGGAACATCCACCACACTCACAAGAGGAATGTTGAAGGCATTGCAGAAACGGATGAATCGCGAGGCTTTGTCCGAAGCATCAATATCAATAGCGCCGAACTTTTCGATGGGTTGATTCGCCACTATCCCGACAACCCGGCCGTTCATTCGGGCGAACGCCACGATGATGTTCTTCGCATAGTGACTATGTACTTCGAAAATCGTGTTCGGGTCGAATACACGATGCAGAATGTCGAACATATTGTAAGGATCGCGCGGATCGTCGGGGACAATCCGGTTCAGCTCTTCGTCCTCTATCATCAGCAGGTCGCCGCTGCTATGTGAGGGGGGATCTTCTGTATTGTTGGCGGGAAGATAGCTCAGCAACGTTTGCGCGATTTCGATGGCGTCCGCGTCGTCGCGGGCAATGAAATGCACGTTGCCGCTCGTTGCTGCCTGCACCAGCGCTCCGCCGAGCTCTTCGGCAGTAATCTCTTCTCCCGTCGCCTGCTTGATAACTTCAGGCCCGGCGATAAACATTTGTCCGGTATCCTTCACCATAATGATGAAATCCATCAGCGCGGGCGAATACGCTGCGCCCCCTGCACATGGCCCGGCAATAATGGAAATTTGCGGCACTACACCGGAGAGAAGCGTATTGTAGTAGAAGATGCGTCCGTATCCGCGCAGCGAGTCGACGCCTTCCTGGATCCGCGCCCCGCCGCTGTCGTTGATGGCGATGTACGGCGCGCCTGCTTTCAGCGCCATGTCCATAATTTCACAGATCTTCTTTGCATGTACGCCGCCGACACTTCCCCCCATTACTGTAAAATCCTGCGACGAGGCGTACACAAGTCTGCCGCCGATTGCGCCGAGCCCGGTTACGACGCCATCAGCGGGCAGATCTTTTCCCGCCATCCCGAACGAAGTTGCATTGTGTTGTGCGAAACGGAACAACTCGTCGTAGAACCCGTTGTCGTACAACAAATGCATCCGTTCGTGCGCCGTCATCTTGTTCAGCTTGTGCTGCGCCTCGATTTTGTCGAGCCCGCCGCCAAGATTGACGTGAGCGTTTTTCTTTTTGAGGAGTTCGAGTTTTTCTGCTACAGTCAGCATATCAGTTCCGGTTCATGGTTTTTCGCACAACTCTGTCAGCACGCCGCCGGTGGATTTCGGATGGAGGAACGCAATGTGCAGTCCCTCCGCTCCTTTGCGCGGTTGCTTGTCGATAAGCTGAACCCCCTTGGATTCAACTTCCTTCAGCACCTGTTGAAGTCCGCTTACCGCAAACGCCACATGATGAATTCCTTCCCCTTTCTTCTCGATGAACTTGCCGATCGGCCCTTCGGGGTCGGTTGTTTCCAGCAATTCGATTTTTGTTTCACCGACCATGAAGAATGCCGTCTTCACTTTTTGATCCTTCACTTCTTCGATTGCGTAGCATTTCAAGCCGAGGACTTCCTCATAGTATTTGATGGCGGCATCCAGATTTTTTACCGCAATGCCGATATGTTCGATGTGAGTCGGTTTCATTTGCACGCCTTCCGCGTCAAACAAAGCAGGATTTTCATTTTGTTTGGAGATAGTGTTGAAAAGCTCATCGGCTTCCACAGGCCTACTCCCCCCGTGAATCTCAACAATCATACCAACGCCTGTTCCCCTCGATTCGGGATGATGCTACAAGATAGCATTCTCAGGGATGAGAAAGAAGCAAAGGAAATGAGAAAGCGCAACCCGGTCGGCGTTAAAACCGTTGTGTGAACGTAACCGCGCCGACGTATTCGTTGAACTTCAGGTTGGAAAGCGAACCGCCGTTGAAGTTCGTCATGCCGAAGCTGAGCCCGACCACCGATGATTGCGTCAACTGGTAGTTGGATGCAAGTGTGTTGCGCAATGACGTGCTTGATTTCACGAACGATGCGCTGGAGGCAAGAGTTGTAATGAGCTTGTTTTCGACGGCGCGGTTCTGGAGAGAAAGTCCGTACGTTTGCGTTGTCTGACTGCCGAACGAACCAAGATTGTAATGCACAACGCCCGCCGTCGGGGAAAGAGTGAACGAGGTGCCGAAAGGAATGACCGTGCCGAGCGTTGCTGAATGCGTCGTTGATTTCATTCCCGCGCGCAACGGCGAATCATCGCCCGATTGTTGGTAGATGTAGGCCAATGTCACAGCCTGCACAAAGGAACCTGGCGTAAACACGAAAATCTGGTTCGTGCCGAGTGTCAGACTCGAAAAGGCAACGCGCGTCGTGTCGTTTGGCGAGCGGTTATCCATGTTCAGATAGTTGGCAAGAATGTTCGACGTCCAGAGTTGCGCCGGACGGAATGTAATGTTGGATGTGTAGATGTTTCTGACTGTTGTAAATGTTTTCTGGTTCAGAAGATTGTCGTTCTGCCGCGTATAACTCAACGCTACCGACCAATCGTTGATTCTGAATGACGGCGCCAGCAAAAATTCCTGCTGGTCATTCAGCAGATAGGCCGTGCCGAGCGAGTTGTATCCCGACCCGATGTATTTGTATCCCCCTTTCACATTCACATTCCCGACATCGACAATCATTTCGGATGTTACAGCAACGTCGACGTTTGACGTAACGTTCGCCCTGTAGAGCTTGTTGATCGGGCTCGGAATTTTCAGCGTTGTATCGGCAGCAACACGCATATCCCGCGTGAACAATCCAACCGTTGCGTCAGTCTTCCACTGAATGGTATTCTCGAAGAGTTTCAGATTTGCCAGAATGCCGGCGACGAGATTTTCCTGTGGTGTCACCTCAAATCTTCGTGGTGGAGTCAACGAAGGATTCGTCGAATCAATCACAACTTGTTGACTACTCGGTGGAAGCGACGAAATCTCATCACGCACGCGAAGAAACAAGAGATCAACGTATCCGCCTGTTTCGGTTCCGATTCCGACTTTTCCCCCATACAGGTAGCGGTCGAACGCACCGTTATCAGCCCCGCCACCAACGGCGCGCTTTGTAAAACCGCCAATTGCCGAGAGACGGAAGATTCCCGGATTGATGTTGAATGCGCCACCGCGAATCATGATGCCGTTCAGCGTGTAGTCGGAGTAGGTTTCGGTGAAGTCACCGACATGGGCATTTCCCCATTTCCAAGTGGGATGAAGTCCGAGTTGGTTGATGTTCTGCCGGGCAGCCGTTCCTTCGGTTGAAAGAAGAATATCAAAGTTGAGAGAAAGGGCATCAAAGAACGTCAACGTAGGGCGGATGAACAAGCGTCCCGTTGTTGACGGGCGGCGGCGATCCTGTCCGTTGATGCTGTACCATTCGCCGTATGTGCCGATTTCACCCCCCAATTTCACGGCTCGCTCGAGGAATGTCGAGGTGTCTGGCGGCGACTGCGCGTAAAGAGTCGATGCGATCAATGCAAGCACGAGTGTGACTGCAATTCCCCCCGCTGTTCGATGTTGAGCCATGATGTTCTTTCCTGGCGGTGGAATTTATCGTGTGCTGTACACCGATACCTGGGCGCGTTCGCTGATGCGTGACTGCGCGCCGTTGTCGGCAACGACCTGAACACCGTAAATGTACGCGCCATCGCCGAGAAGCTCGGTGTCCGTAAATGTCTGTTGTCCCGACGGGATAGCTTTGAACTGATTGAAAGGAGAGCCCTTTGCCGACCGATAGATCAGAAAATGGAACTTCTCTTCTTTCCGGGTGGAGTACGACCAGGTAAGCACAATCTTGTTTTGTAACGGATCAAACTGCGCGTTAAGGCCCGAAACAGGCGGTCGTACGCCCGTATCGTACGGCCGGCCCTGAACGGACAGCAGCGCCATCGCTCGAAGCCCGCTGCTGTCAACCGCCTCTATCTGATATTCGTACATCACGCTTTGCTTCACGGCTTTATCTACATACTCCGAAGCCGTACGGGAGAGTACGGCAAGTCTTGACCAACTCGCCGAGTCGGCGGGACGACGGTAGAGTACATGTGAATGCATGTCCTCGCTTGTGCTGGCAGCCCACTTCAGCATCACAGCCGAATCACTGACTTGAACATCTGTGAACACCGGCGCATCCGGCGGAACACGATCGGGACGGCGCAAGGCAAGAATCGGTGACAACTCGGAATGATTGTACCGATTGTTGACTGCGGCAATTCTGTAGTAGATGTACAGCGTGAGTGTGTTCACTTCAACAGTATCGGTGAATGTCGTATCGCGCCACACATCGCCCGTAAGCTGGGCGAATTCATGGTCGGCGGCATTTGCGCGAAGCACACGATAGCCGAAGATGTTGCGTTCAAGATTCTTGTTCCACCGCAAGTGAACAACGCCATTCGTGTCGATCATCCCTGAAAGTCCTCGCGGAACTGCCGGCGGCGTCGAATCAATCACAAATCCCATAACCGGAAATGCCGCAGCCGTATTACCCGCTGTATCAATTGATGATACAAGATAGTAGGGCTCGGCATCATCGGGCCGCTCGTCAATGAACGTTCGGGCCGTTTTCGGAAGCGGCCTCGGGGTAATCGGCCGGAAGTTGCTGTCGGACAATGCACTGCGGGAGACAATGAATCCTGCAAGATCGGCATCGACTTGAATGACATCCCACGTCAGGCGAATTCTGTTTCGCTCGATCTGTTCCGGATTCTTGACGATGGGCGGAGCAGGCGGCGTCAGATCGCGCCCCATCGCCTCGACTTCCGCGTGCGGACCCAACTCACCGAACGCATTTATCCCCCGGACGCGATACTTGTACGGCCTGTAGTTGACAATTGTACTGTCCGTGTATACGCCTATGCCGCGCTGAACGGTATCCGTGCGCGTGACCATCACAATCGGCGTAGAGTTGAGCTTGTTGAATATTCTTCCGCCGTCTTCCGAGCGGTAGATGTTGTATCCTGTATGATGATCCCGCATCAATTCATCCCAGCGGATTTCGATTCTGCCATCCAATCCGAGGGCGGTAAGATTTGCGGGAGGTGGATTCGGTTCCGGCGGCCGGACCACAACCGTCACTTCGCCTGCATCAATTCTGTAGGGCCGCGGCTCGTTCAGCCGGATGCGGTAGGTGTACGTTTCACCTGCCCGCACAGTTCTGTCAACGTAGCGGAGGCCCAACGCCGACGCCACATTGGGATCGTTATCAGCCGCAAAGAGGGCGTAACTGTAGAGATTCATGCTCAATTCCGCCATTGCGCCTACCGTATCGCCTCCGGTCGGAACAAGATCCAGCAACACCGAATCTCCCCACACAGCCTGTAACGCGAGCGGAAAAAGCGCATTCTCCCTGTCAGCATTGATTGCGTCCAAGAACTGCTCCGGCATCCACGGATGAAGCGTGTCGGGAGTCATCCGTGTGAACTGTCCGGCGCCCGACCGACGTTCGACAACATAGCCCGTCCGGTTTGCGACGTACCAACCGTGTGGTGTATTCGGCGCCCAGCGGAGTACGACAGAATCGTTGCTCGTTCTCGCCAACACTTTGATTTGTGCAAACCCCGGGTCACGAGGAACCGATTGCGGCGGGTCTGCCGGTTGTTGTGAGAATGCTGCCCCGCTCACGACAAACAACAATGTAACCCCCGCATGGAAAAAGGTTCGTCTTCTCATATTCTACACTCCGTTCCTTTGCTAAACTGGAATGTGCAATGCCCCTTCACAAGTCCGCCAAGGATATTGTAGTTGCCCTTAATCGTACCCTTCACCCACAACGGATTCGGGCCGCCAGCTTCAAGCAACGCTGCTGCACTAACGCCCAGGATTTCGAAGTTGCCCTTGTACCCGACATAGCTGGCCTTGCACCACTTGCACACGTAGCAGTACCACGGTCCGCACGGTTTGTACGTCCAGAATCCGACATCAACATACAATCCGATGGAAGCATTCACCCAGGCATAGAGTTGGCCCTGAGCCTGCCAGCCGTTGATACCCGTACAGCGAACTTGCTTCAGAATGGCAATATCGAAGCCGCCGCCGGCACTTACTTGTCCGTAGAAGATGGAAAACGTTTGCCGGCCTGTATCAAACGACAGTGATGCGCCGAATGCAAAACCGTTGCCTGCCGCGATTCGTGTGTCGCGGTTCGCCGACGGCCCGCCGATCACATTACGAACCTGCGGCGGAGGCGGGGGTGGAGGAGGCAAGCCCTTCCCCATCATCAGATACGCCTGTGCACTGGGCATCCAGGGGGCAAGCGTGAGACTGATTCTGCTGCTCGGCTCACCAATCTTCACATACCACGTCGATTGTTCGACATGTATCACCATAGTGCCGTTGCCCTTCACCGGCGTAGCATTGATGTTCACGTTGAAGACGCCGTGCAGGGTTTTCGTCGGGAAGTTGTAGGTGATGTCGCAGAACATCGTCACTTTTGCATTCTGGCGTGCAGTCACTTCCGCCATCATGTAGCCATTTCCTTGCAGCGAAATGCGTCCCATCGAAACAGTACCGGCAGCAGCATTGCGTTGCAATTCAATTTCGAGAATCACGTCGCAATTGAACGCAACAGACGAAGGATAGGTGCCGAGAACAACAAGCGCCTTGAAGCCGAACGTGCCGTTGTTCGGAACAAACCGGAACCCCGACGCTGTAGCGCCCGGTGTCGGGCCCGCTACGCCCGATGAAGTCGGCACAGGCGGATTGGCCGGACCTTCACGCCGCATGTTGTACCAGAAACCGCCGCCTAGTCCGTAGAACCCGACTCCGGTTGTGCCGAAAGCAATCCCCGGATTGAAAATCCCTTTCGCATCGACGTAGAAATACCGGAAGCCGCTCACTTGCCCGAACTGTACTGTCGAGGTAACGGTTATGCGCTGAATAATATCCGCCTTGATGGCCCCTCTGAACCCGGAGCCGTACACGGGATCGTCACGGTAGAGCTTGATATAGCCGAGAATTTTTACCGGCCCTAAATCGGCATTCACGCCGACGGAATCGAGTTCAATACTGTGGAACGCAAACTTCTGTCCCGGCCCCGTCAAATTCAGTTCACCCCACAGCTTTAGAGTTGTTCCACCGCTGATAGCGTTCGAGCCGGGAGCAACGTTCACGCTGATAGTGAATTTGATTCCGGAAAGATCTTTGCCCTGGCGGGTCGTGTTCTCCATATCGATATTGGAGATGGAGACAGGGAATCCGGCCAGCCCTTTTTGCGGACTCGCGAAGCTGAACGTTCCCTTCGTGAAGTAGGGCTTCACGGATTGCAACTTCATATTCTGGAACCCGACGCCCGGAAGTTTGACGTCGGGAATTCCGCCGATGTTGCCGGCTATCGACACGCTGCCGTTAAGAACGGCAGAGGCGATCATCTTCCTCTGCGGATTATTGTTGGTGATGATGATGTTCGATGTCGGCTGCAACTTAATACTGGCTTTCCAAATATCCGCCTGGAATGAATCGCCCGGCGTAATCACAAACGCATAGGTGAGAGTTTTTGCCGTATCGGATGTTCCCGGCCGAGATAACGTGGCGGAGTACAGCATCGGGCTTTCCGAGATCGGCATCTTGATCTTCCCCTTCATCCATCCCGAACGCAGCGAACTGCTTACGACTTCAACGGCAAGCGTATCAAGACTTCCACCCCAATCTCCGAAATTCCCGTTGGGATACATGAAGACGTTCTCCGCGCGGAAACTACCCGTGATTCCCACCTTCGTGATCAACAAATTCTGAACGGCAAGTTGCGGCGGTTGCGTTGCGTTGAATGTTCTCAACTGCGGCGGCAATGAAATACTCGCCCGCTTGATATAAAAGCCCGTCCAGGTATTGTCGGTAATGCCGACGTACCCTGCCGGGAAGACGATGCCGGGGGGATTTTCCTCCACCGACTTGTCGAACACCATTTCCTGAACTTCCAGCACAAAGCCGGGGGCGCTGGTAATTTCGCATCTATCGAGATTTGCTGATGCGATGAAGTTACCGCCGCGGGAAATGTGTGTGAGGAATTTCCCCTTCACTTTCGAGACGCCGTCATCCGTCGGGAAGGGACGCAGCCACGAACGAGGGAAATCGACATGCACCGCAAGGCGTAAATCTTTGAAGCCCTTGCAGTCGAGCGTCACAACGCAACCCGAATCGGCGGCGGAGGATGCGAGAAACCTGAATCCCCACGAATCGCCCGACGTGTAGCCGAGGTCGTTAGGGAGATACAGTTGGATGTTACCATCACCGCCAATGCCTGTCGGAGAGAAGCAGATGTTGCGTGCACCGAGACTAAGCGCAATATCCGTTCCCCAATCGGGCATAGGGTACGACATCGCCATGTTCAAGTACGCGGCAGTCGGCTTGAACACCATACCGATAATGCCTACAACATAGCGCTGACCGGCAATTTCCTTGTCTAATCCAATCGGCAGAGTCAACGGAGTAGCGCCTGCCAGTGAACTGACGAGCCGCGTTGCATCGCTGGCAATTGCATGAATCGTTGAGATTTTCTGCGGCGTGAGACCCAACGCGGAACCGAGTCCGTTTGCTTCGGCTTCCGTGAGCGGAGAGTTTTCCGTCTGTTCGGCCGTTACTTCGCCGTCGAACACTTCTTTCAGACTATTCACCTTGAGTCCGGTGAATTTCACCTTCAAATTTGCCTTGAACATCGGAATCTTTATCTCTCCCTTACCCGAGAGATTTGCGGCTCCGCCGGAGACTTGTGTGAGAATCAGGTTGAACTTCCCGATTTTCACAGTATCTCCCTGCACAAACGGCAACGAAGATGGCGTCGTATTCGTCGGTGCAGGGGCGCTGCACACATCGCGGCACTCGCCGCCTCCTGCAACGGAACTCGGAGCGTACTTGAACTTATACGCCGGCGTCGATGACGTATCAACGGTACACTGCACGCCGTCTTTGCGGACGAGATTTCTGTCATACTTCAGATCAAATCTCCAGACGTACCACGAATTTGCTTCGGGCGTGAAGGAGAATTGCGGGTCGCTTCCGCTCATCTTTACTTCAAGACGCGAGTTCATTGAATCTATTTCCATCGAACCCAGCGTCGTTGCCGACACATTGAAGCCGAGCAGAAACGTCGGTGTGCGTCCCATTGCCGTAGTCATCGCCTCGCTCGAATCATTCATCTTCCACACACGCAGCCGTCCTTGCTGCAATCGCTGAAAGTTGAGCGCCGGACTCGCGTTCACGACGAACTTCGGCTTATCGCTGCTCGTCAACACCACGCCCGCCTCGGGTGTGTGCACAACCATGCGAATGCATTCGTTCGGTGGAATCGGCGGCGGTGGCGGCGGAATCAACGTTCCCTTGTACACGAATGTGAAGATCTGGCTTCTGCCGTTGTTTGTAGTTGCCGGATAGTCGTTCTGGTCAAGAACTTGTATCTGCCACGCGTAGCGTTTCCCCTGCACCAATACCTGTGCCGAAATCGGATACACAAGACTCGTTATTGCAAGGTTCAGATCTTCGTGGTGCGGATTGTTGGAGGCAAGCGCTTGCGCGGGCACTTGTCCCTGCAGAACCTCTACAACTCTGAATTGGTATCGAAGCGTGAACGTCGGCGGAACGGTGACGGGAGTCCAGGAGAAGATCGGGTACTGCGGCGCAACAGAATCCTGATTCGCGGGCGAGATCAGTTGCGGCGGATCGGGATAGACGATGGTGAACACCTGCGAGCAAACATTCTGTACAACTATTCCTCCACTCGCGTTCTTGATATCGACACAAGCGATATATTCGCCTTCCGGCAGCCTGCCGCTGCGAATTGCCTGCTGACGGATGGATGGATCGTAGGTAACGTTCTGAAGCGAAAGAAACTGAGTATTGTTGAGTATTGAAGACGGCCCCGGCATGAGTGTCTGCGGACTGCTGGAGCCGCTGACTATCGGAGGCCCGCCTGCGCGACGCGTGATTCGCAGATCGATGGTCACCGGTTGGCCGCCGAGACCCTGAATCGTCAGAAATCCGATTGAGGGATTGGTCTGCCATTCGCCGGGGTAGGGAGACGGGAACGGTTGGACAAAGAGTGTTGCGGTCGGGCCTTGTGCCTGAGTTGCAAGCGGCGTGAAGAGCAGGCATGCGACTGCAAGTGTCGTGAGAAGAATCCTCCAATGGATCCTCATACGCAACCTCCCTATTAGTACTAGTATAAAGAACGAAATACTTGTTGCCTTGCCGGCTACGATGCCAACTTCATGAACGGAATTGTGAAGAGTGAATCATGTGCAGCCGGTTATTTTCCAACAACACAACGACGTGAGGGGAGAAGGTAAGAATTTTCAATGCTCTGCTAAGACCCGGCCTGATGAGGAAGGGATGGCCGGCTTGACCTGTACAACTGCGACACAATAACAAATACGAACCACTTAAGCAAGTATCTTTCGGAAAAGTACTTGCAGCGATGCCGGTTGCCTGCAGGCGCGGTTTATGCTTCTTTCCGTGCCTTTTTCGCCTTCAAGCCCTTGTGGTTCTCCTTCAGGAGCGCGGCAAGAACTTTGAGGTCAACATCGGCAAGCCGCTTGAAGCGCACGCAGCTTCGCCCGATGCTCGCCTTCGGCAGTTTAGATTTGTACGATTCGGCAATGTAGCCGTTGTTGTTCGTCATGCAAGCATAGAGCGAGATGTAGTTCTTCCGGCTTGCCAGGGCAACCGAAACCCAATCGCCTTCACGGCCTGACACGTATTTGTAGTGAAACTTCCCGTACCCGATCATGCCGTAGAAGATCATCGGCTTGAGGCCGGTGGTTTTCTGAATCAGCTTGTTCAACTCGGCGAGCTCGCTTCTTCTCGGCGCCGGCAATCCGTTGACGTACTCGCGGGGAGTTCGGGCTTTGGTGTTTCCTTTCATACACGTCTCCTTTGGGGATGGATGAGTTTGGTGAACATTTTTTATCGGGCGATGAAAGAACCGCGGCAGATATGCCCCGGGACCGCTTCGGATATTATTCGGGGAAAAGATAATCAGAAAAAAGCGAATGGCAAGCAAGGAATACAAGAAGTTTAGACGAGAGTTATGAGACAAATGCAGAAACTTGTATCTTATACGGTTCAGCATGCATAATAATTCAAAGATTCATCCTACAAATATGAGAATCGCATACCTCGATACCATCGCGGGCATTGCCGGCGACATGACACTTGCGGCACTCGTTAACGCGGGAATGCCGCTCGACGAACTCTCGTCCGAGCTGAAAAAACTCCCGCTCGCAGGTTTTGAACTGATCGGCAAGCATGTGATGCGCAATTCCATCAGCGCCGTGCAAATTGATGTTGTCATCTCTCACACACCGAATTATCACCGCCACCTTAAAGACATTAATGCCATCATTGATAACAGCACGCTATCGCAGCGAGTGAAGGAAGATGCAAAAGCAATCTTCCGTGTTATCGGAGAGGCGGAGGCAAAGGTCCACAACACGACGTTGGAGAAGGTCCATTTCCATGAAGTTGGCGCGCTGGATTCGATTGTCGATATCGTTGGCGTTACGATTTGCCTCGAAAAATTCGGCATTGAGAGAGTCTATACATCACCTGTCCGGCTCGGCAGCGGCGGGTTGGTCAAGACTCAGCACGGCGTTATGCCGACTCCGGCTCCGGCCACGATTGAAATTCTGAGAAATTATCCGACGGTGTTAACCGACATCCCCGAAGAGTTGACTACACCGACCGGCGCAGGCATCGTGAAGGCGCTTTCGGCGGGAGTGTTGGATGATGAGGTGATTCACATTGAGACAATCGGCTACGGGTCGGGCACTAAGGAATTCGCTCAAGTTCCCAACCTGCTGCGCGTTGTCATCGGAAAACTCGAATCGAAATCGGAGCATGAGCAGATTGTTACCGTCGAAACCAACATCGACGATATGAACCCGCAAGTTTATCCTTACCTTATCGACAAGCTTATCGAAGCTGGTGCGCATGACGCGTATCTCGTTCCCGTCATTATGAAGAAAGGAAGGCCCGGCATTCTGCTTTCGGTTATGACAGGAAAGTCGCGTCTCGAAACGATCACACAAATCATCTACAAGGAAACCTCCACTATCGGCCTTCGCATTCAGGAGATCGGGAGGAGGAAGTTGCCGAGAGAACACATCGAAGTTCAGACGCAATTCGGACCTGTGAAGGCAAAAGCCATCACGCGTGACGGGGTCATGATCCTCTCGCCGGAGTTTGAAGAATGCCGACGGATAGCCGCCGAACGGGGAATCCCCCTTCTCCGTGTCCAGGAGGAACTGATGAGGGAATTTTCTTCACGAAAATCCTGACAAGCGCTTGCCTCTGGCTTTTTCCACACGTATCTTGGTATGGCAAAACCCCCAGTGGAGTTGCATGAGGTGGTCGGCAGTGCCAGATATACTCCCGCCGAAGCATCATAACCTGCTTTCTAAACCCAATACATCTCAGTCTAATTACGTAAGGAGGCACCATGAACATGGTCAAACACTTCATGCGGAGGCTTGCAGCCGCGGCAATAGCGGGAGCGCTGGTTGTGGCAACGACACTTTCCCTGACGGTCGAGAATATTTCGCTCGAACGAATGACGCAGGAATCGCATACGGTTGTGTACGGCACCGTCCTTGCCTCCCGTTCACAGTGGGAGGGAAACAACATCTACACATACACCACCCTCCGTGTGAAGGAATCACTGAAAGGCGAAAAAGGATCAACCCTCACTGTAAAGCAACTCGGCGGAACGGTCGGGGAAGTTTCCCAAGAGATCAGCGGCTCGCCAACTCTCGGACGGAACGAAGATGTCGTACTGTTTCTCGTCCGGTGGCAGAATGAATATTGGATTCATTCGATTGTGCTGGGCAAGTTCAGCGTTGTCAGCGAAGAGAACAGGCTCGTCGCCTTCAACGATCTGAACAACATCGGCCTTATTGATCCCGTCAAAAGACAAGAGATTACCCGCCCAAACGAAAAGGCAAACCACTTCCCGCTGCACAGCTTTCTTGCGGAAGTCCGTTCATTCATCTCAAAACAATCACGCTGAGGAGAATGAACATGAGACTCATCAAAGCAAAGCTCCGTCGATTTGCAACAGCGTCATTCCTGACCAGCGTGATTATGGTGCTGGCAGGTTTCTGCATCATCACTAACACAGCAGGCAATCATCGCATCTATTTCAACAGCTCGATTCCGCTGACGATCCGGTTGAATTCCTCAACACCGGCCAACTATCTGGCTCCCATCGAAGCCGCAGCCCAGACATGGAAAAACGTGCAGGGGTCGTTCTTCGAATTCAACTTCGGCCCGACAACAACAACATCGGGGCCGGGGCAGGACGGCATCAATCTATTGTTCTTTGATTTGCAGGGAGTGAATTTTCCACCGCCGACAAGCGTGATCGCATTCTCGCAAACATTCACAACAACATCAGGCGGATACCGGGCCATCGAGTCGGATCTTGTGTGGAATGCCCGCGACTTCCCGCCCAGCCCGACCGGCGCGCCGGGAGCGCAGGATTTGCAAAGCGTCGTGACGCATGAATTCGGCCACCACCTCGGCCTCGATCATACAGGATTGCCCGGCGGTGCAAGCTCGGGTTGCGGCCCGCAAGTACAGGCGGCCGCCATGTGGTGGTCATCTTCGAGCGGCGATACATCGAAACGCAGACTTCATGTTGAAGATATTATGGGCGTGAGCGTGTTGTATCCGTCATGGCGGTTGCAGGGAACCGTCACTCTCGGCCCGACGCCGGTGAACGGATACCCGTTGTGGTTCCGCGGAACAAAAGCATCGTGGGTAGGGCCGGTTGAAAATCCGATCGGCTCACGGTTCAACAGAAGCGGATATGTGGTTGATACCCTGTACACTGACATTTCGGGACAGTACGCGAGCTACATCATCGATCAGTCGTTCGATCTGATAGCAGACGGATTTGGATACGAGAGGGATTCCACGCGCATTCAGTTCAACCCGCCGGGCGGGATCGGCGTTACACAGACGATCGTCCGTAACGTTCAACTTCAACAAACACCCATCGCGGCATTCTCGGGAACAGTCCGGGATGCCGCAACACAAGCACCCGTTCAGGCATGGGTTCGCTTCTACGGTGTAGGCGACCCGAACGGGTTAACAGCTTCGTTTCTCACTCCGGCCAGCGGAAGTTTTTCGGCAAATCTGCCGTCTAAGGAATTCTACCGTGTTGTCGTTTCCCCCGTGGCTCCGTATGTTGATAATGTTGAGATTCAGAATTTCTATCTCGATCCGGCAGGAAATTCGTTGAATGTTGATGTGCAGAAAGCCGAAGTTCTGATTGTTGATGACGATGCTGGAGCCTCGTATCAGACCACGTACAAAGCCACGATGGAACGATTGGGAATGCCGAGCCGGACATTCAGCATTGCCGACAGCGGCGCGACACCGGCGGCAGTGTTGGCGGCGTTTCCGCAGAGGCCCCTTTTGATTTGGTTCACAGGAAATGACACGCAGAATTCCCTCACGCCGGCTGAGCGCCTCGTGATTGTTGACCATTTGGTCGGCGGCGGGAGAGCCATCATCACCGGACAGAATATTGCGGAATATTCGCAAGCGGGTGACACGCTGCTTGCCCGCTATCTGGGCATTCAATTCAACGGAAACTCGACCGCCCTGTTCCTGCGCGGGTTTGCGGGTGACGTCATCGGCAACGGAGTCAACTACCTGATGACGGGCGGCCCCGGGCCGCAGAATTCAAAGGACATCATCTCCATTGTTCCGGGAAGCATCGGTACGCCCACTCCCACACTATACTATTCGGTTGGCAGCGATAGTTCACTCTATGCCGGCGTGCGTGTCGTCGGGCCGAACAATGCCTGGGGCGCAACATATTTTTCGTTCGGACTTGAAGGAATGAGCCCGGCACGACAGGATACGTTCATTCTCCGCAGCATCCGCTATTTCAATGATTTTGTGACGGGTGTGCAGACTTCTCCGAACCCGACCATTCCGAACGAATTTGTTCTCGGGCAGAATTATCCCAACCCCTTCAATCCGACCACACAAATCACGTACGGATTGCCTGAACGGAGTTCCGTGCGTATCACCATCTACAATTCACTCGGACAGCAAATCGCGAGACTTGTCGATGATACTAAACCTGCTGGCTATCACACAGTTGTGTGGAATGGAAGGAACACAGTCGGCGCGAGTGTATCGAGCGGGGTATATCTCTACACGATGGAAATAGAGGAAGGATCCCGATTCGTACAGACCAGAAAGCTCGTTCTCATCCGCTAGAATATCAGGCGGTAGAACGTCAGTCGAACGAGTACATACGTCGAGGCAGGGGTTCATCACAGCCCCTGCCTTTTTCATTCCCACTTCTTGCACCTTACGAAAAGAAGCCTTAATCTAAAGATAATTGTTTCTCCCCCCCCTTTAAGGATTTCGAGATTATCCGACAAATTCATTCAAGAAAGGCTACCATGAAGCACATTTCCACCGCAGTACTGTTTCTGATCCTTCCGATTCTGGCATTCGGTCAGATAGCGCAAGGCCCGGCAGCGGGCTCCGTTTCTTCCGGCGTTATTGTCAGCACAGACAATTTTGAGAATATCGACAATCCGTTTGATGGCGGACAAACGACGCACGTCCACCCCGAATTCATTTTGCATCCGCCGAGAACACCGATGCCTGCGCCGACAGGACCCGAGGGCTCCAATCTCGTCAACGATCCTTCGGTGCTGCCCAACTCGCGGATACTCGGCCCGCCGCCAATCACGCTGTCGAGTTTCATGGGCAACAACCAGTTCGGCGGCTTTCCGCCTGACCCGATCATCGCCGCAGGCCCGAATCACCTCATGCATCTCGTGAACAGCTCGTTCCGCATCAGCGACAAGGCCGGAAACACACTCAAAACCATCAGCGCAGATGCCTGGTATTCCAGTGTTCTGCCCAATCCCGGCGCGTTCGATCCGAAAGTATTTTACGATTTCCATGCAAACCGCTGGGTGATGGTGTGGGATAATCAGAACAGCACGACGCAAACATCCTTCTTTCTTGTTTCCGTTTCCGATGATGACAATCCGCTGGGCGTCTGGTTCAATTGGGCAATTCCTTCCAACGTGTACGGTTCTTCCAACAGCGGCACATGGCAGGATTATCAGTCTGCAGGCTTCGACAAGGACGCATACTACATTACCGGGAGGCATTTCGGTTTCATCAGCGGATACTTCGGCAATGCGGTTCGCGTTCTGCCGAAGGCGCAATTTCTCGGAGCAAATCCGGGACCGGTAACGTGGTATGATTTCTGGGCCTTGAGGGATTTGTTTGGCAATGATGTTGACGGCATCCGTCCGACATTCGTGTATTCCTCACCCAATGAATACTACCTCGGCGGGCCACCCAGCGTCACGAACGGAACCTACATGGTCGTGTATAGAATTACAGACCCGTTGGGCGTGCCTGCTATTTCCGCAACACATGTTCCGGTTGTGGCGTGGTCGAATGCCCCCAATGCCGGACAACTAGGCGGCGGAACTGCAATCGAGGCGGGCGGCTCACGCGTACGTCATGAACTGATTTATCGCGACAGCTCGCTTTGGATGGCGCATTCCATTGCCGCCAACGGCGGGTATTCGGCCGTGCGCTATGTCCGCATCAACATTCCTACAAACACAGCGGTTGAAGACGGGGCGCTCGGCGCGCCGGGCTTCTGGCATTTCTATCCGGCTCTTGCCGTTGATAAAGATGACAACATCGGCATTACCTTTTCACGCTCGGGCAACAACGAATACGCGGGCGCATTCTACACGTGGAGATTCGGCAGCGATCCCGCGAATGTTCTGCGACCGACGGAACTCATCAGACCCGGTGTTGCAAATTACCAGCGTCTCGGCAGCGGGCGCAACCGCTGGGGTGATTACATGGGCGCAGCCCTTGATCCGGCGGACAAGAACAGCATCTGGTTCTTTACCGAATACGTTTCATCGGCGAACAACTACAATTGCTGGGTGCATGGAATTCGTCTTGCTCCCTATTCGAATGCCACAATCACATCAAATGTAACGACGAAGGATTTCGGACGGATCGAGGCGACATTCCGGAGCGACACGCTCGAAGTATTGCTGAACAACATCGGCACACCGAATCTCGTCATCTCCGGCATCACGAAAAGCAATCCGGCTTACAATCTTCTCAATCTTCCCTCATTCCCTGCAAACCTCGTAACGTACGACTCGCTGAAATTCAGAGCCTACTTCCAGCCGTCGGCGCACGGAGTTGTCAACGACACAATCAGCATTGCAAGCAACGATCCGGCAGTTCCCGTTCTAAAGATTGCGCTGACAGGCAAAGGCGTTGTAATCGGCAGGGCGATGGCGGGAGTGATGTACGGAGCCTCCGGCCCTCCGGCAACAAGTTCGCTTCACACGATCAATCTGACAACCGGGGCCGCAACCACGATCGGTGAAACGGGTTTATTTGATGTGCAGGGGCTCGCCATTCATCCGACAACGAGCGAGATTTACGCGGCCGTCACGGTTCCGACATCTACACAACTGTACCGGATAAGCGCGCAATACGGCGACGCTATTCCGGCAAAGTCGCTGCTCGTTGGCAACGCCCGCGCCATTATTTTCGACAGTGACGGCTCCCTTTACGCCGGGACGAATGCAGGCATTCTGTATCGCGTGAATATTGCCACCGGCGACACGACGCGCATCGGAAGCACAAGCGGCGTTGTGTATTCGGGGCTCGCCCGGAATCCTGTTAACGGAACATTGTGGGGATCGGTGAGACCCCCGATTGTCGGGCGTGACAACATTTACAGGATTAACACGACAACCGGAATTGCCACGTTGGTGGGCGCAACAGGAGGCGGCAACATTACGCCTGATATCGCATTCGATCCGATAGGAAGACTGTTCGGGATCAAGGGCACATCAACCCAAATCGATACGTTGATTCAGATCGATACAACGACGGCATTCGGAACGCGACTCGGCTCGATGGGTATTGCGGGAATTCAAACAATGGCAATGCGCATTGACTCCACAACGGATGTCCGTGAAATCCCGTCAACAAAGCCGGAGCGGTTTGTACTTGAACAAAACCATCCGAACCCGTTCAACCCGACGACGACAATTCGGTTCAGCATTCCGGCTTCGATGAAGGATGTCGTTTCGCTGCGTGTGTATGATTTGCTGGGACGTGAAGTCGCGACACTTGTGGAGCGTACGCTGAGTGCAGGAACGTACGAGGCAACGTTCAACGCAACCCGTGTTGCCAGCGGCGTGTACCTGTACAAGTTGCAGGCAGGCTCGTTTGCAGAGACGAAGAAGATGTTGCTGATGAAATAAGGACAATCTGCACTGATGTTGAAAAGGCGAGTCGGTAACGCTCGCCTTTTTTTTGTATCCTGAAATCCGAATTTCTAAACACGAAATCCTCAACAACATCGAAACACGAATGTGCCAACCCCGGTCTCCGGTCGTCCGTCTTACTTCCACTCTCCACCTCCGCCTTCCCTCCGTAATCCGTAATCCCCAATCTCTTCTGTCCCCTCGCCTGTTTGCCTCTTTGCTTGATTCCCGCTACCTTGCCAAAGCGCCGGGGGAAGATGCAGCTCGCCATATTGACAGAATATGCGCAATGCGTTTGTCATGCCAGTTTGGGTGGGATATACGCAATGCGTGGTTACGCCAAACGTTATACGTCATGTGCGGCCTCACCATGTGGCAATTTCGGCACAGAGAAAGGATGCTGTCGAAATCCTACTTGACTTTCTCATGGAATAGTATTAGCATTACCCAGCACGTTCTCTGACATCTCACATGTGAGGGGCGGCTAACCCTTCTGGCAATTCCCTCTCTTCATCCAATCCTTGTAACCTCAAGAGTTCACTTCCCCGATATTGCTGGGCAAAATCTGAGGTCTCTAATGTCTCATAGAGCTGGAGATACTCGCGGACTAAGCGTTCCGACTTGTGGGCAATGAGGCAAGTCTGTTGCACAGAAAAATTCTGTTGATGCAAAGCGGCGATCTGGATGAAGTCGGCAAGATAGCGCTTGACACTCGTTTCGGAATGGTTGGTTTGGAACTCGATCTCCCTGAAGGTGTAGCCTTTG
>CAADGV010000013.1 GCA_900696645.1 uncultured Chlorobiota bacterium | reverse complement strand
GGATGACATAGAGATTGTTATTGCCCGACTTATCGATCGACGAGAAGACTATCTGCTTGCCGTCGGGTGACCACGACGTGGAACCAATGCTGACAAGCGACTTGAACCGGAAGGTTTCGATCAGATCGCGTTCTTTCACGTCAAAAAGATGTATCGCATCATTCTCGCCGCTTTTCGTGACGAAGGCAAGTATGCCGTCTTTCGAAACATCAATCTTTCCGCGAAGCAAATGAAACGCCTCGAACTCGTCCGTTTTTTCGCCTTGAACAACATTTTCGGCCGGCTCCTGCGCCCACGCCCGTTCCGAATACCGTTCCCTCACGTCGGAGCTGGCCGGTGGCTCAAGAGATTTCCGGTAGATGCCCGAGTAACCGGTTTTGTTGCCGATGAAATAGACTTCTCGCGCGGTGTCGTGCTCGAACACGACGGGCTTCGAGTTGAACCCGTCCACGACAATCGGCGTGGCAATTTTGCTGGGAGAATCTTCCACCGCGTAGAGCGGGTAGTACTGTTTCTTCAGAGCGTACAGCCATTCTTCGTCAAACTCTTTGTAGTTCTTACCGATGGTCAATTTCAGAACGGTGCTGAAGGAGTTGTCCTTCCAGAAATTCTCCAGCAGAAGAAGAATCTTCTCTTCTCCATAATTCTGAGCAATGTACTGCAACGCGTTCTGTCCCTCTTTGTACATCAGGAACGAGCCGTAGATGCGATCCATGTCGTTCAACCCGACAACGATGCCGCTGAGTGTCGCGTCGCGCATCACCATATCCGCTTGCGTGTCCCAGTGAGTCGACCAGTACTCGGCGAGTCCTTCGGTGAACCAGAGGGGGGGCATGCGGTCCTGCGCCTTCCGGTGGTCGGACATGACGCGTGAGATTTTACTGTACATGAACACATGCACCAACTCGTGGCGGATAACGTGCCGGAACTGCGCAGTCGAGCCGTCGGAGGGAATGACGACGCGCCCTTTCAGAAACTCGAAAAACCCGCCAACCCCTTCGGGAATGAACCCGCCGGTGGTATTGGTTTGCTGGAAGTGGAGATGCGAGCTGTAGAAAATGAGGGGAACGCGCTGGTTGAGCGAATGGTTGAAGCGCGGTTCAAGCTCCTTGTACGCCTCCTCGGCAAAGAACGCGCCCCGCTCGGCAAGTTCCTTCATCTCGGGATAGTAGTAGATGTCGAAATGCTCGGTTTTGAGCACGTGCCACTCGAAGTCCGTGTATTGGACTTTGTTGCGGCCGAAGTAGAAAAACTGCGCGTATGCATCCACGGCGGTCACGCCGAGCATGAGGAAGAGCAAAGAACGGAACATCAAAGTCATCGCAGACCCATCAATCGAGCCGCCATGCGGCAAATGCTTCCGGGGAGTTATGTACCAATGATGGTGAGTGTTGCTGTAAGATGATACCGAGAAGGGGGGAGAGTTGCAAGGATTTGCGGGGAGGCCGACTCTGATCCGAATTGCCGAGCCCGTTCGCCGCATTCCGGCGGAGACCCGCTGCATTTGACTTTTGCGGTGGGATTTGGTAGCTTCGTTTCACGAGATGCCGTGTTTACCCAACCGGCAGACTGTTCATGAACACATCGCTATCCGACTTGCCTTTTCGCGGTTCATGAAACCCCTCCCAAGTCAGTTACACCGATGGAATTCAATCAGTGAACGGAAAGAGTCAGCTGTGTGATATGTTGCGGGTTTCCTGCGCAGTACCGACAGTGTAGAACTTTGCCAGTCGTTGCCGCAGCTTAGCAGCCAATCGTTAGGGCGCAATTAGTACAGAGGACAAAACTTAGGGAGGTCAGAATGAGTGCGAAAGCCATCTTCCTGTTTGTAGTTGCCGTGACCTTTATCAGTTGCCATCGCGTTTTTGCTCAACCTCAATTGTGGGAAGTCTACTCGACTTCAAGTCAACCGTTCGTGAATGTGACAATCGAACGATTCGAGGCAGATTCGCTCCACATGAGATTCATGAACCAGCAGTTTGCACTTCATCAAGATTCCATCGCGTACTTGCTGCGAAGAAACAAATCGAAATTCGGATTGGGCTTCTTGGTTGGTGCGGTTGTCGGGGGCGTTGCGATGAATCAGATGTCGCAAGGTGACGGAATGTTCTCAGGCATGGCTCGCGCATCATCAATTGCTCTCGGAGTAGTGATTGGTGGCGGGCTTGGAGGAGCAGTCGGGCTTGGCGCCGGTGCTGATACCAAATATCAAATCCACAAATTGAACTCTGAGAACAAGCGAAAGTTGCTGAGTCGTTTGTCCCCAAATGTCACAGCAGAAAAGTAGTGGTGTTGAATTGCGCCGTCTACCCCCCAAACAATTGTAAAGAGTCCCTCCTGCGCAAAAGAAGTTCCGGCGGGCAGGCATAGCGCAGGATCCCGTCAACACTATGATGAGGTTCGCTTACGCCTATAAATACTTGCTCAAATGCGCCAAAAACTTCTCTGTTGCCCCGATTCTCTGATTTACGAACGCCGCCGCAATTGCTCCGGCATGTTTTCTCTTCTCTTCATTCTCGTACAACGCCTTCAACGACATGAAGAGGGAATCGGAATCCTGCACCACGAATCCTCCGCCTGATTTTGCCAGCGTGACTGCTTCCTGCGAGTTTGCGTGACGTGGTCCGTACACCACAGGTATTCCGTACACCGCTGCTTCCAACACGTTGTGAACGTTCTGCTTGAAACTTCCGCCGATGAACGCAACATCGGCATAGGTGTAGAGTGTGAGGAGAATGCCAATGCTGTCAACAATGATAACATCCTCACCATTGTAGTCATTCAATGCGGAAAAACGGATGAACGATGCTTTTCCCGCAAGCTCCGCCTCGAGTTCCTCCAAATGTTCAACGGTCGGCTCGTGAGGCACAATAACGAGCAGGAGATGCTTCATCGTTTGTCGCAGTCGCAAGTAACCGGTTAGCAGCACCTCCTCATCTTCCGGCCACGTGCTGCCTGCGACGAGTACACGCTTGCCGCGAAGCACTGGCTCCGCAATCACATGTCGCTTCTTCGCTTCCGCACTTCTGATGCTTACCTGATCGTAGCGTGTGTCGCCGATTGCTTGAATGGCAGGATGTGTGAGAGAGAACACCTTGAAGGCTTCGGCGTCCCGCTCCGATACGGTGAGAATGCTATCTATCGCATTATAGACGAAGTAGTGGAACTTCCGCACAAGCGGAAAGCGGCGTAGCGTATTCTGTCGCATTGTTGCGTTGGCGATCAGAACCGGAACTTTGCAGCGCTGCAATTCCCAGATATGATTGGGCCAGACGTCGTAACGAATGATGACGGCAACATCAGGACGTGTCAGGTCGAGAAAACGTTTGGCACCTTTCCGTGTGTCGAACGGAATGTAGCTGA
The DNA here is from genome assembly GCA_900696645.1 of uncultured Chlorobiota bacterium. Classification (GTDB taxonomy): domain Bacteria; phylum Bacteroidota; class Ignavibacteria; order UBA10030; family UBA6906; genus CAADGV01. Next base: position 26,843 of record CAADGV010000013.1, on the reverse strand, counting down.
TCACATCCGCGAGGGGATATTTCCGGGAATGTTCGAATCCTGACGGGGAGAAGAATGTAGCGATGACGCGGATGTCGGGATGGCGACGTTTCAGTTCCGCAATGATCGGTTTCGCCTGTTCAAACTCGCCCATTGACGATGCATGAAACCACACACGCTTACCGGGTGCCAGCTTCTCCGCGACTTGCCGTTCAAGCATCGCGAAAAGATCACGCCGTCCCTGAATCCCCCGTCTGACCTTTCTGTTGAAGAGGCCGAGTATTCTGACGACAAACCACATCAGCGGGAGGGCAAGCAGGCTGTACGCAGTTTGCCAGACAGTTTTCATTGCGTTTGCAGAAGTCTGTTAGCGGATGCGATCACCTGCGCTGCGGAAATATCATTCATGCATTTGAAATGTCCTTTGGGACAATCAGCCAGCCCGATGTGTGTACAGGGGCGGCATTCCAATTCAGTATTCTCGATAACTTCGTTCTGGGTACCGAACGGGAAGAAGCCCAGTTCCTTCACCGTCGGGCCGAAGATTGCAACGACTTTTCGCTTGCGAGCGGCCGCAATGTGCATCAACCCCGAGTCGTTCGTGATGACAATCGAGCAGCGATCCATCATCGCCGCCGTTTCGTTCAACGAGATCCTTCCGGCAAGATTCAGGATTCCCGCTTGCGGATTTTGTTCCCGGATGAGATTGGCGATGGCGTTGCAACGTTCCGCCTCATCTCCGGAACCGAAAAGAACGACAGGGCTCTGCCGCCCGATACTCAATACCGACGCAGTTTCTGCAAACCGTTCCTTCAGCCACATCTTATTGTGATGTTTGGCAGACGGGCAAACGCCGATGAACTGTTCCTGACCGAATCCGGCTTCGCGAATGAGTTGTTCTGTTCTTTGCCGGTCGTTTTCGGCGATGAAGAGTTCAAGTCCCTTTCCGTCATCTTCAATTCCGAACGGGCGGAGCGGTTCGAGATAACGTAGCGCAACGCCGGGGCTTCCGCCAAATCGACCATACACATTCCACTTGAACTTGACAAGCAGGAACCGTGCGAGCTTTCTTTTGTTGATGCGTACGACACGTGCTGCGCCGAGATGGAGAAACCGGCTTCTTAAACTATCGTGGATGTCGATAATGAGGTCGTAATCGTTTTCTCTGATCGTACGCATGAGTTTCCGCACATCGCCGAACCCGCCGTGTTTCGGGAATGTGATGACATTCGAGATGTTCGGGTTCAAACGGACGAGGTCGGCGAATTCTTCCTTCACACAATAGTCGAGCCGGCAAGCAGGAAACCGGCTGCGCAGCACACGCACGAGCAGCGATGACAGCACGATATCGCCGATGGAACTTAATCGAATGACGAGTGTTTTATGGAGTACATCGGTCATGCTGCGTATCATTCTACCAAAATCGATTTGCAATTGCAATGAACAGGGCTGTGACCGGCGGTTTGATTTTGAGAATCAAACCGCCTACATTGACGCAGTAAATGAAATGAAAATGTGTCGCCTGAATATTGTGAGAGGAATTGTATGAGTCGCCCCGCCACGCTCGGCGAGTTACGCAAGAGCGGTTACAAAGTCCAATCGGTGAAGGATGAGCTGCGAGCCAACCTGATTCGCAAACTCAACAACAAGGAGCCGCTGTTTCCGGGCATCATCGGGTATGAGAAGACGGTGATTCCCGCGATTGTCAATGCAATACTCGCCAAGCACGATCTGATTCTGCTCGGCTTGCGCGGTCAGGCAAAATCAAGAATTGTCCGCTCGTTACCCGGCCTTCTTGACGAATACATACCCGTTGTAAAAGGAAGCGAGATCAACGATGACCCGTTTCGTCCTGTGAGTAAACACGCCGTCGATCTCGTGAACGAAATGGGCGAAGAAACACCCATTGAGTGGTTGCACCGCGACCAGCGGTACGGCGAAAAGCTCGCAACACCCGACGTGACAATTGCCGATCTCATCGGTGACATTGACCCGATCAAAGCGGCGGCGAAGCGGTTGCACTATTCGCATGAAGGGGCAATTCATTTCGGCATCATTCCCCGCTGCAACCGCGGCATTTTTGCCATCAACGAGCTGCCGGATTTGCAGCCGCGCATTCAGGTTGGGCTCTTTAATATTCTCGAAGAGAAGGACATCCAGATTCGCGGCTTCAATGTCCGGATTCCGATGGACATCATGCTTCTCTTCACAGCAAATCCTGAAGACTACACGAATCGCGGCAACATCATCACACCGTTGAAAGATCGCATCGATTCACAAATTCTCACACACTATCCCCGCTCGCTTGAAGAAGCAATCAGCATCACCGAGCAGGAAGCACATATTCAACGCGACGGCCGCGAGGTTCGGATACCGCAGTTCTTCCGGGAGATTGTCGAGCAGATCGCCTTCGAAGCACGCAAGAGTGAGTTCGTGGATCAGAAATCCGGCGTCAGTGCCCGGCTCACGATTGCAGCAATGGAAAACCTTGTAAGCAACGCCGAACGCCGTGCAATCATGATGGGCGAAAAGGTAATTGTACCGCGCATCTGCGATCTGCCGCATGTGCTGCCCGGCATGACGGGTAAAGTGGAGCTTGTGTTCGAAGGTGAACAGGAAGGCCCGGTGAAAGTCAGCAAGGCGCTGGTGGGGAAAGCGGTGCGGGAAACATTCAAGAAATACTTTCCCGACCCGTTGCGAAAACGGCCGGCCCGTCCGCAGAGCGTCGAGGGAGGCCGTCAATATGTTGAGGAGGGAGAGTACGCGAAAATTACCCTCTGGTTTGAATCGGGCAACAAAATTGAAATCTCCGACGACATGCCGGCGGAGAAATACCTGCGAGAGTTGGACAAAGTGAAAGGCCTGCGCGAGTTGACGAAAAAGCACATGCCCGATATCGACGAGAAGTACGAGCTTCCGTCAATGATGGAATTTGTGCTGGACGGCCTGCATCAGAATTCGAAGATTGCAAAAGATGAGGTCGATCATCTCACATTATACAAAGATATGGTAGGAAGCATTTTCTCGGGGCCGGGCAGAGGATTTGAAGAAGACTAACAATCATCTTTTCTGAAAGAGGTCGGAATATGAGTACTCTTGAATTGAAGAAAGAAATCCATTCGCTTGTTGACAAAATCGAGGCCGAGGATCAACTTGTGATGCTTCATGATGTTCTGACGACGATGCAATCTCATGGAGATCTGTGGGATACCCTTACTGACGCACAGCAAAAGGAGTTGGAGGAGGCCATTGAAGAAAGCAAGAACCCAAACAATCTAATACCGCATGAGCAAGTGATGAAAGAAGCAAATGAATGGCTGTCAAAATCTTCTGGACTGCGAAAGCGCGGGTGAGCTTCTTGCAAGTTCTCGAGTATCTTCACGACGAGTGGTCGCATAGTGTCGCAGTGGAGTTTAAAGAACGTGTTGATGCAGTACTTCGATACTTGTCCATGAGCCCGAAAATGGGAAAGGAAGAAGAGAGGCTGCAGAACAACATTCGTTCGTATCTCATTTCAAAGCATACGAAACTTTTCTATCGTGTAGTCAAAAATGAATTACACTTGATTAAGTTCTTCGACACGCGTCAACACCCAGACAGGGCAATGGAATAGGCAATGCGCTTCCGTTATTCACAATGGACCCCGCAATCGCAGACAGACGAGCAGCGTCTCCAACAAATGGTGTCGTTGTTCAGCTATCTCACTGTGCAGACGAGCGGCGACGTGCAGGAAGCGCTCGAATGGCTCCGCCAGCTTGGCGAAGAGTACGGACTGTTCGATGAGAATATGTCAATGGATGATCTCATTGACAAGTTGCGGGAGATGGGGATTATAGAAGACGTGAATGATGTCCCGGCGCTTACCGGCAAAGGAATTCAGCGCATCCGCCAGGACGCGCTGAAAGAGATATTCACGTCTCTCAAGAAATCGCCAACCGGGGCGCACGAAACCCCCTACACAGGCAGCGGCGTTGATCGGCTGAGCGAGACGAAGAAATTCAATTTTGGCGATCACCCCACGAACATTGATCTGACTTCGACTCTTTCCAACGCCTTCAGGCGCGACGGCATTGATGATTTTACGCTGAAGGAGGAAGACTTCGAAGTCTACGAAACCGAGCATCAAACCACGTGTGCCACAGTCTTGATGATCGACATCAGCCACAGCATGATTCTATACGGTGAAGATCGCATCACACCGGCGAAGCAGGTAGCGCTCGCACTTTCTGAACTCATTATGACAAGATTTCCCAAGGACTATCTTGCCATGATAACATTCGGGGACGATGCGCAATTGGTAAGCATCAACGAGTTGCCGTTTCTGAATGTTGGTCCGTACCATACCAACACGAGGGCAGGACTTCAGCTTGCGCGGCAGTTGTTGCGCAAATGCGGCAACGCCAACAAGCAAATCTTCATGGTTACAGACGGAAAACCTTCCGCCATCTTCACCGAATTGGGGAAGCTCTACAAAAATTCCTTCGGTCTTGATCCGAAAATCGTCAACAAAACGCTGGACGAAGCGGTTGCGTGCCGTCGCGAGAAAATTCCCATCACCACGTTTATGGTTGCCCGCGATCCGTATCTTATCAACTTTGTGGAAGAACTCACAAAAGCAAATCAGGGCCGAGCGTACTACTCATCTCTGAATAATTTAGGCGAGTTTGTGTTCGTGGATTATATCCGCAACAGAAGGAAGAAGTTTACCTCGCGCTAAGCTCTTTCCGTTACAGTCCCTCATGCATTTTTTTGTATCGGTTTTGTTGCAGAGAGTGTATATTTATCAAGTATGCGACAGAACTTTCTATCCCTATTCTCCATCACCTGTTTTCTGGGTCAACTCGCTTTCGTGTTCGATGTCCGGGGGCAGGTCTCAGAAACCGAGCAACACCCCCTTCCGCGCTTCGCAACGAAAGAAGAACGCGCATTCGCCCCGTTCTACACGCCTCCTGCGGCCGTCCGGATTGTGCCGCCGCCACGGGCTGTTCGCACGATGGCGGAGTTCGAGGAACTCGAAGGAATAATTGTCCGGTGGGCGTACAATACACAAAATCTGTTGTTGAGCCAGATTGTTGATGCCGCGCAGGATGAGGGAATGGTGTGGATTATCACAAGGCCGGGAACGTCGGATTCCGCCAACATCAAATCGTATCTCGCTTCAAGAAGTATCCCCCTCACCAACATCGAATTTCTTTCCATCGGTACGAACAGCATTTGGTCACGCGACTACGGTCCGTGGTGTGTGTACGACGTTGATACGGATTCGATGGCAATCGTCGACTTCCGGTACAACCGTCCACGCCCGCAGGATGACGTTGTTCCGGTTGCCCTTGCGCAATTGTGGAACCTGCCGTTGTATCAAACCGTAACGATGCCGGATAGTCTTTCCCATCCCGGCGGAAATTATATGGTGGATGGGTCGGGAAGGGGCTTCGCTTCAAAACTGATCTATTTCGAAAATCGGCTGCAATCGGTTGAGCGCATTGACAGTATTCTGTTGCAGTATAACGGCATCTCGTCATTCATAACAATGGACACGCTGCTGTACGACGGCATTCACCACATTGACATGCACATGAAGATGTTGAATGAAGAAACACTACTCGTCGGGCAGTATCCCTTGAACGTGTCGGACTACCAGCGTATCGAGAATACCGTCAACTATCTCGCCACACTCACGAACAGCTACGGCCGGCCTTACCGGATTATCCGCATTCCGATGCCTGCCGACGCATCCGGCAGATATCCGCCACAATCATACTATCTCACGTACGTGAACGCGCTGATTGTAAACAAGACTGTTCTTTTACCGGTGTACAACCTGCCGACAGATGCAGCTGCGATGCAGACTTGGCGTGAAGCAATGCCGGGATACCGTATTCTCGGTTTTGACTGCAATGCCATCATTCCGCAGTCGGGGGCAATTCATTGCATCGCGAAGGAAATCGGCGTGCGTGAGCCGGTGCGTATCAGGCACAAACGCCTATGGGAGGTGTCTGATACCGCAACTTCATATCGCATCGAAGCAACAGTCCGCGTGCGGAGCGGCGCGGATTCTGCGTTTTTGTTTTGGCGGGCCGACTCGACTGCTTCGTTTGCACGCGTGCAGATGACGGATTCGGGCGGTGTGTACGTTGCCGAGGTTCCTGCGCAAACGGCGGGGAGCCGCGTTTCGTACTTCATGGAAGCGACATCGTTTTCGGGGCGGCGATCAACATTTCCGTTGGTCGGCGAAGCCGGCGCGTTTACGTTCACTGTCAAGTCATCGCCAACGTCAGTACCGCTCGGAGTCGCCGGCAGATTTCGTCTCGAAAACAACTACCCGAATCCGTTCAATCCTTCAACTACAATCCGCTTCGAGATTCCTGCGTCGGGAGTGGTGACTCTGAAAGTGTCGGATGTGTTGGGAAGGGAGATAGCAACGCTGGTGGAACGAGTGCTTGAGGCGGGAAGCCACACAGCAGTGTTAGACGCTACGCGTTTTTCAAGCGGCGTTTACTTCTACACTCTGGAGTGGGAAGGCAAGAAATTGTCGAAGCCGATGCTCCTGTTGAAGTAAATGATGCTTCCATCCTTTTCCATTTCTTCGTAGATTTATTTGCAATCAGTTTTATCCAACCACAAGACAATCCCTCACATGCTATCATATTCTCTGAGACTCAACTGCGTTCTCCTTGTCTCTTTTGTGACCGTCAGTTGCTCGACGGCGCAACAACATGATGCTTCGCAGGCAACAACCATCACCATCCTTCACACAAACGACATGCACGCGAGCTTCGTGCCTCACGAAGCGACGTGGATGAGGGAAACCCCGAAACCGATGGTGGGAGGGTTCAAAGAACTTGAATTCAAAATCGACAGCATCAGAAGAGTGAAGCCGCATGTCCTGCTGCTCGACGCCGGCGACGTGATGACGGGAAACCCGATTACTGACCGGGTCTACAAGGGTGCGGAAGGCGGAATATTGTTCGAGATGATGAACTTGATCAAGTATGATGCGTGGGCGATCGGAAATCATGAATTCGACATCTCACAGGAAAACCTCAAGGCGCTGATCAGGATTGCCCGGTTTCCGGCGCTTTCCGCAAATCTTGTGAACGATAAGGGAGAGTTGCCGTTCAACAATCGCGAGTACATCATCGTCAACAAGGGAGGGATAAGAATCGGAATTTTCGGACTGATTCTGCAATCATTGGCCGGAATGGTTCTTCCCGATAACGTGAAGGGAGTACGCGTTCTCTCTCCTGTCGAAACAGCGCAGAAGGTAATCGACAAGATTAGCGCTGAAACCGATCTGATCATAGCCTTGACACATCAGGGAGCAGACAATGATTCCGTTCTTGCCGCAACTGTTCGTGGACTTGATATCATCGTCGGCGGACACTCGCACACACGGCTGACGAAACCGAAGGTTGTGAATGATGTCGTTATTGTGCAGGCGGGTCGCTATTGTGAAAATCTCGGCGAGCTGGAAGTTACGGTTGAAAACGGAAAGATAACGAAGTTCAACGGCAAGCTCATTCAGTTGTGGCCGGGAGAAAACCGTCCGGCAACGCAACTCTCTGCCCTTGTTGATTCGATGCAACGAGAAATCGAAACGGAATACAATGAAGTGATTGCACATCTTGCGGTCGATTGGACGAGGCAACGCGGCGACAGCAATATCGGGCAGTTTATCGCCGACGCGCAGCGCGAAGCGGCCCTTGCGGATGTTGCGTTCATGAACGTCAGCGGCATTCGCTCGAATGTGTCCGCCGGTCCGCTGACGAAGCAGACGTTGTTTCAAGTTCTGCCGTTCCGGAATATGCTCACCACGTTTCAACTCAGCGGCAAGCAGTTGAAAAAGGTTGTCCTTCACAGCATGAAGGCGGAGGAATCCCTTGTGTTTTCGGGCATTGAGGCGACACTACGAAAGCTGCCAAACGGAACATTCGAGCTTGCATCGATACGGATCGGCGGAAAGCCCGTGGATGATGAACGTATGTACAGCTGTGCGATGAGTGACTTCATGGTCGGGCAAGCGAAAAAGTATCTCGGACTCGAAATAGACAAGCCGATTTACTCAAAGCACACGATATTCAACGTCATCGAGAACGCCGCACGCAAAGCGAAAACCATCGCCAACGTTACCGAAAAGCGGATCCAGATCATTCAATAACACGAACACGGAGCAGCGCATGAGTACAAGCAACTTTCCTGTTATCATTCTTACGGCACGCCCGGCGGCCGGAAAATCCGAAGTGATTGATTACCTGAAGAAATGCGACCCGGCGGAGCGACTGCAACGGTTTCACATCGGGAATGTTGATGAACTGGATGACTTTGTCTATGTGTGGGAAACATTCGAGATTGACGATATCCTTACGAAGTACGGCAAGCCGCGCATCTGGACGGACGAGAAGTACTGGTTCAAGGATCATTTCATCTGGAATCTCTACATCGAGCGCATCAATCTTGAGTATAGGAAAAAAGTCGCACGCAATCCCAACTATCACGTAAACACAACAACGCTTGTCGAGTTTGCCCGCGGCGGCGAAAACGGCATCGAAGAAGCGTTGAATTATTTGCACGAGGACATTCTTAGCAAGGCGGGTATCGTGTACATCCGCGTTGACTACGCCGAATCAGTCAGGAAGAATCGCCGCCGCGCCCGACCGGGGGAAGAACACTCCATTCTCTACCACTCACTTCCCGACGAGAAGATGGAGTTCTACTACAAGACAAATGACTGGGAGAAACTCGAAGCCCGGAATCCGGACTTCATTGAGGTGAAGGGAATCAAAGTGCCGTACGCTGTCTTTGAAAACATGCCGGAGAAAACCCTCGATCCGAAACTGATCGGCGACGAGTTGGAGCGCGTGACGAAGAAGTTGCGGGAGACAACGATCTGACCCTCGTTACTTTCCACAACGAGTGAATCGAGAATCAGACTTCGTTCAGCATTGCGAATGTGTTCTTGATTCGCGTATGATGAACTCTTCAACAGTCGCGCTGCAAGCCGTTCGATTCTTCTTGACATTGGATGCGCTGCGAAGTATCTTTTTACAGGGGATAAGAAATCCTATCACGCAAAGATGCCGCGACCGCGGCATCATAATCCGTTACAGACCACTCTAAGAGTATTCCGGGTGTACGCACCAACTGTTCTTTCTGCTCTGACGTTCCCCTGAGAGAATGCTGTTTGTTGAGAACTCTCTCCAGATCAACAACCCTAAGAAATCCTGTTCTTTTTCATTTTGCCGGCTCAGCGTCTTTATCATGGCGCTGGCTGCACGGCGTCCCCTGCACTATCACAGCCTCCAACCAACGTCCGGGGTTCACTTCACCCGGTCAGAGCATCGCGGCATGTATCTGTATCAAATCAAGGCCCGAGCTATGTGCAGACGAAGAAACTTGTTGTCGTGAGGTAACTCGGCAATAAGTCAACAACCTAAACACACAATACAATCACAGGAGAAAGACATGAAACCGAACAATTTCTTCATTACGATTCTTGTTCTGTCGTTTACTTTTTTGCTCTCAGCGCGCGGTGAGAAGAAGAGTGAGACAAGCGAAGCTTTGCTGGGTTCAACACTTGAAGCCGGTACTTCACAGAAGGTCGAGCCGGCCAAAAGTAGCGGCAGGTTGATTGCATATTACAAGAAAGCGGTTGCGTGGACCGAATCCGCCGAATGCAAGAACATCAAGGCGAAGAAAGATCTTGGCGCCTTCTTTGCCAAGCTTGTTGATATTGCCAAAAGTGTCGGGTACGAAGGCGATGCCAAGGCGGTCAATAAACAAATAAGCAGCGATCAGAAAGCCTTCAAGAAGGATCCGGAGGTGAAGGAATGGGATAAGAAGTTCCAGAAAGCAATGAAATAGCAGGGAGTTATCAACGGGTTCGGAGATCGACTGCACGCAAGCCCTGCTCCCACGCTCGTGGGGGCGGGGATCTTGATGAATGAGGGGGAATGTACTTTTCACATCACAGAAAAAGAAAGCAGATCAAACGGGGAAGGAACTCCTTCGGAGGAACCAGTGACCTCCTGCTTGTTCCATTCCGACCGAAGTTAGCATACACGCGCCTGATCTTGCGCTAACTTCGATGTCGGAATGAGAATCCCGACACGCTGTTTGTCGGGATAAGGCGGGATGCTTGTGGACGCTACTGGAGTCGAACCAGTGACCTTCTGCTTGTAAGGCAGACGCTCTAGACCAACTGAGCTAAGCGTCCCTGAATAAGCTTGTTGATGTACTTTCTGCTCTTGCGGGACTTGATCTCGTACTCGCGTTTCATCGCTGCCGACCTTGAATCGTATGGCTCAACATACTGCATTGACCACGGTGTTCCGCCTTTTGTGTATTGGGAACGTCCTGTGTTGTGCTGCTCAAGTCTCCGGCCAAGATCATCCGTATGTCCAACGTAATAACGATTCAGACTTTCACTAAAAAATGATGTACACAAAGTACATTGATGTTCTGTATTTACCGCTGCCTTCAACCAGTGACCTTCCCGTCTCATACGAGACGGGACGCTCTAGACCAACTGAGCTAAGCGTCCCTAAAAATTTCCTCATTAGGTTAATGAATTTCGTTGTGGAAAGCAACTTGCTTTGGGTGATGCCTTATTTTGACGTGCACCGTCATTCTGAATCCGCCGAAGGCGGATGAAGAATCCGGAACAGCGCAACAATCTCTGGATTCTTCGCCTCTGCTTAACGAGGCTAACAGGTGAAGAAAGAGCCAGTTTACGCGTCATTGCTAGTCCCGCCTTTGTTCGGCGGGACGAAGCAATCCCACCCCTGAATCTGAAAAGACAAACGAGATTGCTTCGTCGTCCCGACAAGTCGGGACTCCTCGCAATGAATGTCAAAGTAGTTTTTCCTGGGTCTGCCAGCTTTGAATCCCGCAGATTGACGTATCAACACTCTTCGAAACACAAACGCACCGCACGTCTGCGAGGCGTTTTAGGTTGTTCGCTGCATTTGCGACGCGGCCTGCGACCCATGACGGTTTTCCCGTAGCGCTCGGAGAAAACGACGTTTCCCATCCGACCAGAGAGGCCGTCGAGGAATGAGCCTAACCTTGGAGTAGCCATAATAAGTACCTTTCTGTTAATGGTTGATGTATGATTTAGGTATTCACTCTGGCCATGAGTGTTCTCTCAGTCGTAATGCGTTGGCGTTGTGCATTGCCCGGAACCACTTGCCACTCCGGAACGTCTCTCTCCGATGTATCTCTTTCAAAGATCGTTTCTCGCTAATCGTCCGCTACTTCCTTGCTACTTCTTGCTACCGTTAGCTTTCTCCTTGCTGTTGTGTTGTGTACCCGTTCGTGTTGTTGATTTGCTCAACGAGAGGGCTCTACAGATGGTATGCCAGAACAATTCGTTGCTGGAGTGTAGCAAGAAAAGTGAATGTGAGGAAAATCGAGGGGGAAAAAATTGGATGAAGAGTGAAGATTCTACAGAGGGGCAAGGCAGAAATGGTTGGGCAATATTCGGAAAACGCCGCAATCCCGGTCGTCACGGTTGCGTCGGGGCGCGAAGCGCCGTGACGACACCCCGAGCCCGATTTGCTGTCACGGTACGGTGACGGCACTTGAAACCGCCTAACTATGGCGGCAGGCGTGACAGCATGGTATACAAATCCCGACAACTACTTCGTCCCCGCGGGCCTTCATGCCGCCACATCTTGCGGTTCGATATACGAAGCTCGCGGGGTTCGGTGGAGCGACTCAATACCAAGGAAATTGCTAACGAGGAGAAACTTGGCTGTTGGATGATCGGCTTCTTCCATGCTCAGGCCTCCGTTGCTTCCGGTTTCTCTTCCCCCCACACCCGCGCAAGCGTATCCTGGATTTTCTTCTCGAAGCGGGTTATCAACTCCCTGTTTGCGGCAACAAGCGCTTGCTCGGCTTCGATCTCGGCGACGATCGCCTTCTGGACGTTTAGAGGCGGAAGAGGAATCCTTATTGCCGCCACGTCCGATTGGTTGATGCTTGGATAGGAGCCCTTTCCCATCATGCCAACCATTTGCGCGACGGCGCTGTCCGCAAACAGTGATGTTAGGAGAAACATTGGCTCAAGTGTCTCCGGGTGACTTCTTAGGACCGCAAACCCCGTTGAGGCGACTGCGCGCTGTCGGACCTCCTTGAGCAGAGTGAATGCCTTCAGATTAGGACGAACAGTCGATAAGAGCACATCACCCGGACGGACTACTCGTCTTGCGCGACTCGGTGCTTCGGACACAGCAACCTCGCTGTAACCCAAGAGGCGTCCGGTGCCGTTCTCCACTGAGGAGATGTCGATGTAGTAAATGGACTGGTCTGGATATTCGGCTTCGGGGCTGATCGTTTCGGGATTTATCTCGCAGACTTGGCCCAGGTCCTCCAACGGCCAGTCGGGGTGAATAGGAATATGCGGATGGTAGTTCTCAACCACGGCGCGGGCGCCGTTGATGACGTTCTGGTAGCCCTCGATCTCCGCCACGATTTCCTTCTGCACATCAAGCGGCGGGAGAGGGATTTGGATTTCGCCAACAGCCCCAGGATTCGCCCGTGACAGTGAACCACCAACACCTGTAATTGTCTGCATGAACGAAGCATGAAAGCGATCTGAGACAAGCAATAGCCTCAGATAGTGCGGCAGTACTTCAACGTTTGAGAACACAATCCACTCAGTCGATGCGATCTGCCTTCGTCCATCTTGGTTTGCCTCGACGACCCAACTACGACGAATGTGAGGAATAATCCGAGAGAGTAAGACATCACCCGGAAATACTGCCTTCTTTTGCGAACCGATCTCGCTCCCGCGAAGCAATTCTGGGCGACCTGCATCAAATGCGGGAATGCTCCAAAGTTCAAAGAGCTCATCCGGTGATGATCGCGGGTCAATTGTTTTGACACCTTCCTTCATTAGCTGTCCAACTGGAATGAGCCGGTACTTTGTTGTCGATGTGGCACCCTCCCGATACCTCTCCCCACTCAAGTTGTAATCACCATTCGCGGCAATCTTCTCTTTCGAGACTATCAAACCGAGAGCCGACTGGAGTTTACCTGTAGGCTTGTCGTTCCTCAGGGCGACGAGGTAGTCGGCAAGTTCTGCCTGTACCTGCGGCAGGTCGTTCTTCTCAATAGCACGGCGCTGCGCGCCGAGTCCGAACCCGTCGTTCTCCACTTTGAAGAAGGCAATGGTTGCCGCCTTCCGTGCAAGTGATTTGTCGAGAATGAGAATCGAAGTCTTCACACCCGAATAGGGATTGAACACGCCGGCAGGCAGGGAGACAACGGCAACGAGACTGTTCTCCACCAGCATCTTCCGCAACTCGGTGTACGCCGTCTGGCTCTGAAAGATGATCCCTTCCGGCACAATAATCCCTGCGCGGCCCGTGGGTGTGAGATGCTCGGCCATATAGTCCACAAACAGCACCTCGCTCCGCTTGCTCTGTACCGAGAACCGCTTGTGCGGCTTGATGCCCCCTTTCGGAGTCATGAAGGGCGGGTTGGCGAGGATGACGTCGGCAAACTCGTTCCAGCGCTCCTCCTGCGTCAGCGTATCATACTCGTAGATGTGCGGATCGGTGAAGCCGTGAAGGTAGAGATTCACCAGCGACAGCCGCACCATATCGGGCGAGATGTCGTAGCCCGTGAAGTTCTTGGCGAGTCGGCCACGGTCGTCGGGCGTGAGTGTGCTGTTTCCCTTGTCGTCCACATTGGCGCGGAGGATATGCTTGTACGAAGAGATCAGAAATCCGGCCGTGCCGCACGCCGGATCGAGCACCGTTTCATCCTTCTTCGGGTCAACGACGGCGACGATGAAATCAATGATGTGGCGCGGCGTGCGAAACTGTCCGGCATCCCCCTGCGAGCCGAGAACGGAGAGCAGATACTCGAACGCATCGCCTAACCTCTCGCTGTGGTCGTAGGTGAACTCATCAATGATCTTGAGGAATGCTTTGAGCGTTTCGGGATCGCGGTAGGGCAGGAAGGCATTCTTGAATATGTCCCGGAAAAGCAGCGGGATCCCGGGGTTCTCCGGCATCTTTGTGATGCCTTCGGCGTAGAGTCCCAGCATCTCGTGGCCGCCGAGCCCTGCACGCATGATTCGAGCCCAGCCGTAGCGGGCAAAATCGCCGGTGAAGAACTTCCGCTTTCCGCCCATCTCCTCTGCATCAGCGTCCATATCATCCATGAACTTGTAGATCAGGGCGATGGTGATTTGCTCGACCTGGGATTTCGGGTCGGGGACTTTTCCTACAAGAATGTCGCGTGCGGTATCTATGCGGCGTTTGGTGTCGGTATCTAACATGGAAAGTGCTCTATGAACGTGGCGGCCGTTGTCGTCTGGTGGAACGGATGCGATAAAGGCGCTCAGTAAAACCACCTTCCTTTTCGAAGGCGGCGGCTTGAGCTTCGAGCTGACGACTGAGCAAGTAGGAGGCAAGGTTTAGCAGCGAGAGCGCGGCATTCGCCACCAGTTCCTCTGGCTTTGGTATAGACCCACACGGACGGCCACGGTCCGTCACGGACGTTTTTGTACTCTGTCGGTGTTTGTCCGTGCCAGTCCCTGACTGTCCTTCCTTTGGCACCTTTGCCCTCGCCCTCTCGTCTTCCACCCAGGTACGCACTTGTTCGAGTGTGGCACAGCGTTTCGCTTTGAAGCGGACCAGCGAAGGGTGATCAGGTGGATAAAGGTTCAAGCTTCTTTGCCGTAGGAAGTCCTCGTAATCCAGCCGCAACTCCTCGAGGCTGGCACGTGCCACGTTTGTGAGCTTGAGTTCAGTCTTCTTTGATGTACCCGACGCCTTGCTCCCCTCGGCAATATTCTGTACACCGCTGCGCGCTGCCTGCACCATCTGGTCATGAGTACGGCTCCGCTTGTCGATGTAGCGGTCACAGAATCGCACGGTGACGTCATAACAGAGTTGCGCCACCTGAAAGCTCTTGAGCTTGCGGTAGCCGCCGTGTTTGGGGATAAGCGTGCCTTCGTCCATTCTCACGCCGCAAATTGGTTCAGTGAAACGTAATCCTTGATATACTCCGGAATGAGCGTGCGGTATTTCTTGGGCACTGCCTTGAAGTCTCGCGTTGAAAACACCGGATTTGTGGCCAGATCGGTCAACTGACCTGATTCAATAATGTAGCGAATCTTCTCGCTGGTTGCATACGCCTTGAAGTAGTTCTTGATTGCCGGGATCGCTTCGGCTTCCTCCGGTTTGTAGTCGGCGACGAACTTCGAGAACTCTTCTTCCAACAACTCATCCTTGGACTTGAACCGCGGAATGAGGTTGAAGATCTTCTCAAGAATCTCACGCAGCGTAAGACGACGGTCAACGCCTGCAGCCTTCCTCAGTTTCTCCAACGAGTAGTATTCTTCCGGCTTGTCAAAGACCTCTTTGTTCACGTACTCAATCACCCGATCCCAATGTCCGGCCTGGACACTGGCAGCAATGAAGTCGTTCTCCCGCACACGCTCCTCGAATCTCTCGTAAAACATCCGGTCGATCTTCATCCCCTCATAACCGATGACTTCCTCCCTCAATGTAGCAAGGATGTCATCGCCGAGGTGTTCATAGGATTCGAGCGTCACCGGGCCTTCGCCGCCACCTCCACCATCACCTTTGCCCTTCGGCTTGGGGAGTTTCAGTACTTCATCATAGTTGTAGTGTTCTTCGAAGTACTCGCAGTTGGCAAAAAAGTCGAAGAGCTTGAACTTCTTCTTTTTTGGTTCCTTGACGCTCTCCTTTATCGCGTCGTCGAAGAGTTGTTCGCGGAAATCATGCTTACGAGTCCCTCGCCCCTTGATCTGGATGAAGTCGGTGGGCGAAAAAATAGGACGGAACAGGCCCAGGTTTAAGACGTCGGTGCAGTCATAGCCGGTTGTCATCATCCCGACAGTGACGCAGACGCGTGCTTTGCTTGTCTTGTACGTGGGTATGAAGTTCGCAGAACCAAGCAGGTTGTTGTTGGTAAAGTTGATGGTGTGCTGTTGGGCGTTTTCCACTTGGGAAGTTACCTGCACGGCGAAGTCGGAGTTATACTTGCCGGGAAACATGCGGTCAGCCATCTCATTGAGAATCTGTGTCAGCTTTGCTGCGTGGTTTTGGCTTACCGCGAAGATGATGGACTTCCCGATCTCACCGCTAACGGGGTCGCGCAGGGCGTTTTCGAGAAACACCTTGCAGAAAAGCTGGTTTGTAGCAGGTGAGAAAAAGCGCTTCTCAAACTCGCGCTGTTTGTATGCCTCCTTCTGATCGTCTCCCTCATCGTCTTTGAACTCAACGACAAAACCCGCCTCGGACAGGAGTTCCGTCGTTACTTCGCTCCGTGCATCAACGACGGTCGGATTGATGAGGAATCCATCCTTCACACCATCCAATAATGAATAGCGGTACGTCGGCTGGCTGTCTTCGCAACCGAATGTGCGATAAGTGTCGAGAAGCAGACGACGCTCGAACTCACGCGGGTCTCTGGTCGAGGGCTTACTCTTGTTGAACTTCTTGAGGTAATCACGCGGCGTTGCCGTGAGCCCCAGCTTGTAGCCGATGAAGTGATCGAAGACGGCGCGGGCATTCCCACCAATGGAGCGGTGGGCTTCATCCGAGATGACGAGATCGAAGTCTGTCGGCGAGAAGAGCCGTTGGTATTTGTTGTTGAAGAGCAGAGACTGAACCGTGGTGACGACAACTTCTGCGTGGCGCCAGTCATCTCGGCTCTCCTTGTAGATAACGCTCTTGTAATCATTGGCCAGGAGCTTCTTGAAGGCCTTGAGTGCTTGATCCTCTAATTCGAGTCGGTCGACGAGAAAGAGCACGCGGCGCGCATTACCCGTGCGGAGAAACAGCTTGATGATTGCGCCAGCGGTGAGAGTCTTGCCGGTGCCCGTTGCCATTTCGAGCAAGAAACGATCATTCCCTTTTGCCACAGATTGCTGAACGGCATAGATGGCCTTCATCTGATATGGGCGAAGGAAGCGAAGCCCATTGGTCTGAATGAACCGTTCCCGCTCACTCTCGTTCTTCCAAGCGGCTTCAGAAGCGTACCCTGGTCGCTGAGTCAGAACGATGTAGTCATCGCCGACAACTTCCTCGACGACGCGGTTCGGGTCGGCCACAGTCTTCTGATAGCCCGTGACTGAAGTAGGTGTGGGGAAGGTTGTGATGACGTAAGGGTTGCCGCGCTTGAGGTCCCAGAAATAATGCAGGTTGCCGTTGGAGAGAATAACGAAACGGCAATTCTGCGACTTGGCATATTTGCGTGCTTGCTCTTTGGCTGAAAGGGGATTCTTGTCCTCGGCCTTTGCTTCCAAGACAATGAAGGGGAAACCCTTCTCGTTGAGCAAAAGGAAGTCGATGAACCCCTTGCTTGTCTTCTCGAAGTTCTCGCCGAGAGCGTCGAGATCCTTTGGCTTCAGTTTGACGCTGAGTTCGAGTTGAATGTTCGCAGAACCATTGGCGTCGTCAAAGAAACGCCAGCCCGAGGCTTCGAGTAGCTTATTAACCTTGATACGGGCGGAGGCTTCTTTCATACGACAACGCGCAGAGGTTTAGGATAGCAATCTCGCGCTCAGAAAAGCGCAGTTCTGTTTCGAAAGTGAATCATTTCCCCTTGCATCAGGTCCTTGTGCCAAATCAACGACCGTGAAAACGCACGGTCACAAAAAAGAACGCATGTACGCCTCAGCGTACGGCACCCCGTTACCTGGACCGAGGTGGGTAACGCTTGTAGTTATTGTTGTCCGCGGCCCTGATAGCGCAGACGGTTGGGGAGATAAAAACCCTGTTAAACGATAGGAAATGAAGGGGAGATTTGCAAGAATCTTTTGCTTTACGTGCGAAGATCAAGGCGAGTCAATGGCATTCGGGGGGTACCGAGATCCCGAAACGCACGTTAGTCACCAAGCGCGTTGGGGCGCTGAGTCAATCGGTAAGGTTGTCAGAAGGTTCCTGTCGGAAGAACGGCACCAATGCCGACGGCAATCCCCGTCGGTTGTGGAATCGTCGGATGAAGAATGACGTACTTTAGCTGCTCTCCCCGCGAACTTCCCGAGCCGGGACCTCAGAGACAATCCCTACGAGAAGTCATCCATATCACGCATTGCACTGCGTTCCACGGCCGGGATCACGACAGAGAATGTCGGCGAACTCATGCCCTCACCAATCTTCACATAGTCAGTTTCTCGACAATAGTTCTGCATTGCACACCATGGACGAGAGATGCCCCACCTCTGACGGCAGCGGTAACATGAAGCGCCTCGGTCATCTGATCGAGATTGGCGCCGGTTTCGAGACATTGGTTGGTGTAGGCATCAATGCAATACGGACATTGGACGGTGTGAGCGACAGCCAGACCAATCAACGATTTCTCGCGTTTGGTAAGCGCACCCTCTGTAGTGGTTGCTTCAGTATACCACGCAATGAATTTGTCCCAAAGGTGTTTTTGGTTCTTACCGATGTCACTGAACTTGGCGAGGTCTTTGGATTCATAGTATGATGACATTATTCCTCCGGATTTTGGACGAGATATGTATTCTACATCTGTAGTGGGTGACTTGATGCCGCCTGTTCTTTCAAGGTAAGCGTTGTAATCAGTCATTGTGTCGATATCAGCAAGTTCATTCAGTTCAGCAAAGGAGAGCCGAAGGCGGCGAAAGCGCTCCAGGGTCTCGTGATAGACAGTCGCTGCGCTCCAGACCAAGCCATCGAACACATCTTTTACCGGTGCGTTCATTCCCAATAGATAGTATCCCCCATCAGTTGACGGGCCGATCACAGCGTCGTGATCCAGCAGCGCATCGAAGGCACGTTCGAGACTGCCCGCGTCCAGTTCAGGAACATCCGTACCGATAATGACGGTACGGGCTGATCCTTGTGCAAATGTCTGCTCGAACGCATCGCGCATACGGTCGCCCAACGTTTCGCCTTTTTGCGATGCCAGACGGAACGATGGCCCGACCCATGATCGCATCTGATCCGCACCGGCTCGCGGTTCGTAGAACACGTATATCTTCTTCCCCGTTGCAAGAAGCTGATGCCCTAATGAAAACGCATGCTCCGCAAATGTTCTGTACACCTCTGCAGCTTCCTTCATTCCCAGGTTTTCACCAAGCCGGGTTTTAACTTCTCCGGGACGGGGGAGCTTCGCGAATATGATAAGGGCTTCATGACTCATGACGATCGTACCAAGGGGAATCTTGCTCTTCCGCGTGAAAGTTCCCACATCAGCAATGCAAAGAACGGCAGATATTCCAGCAACAACACGACGGGATTATCCGCCCAGACGCCCGAGGTCCTGTATTCGTACACCACGATATTGCTCAGATTGGAGAGAATCAGTAACGAGAACACTGCCGGCGACCAACGGACTACGATCAACGCCGCCAACCACGTCAGGTACCAGGGGTGCACAACCGGGGAAAGGATGACAAATCCCAGAAATCCCAAGAAAGTCTTCTCGATGAGTGTTCGGTCCAAAAAGACAAGCATGAGAATCCACGCGCTGAAAATGATCGCGCACACAATGCGTGATTCGACGTTCATTCCCGTAACGAACTTCATGAGTGAGAACACGGACCCGTTGAATTCAAACTGCGAAGTGAAGACTTTAAATGATTCGACAAGCCCGCCCGTCGGTTCTACGTAGGCCCAGCAGCCAATACCGAAGACCAGGAGGGGCAACAACACAACGGCATTCTTTTTCACATTCTTCCCGCGTTGAAACAACAGTGGAACGACAAACATCGGATAAAGCTTTGCAAGACCGGCAAGCCCCATTGTTGCAGATCCCAATATTCTTCTCTCCCTTATGATGAGATACACAGCAAGCAGCAACAGCGGGATTCCGAAGGCATCAATATGTCCATCCAGTGCAACGTACATGATCGGAACAGGACTCCAGGCATACAGTACAACCCTTGCAGGGGGCAGGGCAATACGTCTTAGAAGAACCACAAGCAGAATCATAGTGCCCAGATCGCACAGAACAAGCAACAACTTCATCCCGGAAACAGAATCACCGAACAGGAGGTTGGAAAAAGCGAAGAACATTTGCGCAAATGGCGGGTAGATCGTCCGCATGTCGGGGAAGTTGATCTTGGATGGAAGGTCTACGGTGTGTAAGTGTGAAAGTCGGGGGTCGCTCGGTGCAAGCGCAAAAGGATTCGTGCCCGAGAGAGCAACTTTTCCATCCCAAACATACCGATAGATATCATCGGAGGCCACGGGATCAAGAGGAATAAGTGCAAGTCTGAAAGCCATTCCGAAGAAGAGAATCAGCAGGAGAGCTCGTTCGTCAGAGACTGATTCCGACTTTCTGATGAACGCACGGAACACCACCACAAGCGGCACAAATGCCAGAGCGTTCACCGCAATAAAAAGCGCCACCCTGCTTCCGGGTGAATCGGGAATGTAGAGACTGAGGTAGAGGACAGTCGTAGCAATGCCAAGTCCAACAAGCTTTCCGGAAGTCATTTACACCTTGATGAACACATGCTTGAAAATCGTGTAGAGGATTTTTGCCGAGGCCTTGATGGTGCCTGCAAGTGTGCCCGTTACCTTCGACCGTCCAATCCGTTTGCGGTATCGCACCGGAACCTCGGAGCAATTCAATGTTAGCTTTGCAGCTTTGATTTGCATTTCCACCGTCCACCCGTACGTCGGGTCAGACATGTTCATTTGCCTGAGAGCATCGGCACGAATTGCCCTGAACGGTCCCAAGTCTGTAAAGCGGTAGCCCCAGAACAACCGGATCAACATCGAGGCAAGCCAGTTTCCGATGATTGCTTGAGGGAGCATTGCCCCCGGTTCTCTCTCGCCGATCATGCGAGAACCTATGACAAAGTCAACCTTGCCCTCCAGAATGGGACTTAATAGGTCAGGTAGATCTTCAGGGTAGTCACTGAAGTCACCATCAAGGAATACAATGATTGTCGCCCTGCGGTTCAGAAGATGATCAATCCCTTTGAGACAGGCGTAACCGTATCCCCTTCTTGGCTCATGAAGCACAGTAGCCCCCGACTGTATTGCAGCTTCCGCAGTCCGGTCAGTCGATCCGTTATTCACCACAACGATTTCATCAACAAGCGGGGGAATACTCTTGATAACTAATCCGATCGAATGCTCTTCGTTGAAAGCCGGTATCACCACGCCGATTCGCTGAATGGAGGGCATCGTCTCATTCGTGAAATGCAATGGGCACAGTCAATTCTTCTCTCTCATCAAAACCGGTGACGCGTCAAGGACATCGCGCCTTATGACGGCGCCGCTTGAACGATCAACTTGTCCAAACTGCAACACCCCGGTGGGACACGATTGCACACACGCGCTGCAACGGACACACTCGGGGTCTTCCATAGGCAGTCCTTTGTTGGCGAAGTTCATGATGTCTATCCCCTGGTGACATACCGACGTGCAGACGTTGCAGGAAATGCATTTCTTCTTATCGGCAAGGATGCGGAAGCGGCTAAAGCGCGCATAGATGTGCATGAGCGCGGCAAGCGGACAGGCAAACCGGCACCATACGCGTCCGCTGAACCAGAAGTACGCTCCATACCCCACCGCTCCTGCAAGAAACAGGTCAACAATGTATTTGTAGTTGAGCTGGATGCCAAGGAGCGACCAGTTCTGGAAGAGGCCGTTGAATGTTGTGTTGACCGTCCTTCCAAAATCCGTACCGGGCGTTATCCATCCGACCACACGGAGGATGAGCAACAGGAAGGCAACCGCGAGGATGAACTGACCGACCATGTTCACGCGGTTCCATCCCGCGCCATGAGGCATCTTGTGGCGATGCGTATCGCCGAGTGTCTCGGCCATCGCCCCACAAGAACATATCCACCCGCAATAGGCACCTTTTCCCCAGAAGTACACGATAACAGGAATGATGACAAATGTTTGTACGAGACTTATACCAAGCCACCACCAGAGAGGTTGCGAGGTAAAGACATTCCACACAAACAGCGGCCATGCGAGGATGATTCCGAAGGCCCGCCAGTACTCACGCCCGTGACCGTAGTTGACGGCAGGGAACAGCGCGTCGGCAATACTCTTCCCGAAACCTGACTCGAAAGCGCCGTTGTAGCCGAGATACGGCAGAATGAAGTAGGGCAACAGGAACAGCGGAACAAGCTGGATTGCCGTCAGGGTCAATGTCTGCGTCGTGACGTACGGGGTCTTCCTCCTCTTAATGCGCCTGTAGCCGCAGATGATGATGATGAGACTGTAAACAAATGCGTAGTAGAATCCCCCCTCACCCAGGGAGAGCATCATCGTACCAAGAACTGTGGTCTTGTCGGCTGCCGCGGCGGCAACAGACTCGCCAAGTCCCGTGACAACCGCGGGGATGTTGTGCGGGAACCAGTTATTCCGCTCGAACAATTTCGTGACCTCGCCGCCCGCTTTCCAGTTGTAGATAAAGAGACAGAAGAGGAAGAAGAGCGCGAAACCTGTCCATCCCTTCCACCCCAATTCACCGGTGATCTTCACTCCGGTCCGCCGGAAGAACTCCAATGGCGCTTCGCGCCCGATCATGGAGAAGACTGCATCATTCGGGAGCGTGACCTCCTTTCCTGCGGCATCAAGTAGCGTCACCTCTTTCTCCCCGATGTTCTTTATTTGGCTCTTCATCATGAGCGTAATACGGCCGGGTTTGTTTGCATCACCCATGAATCCGCCACTGCTTGTCGTGACGCGCTCGGAGGTTGGTGTTTCAATCGCAACGTCGGCCATCGGGTCAGCCATCAGCCTGTTCAGACGTTCCACATTGTCGGGCTTTGGTCTGGAGAATTCCTCCTTGCGATACGAGATGGTCACGTAGCCGCCGCATTGAGCGATGGCGATGGAAGTTTCCAACGCGCTGTCGCCTCCGCCCACCACAATTACATTCTGACTAGTGTAGTCCTTCGGGTCGTGCAGACGATTGTACACCTTGTCGCGGTTCTCGCCCGGCACACCGAGTTTTCGGAAGTCGCCCGAGCGTCCGATACCCACGATTACCCTTCTCGCGCGCAGACTCTCTTCCTTCGGAATCACGACTTCGAAATGCCCGTCTTTCTTCACCACTTTCTCAACACGCGCTATGCGCGGAGTGATGCCCTTCGCCAGCGTCTGCGCTTTCAGTTCGTCAACCAACGGCTCCTTCACCTGCGCGGTGAACTGCAAATCACCTGCCGGCGTCATGTCGGTTGGAGACGTGAAGATGGGTTTTCCTTTGGGAAAGTTGACGATGGTGGAAAAGGGTTCTGTGGCCTCGAGTATTTCGAAGCTTAACCCTTTCTTCCTCGCTTCAAGTGCAGCCGCCATACCCGACACACCGGCGCCAACAATGACGACGTCGAGTATCGCATGGTGAGAGGCGGTTGTACGTGCTTTCCGGAAATCGGGATCGGGCAGGATGGCTTGAATTGCCCTTGCGCCGCTGTCTGCCGAAAACTTCAGTAACGGAATGCCGGTAAGATCGCCGACGATATAGAGACCGGGGATGTTGGACGAGCCATCCGAGTTCACGTGCGGTAGCTTTTCCACAATGCCTGCAGGCCACCTCGTATGGAGCCACTTCGTGTACTGCGTAAGAATGTTCATTGTTTCAAAGGTATCTTACTGAGTGTGAATTTCCATCCGGAACATTGTATGAAGATACTGTCACAGGACGGTCACAGACAATACACACTATGAAGTCACTGTGACATTTGTTTTCAGCTTGTCGAATTGTTTTATGGTGAGAGCCTCCCGGGAAAAATCAATGAGGCCCGCGC
The DNA here is from genome assembly GCA_900696645.1 of uncultured Chlorobiota bacterium. GTDB lineage: Bacteria > Bacteroidota > Ignavibacteria > UBA10030 > UBA6906 > CAADGV01. The sequence continues at coordinate 3,136 of CAADGV010000013.1, read as the reverse complement.
TCCTGCGTTCGTTCAGAGTTGTTGTTACAAGTTTGACGCGCTGACCCGGTAAGAAACGCAATCTCCTGATGGGAAAGATGCATTTTGATGGTCACAATACCCTGTTTCATCCTACCGAACTCTTTCTGCATAGGCTACAAGGAAGCTGGCAATCCGCTTGCGCACATCTTTGAACACAAGGGCTGTTACCCGTTCCTCAAACTTCTTCATCCGCAGGCCGATGCGCTTGGTGACCTGGAAATTCAGTCCCGGGTTTTTCATCATCAGCCGTTCAAAGTCGTCCTGTTTCACCGCGCAAAATCAGAACATCGTCCAATGCCTGGGCAATCTCGCTTCGTTGAGATCCGGCTTCCAACTGTGACAGCTCTCCAAAAATCTCCCCCGGTCCGAGTACTTCAAGAATTGCTTCCTTCCCTTCCGCGCTCAAGCAGGAGACTTTTTACATGCCCTCTTTTGAGAAGAAAAATGGAGTGGGAAGGTTCATCCGGAAAGTAAATCGGTTGATGTTGCTTCACCTCGCTCATGGATGCCATACGATCGAGTTCCATCATCGTTCCTTCGTCCAGGCTTTCAAAGAGGTTGAAGTGATTCAGGTACCAGAACTTGGTTTGCTCGGCCATGCTCGATCACCATCAGTTGTGAGTGGAGATAACTGCGAGAGACTTTGACACTTCAACAACACATGAATGAGTATCGTCGTTCCTCAAGAGCGGAAGAGGAGTATTGGAGACGGACCACGTACAAGATAAGGAAAAAGGTGTTGTGGGCAAAAGAGTATTAATCATTTCCATCGGTCTCCAGCTTTTCTCACGTAGTGCATCCAGACATACTTCCATGGAATGACAAACGGAATAATGACTGCTACTAAGCAGTTCTGAGCTGTCTCTAAATGAGCCGCGTCCATTTTGTCCGCAGACCACTTTTCTCTTGTTGAGCGTAGTTTGCGAAATCCCTCTGCCGCGTAGCGGGGACTCTGACCTTTTATAAAGTGTTATGTGTTCGTTGGCTTGCGGCGCTTTTTTATTGCACCACCATTCTTGAGTCAGGCGGCGTAGATGTTTGCTGCACGTTGCATCTTAATGTTTAGCATTGAGCTCGCTGTCCAGTTGTTGTTCTTTGACACCTATAACCAAAATCCAAAAGAGGGTCGGGACTACTCCAAGACCACTAACAAGCATCGCCATTTGTGTAAATATAGCAGGATAGAATTCCGGGATGAGTAGCTTGGTAAAAGTATTGATGGGAAAGCCGATGCTTCCGACGATCATCAAAATACCCAACATTCTTGGAATAAACCTTGATTTAATAATGAGTAATCCAAAAGCAAAGAGATACAATCCCCAGAAAATCTCAAAGAGTGCTTGTCCATAGTTGCTTAGTCTGAGGAATATCATCACAAGTGCATGAAGTTGTTCTTGTTGAAATATCTTCAGGTAATCAGCTTTGCTGAGAATGACGAGAGGTGCAACATAGTTAAGCGTATTGACGACAGTTATGGCAACGGACATCAATATTGATGTCCAAAATATGCTCACCCAAGTTTTATTGACCCCTTTGAACGAGATGACTCACAATCCCCATACGAAACAGGAACTCGTGAGTCATAATGTTGTTTACTGTCGCTACGGCATCTCCAAACACAATGAGCATAGGTCGAACATACTGCAGACTGTAAATAGCGGGTGCCGCGTATAGTGCCCAAAATAGAAACACAATTCTTCCTCTTGTTTTGAGCGAATACTCTTTTTCGCCCATATACGTATCCTCCATTTGAGTTTTCAATAACGACGCACAACTGTCTAAGTCCATCTCATTCTAATAGCGTTTCACGATGTCATCGATGGAGGCCTTTTCAATCAGGAGTTGAGAAGATTCTATTCCATAGATCCATTCTTGAAAGAAACCACCAAGATCCCGGCTCGCCTCGCGCTCGCAGAGCTTCTGAAAGTCTTGAAAGTTGATGACGCGATCTTTGAACTCCGTCAGCATGCTACGAATGATCGACCCAAAGGTATTTTCGCCAACGAGGCGATACAGAACATACAGGGACCAGGCGCCCTTCGTGTACAAATGCTTGACGAGGTCTTTCGCACCGTTGCCGGCAATTGGCGTTTCAAGAACTTGTCGGTCATACTCCGCCCACCTCCCAAAGAGATCTCGACTCTTTTCTATGATTCACCAGCCTGATCGTGAAATTACTTTTGATGCCAAGTTTCTTGGCTAATGGTGCTCCCGAATATCTTGATGTTTTTCACTCGTATGCTCCTCGTTATCTATCGTGAACCCCATTCCCAGAGTCCGTATTGAACTTTCTGGTTTACAGGATGGCCTGACTGCTTCAAAGCAAGCATGATTTGCCCTCTGTGGTGACTCTCATGGGAAAGCAGATAGCCGAAGAAGGCAGAAGGGTGTGGCTTAAATCCTTTCACTTTGCCTTCCTTGTAGCCGCTTTCCAATAATTCCTTGATTGTCTTTGAACTCTTCTCCAACGCAGTGGCCAGGAGCTTCTTCGACAGCTTTGCATCTTTTTCGATCTTCACCTGCCCCTTTAACAGAGTAGGGCTGGCGGCTTTGAGCCACATGAGACGCACGTTGTGGATGTGGGCAAACTGCTGTCCGACATTTCTTCCTCCCGATGCGGAGAGGTCGGCCAAATGTTCTTCTTTGATTGCATTGAGGAGATACAGGTTGATTCTGCTGTGGATGTCCCAGGTTTCAAGAAGCTCTTGTATCATTTGTTTCATCCTCTGACTGATATGTTCGAGCCGCTACGGTTGAATATCCTTCTTGATCATGAATGGTTCGGAATTGTTGGGAACAATCAACGGTTTCGCGGTTGCTCCCTTGATTATCAATGTCACCATGAGCGCCACCTCTCCAAACAGAGCGGGGAAGCTGATTGTTTTGACAGTCTCTGCATATGCCGGCAGGACGATTCCAGTAAAACTCATCGCGACATACCCTGTGCCGTTGAGGAACAACCACATGCCAACGAATCGGGGAAGGAAGTGACCTTCCCCCCGACTTTCGGACAAGAAGATAAACCACTATCTTCAACATAACGAAAGGAAGGTTCATCATGGAAACAGCTGCGAAACGCAAGCGCTACGAGAAACAGTTTAAGCTCGACGCCGTG
>CAADGV010000012.1 GCA_900696645.1 uncultured Chlorobiota bacterium | reverse complement strand
CTCCCGGAGAATCTCGGCTTTGGTCTGAACGGTGATGACGTTGCGTTCCATAACGTGGCTCCTTCTGGTTGTGAGTTTCCTATATTCTACCCTTTCAGGAGTCCATTTTCAACTGAAGCGGAACAGGGAGAATTGTTGAGGGTGTCACTTCTGACATCGATGTTGTGTGGCACACGAATCTTTCCGGTACCGACCAAATCTGGTATTCCTCGTTTGATTCCGAGCCCTCCATACCTCACCTCGCCGGAACATTCACGCCGCACGCGTCAGTGCTGGCGGCCCCTGTCGTTGCGAGAAGGGGAGACTTTGAGGGCGCAAAGCTTCTCGTTGCCTGCACCGCCGCGAACGGTATCGAGGTTATGAAGTCCATCGACTATGGTCTCACGTGGAGCCGCGATACGTATTCCGATTTGCTGCAGGGGCGCTTCCGTCCGAGTCTCAGCTCGCTCTTGGGCAGCACCGTTCCCATCACGTATGACAACGGAACAAGTGTCTTCTTTGATTACTATAAGATCTACACGTGGATTGGCGGGTCCACGTATGGTGGCTGGCGGCGGGCTGTTGAGTACTTACTGCCGGAGGAAGCTGTTCCCGCAAGCACATCGAGTCGTGTGAGGTTCGCGGGTGCATCGCAAGTTGTCACCATGGCTCCTGACTACGGCAAAGTGGGCGTGGTATGGGAGATGCTGGAAGATGGTGAAGAGGGAACCGATGAGCCGGATAAGGAACTGATTGAAGGGGATGAGGGAGGAGATGCTCCTATTCCGACCTATACCTCGTCGGTCTGTTTTCAGAGCAAAGAGATGCAACAGTACGGAATCTGGTACCCCTCGACAAAGTTCACCGGTGCGAACTTCAAAAGCCCGACCGTAACGTATCTGGGTGACGGCAAGCTCCTCTGGATGTGGACGAACGGGCAGTCCATCTTCCGTTCGCAGTCCGGCAACTATGGCGCCTCATGGTCTTCTCCGCAGGTCATGCCGCACAACGGCGCCGATCCGCAGGTGCTCATCGGAGCCGAAATGCCGACGCAGGCAGTGCCGTACGCGTACCGCACGCTTTCCGGCCCGATCTATCAGATCGCCTTTCCTCAAGGGGATGCGGAGGAAGAGGAGAACGAAGAGGCAACACGCGAAATGATGGTGCGCGACGAAACTTCCGGTGCATCGTTGGAGGTCGAAATGCTGCCATTGACGGCAACATCGGCAGGAACAAAGCAGAGGATTCGTTTTGCGGCGGAAGACAGCGGTTTTACCGCGACGGTCGATAACATCGAGCAGTACCTCGGCAGCGGCTCGTATGCCGTTCCGCAGAACGCGGATAGTGTGCACCTGAGAATCCGGATGAGTTCCAAGTCGGCATCGTCGCTTGGCGTGCGCAACACGCCGTTGCGCGTGCGTGTGTCCTACACACTCAATGGCAACACGGAGCGCACCGTTGCCCGGTGGCGTTTCACTTCCGACCATTCGTTGAACAAGACATTCAGGCTGCCTGCACGGTTACTGCGCGGTAAGCAAGTCAAGTTCTTCATCAGCGTGCTTGGACTGAACCGTGAGAATCCATCCCTTCGCGTCAGTGCCGCGTCTGTACATCATACATCATCGGAAACTGCGTCGGCAAACAAGCTTGCTACGGGTGGCGAACGCGGAATTCCTCAACAATATGGTATCAGTCAGAACTATCCCAATCCGTTCAATCCGAGCACAACAATCAAGTTCGCTTTGCCGGAGGAAAGTAACGTATCGTTAGTAGTGTATGACGTGTTGGGACGGAAGGTGGTGGATCTGGTGAATGGCAAGCACGAAGCAGGCTACCACTCTGCAACGTGGGACGCGTCGGGAGTGGCCAGCGGCGTGTACTTTGCGCGCTTCACGGCAACCGATGCAAATGGAAGCGTGCGGTTGACTAAGGTGAGCAAGTTGGTGCTGGCCAAATGATTCAGTGACTCATGTTACGCAAATTTTTGAATTTCGTTTGTTTCTCTAAATCCCTCTCCTGAGAGGAGAGGGACTTATCGAAACCTCGCTTAAATCTCCCCTTCTCTTCTTAGGAGAAGGGGCCGGGGGATGAGGTCGGTGTCAAAAATTGAAGCGCCTTTGGGTTTTGCGTAACATCAGTCAGTAAGCATTTCGAAATACACGGCTGCCCTGCACCATGGGGCAGCCGTTTTTTTGTGTTTGATTTTTCCGCGCAGTTCAGTTATACTAACCCTTAGCATTCCTTCACTTACAACAATCAAACCCGGATGAACCGACTTCTTCCTGTAGCTGCCGGCGGCGATATACCGCCGGAGTATCGCAATACACCAATCGGGCAGCTTCTTGCCTTCCACAATCTCAAGTCGCCGTTCACAGAATTCCAGAATGCGCAACTGCTTGTCGGTATGTGCATGGACAACCGGAAGCATCTGCACATCCCCGACAATTTTGCATTCATCATCCGGGCAGGCGGGGCGAATCTGCGCTACAGCGAGTTCAAAGTCTCGTTTGCCATTGCCGTCGGCGGTGTGCGGCACATTGCGCTTATCGGGCACAACAACTGCGGGATGGTGAATCTTCATGCACGGAAGGAGATGTTCATCAGCGGACTGGTCGAGCATGCCGGATGGGAGAGGGAATTGGCGGAACAGCACTTCACGCAGTTTTCCCCGATGTTCGAGATTGTGAACGAAATAGATTTTGTCTTAAGCGAGGCGAAGCGCCTCCGGATGCGATACCCGAAAATTCAAATTGCACCGATGCTGTATCGCGTCGAAGACAATCTTCTCTATCTCATCAATGAAGCATAGCATTCCGCATGTCCGATCCCGCAAACATTCTGCTTGAGAAAGACGCAGCGGCCAATCCCGTCGTCCAATTTCAGCGATGGTTTGATGACGCAACAAAGGCAGGCATTCCCGACGCTAATGCGATGACGCTTGCCACCGCCAACCGCGCCGGCAAGCCCTCGGCAAGAATCGTTCTCCTGAAGAGTTTTGATGAACGGGGATTCTGCTTCTTCACAAACTACGAAAGCGAAAAAGGGAAACAGCTTGCAGAAAACCCGAACGCGGCGCTTGTCTTCTTCTGGCAATCTCTCCATCGACAAGTAAGAATTGAAGGAGTGGTTGCACGAATGACGAATGCCGAATCTGACGAGTATTTTCACAGCAGGCCAAGGGATAGTCAGGTTGGGGCGCTTGTTTCACCGCAAAGTTGCGTTATTCCGGGCAGGGAGTTTCTTGATGAACGATTCAGGCAACTCTCGGAACGGTACAAGGGAACCGTTGTGCCGCGACCGGAACATTGGGGCGGGTACCGTCTCGCGCCGCATACCATCGAGTTCTGGCAGGGACGGGAGAACAGGCTGCACGACCGTCTCGTGTATCGCAAGGCTGATGACGGATGGAAGATTGAGCGGTTGGCGCCATAGCGCGTTGATTCTCAACCGCTCATCGGGTATATTCACTCAACATTTTTGCAGAGTTCATCAGCATGTCAACTCATCCCAGCAAATTCACCGTCGGGCTTGTACAAATTGCGCTTGAGCCGAACCCCGACAGCAACCTGAAACATGGCGCGGCAAAAGTGGAAGAGGCGGCAACAAAAGGCGCGCAGGTTGTGTGTCTGCCCGAACTCTTCCGTTCGCAATACTTCTGCCAGAAAGAAGATGTTGCCCACTTCGAACTTGCCGAAACAATTCCCGGCCCGACAACGCAAACGCTTTCAACCGTTGCTCGTAAAGCGGGTGTTGTAATTATTGCCCCGATTTTTGAAAAGCGTGCCCCGGGCGTGTACCACAACAGCGCGACCGTTATCGATTCCGACGGCACACTCCTCGGCATCTACCGCAAGATGCATATTCCCGACGATCCGGCGTTCTACGAAAAATTCTACTTCACGCCCGGCGATCTCGGATTCAAATCATTCAATACAAGCAAGGGCAACATCGGCACGTTGATTTGCTGGGATCAATGGTATCCCGAAGGTGCACGGCTTACAGCGTTGCGCGGAGCGACTATTCTGTTCTATCCGACTGCAATCGGCTGGCATCCGCACGAGAAGGCGCAGTTCGGCAAGCAGCAACGCGATGCGTGGCAAACCGTGCAACGCGGACACGCAATTGCCAATGGAGTGTACGTTGCGGCAGTAAATCGAATCGGGCACGAGAAGACGGTTGAAGGCCAACCCGGACTCGAATTTTGGGGAACATCATTTCTTGCCGATCCGCAGGGCGTCATCCTCGCCGAAGCATCTGTTGACAAAGAGGAGATTTTGATCGGCGAAGTTGATTTGGAGAGAATAGAGGATGTCCGACGAAACTGGCCGTTTCTGCGCGACCGCCGCATTGACGCGTATCAGGGAATTGACCAGCGATTTCTCGACGGGGAGAAATGGCAACAGTAGCAACGCCCGCATCTTTCAACTATCGCATGCCTGCCGAATGGGAAGAACATGAGGCAACATGGATCGGCTGGCCCCACAACAAAAGCGATTGGCCCGGAAAGTTCAGCATTATTCCCTGGGTGTTCGGGGAGATTGTCAGAAAGCTGAGCGCGGGTGAGATCGTCCGCATCATCGTCAACGCGAAAGAACATGAAGCAAGCGCATGTCGTTTGCTGAAACGCGTGCACGCCGATATGTCGCAAGTGGAATTCTTCCGCTTTCCGACAAACCGCGGATGGACACGGGACTTCGGGCCGATGTTTGTCAGGAATGAATCCGAAGTTGCAGTGACGAATTTCAAGTTCAACGCGTGGGCAAAGTACCCCGATTGGAAGAAGGATCAGCATATTCACACACGGGCGGCAAAAGCGCTCGGAATCCGCCTCTTTCATCCATCTCACAACGGAAAGCCCGTCGTGCTTGAAGGCGGCGCAATTGACGTAAACGGACGGGGAACATTGCTGACGACGGAAGAATGCTTGCTCGATCAGACAACACAGGTTCGGAATCCGGGGATGTCACGACAAGAAATGGAGAATGTGCTGGCAGAGAACCTCGGTGCAACGAATGTGATCTGGCTTGGGAAAGGAATCGCAGGCGATGACACGCACGGCCACGTTGACGATCTATGCCGGTTTGTCAATCCGACAACTGTAGTGTTGTGCAGCGAGGATAATCCGACAGATGCAAACTACACTGCCTTGCACGAGAATCGTGAACGGCTTGAGTGTGCCCGACTTGAGGATGGTTCAAAGGTGGAAGTGGTTTCGTTGCCAATGCCTTCGGCGCTGTACCTCGATGACGTAAGATTACCGGCGAGTTACGCAAATTTCTACATCTCGAATGCGGGCGTTCTCGTTCCTACATTTAATGATCCGGGTGACCGTGTTGCCTTGGGAATCTTGTCAGAACTCTTCACGGACAGGCCTGTGATCGGCATTCATGCAGTCGATCTTGTGTGGGGCTTCGGTACGCTGCATTGCCTCACTCAGCAACAACCCGCACTCTGAAACAAAAAAACTCCGCCCATCGAACGTTGTAACGGGCGGAGTCTGTCTTGCCTGATCCGAATTCTAATGTCCTCTTCCTCCGTACTGCTGCAAATGATGATGCCCGCGCTGGGAGTCTGACGAATAGCCTGCTGAGGCAATCGGGCTTCTTCCGGTTTTTCTTCCCGGGAATACTCGTTGCATCATTCCCGTAAGCGGAGTACGGTGTTCTCTCATCCCGTTCACATCAATCAGTTCAATTTCCCGCGTTACAATCTTTTCCATAGCGAGCTTGGCGGTGATGCCATGGACAAAGGCAATCCGCATATCATGCGTTCGGATCAGCTTCAGTGAACTCTCTCCGAACCTTCCGGCAACAACTGCGTGTACTTCCGCGGATGCGGCTTTCAGTAGCGCAGCGTGACGATCCTGTGGCGTGTTGTGGCGGATGGCTTCGATTGCTTGTGTCTCGGAATCGACAATCAAATACCATGCGGCATGTTCAAATCGCTTTGCGACGTAACTTTCCAACCGATTACCAATTGACGCAACAAGAAATTTCATTGCTCCCTCCTTGGTTTGTGAATTGATTGAGATGAGAAAGAACGGCGGGTAAAGTAACAACTCCACGCTTGATAGTAGCGCAGAATTCAGAAAGAGTCAAGTCCTCAAACAGCGCCTGTGCCCTGCTTCTCATCATTGCAAAAAGGCCTTTGATTTTCCTAAATCTTGGAATTTCCGGTCAGATTTTTGATGAAATAAGCCGTATTCCGTTGATTGTGCATGGCACAGAATTCGCAAAAATGGTGAGGGTTTGTTATCATATCTGGAAAAGAAATTCTACTCTGTCTCATATTTTTACACGAGGTAATTGACGATGAAGCGCGAACATGTCACCATTGACGGCAACGAAGCTGCCGCCTATGTTGCTCACAAGTTGAACGAAGTCATCTGTATCTATCCCATCACTCCTTCATCGAACATGGGGGAATGGGCGGATGAATGGTCGGCGGCGGGAAGGAAAAATCTGTGGGGCACCATTCCTTCGGTTACGGAAATGCAGAGTGAAGGCGGAGCGGCAGGAGCGATACACGGCGCGCTGCAAACAGGGGCGCTCTCAACAACCTTCACCGCCTCGCAAGGCTTGCTGCTGATGTTGCCGAACATGTTGAAGATCGCCGGCGAACTGACGTCGACTGTCTTCCACGTGTCCGCACGAACGGTGGCTTCGCATGCTCTCTCCATCTTCGGCGATCACAGTGATGTGATGATGGCGAGACAAACCGGATTTGCGATGCTTGCGTCGAACTCGGTGCAGGAAGTGATGGATATGGCGTTGATTGCGCAAGCCGCCACGCTTGAAGGCAGACTCCCTGTTCTGCATTTCTTCGACGGTTTCCGCACATCGCATGAAGTGATGAAAATCGAGCAACTTACTGATGATGATTTGCGCGCAATGATCGATGACGATCTGATCCGTGCGCATCGCGAGCGGGCGCTAACCCCCGAAAGACCCGTTCTCCGCGGCACAGCGCAAAACCCCGACGTGTTCTTCCAGGCACGTGAGACCGTGAACCCCTACTACAATGCATTTCCCGACGTCGTACAAAAGGCGATGGACAAGTTTGCCCGGGTCGTTGGACGCAAGTACAAACTGTTCGACTACTATGGCTCACCGACAGCCGAGCGTGTTATCGTGATTATGGGTTCGGGAGCGGAAACGGTAGAAGAGACGGTTGACTTCCTGAACAAGCGCGGAGAAAACATCGGCGTTCTGAAGGTCCGGCTGTTCCGTCCGTTTGATACGAAACGCTTCATCGAAGCCTTACCGAAATCGGTGAAGAGTATTGCGGTATTGGACAGAACAAAGGAACCCGGCGCATCCGGCGAGCCGATGTATCAGGATGTTCTTACTGCAACCACCGAGTTGTTTATCAATAACAAGCTGCCGTTTGCGTTTCCGAAAATCATCGGCGGCAGGTACGGACTTTCTTCAAAGGAATTCACACCGGCAATGGTCAAGGCGGTGTACGATGAGATGAAGAAAGAGAATCCGAAGAATCACTTCACCGTCGGCATCAACGACGATGTGACGTTCACGAGTCTCGAGTATGATGCTTCGTTCAGCACCGAACCCGATGATGTTGTGCGGGCAATGTTCTACGGCCTCGGCGCAGACGGAACCGTTGGAGCAAACAAGAATTCCATCAAAATCATCGGCGAGGATACGAGCAATTACGCGCAGGGCTATTTCGTGTACGACTCGAAGAAATCGGGCTCGACAACAACATCGCATCTCCGGTTCGGCCCGCGCCCGATTCACTCAACATATCTTATCGAGCGGGCGAATTTCGTTGCGTGCCACCAGTGGTTCTTCCTCGAAAAATATGATGTGTTACGTAATGCGATACCGAATGCAACATTTTTGCTGAACAGCTTCTACGGTCCCGATCAGGTGTGGGACCAGCTCCCGCGACATATTCAGCAACAGATCATCGACAAGAAAATCAAATTCTACGTCATCGACGGCTACAAAGTGGCGCAGGCAACCGGTATGGGTGCGCGCGTCAATACCATTATGCAAACATGCTTTTTTGCCATCTCCGGTGTGTTGCCGAAAGATGAGGCAATTGCCGCAATCAAGAATTCTATCAAGAAAACGTACGGCAAGAAGGGCGATCAGATTGTCCAGCAAAACTACGCCGCTGTCGACCAGACACTTGCTAATTTACACGAAGTAAAAATTCCCGCAGCAGTCAGCAGCAAGATTGAAATGCCGCCCGTCGTTTCCGACAAGGCACCGGATTTCGTCAAGAATGTTACGGCAGGAATCATTGCCGGATTCGGCGACTCGCTTCCTGTCAGCGTATTTCCGAAGGACGGCACATTCCCCACCGGAACAGCCCAATGGGAGAAACGTAACATCGCCCTCGAAATTCCCATTTGGGATGAAACGGGAACGTGTATTCAATGCAATAAATGCGCAATCGTTTGTCCGCATGCGGCAATTCGCGTAAAGGTGTATGACCCGAAAGAATTGGCAACATCCCCCTCAACTTTCAAGTCAATGGATTACAAGGGCGTCGAATACAAGGGCATGAAGTACACGGTACAGGTAGCGCCCGAAGATTGCACGGGCTGCGGCATTTGCGTTGACATTTGTCCGGCAAAGAATAAAAAAGAGACGAGGCTGAAAGCCATCAACATGACCGAGCAGCCGCCGATTCGCGAGCGTGAAAGGGCGAATTATGATTTCTTCCTTTCCCTTCCCGAAACCGACCGCCGCACAATCAAGATGGACTCGGTGAAGGGTTCGCAGTTCGCGCAGCCGCTGTTCGAGTACTCCGGTGCTTGTACGGGCTGCGGCGAAACGCCGTACGTGAAACTTGCAACGCAGATGTTTGGCGACAGAATGATTGTTGCCAATGCAACGGGTTGTTCATCGATTTATGGCGGCAACCTTCCGACTACGCCGTGGACCTTCAATCACGAAGGCCGCGGACCGGCGTGGAGCAATTCACTGTTCGAAGACAATGCAGAGTTCGGCCTCGGCATGAGACTCTCAATCGACAAGCAACATCAGATGGCGATGGAGATAGTGGAGAAGATGAAGAGTGAGATAGGCGATGATCTTGCCGACGCTATTCTTAATGCCAACCAATCTGACGAACCGGGCATTTATGAACAGCGCCAACGTGTCGAGGATTTGAAGAAGAAACTTGCCGGAATGAACTCTTCTGACGCGAAGCGGCTTCTGACTCTTGCGGATATGTTGGTGAAGAAGAGCGTATGGATCATGGGAGGCGACGGATGGGCGTATGATATCGGCTACGGCGGATTGGACCATGTTATTGCATCGGGCAAGAACGTGAACATCCTCGTGCTTGATACGGAAGTGTACAGCAACACCGGCGGGCAAATGTCGAAAGCGACCCCGCGTGCAGCAGTAGCGAAGTTTGCCGCCGCCGGCAAGCCGCTCGGCAAGAAAGATCTCGGTCGCATTGCCATGCAGTACGGCAATGTGTACGTTGCACAGATCGCCATGGGCTACAACGATGCGCAGACGGTTCGTGCATTCATGGAAGCGGAATCGTACGACGGACCGTCACTCATTATTGCGTACAGCCACTGCATCGCGCACGGCATCAACATGACGAAGGGAATGACGAATCAGAAGTATGCCGTCGAATGCGGCCACTGGCCGACGTACCGGTTTGACCCGCGGTTGGCGCAGGAAGGAAAGAACCCCTTGAAACTCGACAGCAAAGCGCCGAAGATCAAGTTCGAAGAATATGCATACATGGAAACGCGCTACAAAATGCTGACGAAGAGCCATCCGCGCGAAGCAAAGGAATTGATGAAACTTGCGCAGGAAGATGTGGAGGCAAGATGGAAAGCGCTTGAATCGCTCGCAGCGGAAACACCGGGGAATGGCGCTGCGCCGGCACCGGCCGCACCCGTGAAACCGGCTCCGTCAACGAACTGACAGACACTAACGCAAAATTTCAGGAGTACTTATGGATCTCTCAACCAACTATCTCGGCCTGCATCTCAGGAATCCGCTTGTGGCATCAGCGTCGCCGCTTTCGCGCTCGCTCGATTCGATGAAACGTCTGGAAGACTCCGGCGCTTCGGCAATCGTAATGTACTCTCTTTTTGAAGAACAGATAGCACATGAGGCGGCCGAGTTGAATCACTATCTCAGCTACGGAACGGAGAGTTTCGCAGAATCGCTCACCTACTTTCCCGAGTCACAGGAATACAACCTCGGCCCGGACGAGTACATTGAGTTGCTGCATGCCGCAAAGGAAAAGCTCTCGATTCCCGTTATCGGAAGCCTGAACGGTATTTCCGTCGGCGGTTGGATTGACTATGCAAAAAAAATCGAGCAAGCGGGCGCCGATGCGCTTGAGCTGAACGTGTATTACATTCCGACGGACCCGGAGCTTACAGGACAGGAAGTTGAGGATCGCTATCTCGAAGTTCTTCACGCCGTGAAGCAAGCGATCAAGGTTCCCGTGGCGATGAAGTTGAGTCCGTTCTTCAGTTCAATGGCACACATGGCGAAACGGTTGGATACGGCAGGGGCAAACGGACTTGTGCTGTTCAACCGTTTCTATCAGCCCGATATCGATCTTGAGACGCTTGAAGTTGTGCCGGGTGTTGTCCTCAGCACTCCGATGGCGATGCGGTTGCCGTTGCGGTGGATTGCCATCCTTCACGGAAAAGTGAAGGCAAGTCTGGCGGCGACGAGCGGCGTTCACACAGCCCAGGATGTTATCAAGATGTTGATGGCCGGGGCGGATGTGACGATGATGTGTTCAGCTTTGTTGAAGCATGGCCCGCAACATGTCACAACCGTACTGTCCGAAGTACGTCAATGGATGCTGGAACACGAGTACGTTTCCGTTTCGCAGATGAAGGGGAGCATGAGTCAGAAATCCGTTGCCGACCCCGCGGCATTTGAGCGAGCGAACTACATGAAGGCGCTGAATCAGTACAAAGTAATCATTTAGAAGAAGCAGTGACAAACGCACAGAGGTGTCTTCGCTGTATATAGGAGACACCTCTTTAGCTTTCTACGGCGGGATGAATTCAAGCCTGCTCTTTTGTATCTTACATCAGCTAACTGACCGAATTAAACACTCTTGAGGTTTGCACAATGTACAAACTCGTCCTCCTTCGCCACGGAGAAAGTACCTGGAACAAAGAAAACCGCTTTACCGGCTGGACTGATGTTGATCTTTCCGACAAGGGAAAGGAAGAGGCCCGAAACGCCGGAAAAGTGTTGAAAGAAAAAGGTTTCGTGTTCGATGTTGCCTACACCTCCGTGCTGAAGCGGGCCATCCGAACGTTGTGGTACGTGATGGACGAGTTGGATTTGATGTGGATTCCGGTGTACAACAGTTGGCGGCTGAACGAACGACACTACGGCGCATTGCAAGGATTGAATAAATCCGAAACAGCCGAAAAGTACGGCGAAGCCCAGGTAAAAATCTGGCGCCGGAGTTACGACATTCAGCCACCGGTGCTGGAGAGAAGCGATCCTCGTTTCCCCGGTTTCGATCCGCGCTACAAGGACCTGAAGCCGGAGGAACTTCCTGCAACCGAATGCCTGAAAGACACGGTCGCCCGGTTTCTGCCCTACTGGCACGAAACAATTGCCCCCGCAATCAAGAGCGGAAAGCGCGTGATCATCGCGGCGCACGGCAACAGCCTTCGGGCGCTTGTGAAATACCTGGACAATGTTTCAGAGGCGGACATTACCGAACTGAATATTCCAACCGGCTTGCCGCTGGTGTATGATCTTGACGAAAACCTCAAGCCGATTAGAAGCGAGTATCTGGGCGATCCGGAAGCGGTGAAGAAGGCGATGGAGGCCGTCGCAGCGCAAGGAAAGGCAAAGAAGTAACGGCGTCCGGCACGTGCAGAGTGGTTGATGATCCCGACGCTGATTGTCTTTCTTGTGCCTGCAGGAAATCGGTGTCAGGCTGAATGCGCAATTTCAAACACACAGAAGCCTGATCTCAGGATTGGATGACACACGCTGATTCCGAGCGAAGTTAGGTCTGACAAAAACTCTCTTCTTCCCATCTGTTCTTTCTACATCAACAACAAAATCATAGAGGTCACAATGAATCGGATTCATTACATTGCCGTACTATTTTTTCTGTCGATTGTTTCGTGCAGCGCCCAGGAGAAATCGCACGAACTTGGCGCCGAATTGAAAGCTGAAGTTCCCGCGCTGAAGGAGTTTCATACTGTTATCTTCCAACTCTGGCATACTGCCTGGCCGGAGAAGGATATTGCGATGCTTATCTCATTGCTCCCGGAAATTGAAAAGTATACAGAAGCTGTTTCAAGCGCTGAGCTGCCGGGAATCCTGCGGGACAAGAAGGAGGCGTGGGCGAAAGGCGTAGGGCAACTGCAGAACATTGTCGCTGAGTACAAAAATGCAGTGAAGGAGAAAAACGACAAACACCTGCTTGATGTCGCGGAGAACCTGCACGCCCAGTACGAGAAGCTTGTACGTGTGGTACGTCCGCCGTTGCCGGAACTTGATGCGTTTCATACGGTTCTCTACCCGCTGTACCACTACTATCTTCCGGAGTATCATCTCCAGAATATCAAGAAATCCGTCTTAGCTCTCAAGGACAAAATGGGCTTGTTGAACAACGTAACCTTGCCGGAGAGACGAAAAGCAATCGAGCCCGTTTTTGTCGAGAAGCGCGCCACTCTCTCTGCCTCGGTGGATGAATTGGCGGTTGCGGTAGAGTCAAACGACAAGGAAACGATCACATCCGCGATCGAAAAAATGCACACGGAGTATCAAGTGTTGGAGCATGCTTTGGAGTAACGGCTGACAGGGTCTCCCGACGATACCTACCGCGGCTGCAGCGTTATTGTGCCCAACGGAGTGGTAACACCGGCCCAGACAATAACGCCTGCTACAGTAAAATCGCGGTATGTCGTATCCGTAGACACATAGCTCACGAAGTATGATGAAGGCGGGAGATACGCCAGTGTGTATGCCCCCGACGCATCCGCCATTGTAGAGATCGTATCCGTGGCGTTATAGGCGGTGATAATCGGACGCGTCGATACTGGCACAACATGCCCGCTGATTGTGCCTGTTTGTGCCGTCGTTACGACGCGGAGAACAGGCCTGAGGCTGAAGCTGCCATTGCCTGTCCGGAGAATCGATCGGGCAGCATCGAAATCAAGAAGCAGTGTGTAGGCGATATTCGGTTGAATTGTTGCATGTACGTTGAGTTTCAAACCGCTTTGCGATCCGCTCGGAATGGTGAGAGGATGAGAGACGCCTCCAACAACCACGCGGCTTCCGTTGCCAATGTGGAGTCGAAGCTGGGAGTATGTTCCCGGAGGAAGCGGTGCCCTGCCGATGACGGTATCTACACCGTTCGTCAGCGAAAGGAGATTGTAGATAGCGCGCGTCCGGTTTATGGTGTGCCATCCTGAAGAAAGCGTATCGGAGTTGCTGGCATGAATGCGAACACTGTCAACCCGGATAAGGACCGAGTCGAACGCTATCGGGCTATCCGTCATGCGAATGATAAGTGTTCCCGTCTGCTCTTCAGGATCCGGAGCGGCCGGGTTATCATCTTTCACACATGATGAAAACAGAAACAATGGCAGGACAACAAGAACTGAAAACAAGACTCTGGTCATGGAACTCCCCTTTCTACACAAACCATACGAAGACGCGGTCTTAGAAGATGTGACAATCCCAACATAGATATTTTGAATCGAAAAGAGAATCCGGTTAAGAAATTCTAATCTTCGGACAAATCAGGTAGAACGTTATGAAAACATCAATTGAACAATTCTTCGCTTCTCAGGCATTTGCAGTTGTCGGCGTTTCGCGCAACAGCAGAAAATTCGGCAACATCATCTTTCGTGAGATGAAAAACAAGGGTTTTGCAGTCTATCCGGTCTCGGCGCATCTTCCTTCGGTGGAAGGTGTTTCATGTTTTGCACGTGTCGACGAATTACCGGAATCGGTCAAATCCCTCGTGATTGTTGTTCATCCCGAAGCTGCCGCGGAAATCGTTGTCCGGGCTCACACAAAAGGCATCACCAACATCTGGCTGCAACAAGGGGCGGAATCCGATAAAGCGATTGCGTTTGCGAAGCAACACGGCCTCAATCTCATTCACGGGCAATGCATCTTAATGTTCACCGAGCCGGTCAAATCGATTCACGCCGTTCATCGCTGGATTAACAGACTTGTGAGGTCATACCCGCAATAGGTTGCGTGAGTCCGGGCTAAAGGCTTGACATTCGATGTTGGTTTGAGTAAGATTCTTCCCGAATTACTGCTGTTCTTTTATCAACATCCCCCGGAGACTTCATGTCCACCCCCGCACCGTCCTCATCGCCGCGTTGTGCATATACCCAGGAAGTCCGTTTTGCAATAGTGATGTATGGCGGCGTTTCGCTCGCCATTTACATCAATGGTATTGCGCAGGAGTTGTATCATCTCGTACGCGCAACCGCCCCCGCCGACAACAAACGCCCCGATGACCCCCTCTTCTCCAACGATCAATTGTCCGGCACGGAAAGAGTCTATCGAAAGCTCGGACAGATCATCAGCAATCACGAGGAAATTTTCCGGGAATCGCTTCCAGACGATCCGATCAGGACGCGATTTGTGGTCGACATTCTCTCCGGAACATCCGCCGGCGGCATCAATGCCATCTTTCTTGCCAAGGCACTTGCCAACAATCAATTGATGAACAACCTGAAACAGTTATGGGTTGAAGAAGGAGATCTCGCGCTCTTGCTGAACGACAAGGAGTCAGTGAAGAATCTGCCTCTGACCCGCCAACGCCAACCCCAATCCCTTCTGAACAGCAACCGGATGTATCTGAAGCTGCTGAAGGCGTTCGACGATATGGAAAAGTCACGTGCCAGCACGCCCGTTGCGCAATCGCCCTACGGAACCGAAGTTGATCTCTTCGTGACTGCAACAGATATTCGCGGCGTTACCGTGCCGCTCCGGCTCGCCGATGCTGTTGTGTACGAGCGAAGACACAAGAACGTGTTTCATTTCAAATACTACACGACGGCATCGCAGACGGAAGCACAGACGGATTACGTTGACCGGATGACGGATGACGGCGAATCGATTCGCAACGACTTCATGAAGGATTTTAATCCGTTTCTTGCGTTTGCGGCCCGCTGCACGTCGTCCTTTCCGTTTGCATTCGAGCCGATGCGGCTGGACGACATTGACGGAATCGTGAAACGAATTCCGCCGTACAACGATGATCCTTCCAGTACTTCTGCCAGTGATCGTTGGGCGCGGTTCATCGAGGGTTACCGTTCATCCTCCGAGATTCGGTTCAGTGCCCGGTCGTTCGGCGACGGCGGCTACCTTGATAACAAGCCCTTCAGCTATGCAATTGATGCGTTGATGACGCGTCAGGCCGATTTTCCGGTTGACAGAAAACTGATTTACATCGAACCGGCTCCCGAGCATCCTGAGCAGTCGGGGGTCTCAACCGAGAAACCGGATGCATTGGAAAATGTCAATGCCGCGCTTCTTGTTCTTCCCCGCTATGAAACAATTCGTGAAGATTTGCAACGCGTTCTGCAACGCAACAGTCTCATCGAACGCATCAGCCGCATTACCACCGGCATCGAAGTGGATGTCAAATACGGCAACGAGGGAGATCGCTCCGAATCACTTCCCGGTCCGAAGTGGGCCGAGCAGGATCTGGCGGAGATGATACGGAAGAAGGGCATTGCGTACGGCGGCTATCAACGTCTTAAAGTTGGTTCTGTAACAGATCAGATTGCCGAACTCATCGCCCGCGCATCGGGACTGGATGAAGACTCCGACCAACTGCTGGGAATCCGCTACCTTGTGCGCGCATGGCGAAGTATGCACTACACAATCTACAAGGAACGGAAAGACACACGGGCTACGGAAAACAGATTCCTGCTCGAATTCGACCTCGGCTACAGGCTGAGGCGGCTCGCGTTCGTCCAAGGCAAGCTTGACGTTCTGCACGGCGGCGGTCGTGATGCTGAGGCTGTTCTCGATAATATCGGCAGGAAGTACGACCTGAAGGATCTGAACGAGACCGCATTCCGTCAGGAACTTCTGAACATCAGGGGGTCGCTTGCTTCCGCGTACTCCGTGTTGACCGGTGCCCGTAATGCATTGCGTGCCCGTCAGGAAAAGAATCCGCTTCACCGGTTTGTTGTCGGTACCGGCATCACGCCGGATCAAATTAAGAAGCTGCTCAATGAGCCGACCGAGAATTTCCGCATGAATGAAGCGAAACATCTTCTGCAGCAAAAGTCTTTGGAAAGAGGCCTCACGACTCTTGCCGGGGAATTATCGTCGTTCATTTTCAAAGCGACGGGGAAGGCGTCCGAAATTTGTTCAGAGGCACTGAATCCCAAAAAATCTTCCTTGTCTGCCAACTCCCCCGAGCGAAGAGCCCGCGAGTGTCTCTTCCACTACTATCAATTCTACGATGACTATGACATGATCACATTTCCCGTGCTGTACAGTGCCGATGCGGGAGAGCTTGATGTCGTTGAGGTGATACGGATAAGTCCTGAAGATGCGACAAGCTTGATCAATGAGAGAGAAGAAAGCGCAAAACCCGACGGCAGGAAGAAACTTGCCGGCACAGCGTTGGGGAATTTTGGCGCGTTTCTCGATCGTGTCTGGCGTGAGAATGATATTTTGTGGGGAAGACTTGACGGAGCGGAGCGCATCATCAGCTCATTGCTGCCCGGCGATGTGCATAAAGAACTGCGCGACAAGCTGATTCAAGAGGCACAGGAGGAAATTCTCAAGGAAGACTTGCGTCCGCAGGATGTCCGAACGCTCAGCAAAGTACTTGCCGAGTCATTGGTTCAGTCAAAAGGAATTGACGACGTCGAGAAACTACGTGAGCTTGTTGATAAACAATACGGCGACTCGGTCAATTCCAAAGCTGAGGCGCTGTTCCGCCTCCTTCTGAAGGAAGAGAGTCTCTTGCAGTTTTTCAGGGAAAGTTATTCGGTTAACCGTACCGCAAATCCGGAAGCGACGTTGAAGACGATGTCGCGTGCGAGTCGCATTATCGGCAAAATGCTTGAGCAACTATCCGAAAAACGTAACCTCTCCAAATCGGGCGGCTCGTGGATTGCCCGGCTGGGTCAGGTTTTTTGGGGACTTGTTATCGTTGCGGTGCCGGGCAGCCTCGTTAACCTTCTCGTGCGGCATTGGCTCAAGGTTCTGTATGTGTTCGAAGCGTTGCTGATTGTTTCCGGGACTCTTCTCACGAATACTCCGATGCAGCAATTGGGTATTACGCTTGCAGCGATTACGTTGGGAATGAATTTTCTGATCTTTCTGATCAGCGATTTCATCAAAGGGAGGAAGTTCTGGCTCCGGCTTCTCGTTACACTACTTGTTTCTGCTTTTATTCTGCTGGCTGCTCTCGGAGCCGATGCGCTGTTCGGCCATCCCGTAATGAGCTGGCTGACAGAGAAATACAACATGCTTGCAAATTGGTTGAGAGGTTAGCCATCGTTCCGACGAATACCGTACCTGCGGCATGGTGTCAGTTGCAGGAATGAAGTATACTGGGCATACGGAAAACGTAATGGGGGGATCATCAATCACCAAAGTGCGAGGTGTGCTATGAATCCAATGCGGATCGTTGCGCGGCGCGGAGTGTTTGCAGTAGTACTGGCTGCTTCCGTTATCTACTTGACGGGCTGCGCATCGATGACACGGATGTCGACGCGATACAAACCGCTTCATCCGTCAAACAACCAGTCCGTCGACTTCACCGTCAATGCGACCGACGGCGACGGCATCAGCCAGGCCAGGCTGTATGTCTATGAGTATGCCCTCTCCGTTGTGAACGGCATGCAAACGGCAACAAAGCGGAACAACGGCACGTGGGGTCTCGTGAAGACGTGGAATTTCCCCTCCAACCCGACGAGCATCAATGAAACTCACGCACTCACAGGATTTCCGGCTTCGACGTTTCTCACGTTCCTGTTCAGAGTGACGGACAAGAAGGGAAACTCGAAGCAGGAGGAGTGGTCGTTTGCTGCAGGCGATTGGCCGTTCGGCAACAATCCCATTCCACTGTGGGGCAACGGAGCCCCGGCCGAACGGATTGACGTTTGCTTCGTTGCCGATAGAACGGACTATGCAACAGCGCGCAACATGCTTCCCGATCTCGAAGCACTCATTTTCGACGGCTATCATATCAATAATGGCGTGAAGATGGGGAAGAAATACTGGCAGTTCTACTACTCGCCGCAGCGCGGGTTCATCAGCGATTTCGACGCCAGCCCCAGAACAATGGATATTCCATCGAGCGTGCAGAATTCCACCATCATCGATCATGCTGCCGTGATTCATACGACAGTGAAGCGAGACTGGGCCAGCGGTGGCAACTTCGGTACCGAGCCAACAAATATCGGCACAGCGGCACACGAGAGCGGCCACGCCGCATTCAAATTGATGGATGAATATTCGGGCGGTGGACACAACACGTCGAGCGATCCGCACCATAACAATTACAACTCGAAATCAAACTGTGAGTCATATAATACATCGAACGGCTGGCCTGCCGCCGATTGCCAGAATATTGAGGGAAGTTGGTGGAGGCCCGAGCCCAGCTCGCTCACATGCATCATGCTGAACGACGGCGACGCAGCAATGCCCGACTTCGAACGGACGTGCATCAACCGAATCAGTTGGTTCTATTCACAACTGGAGACGCCATGAAAACGACAGTTCTGTTTTTGACGACACTCCTCCTCTTCTCGTGCAGCAATCGCGACAACGTGCAAGAGAAGGAAATGGGGGATTTCAAATCTGATCCCGAGAATATGCCGACGACGCGAACCCTTCATACGCCCGTCCCTGTTTTGCTCGTCCGGATTGAAGCAACGAAGGAAGGCTACTCAGCAATGCCGTTCCGGGCAATGGGTGTTCCGAGTCCGACAATTCATACTGAAGGAGATGTGGTGCTGAAGGCATTGGACGAACAGGGGCGTGCCGTATCGACTGTCGCCGTTGATAATCCGAGGGCAATTCGTACCGCAGGATCAACGAAGCCTGAGACCGGCGAGTTGGATAAGGCAACATTCACAGTTACATTCGCAAAGCCGGATAACATCAGGAGTGTGGAGATGACCGTGATCAGCGGCCCGAACGCAGGCTTGAAACAAGCCTTAAGGATCGAGCCTCGTGAACTGAAACCGCTGCCGGATGAGAAGTAATAAAGTTCGCGGGACTCCCCCCTGCATGGGAGTCCCGCAGGCGGGACGAAACCTCTCCCACTACCATCCTATTTCAACTCTGCCTATATTGCTTGTGAATATCTCGAGAACTTTCCGGTTCTCATCTCTCCAACAACTCCTCAAAAAATCATCACATGAATTCCATTTGTGTTTTCTGCGGTTCGAGTCCCGGAGCCAATGGCGCGTATGCTCATGCCGCACAGGCATTCGGAACCCTTCTTGCTCAACGGCGCATTACGTTGATTTTCGGCGGCGGGAAGGTCGGCCTTATGGGACATCTTGCCAATGCCGTACTCTCAAACGGCGGCAACGCAGTCGGCGTGATTCCTGAAGCACTGATGCGCAAAGAGGTTGCTCACGATGCACTTACCGAACTGCACGTTGTGAAAGACATGCACATCAGAAAGGCAACAATGTACGAGCTGGCGGATGCGTTTGTGGCAATGCCGGGCGGTACAGGAACACTCGATGAGTTGTTTGAAGTAATAACATGGAACCAGCTTGGCTATCTGACTAAACCGGTGGGATTGTTAAATGTCGGCGGGTACTTCAACGCTTTAACCAACTTCTTGAGGCATACGGTTGCCGAACGTTTCGTCAAGGCTGAACATTTGAATCTCCTGCACGTTGAGGAGAATGCCGAAATGCTTCTCAGCCGATTAAGGGCTCCGCAGGTTTCTCTCCCTGACAAATGGATAGATCGCTGACGAACCCGTCATCACCTTTCCGCTTGACCTCACAGCGCGAACAGCAAATCCGGTCAATCGTCAACGCAACCCTCGCTATGACCGTCGTAGGCATGGCGTATGTTCTCGTGTTTGTCGAGTTTCACGTGCACACACTGCTCAACGGTGTAGTCATCGGATGTATTCTCGGCTTCGGCACATCCGTCGCCGACGTGTTCCTCTTCTCGCGGTATCGCCAGCAGTTGTCGTTCAGTGTTATCATCACGTTGCGCACGCTGTTCTACGTTGTGCTGATTGTTGGTACGGTCTTTTATGTTATTCTCGTACATTCCTCCTGGATGCATGACGTCTCTCTTTCGGCTGCATTTTACTCCCCGAAGTTCCAGATATTTTTGTGGGAGGGGGAATTCGTTCGCGTTATCGTATATGCCCTTGTCGCCAGTTTCCTCATCAATTTCGTCAGGCAGGTCAACCGGCTTCTCGGCCACAACGCATTGCTGATGTATGTCACCGGGAAGTACCACCAGCCGATTGAGGAGGAACGGATCTTCATGTTTCTTGACCTCAAGTCATCGACGGCAATTGCGGAGAGACTCGGCAATATCCGGTACCATAAACTTCTCAACGATTTCTTTCACGATATTTCCCCCGCCATCGTGGAAAGCAAAGGGACGATCTATCAATATGTCGGTGATGAAGCGGTTGTAACGTGGACTGCGGAGAAGGGTTTGAAAGATGCGAATTGCATTGCCTGTTACTTCAGAGTTGCGGCCGCAATTTTCATGAATACGGAAAAATATGAGAAGATATACGGGTTTGTTCCGGAATTCAAGGCAGGCTACCACTATGGACCCGTGATTTCGGGAGAAATCGGCGATGTGAAGCGGGAGATCGTTTATCACGGGGATACCGTGAATACTGCCGCACGCATCCGGACAGAGTGTACAACACTTCGAAAGGACTTGTTGCTTTCGGCAGATTTGTGGAAACGGCTTCCCCGAACCGAGTACCTGAGTCCGCAAAGCATAGGCAAAATCAAGCTGAAGGGAAAGGAAGAGGAAGTGGAGTTGTACAGTATTTTGGAAGCCGCTTAAACGCAGACGGCTTTACCGGAACAGTAAAGCCGTCTTGGCAGATCCAAGATTAGCCGCAGTGTTATCTCTTCATATTCGTCAGCAGCTTCTCCATCTCATCCATCACTTTATTCATTTTGTTCATGGTGATGGTGAACGGCTGGGACGTCGTCATATCCACGCCGGCCTTCTTCAGCAAATTGATTGCATAATCAGAACTGCCTGCGGATAGAAAATCCATGTAGCGCTTTGTTGCTTGCTTATCGCCCGCCAGTACCGGCTCCACGAGAGCAGCCGAGGCGGTAAACGACGTGGCGTATTGATATACATAGAAGTTGTAGTAGAAATGGGGGATGTACATCCACTCCGCCTTGATCTCATCCCCGACGAGGCAAATACCCTTGTCGTGTCCGTAGTATTTTCGTGTCAGGTCAAGATACATCTGGTTGAGCTTGTCACCCGTCAACGATTCGCCCCTCTCCGCCATTTCGTGTATGCGCATTTCAAATTCGGCGAACTGGGCCTGCCGGAAGAACGTTCCCTTCATGCTCTCCACATAACTACCGAGAATGGAAAGACGGATATTGTCGTCTTTTATCGTCTTCAACATGTAATCGTTCAACAATGCTTCGTTAAATGTTGACGCAACTTCTGCCGTGAAAATCGGATAGCTTGCGGTCGGAAACGGCTGCGCCTTGTTCGAAAGATAGCTCTGCATCGTGTGGCCCAGTTCGTGCGTCAGCGTCCGAACGTCGATGTACTTTCCATTGTAATTCAGGAGCATGTACGGATGAACGTCGTATGCCGATCCTTGCGAATAGGCGCCCGATCTCTTACCCTCCGTCGGATACAGATCGATCCACCGTTCGTTCATAGCTTTCTGGACAACATTCACATACTCTTTGCCGAGCGGCGCAAGCGAGGCGAGCACGAGTTTTTCAGCCTCTTCCGGCGTGTAGGAAAGATCGACGTTCGCCAGCAGTGGCGCATACAAATCGTAATAATGCAATGTGTCGACGTTAAGCATTCTCTTTCGGAGATTCAGATAGCGGTGCAATGTGTTCAGGTTGTTGTTGACATTGTCGACAAGACTCGTGTACACTTGAACGGGGATGTTTGCTCCGTTCAACGCACGCTCCATTGCATTGTTGTACTTCGAAGCTTTTGCGTAGAACATGTTCTTCTTCACTTCGCCGTACGTCATCGTGCCGAACGTCCCCCGATACTGATTGATCGTGTCGAAGAACTTCTTGAACACAATTGCCCTGTCCGCCCGGTTCGTTCCCGCTCTGTACAACTCGAATGAAGCTTTGTCTACCTTGACAGTCCTGCCGTCACTCAGTTGAACCTCGGGATAAGGAAAGTCCGCATTCGTAAAAATGCCATATGTGTTGGACGCTGCATCCGAAAGCAAGCTGGCATCGGCAAGAATCTTCTCTTCACCCTCAGTTCCTGTGTGAGCCTTGCGGCGGAGAATATCGTCGAGGTATTGGCGGTACACCGCGAGGCCTTCTTCCTGCTTTGTCCACGAGGCAATCGTTGCGGGATCAATGGCAAGAACTTCGGGTTCGATGTATGCCGATTTGGCTCCCATATCGGCCCCGAGCTGTCCCATTTCCTGCACCATCGCAAGGTACTTTGAGTTGCGCGTATCGAGATCGGAATTCAGATGAGCATAGATGTACAGCCGGTTGAATTCCTTCGCAAGATTGAACGTGAAGTCAAGACACTTGGCAAGTTGTTGCGCCGACGTAGAGAGTGTACCTTTGAACTGTTCAACGTTCGGATACTCTCCCGAAAAGCGTTCCCGCGCCTGTTTCCAGGCTTCGTCCGAAGAGTACAGGTCGGTGAGATTCCATTTCCATTTGTCCGGAACCTTGCCCCTGTCGCGTTCCTGAGCGAAGCCGTAAAGAAAGACTGTGGAGAGAAGAATGAAGACCAGCGTAGAACGTCGCATAGTGAAACCTTTCTATGTAGTGGATTATCGTCGGAGACCGCGGGATGAGGAAATGACGCTGTCTCTTGTACGAATCAACTGACGTGATGGTTGCGCAACATATAAAGAAAAAGGCCCCAGCAAAGGGCCTTTTTCTACAGATAATCTGTGTTTTTAGATTACGTCTTCTTTGCGAGAATCTGTTCGATCTCATCCATTGCACGGTTCATCTTTTTCATAGTAAGATCGAACGGAAGGGATGTTGTCATGTCAATGCCGGCCCTCTTCAACAACTCGATCGGATAATCGGACCCGCCGGAGGAAAGCAGCTGCATGTATCGTTTCGTTGTCCCCGTGTCGCCCGCAAGGACTTGCTCCGAGAGTGCCGCAGAAGCGGTAAACGACGTTGCGTACTGATACACATAGAAGTGATAGTAGAAATGCGGAATATGTGCCCATTCAATCTGCATCATATCGTCGACAACGCAAACGCCTTTGTCATGACCGTAGTAGCGCTTGGCGATCGTGTCATACAATTTGCTGAACCCATCGCCGGTCAATGCCTCGCCCTTTTCGGCACGCTCATGAATAGCAAGTTCGAACTCCGAGAATTGAACCTGACGAAATACGGTACCGCGGATACCGTCCAGGTAATTGCCGAGCAACGACAAACGAACACCCGGGTCCGAAATTGTCTTCAACATGTAATCCATCAACAGCGCCTCATTGAACGTTGATGCAACTTCCGCCACAAAAATGGAATAATGCGAGGTCGGGTAGGGCTGATGCTTGTTGGAGAGATAGCTGTGCATCGTGTGCCCCAGTTCATGGGTCAACGTGCTGACGTCGTCGTACTTGCCGTTGTAGTTGAGCAGGATATACGGATGCACATCGTACACGGCGCCGTTGCTGTAGGCGCCGGAACGTTTTCCCTCGTTGGGAAACACATCAACCCATCGTTCGTCGAAACATTTCCGTGAAATGTCGATGTACTCATCGCCCAGCGGAGCAAGAGAACTGAGAACATGTTTTCGTGCCTCGTCGTATTGGTATTTGAGGTCGATGTCCTTGACGAGCGGAGCGTACAAATCATAGTAATGCAGTTCATCAACACCCAAGAGTCTTTTGCGCAGCTTCAAATAGCGGTGAAACGTATCGAGATTGGCGTTGACATTGTCGATGAGTCCCTTGTACACCGCAACAGGGATGTTTCCGCCGTCAAGGGCGTGTTCGAGACATGAATGGTATTTACGGGCTCGCATGAAGAACATGTTCTTCTTAATCTCGGCGAACAGGTTCGTTCCGAATGTCCGGCGGAATTCATTCAACTTGCCGAAATATGCAGCAAACACCTTTTCCCGATCATCACGGTTTGCGTCGCTTTTGTGCAGCGCAAACGCCGATTGGTCAAGCTTTACCTTCTTGCCGTCGTGAAGCTCGATTTCTGCGAACGGAAAATCGGCGTTCGAGAAAATATTGTACACACTTCCCGGCGCATCGGACATGAGTCCGGCATCAGCGATGATTTTTTCTTCTCCCTCGCTTCCGGTATGATCTTTCCTGCGGAGCGTATCATACAGATTGTGACGATAGATTTCCAGCTTCGGCTCACTCGCAATGAACGCATCGATCGTTGACTTGTCGACTTTCAGAATCTCAGGCTCAATGAACGACGACTTGGCTCCGAAATCCGCCCCCAATGCGCTCATTTCCTGTTCCATACCAAGATAGGTGGCGTTGCGCGTGTCAAGGTCGGAGTTCATGCTGGCATAGCAATACAACCGGGTGTATTCCTTCCCCAATCTGCTCACGAGGTCCAGGCAGCCAAACAGCGTCTGTGCCGACTCTGTCAGCTTTCCGCGATAGCGTTCAATCTCAGGCAACTCTGCAACGAACCGTTGCTTTGCGTTCTTCCACGACGCATCATCAGAATAGATGGCTGTGATATCCCACTTGAAGTTGTCGGGAATCTTTGCTCTGTCGCGCTCAAGTGAAAAGTCGGCGACTCCGGCTGTATGAAATCGTTCAATAGACATGATCGTCAGTATTCGCTTCTAAATGGGCTATGGGCAATTTGTTGGTAAACAATGTACGATGAAGTCGCTGAAAGGGCAAATTCAGAGGGCGGAGACGTGAACTCCCTCACATTCCATATTCACAATATCTGGCGAAAGAAAATTCTCGTCTGAGATTGAATAAACCGCCGGATTGTGTGTATCATACAGTAGAAACGGAACATCTATGCAAAACGACGAGCAGGAAGCCGAATGGATTCGCCGGTGCCGGGAGGGGGATAAAGAGGCATTCGGCTTTCTCGTAAAGAAATACATGAAGCAGGCCTACTACGCGGCGCTCGGATTTGTGGGTTCGCATGAGGATGCGCTCGATGCCTCGCAGGAAGCATTTGTCAAGGCATTCAGGGCAATTGGCACATTTGAAAGCGGAAGAAGATTCTATACGTGGTACTATCAAATTCTCAGAAACCATTGTCTGAACATGTTGCGCCGGCGGAACGGGGCCACACTCTCATTGTCGTCGATCGTTGGAGAGACAGATGAGCTTCAGTCGAACGAGCCTCATGCGGAGGCACAGATGCAATTGAACGAGACGAGAAAATCCGTGTGGGAAGCATTGTGGCGGCTGTCGCCGGAAGACCGCTCGCTGATTGTTGCACGGGATATGCTCGACACTCCCTACGCAACCCTTGCGGAGTTGATGGAATGTCCTATCGGGACAGTGATGTCGAGATTGTACCATGCGCGTAAACGATTACGCACTCAATTGGAAAGGGCATCGTGATGAAGGAATTGACTGACCAAGAACACATGTTGCTGGCAAAAGCGGTTGACGGCGAATTGACGCAGAAAGAAAGCATTGATTTGCAGAAACTCCTTGCGGCACATCCTGAGCTACAGAACGAACTGGCATCAATGAAATCACTGAAGGAGACAACTATGAGCATGAAATTCAAACAGCTGCCGGAAGAAACGTGGGATCGCTACTGGGCGGGCGTATATGCAAGGATGGAGCGGGGATTTGCATGGCTGCTCGTCAGTATCGGCGGTGCCATTCTGCTCGCATTTGGTGCATATAACGCCGCAATTTCTTTCATGCACGATGAATCAATTCCATTTCTCATCAAACTGGCAATTGGCGTTGTGGCGTTGGGGACGGCAATCCTCTTCATTTCAGTACTGCGTGAAAAATGGTTTGTTCATAAATCAGACAAATACAGAGAGGTCATCAGATGATCATCGCAACCTCAGGTGAGATAGCCGGCAAACGGATTGTCCGCACAATCGGGATTGTTCGCGGAAACACGATTCGTGCCCGCCATATCGGCAAGGACATTGTGGCTTTGTTCAAGAACATCTTCGGAGGAGAGATTGAAGAGTACACGAAACTCCTCGGCGAATCGCGGGATCAGTCGCTCGACAGAATGGTTGCACAAGCATCCGAACTCGGTGCCAATGCAATCATTGACGTCCGGTTTTCCACAAGCTACATCATGGCAAATGCGGCGGAGATACTGGCGTACGGAACCGCCGTTGTGGTTGAAGACGCGGCCTGAAGAAGGCATCCGCCCGCAGAAACAGGCTTGTGGAAGCGTTTTCGCTTGCTTGACACTCAATGGTGTTTTCCCTATCATACCATCGAGGTTGCAGATTTTTTCTTCCCTCGAAGTGAGTTCCTTCACTATCTCTGGTCAAGTCTCATCGATATTGCTCGCCGGGTGCATCCGGTGAGCTATACACACTACTATTTGGAGTCAGCATGAAACAAGTCGGTTTTCTCTTCGGGATGGAGAATACTTTCCCCGATGCAGTGGTTGCCCGCATCAACGAAATGAATCAGGGAGTCGTCGCCGAATTTGTTGACGTCGGCATTACGAGAATGGCGGCACCCGAGAAGTATGATGTGATCGTCGACCGGATTTCGCAGGACGTTCCATACTACCGGGCGTATTTGAAAAATGCGATGATTCACGGGACGGCAGTCATCAACAATCCGTTCTGGTGGAGTGCCGACGACAAGTTCTTTAACTATGCATTGATGTCGAAGATCGGTATTGCAATTCCGAAAACCGTCTTGTTGCCGTCATACAAACATCCCCCTGAGACAACATCGCAGTCATTCCGCAATCTGCGGTATCCGCTGGAGTGGAAAGAAGTGTTCGAGTATGTCGGCTTTCCGGCATTTCTCAAACCGTACAGCGGCGGCGGATGGAAACACGTGTACAAATGCCACAACGAAGGGGACTTCTTCCACTTTTACCATCAAACCGGCGATCTTGTCATGACGCTGCAAGAGGGGATTGAGTTTGAAGAGTACTACCGTTGTTACTGCATCGGGCAGGAGAAAGTACACATCATGCGCTACGACCCGAAGCAGCCGCACGAAATGCGCTACGTTCTTCCGAACGTTCCGCCTGCTCCTGAACTTGAAGAACGCATCATCAAGGATTGCCTGACCATTTGCAGGGCATTGGGATACGACATGAACACGCTTGAGTTTGCGGTACGTGACGGGATTCCCTACGCAATCGATTTTCTCAATCCGGCCCCGGATGCGGATTACTACTCGGTTGGAGCAGAGAACTTCACATGGATGGTCAATGCCATGGCCGAGCTTGCGATCAAAACGGCGCTCAATAACAATCGCGAAGTAACCGAATACCGGTGGGCAACCTTTCTGAATGGCGGTTCCGAGAAGAAGCAAGCAAAGAAATCATCCTCACAAACATCCACCAAGTAGCGCAAGAAAGCAGAGACGACTATGCGGCCAAGTTTCACGCTGGGGATTGAAGAAGAATTTCAAACGATCGATCCGATTACACGCGACCTGCGTTCGCATATCAATGCCGAGATTATCGCCAAAGGGAAACTCCGCCTGCAAGAACGGGTGAAGCCGGAAATGCACCAATCGGTTGTCGAAGTGGGAACGGGCATCTGCAAGAATATCAAAGAAGCGAAGGAGGAAGTCTTCGAATTGCGGCGGAACATGGTGCATCTTGCCCATGAAAACGGACTCAGGTTGGCTGCAGCCGGTACCCATCCTTTTGCAGACTGGCAAAGCCAGGGAATCTTTGACGATCAGCGCTACCATGCAATCGTCGAAGATATGCAGCAGGTTGCCCGCGCAAATCTTATCTTCGGACTGCACGTTCACATCGGCATTGAAGACAAAGAGGCAACGATTCACCTGATGAATGCGGCACGGTACTTTCTCCCGCACATCCTTTCCCTCTCTGTCAACTCACCATTCTGGATGGGGCGCAACACTGGGCTCATGTCGTACCGCTGCAAGGTGTTCGACAAGTTCCCGCGTACAAACATTCCCGATTACTTTCAGAGTTACGGAGAATATGAGAGCTTCGTGAATCTTCTGATAAAAACAAATTGTATCGACAACGCGAAGAAGATTTGGTGGGATATCCGTCCTCATCCGTTCTTCGGAACGCTCGAGTTTCGCATTTGCGACATTCCGATGCGCGCCGAAGAAACAGTGGCGCTGGCGGCACTCATGCAGGCAGTAATTGTGAAACTCTACAATCTCTATTCATCAAACATGGGATTTCGTCTGTACCGCCGCGCATTGATCATGGAAAACAAGTGGCGCGCAAGCCGGTACGGCATCCGGGGAAAGCTGATCGATTTCGGACGGCAAACCGAACTCCCTGCCGTTGACCTGATTTATGAACTATTGCAGTTCGTGGATGATGTTGTTGATGAATTGCAGAGCCGTGAGGAAATCAACTACGTTCACAAGATTCTGGAGATGGGCACCGGTGCCGAGCGGCAGTTGCGCGTGTGGGAGCAAACACAGGATCTGAAAGCAGTGGTTGATTATATTATTGAAGAAACCCGCGTCGGGCTGGGTATGCCTGCCGAAGCGTAATACAGCACAGGAGACTGATGAGTTTTGTGATTGATGATGTTATGGTGGATGAAGAGTTGGTGGAAGGCGCTTACAACGCCGTGAACGTATGTTTGCGCGTCAAGCCGCATGAGAAGGTTACGATCATAACGGATGAACGAACGCATGACATAGCGGCGGCTATCTGCAGTGAAGCGCAGAAGGTGGGGGCCCGGTGCAACAAATTCCTGCTGGAAGACTTCTCTCCCCGCCCGCATGTGAACATGCCCCAACCGATTCTTGATGACTTGGCCACCAGTCAGGTGAGCGTCTATGCAGCGTGGGGGCAGACGGGCGAACTGCGCACGCGCATGCAAATGACGAAAGTCGTAACCGAGCATCGTTTGCGTCATGGTCACATGATCAACGTGAACCATCAGATCATGAAAGAAGGTATGCGTGCCGATTTCAACAAAGTGGATGAAATCAGTACACGTGTCTGGAATCTCGCCCGCGTGGCGAAGAAAGTTGTCTGCAAAACTCCGCTCGGAACAAACATTACGGCTGAACTGAGCCCGAAACTGAAATGGCTCAAGACCAGCGGCATCATCAGTCCTGATAAATGGGGCAACCTTCCCGGCGGGGAAATCTTCACGTCGCCGGCAGACATAAACGGAACATTTATCGTCGATGGTGTTGTCGGTGATTATCTGTGCGCAAAGTACGGCGACCTGCAAGAAACCCCTGTGACAATTGAGATCGAAAACAGCCGCATGACATCCGCTCGCTGCGACAACAAAGAACTTGAGCGGGAGTTCTGGGACTATTGCCACACCGACAAAAACAGCGATCGGGTCGGCGAATTTGCCATCGGCACCAACATCCAGCTCAAGCACGTTATCGGACACATACTGCAGGACGAGAAAATTCCGGGGATACACATCGCCTTCGGCCATCCCTACTCCGAACACACCGGCGCCGATTGGACATCATCCACGCATATTGATGTTGTCGGAACAAAGTTCGATATTTGGATTGATGATGTACAGGTGATGGAAAGTGGTGAGTTCCTTATCTGAAGTGCTCGATCTTACATCCCGCCGTTTGTTCCTGCAATCAAACTGACACTCTGAGACCATCGTATGGTTCCTCATCTTCGCCAGTATTACAACAACAATTTCACCGACGAGAAGTACCGTCTCTTCTTGAAGCGGCTCGATGCGACATGTGGCACGCACGTGGAGTTCCGCGTATCGGAGACGCCGTTCTTCATTCCCGCTCCGTTGATGAACGAGATGGCGGAGGCCGGCTCATCGATCATCATGCAGTTGATGAGCAACGCCGCGTATCTTCAGCGAGCCGCGCAGACCATTCCGCATGACTTCAACGTTCCGAAGCAAACACGCCACCCGTTATTTGTTGCAGTGGATTTCGGAATCGTACAACTGCCGGATGGTTCATTTGCCCCGCGGTTGATTGAGTTGCAGGGATTTCCGACCCTGTACTGCTTCCAGCCTGTCCAGTCGATGCTGTTCAAGGAGGTTTTCGAGTTGCCTCAAGAATGCCGATTCTTGTTGGGTAATCTTGATTATGAAGCGTACACGTTGCTGTTCAGAAAGGCAGTTCTGGGAAATCATGATCCCGACAATGTCGTGCTTCTCGAACTCGACCCCGTTCATCAAAAAACACGACCTGATTTTCTGCTGACCGATAGAATGTGCGGCACACAAACGGTGAACATCCGCGATGTCGTCAAGCAGGGAAGGCAGTTGTTGTACTGGCGGGATGGCAATCTCGTTCCGATCCACCGCATTTACAATCGCGCCATTGTGGATGAGTTGATCAAATCCGACGTACGCCTTCCGTTCAGCTTTCGGGATGAGCTGGATGTGGAATGGGCCGGACATCCGAATTGGTTTTATCTCATCAGCAAATTCTCGCTTCCATTTCTTGATCATCCGACTGTTCCGAAAACACTCTTTCTGAATGAACTGAGATCAGTGCCGGATGATGTACAGAACCGGGTTCTGAAACCTCTCTTCTCATTTGCCGGAAGCGGCGTAATCATAGCGCCGACCCGTGCCGATATTGATGCAGTTCCTGAGGAGCATAGAGGCGGATATGTTCTTCAGGATAGAGTGGAATACGGCGCGTTCATTCAAACACCGCACGGGGGAACAAAAGCTGAAGTCCGCATCATGTACATCTGGCCCGAAGGGGGTACACTGACGCCGGTTGCAAACCTCGTCCGCATGGGCCGCGGCAAAATGATGGGCGTCGATCACAACAAGAACATGGCGTGGGTAGGGAGTTCTGCGGGGTTCTATTTACCGTGAGGCTTCCGAAGCGATGCTATTAACGAATTTTATGCATATGTTGGTTCTGATTAAACTGTCAACAGTAACTCTTGGTCTAACCTGAGCCAATTGGTTTTCTTCTGCCGGTTGATGGGCATGAACCGACGAGGCTTTGTTCGATGAATCTTGAGTTCTTTGGAATGCCCGCCTCCTTACTTCGTAACGGATACAACCCAATTCGGTAACCACTACATTCAGCCAATTTGGGCCATGACGACCCAACGGAGGGCGGGAATTCCCTTTTCTGAATTGATGGAGTGTGTATGATATTTGCTTTTGGATTGCTGGGATTCCTTACCGCAACGAGTATAGGCGTTGATGACAGCGCGGCCAATGTGGATCCCGGGGTCAGTTCTTCCCATTCTCCATCCCTTCATGTTGTACTCTCCACCTACGGGTCAATCGGTAATTATTCCACTGATACGAAGTCCCGCTCACTCAGCGGTTATGCTACTCTGTCCAGTGCTTGGGTCGACTATTACACTGTCGGTTACAACTCGCTTTGGCTTGAACGGGGTGATGCCGGAGGAAAGTACTACACACAACATCTTGTTTCGGCGCGGGCATCAAAGTTCTTTCCGCCACGTATCACGCTCACGGCCCACTATGCCTATTTGGATGAAGGGGAGATACAATCATTTTCTGCTCGCACGATCTTTCATTGGATGGGGGGCGGCGTAAGTTATTGGTTCTCGCCATTTCAGGTTGCCGGTTCATCGTTCACGCTTTCCCATTCGGGTGGAGAGATTGCCACGAGCATTGTGAGGGGATTTTTTTTCTTCGAGGTTACCGGTGGAATCTGGGCCACCACCACCGCTATTCTGAGCAACGCGTCGTGGACTCCTTCACTGTTTTCAATGCATCAAACCATTAGCATCCCCTTCGGGAACAGCAACTTCCTTGTTGCCACGGCAGGTGCGGGACGAAGAGCCTTCTACTTTGATGATGAGAATTTGATTCTTTACAACCAGCGGGTTGTGCAAACGAGGTTTGTGCAGGCGAAGGCAATCGTGAATATTGCAGGAGGGTTCTATGTTATTCCCTCATTCGAGTACAACGGGCATGACGAGTATTCGGCGACGTATGGCTCGTTGGGGCTCAGAGTTGTGTTCTAGCGAAACGTTTTTGACAAAGGACAATCACCATGTATACGTATAGATACTTCCTTCTGCCGTTTTTCATATTGACGGTAAGTGCGGGTCTCTTTTCAATATCTCTCGCACAATCCACCTTTTCACCTGTATGGAGGACGGTGCCGTGGGATTCAGGCGGACTTCATCCGAGCAGCATCGTGTGGTCAATGATGAAATCGGAACTCGATCTTGACAATGATGGCAAGAAGGAATTCCTTCTGTCAACGGCGTGGAGCGGTGTGTATCACAATGCCGTGTACTTGTACGAGTATGCCGGCAACAACAACTACCAGAACATCTGGAGTTATTCGTTCTACCCCTACTCCAACGACTATAGCGCTGTTGCCGTCGCCGATCTTGACGGTGACGGGAGGAAAGAGATTCTCTGTTTGATTGATCCGTATGATTCAACGTATCACGGTTTCTATGTGTTCGAATGGAACGGAATGGATAACGGATTCCCGAGCCTTCCAACGGCCACTTGGAATCTCAACCTCACGGCCGCATTCGACGAAGGAACTGCCATCATCGCCGGTGATTTCGACAATGATGGACGCGATGAAGTCGCGGTTGCTTTTCAAGAACGCTACTCAACGCCGAAGAGCAGGTTCATGATCTTTTCCCTTGCTCCGGGTTCGACATTTCAGAATCCTGTCTGGAACATAGAATTTCAGGATTCGACAACATTCGCTTACGTTGGCTATGCACTTGAGGCAACCGACCTTGACCGTGACGGGAGAAAAGAAATAGTTGCCGTCGGCTGGGAACCGTTGCATTTGGCATTCTATGAACATACCGGCGTTCCCAACTCATACGGTCGCGCCGCCAACGTCTATCTTAACGACATCACTATTGATCTCTCCAACATGGGCTTTGCCGAGGCGAACTACGATAACAACGCAACAAACGAACTGTACGTAGGCACCGGCAACGGACGAGTGTATGTCGTGACCAACCCCGGCGACGTGAGTCAGATAACGAGCAACAACATCACCCTGCTGCACTCATACAATCCGTACAGGGGAATCGCCGGCGTTTCGAAAGGCGACATTGATGGGAACGGTGTGCCGGAATTGTATCTCGCAGGAAGCTATCACGAAGCAGTGTTTCAATGGAAGTACGCAGGCGGCTCGGTAACGGATCCGCAGAATTACCAGAAGGCGACCGTGTTCCAGGACGACACCACCGACAGCATCACCCCCGGCTCGGATCAGGGTTGGTTCAGGCCGTCAAAAGTTTCGGTGGGAGATTTTGACAATGACGGGCGTCCGGATATGGTGATTGCCTCGGCAAGTTTCGCGCGGGATAAACCAATTCTCACAGTGGTCGAGATGGGCCCGGCGAGTGTACAATTGCTTGATGAGCAGGCTTCGGGATTCATGCTTGAGCAGAATTACCCGAATCCGTTCAATCCATCGACATACATCAAATTCCGCATACCGGAACTCAGAGGTCAGAAGTCAGAGGTCAACAATGTGTTGTTGAAGGTGTATGATATGTTGGGGAGAGAAGTCGCGACACTGACTAACGAACCGCTTCAATCCGGTAGATACTCCGTTCGATGGAATGCGGCAGGCATGCCAAGCGGCGTGTACTATGCACGGCTTACGGCCGGCGGATTCACGGAAACTAAACGGATGACGTTACTAAAGTAGTCAGCTTCGGTTTGACTCTCTGCCAGACGATGATGCAGCATGTTGTTACAGCGAGTGCAACAACAAACCAGATGAGAGTTAGAAGCGCGGTTTGTGAGCGGTAGAGTTCTGTCGCGAGATTTCCGATAAAGAGCCATTGAAAGACATACGCAGCGGTGACATTGCGGCCCATCCATTTGATGTACAGCACGGGCAGAGTATTTCCCGTTTGTTCTTCGAAAAATGAAACAAGCAGAGTCCAGGCGCAGAGGAATACAGCCACCCAGAGTGTGAACGAAAGTGAGTGATGATAGTAGCGGGGCAGATCAACCGAAATCGCATATGCAGTCTCTGAAAAGATCAGGAGACCGGAAGTACACAAGACAAGAAGCAGTAAGCGGATTGGTGGCGTCATTCGTGAATGTAGTGTGAGGCTTTCGCTCGCTATTCTGTACGCGTATCCGAGCAACGGGTACGCAAGCCAGGGAAACAGCGGGAAGTATGACCAGCTTGATTGTCCCCACAAGAACGGCACAATGTACTTCAAAAACGGATCGGACGTTTCCATGTTGTGAAGTAGGGGAGTTACAGCGGCGACGGCGAAGGCCGGAATGAGATACGCAATCCATGATCGCCGGAAGAGGGGTCGAAGAAGGGCAAAAGCCATCACGCTCAATCCGGCGAGCGGCAAAATATCGGCACCGAAGATGTACGGAAGCGGGTCAAGATCAAAGCGGCCCGAACGGATGGAGAGGAGAAGATTGAAATTCAGTCCGATGTTCAGCGCAATTCCGCCGAGAAAAAGGGAGACTCCGCGTCGAATATGTTGAGTCGAAGATTTTCGTGATGAGGCAAGAAAGTATCCCATTACGGCCATAAACACAGGGGCGGCGGGCGGTCCGCCGAGAAACAACGCAACGCGGCCCGCAATACTGTCATAAATTGCCGGTGCGGCAAAGAGTTCGACAAGATGAACCAGAATCATGAACACGACTGCAAGCCCCTTCAGAAGGTCGGCTGTCTGATCACGATTCCCGGCGGAAAGAAAGAAGCGAACTGACGTAAGCATAATGCAAGGTCTTGAAAATTTATCCCACACACAACAGTTGCAAAGGTAATGCACGATGAACACATATCTCGTTCCTGAAAGTCTCGCTGTCAGCGATTCAGGATTTCTCTTCCTCGCTTCAACGGGCGAGACATTCACGCTGAATGAAATCGGCAAAGACATTTTCAAGATGCTTCAGGGCGGCGACACTCGTGAAGCCATTGAGCAGAAAATCCTTGAATTGTATGATGTTGAACGGGCAACGTTTGTCCGCGACTTCGATGACTTTATCAATCAACTTTCATCCTTCAAACTGATTCGTACAAAATGAACATCGCCGTTACAGGGCTGAACGCCACCGACAATCCCGGACCCGGCGTGCCGGTCATACGGAGCCTGCGTGCGGCAGCTGAGTTTTCCGGACGCATCATCGGGTTGTCGTACGACTCGCTCGACCCCGGCATCTACATGGAGAACATTGCCGACAAAAGCTATCTCATTCCCTATCCGTCGAGCGGATTGGAACCGTTGTTTGAGCGGATTGCGTACATCCACTCAAGGGAGAAGTTAGATGTCATCATTCCCACGCTTGA
Organism: uncultured Chlorobiota bacterium; assembly: GCA_900696645.1. Taxonomy (GTDB): domain Bacteria; phylum Bacteroidota; class Ignavibacteria; order UBA10030; family UBA6906; genus CAADGV01. The sequence goes on along the minus strand of CAADGV010000012.1, from coordinate 124,660 downwards.
TTCAGAGTTGTACGGATTCATCAAGCTGAGCGAGCGGCTGAGAAGTCTCGGCATTCACACATTTCTGCCGACGTTCGACCAACTGAACTTGCGCGCCAAGGACAAGCTGTTCGATTTCTGTACAGTGCATAGCTTCAAGGTGCCGAAAAACACGCTTGTGTCATCGCTGCAGGATCTTCACAAAATCCCGAATCAGTTCAACTACCCCGTGGTTGTGAAGGGAATTTTTTACGACGCGTACATCGCCCACAACTTCAACGATGTTCACGCGGCATTCGACAAACTGCGGCTCAAATGGGGACTTCCTATCATCATACAAGAGCATGTGACGGGAGATGAATTCAACGTTGTCGCGCTCGGCGACGGCAGCGGGGCATCCATCGGCGCTGTGCCGATGCGCAAGCTGTACATCACAGACAAAGGAAAAGGATGGGCCGGCGTAACAGTGGATGACAAAGCACTGATCAGTCTTGCCGCCGACATTGTCAAAGCGTTGAAATGGCAAAGCGGACTTGAGTTGGAGTTCATCAAATCCAAAGAGACGGGTGAGTATTTTTTGTTGGAGATCAATCCCCGATTCCCGGCATGGGTTCATCTGGCAACCGGTGCCGGGCAAAATCTCCCGTATTCACTTGTGAAGCTTGCGCGCGGAGAGCAGGTGCCGCAGTTCAAGACATATACGATCGGTACGATTTTCATCCGCTATTCGTGGGATTACATCACCAACATGAAAGAATTTGAAAAACTTGTGGTTGCAGGAGAGAAATAGTCATGGCAGAAAAGAAAACATACGAACGTCCCGTTGTGACGAAACATCAGTCGGGCATCATGAACAAATTCGGCAGCGGGCCGTCAACGTCCGTTCGCGACAATATCGACGGCGTCCTGATCAAGGATCTCGCCGGGAAATTCGGCTCTCCTCTGTTTGTGCTTTCCGAGAAAACCATCAGGCAGAATCAGCGGAATGCCTATCGTGTATTCAAAAACCGGTATCCCCGCGTTCAATTCGCCTGGTCGTATAAAACGAATTACCTCGATGCCGTTTGTTCCGTGTTTCATCAGGAAGGTTCGTGGGCGGAGGTTGTGTCCGAATTTGAATACCGGAAGGCGCGGGCGTTGGGTATTCCGGGCGAACATATCATCTTCAACGGACCGGAAAAGAGCATCGAGGCGCTCCGTACGGCAATACGCGAAGGTGCGATGATTCATATTGATCACTTCGACGAGTTGTATCACATCGTTGAGCTTACGGATACGGAAACACTGAAGGCCCGCGTTGCCATCCGCGTCAACATGGATGTCGGCGTGTATCCGTTGTGGGATCGGTTCGGTTTCAATTATGAGAACGGCGAGGCGTGGCAAGCCATCAAACGCATTGTCGCCAATCCGCGACTATCGCTGATCGGGCTGCACACACATATCGGCACGTACATGATGAGTGCCGAGGCATACCGCGTGGCCGCGAGCAAACTTGCCGGCCTTGCGAAAAGCATGCACGATGAATTCAGCATCACGCTGGATTACATTGACGTTGGCGGAGGGTTTGCATCCCAGAATACACTAATCGGGCAATACCTGCCTGCGGAAGAAGTCGTGCCGAGTCTTGAGCAATATGCCGATGCAATTGCCTCCGGATTGTTCCAGCTTTCCATTAAACCGGAAGATCTGCCGACGCTTATTCTTGAGACCGGGAGGGCACTCATTGACAACGCGGGGTATCTCATTACAACTGTTATTGCAAACAAGCGACTCTCAACCGGACGCAGAGCAATCATTGTCGATGCGGGTGTGAACCTGATGTTCACCAGCTTTTGGTACAAGCACAAGGTTCAACCGGCGCAGCAGCCGAGCGTACACACAGAAGATGCCGTCATCTACGGTCCGTTGTGCATGAACATTGATGTGTTGCGCGACGGGATTGTTCTGCCGACACTCAAGCAGGGCGACCGCCTCGTACTGAACCACGTCGGTGCATACAACATGACGCAATGGATGCAGTTCATCACGATGCGACCGAATGTGGTAATGGTGATGGAAGACGGCACGGTGGAGTTGATTCGCAAAGCGGAAACGCTGGAGTATCTTGCGCAGCAGGAAGTTCTGCCCGCCCGACTCAAGGAGAAGAAATCCCGCTGACATCATGAATCTACTTCTCGACTCCATTCTCTATAGCTACGCGCAGATTTTCTTCTCTAACCGCAAATGGTTCGGCGGGGTAGTGCTGGCGGCGACGTTTGTTGTGCCGGAGCTGGGTCTTGTTGCACTGTTGGGAGTCGTGCTTTCGAATCTGACTGCGGCGGTGTTGAAATTTGACGAGGCGAAGATCCGAAGCGGCTTTTACGGATTCAACGGCATTCTTTTCGGTGCCGCCGCGGCATTCTACTTCAAGCTGACACCGTTCTTTCTCGTCCTGATCGGCATCTTCATCATTATTACATTTCTCGTCTCGGCTGTGCTTGAGCATCATCTTGCCGCCGTGTTCAACCTGCCGGGGTTGAGTCTCCCGTTTGTGCTGACGCTGTACGTGTTCATTATCTTTCTCACCAATCTGAACGGAATTGAAAGCAAGCCATTCGAGTTTACTGAACCGGAATTTCTTGGCACACTACCCGATACAATCAAGACATATTTCAGAAGTCTTGGGTTAATTGTGTTTCAATCCGACATGTTATCGGGAATTGTTTTTGCTGTTGCCCTTCTCTTTCTGTCGCGAGTGATGTTTACGCTGAGCATTGTCGGGTTTGCCTCAAGCGTGATCTTCGTGGACTTGATCATGCCGGAAGCGGGCGAGTGGTTTCTGATTTTTGCGGGATTCAATTCGATACTCACAGCGTTTGCTCTCGGCGGAAATTTGATCATTCCGTCGACAAAATCGTTCATTCTTTCTATCATTGCATCCCTCGTTATTGTGATACTGACGGGTTTCTTCGTCAAAGTGCTGTCCGGCTATCAATTACCCGTGCTGGTACTCCCGTTCAACTTTGTTGTGCTGTCGGTAATATACAGCCTGAAATTCCGGCGCGAACAGAGCGATCTTGTTCTCCTCTATTTCCAGCCCGGTACACCGGAGGAGAATTTCTACTACCATCACAATCGCGTGTCGCGCTTTGAACGGTTCAAAGCCGTTGTTCCTGAGTTGCCGTTCTTCGGCGAGTGGCGTGTGTCGCAGGGGCATAACGGTTCCATCACACACAAGGACAAGTGGCGTCATGCGTGGGATTTTGTTGTGACGGATGAGGAAGGAAAGGAATATGCCAATGACGGAGCGGCATTGAGCGATTACTACTGCAATAGACTTCCCGTGGTAGCGCCTCTTGAAGGTACCGTCGTTCGGATTGTTGATGGTGTTCCCAATAACGACGTTGGCGCAGTAAATCTGAAGTCGAATTGGGGAAACACGGTCATCATCGATCACGGGAGCAACCTCTTCTCGGCAGTATCTCATCTTGAACCGCACGCAACGAAGCTGGTGGTTGGGCAGCGGGTGAAGAAGGGGGACACAGTCGGGATGTGCGGCAACAGCGGACGTTCGCCGGCACCACATCTCCATTTCCAGTTTCAGATGACGGACAAGTTGGGAGACAAAACGTTCGAACATCCGATCGGCCACTATTTAGAGAAAACAGAAAGCGGATGTGTTCTGCACACATTCGATCATCCGGAAGAGAATATGCTTGTGAGGAATCTCGAATCGCACAAAATAATCAGGAGAGCGTTCGAGTTTACGTTGGGGGATAGGCTTTCGTTTGCTTGTTCATTTGATGGTGAATCGTTCAACGAAGAGTGGGAAGTGAAGGTGGATATCTTCAACAGCCTGTATATAGAATCCTCCGCCGGAGCGACAGCATCCGTCGCGATGGTTGGCAAGATTTTCTATCTGACCGGTTTTGCGGGAAACAAACGCTCGGCCCTCTATCATTTCTATCTGATGGCCGTGCAGGTACCTCTGTGCTACGAGCCGAACCTTGTCTGGACGGATCGCTATCCTGTGTCGAAGGCAGTCGGCGGCGCTGTACGTTATCTTTCCGAGTTCTTGCTTGTGTTCAGTCCGCAGCTGCACGCCAGCGCATCATACAGGTTTGCGGAACGATCGGAAGAAAGTCGTGAATACACAATCTCGAACAGTATTCAATTGAGAGGGACGGGACTTTTTGCGTTCTACCGGAAAACGCTTGACGGAACTCTCACAATCGATGCAGAAGGAATGATAAAGGAAATCAGGATCTCTGCACCGGGGGATCGCGCATTTGTTGCAACGGGAATAACAAACGAGGAGACATCAGAATGAAACACTTCACTCTACTCAGCGTGTTGCTGGCCGCCATCATCATTGCGGTTTTGGCTGGGACAGTCTTGTCACAAAACAACGGGAAGGTTGAGGCCTTCCATCAATCGCTGAAATTCGAGATGGCAGGGAACTACCCAAAGGCCGTTCAATCTTTGCTGGATGTATATAAGGAGAACAAGAACGACTATCTCATCAACATTCGTCTCGGCTGGTTGTCCTATTCTTCGAAGAACTACGAGGAGTCGAAAAAGTACTATACACAGGCAAACACCATTGCCAACAACAAGAGCATCGAAGCGTTGCTCGGCCGCACGTTGCCGCTCTCGGCGTTGAATGATTGGGAGAATGTACAGGCAACGTATCGGGCGATCCTGAAACTCGACCCGATGCACTTTACAGCCAATCTTCGCCTCGGACAAATCCTTCTGAACGACGGCGAATACGATGAGGCAAAGCGCCATCTTGAAAAGGCGCAGAGTAATTATCCGGCTGAGTACGAGCCGAACCTTTCACTGGGATGGACATATTACTATTTAGGCGACAGGCAGAAAGCGCGCATGCTTCTCACCAACGCGCTGATGCTCAGTCCCGGAGATACGCTGGCGCTGCAGGGGCTGAATCTTGTGAAATAACTGAAACGATGTCTGTCGTTGGGATGCGGCAGGACTTCGGGATGTCAGTCCAAACCCAGAACGCCCCCAAAAGCCCAGCAATTGGGGCTTTTGGGAATAACGGTATTGTCAGCATGACCCAATAACTCTTGCATCGCTAAACCCTTCTTAGTATAATCTCACGAGCATTCCGGCGGCGAACCGACGCCATTTCTGATCTGCAACCCGCACGCAAACAAAACGTATTCGACTTCACACTCTTCATCATCACATAATCCAACATCCCCTCACATAATAAAGGAGTACCGCTATGGGTGCACCCGTCGTTCACTGGGAAATCAATTCCAATAATGCCGAACAGTTGCAGGAGTTCTACTCGAAGTTGTTCGGCTGGAGTGTCAACGCGAACAATCCGATGCACTACGGACTTGTCAGCACAGGCAGCATGAAAGGCGCACAAGGCGGCATCGGACAAAACGATCCGAGCCAGCCGGCCCCACCTGTTACATTCTACGCGGAAGTTCCCGACCTGCAGGAGACCCTAAACAAAGCGGTTGGCCTCGGTGGAACCATTGTTATGCCGCCGATGGAGATTCCGGGTATGGTGACGATGGCGATGTTCCGCGATCCGGACGGCAACACGATCGGGATCGTGAAAAGCGAGCCGCCGAAACCGAAGAAGGCGGCGAGGAAGAAAGCCGCAAAGAAGAAGGCTGCACCGAAGAAGAAGAAAACGACAAAGTCAAAAGCGAAGCAAGCCCGCCCGCGACGCCGATAATCTTCTCGTTAATAGTGAAGAGGATGTGGATGGGAAGTTTCAGATCTCTCACAACATAAAGGAATACTGCTATGCCTCATTCAGGTATCAACTGGCTTGCTATCATCGTGGCTGCAATCATCCCGATGATTCTGGGCGGACTCTGGTATTCGAATCTGTTGTTCGCCCGGCAATGGATGGCGCTGGTGGGGAAAACGGAGGAGGAAATCCGCAAGTCCACAACGAATCCGGCCATGATGTACGGTGTTACATTTGTCATGTGCATCGTTCTGGCTTACGTGATGGACTATTTTGTTCACTACACTGCATCGAAGACCTTCTTTCAGGGAATGAAAATTGGGGGGATGCTGTGTATTGGCATGGTTGTTACGACTGCCTATCAATCTGTTACGTTCGAATTCCGCAAAACAGGGTTGTATCTCATCAGCATGGGATACAACTTTCTCTGCATGATATTGATGGGAGGTTTGCTGGCTGTGTGGAGATAGCAATGAGCCCCGTCGGCAACGAGCCGGTTCGGGGCTTCTTGTTGCTTTGAAAAACAAATGGTGACCGTCAGTCCCCCACTAACGGTCACCGTTCTCATTCCTCTCACGTACAAGACGATTGAGGAAGAAGAAACCTACCTAAGCGGCTTCGTGCAGCACTTCATCCATCACGCTCAACAACTTATCCGTTGTGTATGGTTTCGGCAGAAATCGGATGGGCTTCTGCGCGGCAGCTTCCGCAAGCTTGAATTTCTCCGTCGAACCGCTTACCGCAAGTACCTTGACGTTGGCGTTCATCTTCTCAAGTGCACGAATCGTCGACGGTCCGTCCATATACGGCATGATCATATCCAAAACCACCAACTTGATTTCATCCTTGTGTTGGAGATAAAGTGAAAGCGCCTCAATGCCGTCTGTGGCGATCACTGTTCTGTAACCATGCCGCTCCAACGAATCTTTCGTAATCTCGCGGATTGCGGGCTCGTCCTCTGCGACGAGCACAAGTTCACCCAGGCCATCGGGGATTTGTTTCTCTTGCGAATCACCGGTTTCGGCTGCTGTTGATTCAACCGCAGGAAGGTAAACAGAAAATTCTGTTCCTTTGCCCACTTCCGTTTGAATTGTCACAAACCCGCCGTGTCCCTTCACAATTGCGTGGAGTGTCGACAATCCGATTCCCGTTCCTTTACCGACTTCCTTTGTTGTGAAGAACGGTTCAAAGATCCTCTCCAGTATTTCGGGCGGAATGCCGGTTCCTGTATCCTTCACTTTCAGCAGAACATAGGGCCCCGGTTTTGCCTCGGAATTCATGGCGGCATAGTTCCGGTCAAGCGTTGTGTTCTCAGCCGAGATACTGACGCTACCGCCATGGGGCATGGCATCGCGGGCATTCACGCAGAGATTGAGCAACACCTGATGGATCTGCGTCGGGTCACCATGAATATTCCACAAATTCTTTTTCCAGGCGGTTTTGAGTTCAACTGTTTTCGGAAATGATTGTGTGGCAAATGCCTGCAGCTCTTTGATGATGTGTGAGACTGCCATCAGCGTTCGTTCGCCCTCAAATCCGCGGGCAAATGTCAACACCTGTTTTACAAGAGCGCCTCCTCGCCGTGCGCTGGATTCCACAAGTTTGAGGATCTGCCTGCTTTGTTCGTCGGTGATCTTCCGTTCAAGAAGATTTATGGAGAGTAGAATGGGGGAGAGCACATTATTCAGGTCGTGTGCAATACCGCCGGCAAGTGTGCCGATACTCTCCATTCGTTGCGTACGCAACACCTGTGCTTCAAGACGTTTCTTTTCGGTGATATCCGAGTTGATAACCAGCAACGACTTGGGTTCACCGTAGTTGTCGCGAACGAGTGTCCAACGGCTCTGAACGGTGATGTCTCTGCCGTCTTTGGTCGTTTGCTTGAGCTCGCCGCTCCACTCTCCCTTGTCGAGGGCTTGCTTGAGCGGGCTGTTGGCTGTTGTGGTTGAGACTTCTTTATAGAGTATCTCCTCGGCATTCTTTCCGATAATTTCATCAACATGCCAGCCATACATCCGGTTTGCACTCTCGTTCCAATACACGATGTTTCCGTCAAGGTCGTGTACAGCAATTGCGTCCTGCGCTTTGTCGAGCAGGGCAGCCTGTTCCCTGATCTGTTCTTCGACGCGCTGCCGTTCTTTGATTTCCTCTTTCAGCCACTGGGTTCGTTCTTCCACTTTTCGCTCGAGGGTTTCGCTGAGCGACTGCAGCTCGTCGCGGGCCTTGGCTAACTCTGCATTCTTCTCCAGCATGGACTCGTACGTCGAGACAAAAAAGTTGAGTATTTGCCGACGGGTAGAATTGACGCAGTATTGTTGCCCCTCGAACATGATACCGGCAGTTGGCCGAATGCCGCTCATACAGGTATCTGCTTTTTCAGTTAGAATCTGTTCAACTCGGGAAAGGAGAGCCTTTGTATTGTATGGCTTCGTGATGAACGAGTCCGCACCTGATTCCAATCCGTGGAGCACGTCCGTTGGATTAGAATGAGAAGTCAGCAGTATGACATGCATATCCTTCAGTGATTCATCGGAACGGATTGCCCTGCAGAGTTCATAGCCGTGCATCACGGGCATCATGATATCGCTGATGACAAGAGTAGGAGGCTGCTGTCTGATCAGTTCAAGTGCATGCATGCCGTTCTCCGCAACGGCAACTTCATAACCGCTTTGCTGCAGCACAAACTGCAGCTTAAGAGCCTGGGTTGGCTCATCTTCCGCTATGAGAATTCGTGTCTTTTCTGTTTGTGCCATACTTTTTTTCCTGGTCGACTATGCGGTAACCTGCTCGAATTCCTGCAGATGAAGTTTCAACTGCCGGAGGTGTTGCCGGAGCCGCTCAAACCCTTCAGCCGCACCGTTCAGATTGTTGTTGCGACCCATTTGTTCGAGTTGAAGCGCCGCCTCGTACGTCTTTTTGGCTGCAAGATTTCCCACTGCACCCTTCAGCGTGTGTGCTGTGCGGTGAAGGGCTTTCGGATCCTGCTCGTTGATCGCCGTATCGATCGCGGCCATCATCTGATCAGCGTTCTGCAGGAAGACGCGAGCCAACTGCATCAACATCTCATTGCTACCGAGACATTGTTCAAGAGCGTCTGCACGATCAAAAATTGATTTGGCCTCAACGACAGAGTCTGTGCCTTGTGCAGGTTTTTCAAATGTCAGCATCGGGCCTGCTGCGATGTGAGCTGGTTGCGGCTCATCCGGCATCTCTGCGGAGGGGGCAATGCCTTCGAGAATCTCAAACAGATGCTCGGTCCGAATAGGTTTCGAGATGTAATTATCCATGCCAACCTGAAGACACTCCTCCCTGTCGCGTTCCATTGCATGCGCAGTCATCGCGATAATTGGAATGTGGTTGGTCGTGCCCTGTTCGCTTGCACGTATCCTGCGTGTTGCCTCCAACCCGTCCAACACCGGCATCTGAATATCCATCAACACTGCATCAAATTGTTCCTTCTTGAGAATGTCAATTGCCTCCTGCCCGTTGTTTGCGACACGAACCTTGTGCCCCTTTTTCTCCAGAATGGCAATCGCAAACATCTGATTGACGGGATTGTCCTCCGTAAGGAGAAGGTGCAGCGGGCGTTGAAGCTTCGGTCCGTTTGTTACGACTTTGTGTGCCGTGTTGGCCACGACTGCAGGATGTGCATGCAGCGTTTCAATGATCGCGTCGAACAGTTCCGATTGAATGATCGGCTTCTTCAGATACGTATGCACTCCCAATGCCCTGCAACGGTCGGCATTTCCTTTTTGGGTTGATGATGAGAGCATGATAACATGCGTTTCCTGCATCAGTCCGCGACGTTGCATTTCCTGTGCAAGCTCAAAACCATCCATCTCCGGCATAATGATATCAAGCAACATCAGCGCAAAAGGCGTTCCGTGCTTTCCGGCTCGATCCATCTCTTCAAGCGCCGCCCGACCTCCATCAACGAGCCGCGGTTTCATGCGCCAGTTGGAGAGCATTACTTCAAGGATGTACCGGGAGGTGGCATTGTCGTCCACAACCAGCACCGGAAGTCCTTCGAGGGAAAGTTCGGCGGGGGCGACAAACCGCGCGGGCTGGTGTTGCCGCAATCCGAAATGTGATGCAAAGTGGAACGTGCTTCCCTTGCCGACCTCGCTTTCTACCGCGAGTTTTCCACCCATCATCTCTATGAGTTGTTGTGAGATGGTGAGACCCAGTCCTGTTCCGCCGAACCTTCGCGTCACGGAATGATCTGCTTGCGAAAACGGCTCGAAGATGCGCTTCATCTTGTCGGCGGGGATGCCAATGCCGGTATCCTCAACGGAAAAACGGAGAGCGACAGAATCATCCGCGAGGGTCTCGCAATGAACATTCAGTGAGATTTCACCCCGCTCGGTGAATTTAATGGCGTTGCCCACAAGATTCGTGATAACCTGATTCATACGAACTGGGTCGCCGACTACGCGCATCGGTACATCGGATGCGATATTGCAGACGAGTTCGAGATCTTTCTGATGTGCTCGAACAGCAAGCGCCTTCAACACAAGCCCGATCGTATCCCGGATGTCAAACTCGGTGGATTCAAGCTCAAGCTTGCCGGATTCGATCTTCGAGAAATCGAGAATGTCATTGATGATTGTCAGAAGCGCCTCCGCCGAACTCTTCACGGTATCGAGATATGTCTTCTGCTCCACCGAAAGATTTGTATCCAGCGCAAGCTCCGTCATGCCGAGAATGCCGTTCATCGGCGTCCGGATTTCGTGGCTCATATTGGCCAGAAATTCCGATTTGTGTTTGGCATTCCGTTCCGCAGCCTGTCGCGCTTGTTCCAATTCTACCGCTTTGACTTCGAGCATTTTGGCCTGCTCGGTTGCCTGTGCCGTTGCCTTGATCAGACCCTTGTTGTATTGCCGGACTTTCGCTGCCTCTCGGGCAAGCAGAACTATGCCATAGAGTCCTATCGCGAAGATAATACTGCTAACAATCATGGAGACAAAGCGCTGGTCGGCAATCTCTTGCTGATAGGCATCAAGCGAATACTCCAGGATGATTGTTCCTAATCTACGAGACTGATTTGCGACAGGCGTATACACAGTGATGGTTGACTGGCCAATATCAACAAGCCTTTCGGTGAAGAGTTTTGAACTCTTTCCAACGGATGTTTGCCGCGGATTGTATGCAAGGATGGAACTATCTCCTTCATCCTGGATAGTTACATACGTAACATTGCTGTCCTTTTTTGTCCACTCAAATGCACGTTCAACCATTTCATAGTTGCTTTCCGTGAGTCCGGTGCCGACAGAGAACGCGAGCATTTCACTCATTGTCAGTGCCTGCTTGAGTGCCGCCTCTGTACTGAATGTTTTCTGCTTCTCAGGATAGAACGTAAGCCCGAAAACAACAACAGCAAGCCACGGAACAGCAAATGCAGCTATAAGTTTGAATTGGTACGACGAACGGATTTCCCTAAGTTGTTTCATGTACATAGTGCAGGACAGTCGTAAGAGCACGATTTGTTCACATGAGTTCAATGTATATGCCAGAAGGTTTTTGTCAGATTAAGGAAGGTTCTGCTTACCTCATGCTGTGCTGAGAATGTGCGAGCCTTGTTGTTTCTACAATCGTTCGCGCAATGCCTCTTTCGGCAGTACGTTCCTGGCGGCGTTCCATCTTCATCATGAAAACACTATATTCATTTCCAGACACAGGTAACGTTCACGAGGGAGACACTTTATGCAGAAAGAACATCTTGTTGAGGCGAAGCGAAACGTGTCCCACCGCGCCGCGCGTCGGGTTTCGACGATGGCTGAGGGATTGATCGGGTCTGAGATTCTGAAGATTGCCGCCGATATTCGTGCCATGGTGGCGGAAGGGAAGACCATTTGCAATCTAACAGTAGGCGATTTCAGTCCGGCGGAGTTCAAAATCCCGAAATTTCTGGAAGAGAATATCAAAGAGGCGTTGAAGCGCGGCGAAACGAACTATCCTCCCTCCGATGGTATGCTGCCCTTGAAAAAATCGATTCTCGCATTCTACGAACGATGGCTCGATCTGAAATATCCTTTGGAATCCGTGCTGGTGACCGGCGGATCACGCCCCGGAATCTACGGCACGTATCGCGCAGTTGTTGACGCGGAAGATCGTGTCATATATCCGGTTCCCTCGTGGAACAACAACCACTACTGCCATCAGGTCGGGGCACAGGGTGCGCCTGTTATCTGCAACAGCGAAAGAGCTTTTCTCCCGACAAGAAAAGATCTCGAGCCGCACATTCGTGGAGCACGATTGCTTGCCCTCAACTCTCCGCTGAATCCGACAGGAACGGCATTCAGCAAGGGGGCGCTGGAGGAAATCTGCGATCTTGTGTTGGAGGAGAATGCGCGCCGCGGACGCGACGAGCGACCGCTGTTTGTGATGTACGATCAGGTGTACTGGATGCTGACATTCGGCTCGACCGTGCACTACAATCCAGTGACTCTTTGCCCTGAGATGGAGCCGTACACGATTTTTGTTGACGGCATTTCAAAACCGTTTGCCGCAACAGGCGTTCGCGTCGGCTGGGTTGTCGGTCCGCCGGATATTGTTCAGAAAATGTCGAGTATTATCGGGCATGTGGGGGCGTGGGCGCCGCGTGCCGAACAGGTTGCCGTTGCCAAACTCCTGAGCGCCACCGACCAGGTCAAAGCATATCACAAGAAAATGAAGGCAGGACTTCAATCGCGACTCGACGCGTTGTACAAGGGCATTCTGTCGCTACGCAAGCAGGGCTTGCCCGTCGATGCGATTACGCCGATGGGCGCTATCTATTTGACGGCCCGTTTCGCGTTGAACGGAAGAAAGACGCCATCGGGCGACGCCCTTCGTACAAACGAAGACATCCGCCGCTACCTGCTGCATCAGGCGGGACTGGCGATTGTTCCGTTCCAGGCGTTCGGAATGAATGAAGATTCGGGATGGTTCAGACTTTCCGTCGGAGCAGTCTCGTTAGCCGAGATTCGGGAGATGCTGCCCCGGCTGGAAAAATCACTTCACCAACTTTCCCATTGATGTGCACCTGTTGAGACGCAGCAGTCTCCGTCTCCGCATCGAAAGAGTTCATGCAGCCATTTGAAGAGGTTCTCTCCTCAACCATTACAGCAGCACAGCTTTCTCCCCGCCGACTTGACGAAGGCGAGTGTCAGACTCCAACCGGGCAACGATGCCGGCTTTGTCATGCCGTGAATCTGGAGTACGATGCAGAAGCCGCATTGAAGAATGAGGCATTGCAGAAATTCTGGAAGGGGCTGAGGGTTTCATGCCGGCTTGAGTCGCTCGTTCGCTCTCCGCTCGGCAGGGACTACCGGACCACAACGAAACGTCGTATGTTCTCGTTTCGGGATTCTGTACGGCTCGGGCTAATCAGCCCGAATGAAGAAGGTGAACTGAAACCGTTTCCTGTTATGCGATGCGCCATCGAACCGTCCGCACATAGCATAATTTACAAGCAGATTCAGGAGAGTATTTCCAAACCGTATGCGAAGAAACTTGCGAAGGTGCTGAATCATGTTGTGATCAAAGGCAACTACTCGGAGCAGACTGTCATTTTCAATGTGAATGATATCTCTCCCGAAGCAATTCACGCCGCCAACACGCTTTCGAAATCTCTCACCAAAAAAAACGTGAGCATCATCGGCGTTTTTATATATGAGGACAGCTCAAGTCCGGGGTACTATCTAGGATCGAAAAGCCCGGACTCACGGCCGAAATTCAAGAAGCTGTTCGGTAAATCGGAAATCTTCCACCGGACAATGGGAAGAAGTTTCTTGTTTTCACCGCTTTCCTTCTCACAGATCAATCAGGCGATTCTCGAGAAGATGATTCAAACGGCGGAGCAACTTCTGCAACCGACCAAGGAGTCAACGCTGTTCGATTTGTATTGCGGATACGGATTGTTTGCACTGTGCCTTTCCAGCAGCGTGGATTCTGTTGTTGCAGTAGAATTATCGCCTCCGTCCGTTGAATCGGCAATTGCAAATGCAAAGCGGCAGAAGGTCTCCAACGTACGCTTCATACGGAGTGATGTCAACGACGAATCACTTGAAAGAATCATGTCGGGCGCCCGAAAGGATGATGTCGTGCTGCTTGACCCTCCGCGCAAAGGACCTTCAGCGGGTGTCATCGAGTGTATCGCCGCAAAACACCCGCGGCGTGTGCTGCACATTTTCTGTGATATTGATTCGATTGCAAAAGAGCTGAAACGGTGGGAAAAGAACGGATACAAGCCGGCACGTGCCGTGCCCTTCGACATGTTTCCCGGAACCGCAACCATGGAGACGATGGTGTTGTTTGAACCCCGTTGATGTGCTGCAGCGTTGCAGTTGGTTGCCTCAGTCCCTACATTTTATCGTGTCACATTTATTTCGAAAGAACTCCCCTATGCTAAGGACTATTTTCACTGTGTTTGTTTCGATCATGACTGTCCACGCCTTCGCGGGCTACACAACGCCTAACACAGGTGTGCAGTGGAATCTCGACAGTCTTGTCGCGTTCTCCGGCGGTACTCTGACGGGAACATTTCCCGACTACACGATGACGGATACGATTACAATTGCAGCAAATGACAGGCTGACCATTTTGCCGGGATCAAGTATTACTGTGACCCAAGGTGCGGGAAAAGGATTCACGGTTTTCGGTGTGTTGCGTGCCATCGGAACTGCAACAGATTCAATCGTCATGAAAGGAAGTGTTGACAGCGCAGGCTGGTATCGCGGCTTCCGGTTTGATGATACGGCAGTTGATTCTCTCTGTGTGATCTCCTATTGCAGAATCATGAATGCTGTGGACGCGGTGTACTGCTTCAATGCAAACCCGACCATTTCCCATTCCCTGTTCACTAAAAACAGCACGAACGCCATTCGTTGTTTTGAAGCGAGTCCGACGATCAGGGATTGCGTGTTTGAATACAATCGCCAATCCGCGATTACCGCCAATGTCAACTCGTCGCCCCTCATTGAAGACAATCTATTCCGGTACAACAACTACCAGAACACCGGAGCGAGAAACGCTATCGCCATCGGGGGGCAGGGGACGAACAACCCGGTTATTCGCGGAAACGAAATCTACAATGGAAGTTATTTTCGGGCGGGAGCAATCAGCCTTGTGACTCTTACCAGCAGCGACGTGTGCAATGCGATAGTCGAGCACAACTACCTTCACAACAATAGTTTTGGTATTGTTGTACAGGGATTGAGTGCCGGGGGAACGTTACGTCCGCTCATCCGCTACAATCGTATCGAGAACAATCGCATCAATCCCGATCCGCTTGTCTCGGGTAGCGGCATCACGGTTCAGACGGGCGGGCCATCCAACTCTCCGATTATCACAGGAAATATCCTGAAGAACAACTATTGGGGTATCACAATTGTTTCTTCTGCCGGACTCAACAATTCGCCGAAACCCGTGGTTGGCGACCTCAGCAATGCCGACACAACGGACGACGGCAAGAATAGGTTCGACAACAACAATAACGGCGGCACGATCTACCAACTCTACAACAACGGCACACAGGATATTGCCGCCCAAAACAACTACTGGGGGTCGAACGATTCTCTGGTGATTGAGAGCTGGATCTACCACCGGCCTGATAGCGCGGCGTTCGGCACAGTTTTCTACTCGCCGTTTCTTCAATTGACATCTGTGAATCCAGAACCGACTGTGCCGGAGGCATTTGTTCTCCACCAGAATTATCCGAATCCGTTCAATCCGACAACAACCATCAGCTATCAACTTCCGACAGGTGGCCATGTTACGCTTAAGGTGTTTGACGTACTGGGCCGGGAGGTCGCGACATTGGCGGATGAGGTTCAGGTTCCAGGGTTCAAGTCGGTGAAGTTCAATGCGGACGGTTTTGCAAGCGGGGTGTATATGTACAGATTGCAGGCGGGGGATTTGAGTGCAACAAAGAAGATTCTGCTGATGCGTTGAGTGAGGCGGACAATTTCCTCAGCCCACATCGATGAATTCATGATCATGACATTGGTGAAGAATTGACAAAGCGGTCGAGACGGAAAAATCATCTTACGGAAGAAGGCGTTCCGCGAAATGGAAATGCAATTAAAATCCTGATTGCGGTTGGTGCCCTTCTGTTGGTTGCGGCTATCGTTTATCTTTCGAAAGAAGGAGGGAAAACAACTCCTGCGCAACCCGCCCCCGCAATCTCACAGCAATACAAACCTACTGAAATTTGGCTTCAGCGTGCCTACGCAATCGGCAGACTCTTCCATCGCGTGTACACTCCCGGTTGGGAAGGGGCGTACGGGGCCATCGGCGATGCGTTTCTATTTGCAGTAACAAGGGATAGCGCGTTGCTGCGGTATCACATCGTACAGCGCAATTTAACCCGTCTCGACAACGGCTACTGGGTCGACGACAGGGCATGGGCAGCGCTCGCTGAACTCAAGTGGTGGGATGTAACCGGAAAGATCAACACGCCGCTGGTCACGAATGCTGCGAAACGCTACGACGGCGCACGCAAAGAGGGGCGGCTTTCCAACCATGAAGGTTTCTGGACGTGGTACAATTGGCCGCCTACTGCACGCGTGAACGAACCGATCTTCACCAACAGCAACATGAATCAGATGGTGACGGTTGCCTGCTTGCTCTTCAACGCAACGGGCGAACAACGCTATCTCGACGATGCGCTGCTTGTGTGGAACGGTGACGGACAAACACCGGGCGTCGAAAAGACTCTGTATAAAGGAAACGGACGATGGGAAGGGCGACCCGGCCGCGCGGCGTTCGGGAAAGAATTACCGTGGCACGGGACGGGTTACTGCGCCGTGGCCGCCGCTCTGTATCGTGCGACGAATGACGGGAAGTTCAGAACAATTGCCGTTGCTACCGCCCGGCATATCATGAGCCCCGAAGCAAACTGGGTTGATCAAACCGATTTTTATCAAACACATATGGACGGCAACGGCGCGTTCGTGAATTTTCTGCTTGAAGCGTATCTGATTGCGCACGACCAGCTCGCCGATCTGCCCGGCAAGATCGAACGCATGCTTGACCACGTCTGGACGAACGGCCACGGGAAGGCAACAGTTACGCTGCATCGTGAGAGCGATAACGGTATCCGTAACGGATGGAACCTGCACGGTGGCGAAGACGGATACAAAGTGGGCGACATCGGCACGGTACACGCCCAGGCGGAAGCGTTGCGGGCGTTCGGAAGTTTTGCGTTTGTGAAATACGGATTCGCCAACCAATGAGAAAAGACTCTATGATTCCCCTGAAATCTGTGGCCGCTGGCTTTCTGACTCTTCTCTTTCTTCAATCCGCCATTGCTCAATTCGACCACCTGAAGGCTGATCTTGAAGAGTTTCTCAAAACAAAGCGGGCAGACGTTGGTGTTGCAATCATAAACTTCGACAACGGGGAACTGCTGATTGTTGGCGGCGATAAGCATTACCCGATGCAAAGTGTGTACCAATTCCACCTCGCGCTGGCCGTCCTTCACAAAGTGGATGAAGGCGGGTTCTCACTCGATCAGAAAATCAGAATTGCGAAACAGGATTTGTTGCCCGATACCTGGAGCCCGCTGAGGGAAAAATATCCTGATGGGAATGTTGAACTCCCGCTGAGCGATATTCTCGCTTACACGGTCTCTCAAAGCGACAATAACGGATGTGATATTCTCTTCACGCTCGCTGGAGGGACGGAAAAAGTGGAGGAGTTCATTCATGGTTTAGGAGTTCATGACGTCTCCATCAAGACGACGGAGGAGGAAATGCACAAAGCCTGGGAAGTTCAATTCACGAATTGGACAACTCCGGGCGCAGCGGTTCAATTGCTCGAATTGTTCTATCGAAGAGAACTGCTCTCTTCAAGCAGTTTCGAATTGTTGTGGAAGATTATGGTCGAAACCTCAACCGGGCCGAAGAGAATCAAGGGCAACCTGCCTGCGGGAACCATCGTCGCTCGCAAGACAGGGACTTCAGGGAGGGACGAATCGGGAGTAGCGGCAGCCGTGAACGACATTGGCATCGTGACGCTGCCCGATGGAAGGCACTTTGCCCTTGCGGTATTTGTTTCAAACTCGAAGGAGAATAACGAGACAAATGAAGGTATTATTGCCGGGATTGCCAAAATGAGTTGGGACTATCTTGTTGCACGATCACACTAAACATCAAAGCCCGCCGAAGCGGGCCTTGAACAGCGAACTTCCCGTCTGCTTTCTTACCTCAACAAAACCAGTTTGCGCGTCTGTATGAAATCTCCTGCTCGCAGGCGGTAGATGTATGATCCGCTGGCGAGTCCCTTCGCATCGAATGTGATGTAATGGTATCCCGCAGTCTTCTTCTCATCAACAAGCAACGCAACGCGCTCTCCGATAAGGCTGAACACCTCCATCGTCACGATCACTTCACGCGGCAACGCAAACTCGATCACTGTTGACGGGTTGAACGGATTGGGGTAGTTCTGCATCAGTTGGAAATCGGATGGAATCCCCTGCCGTCCTGCCACCGAAAGTGCCGCTTCGGTTGTGAAGTTCCAGATGGGTGAGGGATTACCCAATCCTCCAGCGTTGCGTGCACGGACACGCCAGTAGTACTTGATGTCGTTCAGTAGCGTGACTCCGCGTGATGTTCCCGCCACCGAATCATCGACAACTATTGCCGTAAACGCTGAATCGGTTGCCACTTCAAGTTGGTATGATGTTGCAAAAATAACGGAACTCCATTGCAGCGTCAGCGACACCGGTTGGTTGACTGCATTGTTGGGGGGAGAAACAAGGGCCGGGGCAGCGGGCGGAGCAATGATTGTTCTGAAATTCCACGTTTCCGACCAGCCACTGACACCTTCGGCATTTTTCGAACGGACACGCCAGTAGTAGAGAGTATTGTTCAGCAAGCCGCTGACAGCACGCGAAGTATCCGTCAACGTCGAATCATTCACGATCAGATTGATGAATGACGGATCGTTCGAGAACTGCACATGATATGTTGCTGCACCGTTGGCAGTTCGCCACCGCAGCGAAGTCGAGGTGGGATTGCCCGTGGATGCATTTACGGGAGAGATAAGCGACGGTGATGCAACAGGCCCGATGGCAAAGTTCACGTTCGAGATATCGAAGAAGATATTTGCTACTGCCTCGATCTTGACTCGTGCCGTCGTAGTGAGAATGTTCGGGATGGTTACTGCCTGAACGCCGTCGTTGGGCGTGTTGGCGGCAAGAACCGTCGGATAGGTCACTCCGCCGTCAGTGGAAAGAAGGATGTTGACCGTTGCGCAACTGATCGGAGCCAGATCTGTTCCTGCAACATTCCATCGTACTGTATCAACCGAGTTTCTTAACCATGTGATGGACGTGTTGGGAGCTGTTACGGCAAAAGGTCCGGCTGTTCCGCTGACACTGATTGCGGTCGAATTCTTGCCTACCCCGCCTCCGCCGGCCCTGTTATCGCGGGCAGTCAAACGAAATGTAAGCGTACGCGCATAACTCGGAAGTATCTCGCCCATTGTCTGCGTGTTGTTCAGAATGTCGGACATGCGCGGGAAGAATCGGACGGAATCCAATGCCGTTCCCTTGAAGCTGCGGAAAATCGGGGCGCCGCCGCTCGGTGTATTGGGATGCCCTGCAGGGCCGAGATCAAATTGCTCCCACGTATAGGTCATGGGGTCATTGTCGAAATCGGATGCCGAGCCCGGCATGAAGAACGGCGTGTTGAGCGGAATAACGATCCCGGAAGCGGGCACATCAACAACCGGCGCCGAGTTTCCGGTTGACGTTACTACGGGGCACCCGGCACCGAACCCCGTTGTTGTATACGCTACAATTTCATCGATGCTGACGCCGTGAAAATAATCATCGCTGGCATTTTGAATGTTCTGCGGACTGCAAATACCTGCATATGCCATAACGGTAGAGCCGCTTCCGGGTTCATAGGCGGTCGAAGCATTGCGGTTTCCGCCGCTGCACGATCCGGAGTTGCCGTTGAACGTATGATTTGCCCCGAACTGGTGCCCCATTTCGTGAGCAACGTAGTCAACATAAAAGGGGTCGCCGATAGGTGAAGGAAGGCCTGTAACCCCGCGAGCCTTGTTGCCTGTACGGCAGACAACGCCGAGCCCTGCAATGCCTCCTCCTCCTGTACTGAACACATGCCCGATATCGTAATTCGCATTGCCGATGATGTTGTCAAGGGTTGTTTGATTCTGACCCAACATTGTGGAACCGCTGTTATTGGTGTAAGGATCCGTTGCGGCATTCAGGTAAATCAACGTATCGTTGTTCGGAATCAGCACCATGCGGACTGCTACCTCGCGTTCGTAGATGCCGTTCACACGGTTCATTGCGGTGACCATTTCCGCGAGAACAAGCGGCTTCGTGCCGCCGTGAAATGTCGCGTACTCACCGGTACAAGCCAACGCCAGCCGGTATGTCCGCAACTGTTCGCCGATGGATGTGAAACGGTTTGCCGCAACAAGCGAGGCAATCTCCCGCGCCATTTCGCCGTTCGGATCTTCAACCCCGATCTCTTCAAAACGGCGCGCCTCATCATAAAGTACTGCATGTTTATAATAACTGATGTAGTGCTGCGTGGTACTGCGGCTGAACGGGTCAATGTAGACGGTCGGGCCGGCGGAGATAATCATCGCGTGAAATCCCGCGGGTGTTACATCGAAACGAACGGTTGCCGTCGGATCATCGATTCCTTGACCGAGGTATGTTCTGATTTCGAGATAACGTGCTGCAAGCTCCGGTGCCATGATGGGAGATTCAACAATACGAAATGGTTCGAATGTTCCATCCGGCATAGGAAGACTCAACCGGACATTCGAGTGATACGCTCTCACGTTTTCCTCCCACGGGGCTTGGGAGAGAAGATTCTTCAGCGCATTCAGATTGAGTTCAACAGTTCTGTACGCGACCGGAACGATCAGCCGTTCGCCAACCGATGGAATTGCCGGCTCGGCAACGTCCTGCCAAAAACCGTCGGCGCGTTGGGCGGATGTATTGTTCTGCAAGAATGAAATGAGGCAGCATACTGCTGCAAACGCAAACAGACTTCTCATCGTGACTTTCCTTGTAACAGTCAATGGATCCCCTGTCGCGAAAACAGGCGTGGTTATGTCTGAAAAATATAGCCGATGAAGCAGAGAGAAGCAACCAAGAAACGCAGGCAATTGAGGCAGGACACGTTGCCTTCTATGCCCTCTTTGTCGCAAGGATGTTTCCCAACTCCGCCAACTCGCGCAGCGACAGGTCTTCAGGGCGTCTCGACAAATCGAATCGTTCCGGGATGGAAGGGAGAGGGTCGAGAAAATAGCTCAATGAATTGCGCAATGTCTTGCGGCGTTTGCCGAACACCGCCCGAACCATACTCCTGAAGAACGCCTCGTCATGCAGCGCATACCGCGGCTGCGGAAGGATTTTCATCCGTATGACGGATGATGTAACTTTGGGTGAGGGAAAAAAGCATTTGGGCGAGACGTCGAACAGCAACCCGACATCCGTAAAGATTTGGCAAGAAACGGCAAGAATTCCGTAATCTTTAGTACCCGGCTGTGCAACCAGCCGCCTGGCAACTTCCTTCTGTATCATGAGAGTCGCATCGCTGACATGCGAACGGTTGTCGAGAATATGAAACAGAATCGGGCTTGTGATGTTGTATGGAATGTTGCCGACGATGCGAAGTGTGGCCGAATCTCGTTCTTGCAGAATTGCCGCAAAATCAGACTGAAGGAAATCGCTGTGCTGAACCTCCACTTCGCCGTTCGGGTACATTTCCTGCATGCGTTCAATTACGCGGCGATCGACATCAACAACAATCAATCGGTCAGTGAGTTGAGCGAGATGTTTGGTTAGTGCTGCTTCGCCGGGGCCGATTTCCAAGACGAGGTCGTTGGGATGAATCTCCATCGACCCGACGATCTTGCGCGCGATATTCTCATCACGAAGAAAATTCTGACCGAGGGATTGTTTTGGGCGGATGGTTTTCACGATGTATGTAGGGACGCTCAATTGTCCCAAGGACTCCTTTGGAGAACGTCCCTACGGTTGTGAATCATTTCTTCTTGAACAAATCCTTGAGAAGGTCCCCGCCCTTCTTTTTCGCTTCATCTTCAAGCTTCTGTTGCAGCTTTTGTTTCTCCGCGTCGAGTTTTGATCTTGCAAACTCGGCGGCGCGGGCTTGCAACGATTGGGTATCAAGCTGAACTCTGGGATTGTCGGTTGATCCGCCGACGAGGAAGTCGAGTTTCAGTCTGCCGTTCGGTTCCTTGAGGGCATTGAGCGCTTCGCCCGCAAAGCCGGGGACACTCGCCTTTGCCGAAGTTGCCTCCGACAGCAGCAAAGCCATCTTGAAATCCATCGAACCGTCCAGCCCTTGCGATCCCGCGATGGTATAGTCAGCGCCGAGAGCGGCAATTTTCAAATCGGGGATGTTGACCCGCCCGTCTTTGATGGAGAAAGCATTCACCCAATCCTTGAAGCTTAAGTCAGAAACCTCCGGAACGTTGAGCAGACTTGCAATCTGCTGGTTCACCTTCACGCCTTGCAACTTGCCGTTGTTCACACCAACGTTGCCGGTTGCATTCAACGATGACGGAATCAATCCGAGCGTATCGTCCAACGCTCCGCTGATGTGAATATCCATATTCATGTCACCCAACAATCGCTGGCCGAACGATGTGAAAGAGGACAACGCCGAGTTTGCGTTGAGGCTGTTCATGTCAAGATTCAGATTAAATGTCGGACGTTGCGGGTTCTGCAGGTTCACCGTGCCCTTGCTTGCAATCGCGCCGTCGAACATCTTCATAGTCAGGTTTTGCATGTTGATGATGCCGTTGGCGATTTTCATCGTTCCACGGACATCCTTCATCTCAAACTTCTGCATCGTCAGTGTGCCGATCTTCGCCGCTATTTCCATGTCAACATTTGGAAGAGGCATTGCTGCTTTTGCTTGTTTCGGTGGGGCAGGGCCGCCCGACGGCTTCGCTTCTTCATCGCTCATGATGTCGGAAGTGAAGAGACGGTTCGATGTCAGCGATACGTTTGCTGTTGCCTTCGGCGCATCGTTCTTATCCGACATCATCGAAAGATAATTCCTGACGGTAAATGCCAGTGCCAGATCAGATTTGCCGATATTCATCGATAGTCTTTTCGATTCAAGAATCTGGTTGTTGAACGTGATCGTGCCGTTCATGTCTTTGACCGGATTCTTGCTTGTTGCTGTGGCAATGGTAACGTTGTGAAATTCCATGGTTCCGGCAGCTTTCATAGCATCCGGGTTACTCATCTTGCCCGCAATGTTGACGTTGGCTTTCATAGAACCGCTGAGCGTTGTTCCGGCTTCAACGGGATAGTACTCTTTCACTTCGGCAAGGTTCAGCGCCGCATTGATTGCCATCATAAGAGAGGGATCGTCAAAGTTGATGATGTCAACAGTTGCAGAGATGGGGTTCTGTCCCAAATTGGCAGAGAGTTTCCTGATGTGAAATTCCTGCTGATTCTTTGTTCTGACAACATCCGAAACAATATTGATGTTCGTTATGGGCTTCGGGAGATCGGGATACTGAATAGAGGCATTTGTACTATTGATGGTGCCTGTGATGTCGGGAAGCGTTTGCGTTTCGCTGTCGTACATTCCTTTGATGATGAACTTCGCCTCGACGTCGCCGTTTCCTTTCACACCCTTGATTTTCTCCACATACTCCCTCGGCGTGAGATTCAACAGTTGCGCGACATTCACATTCTTTGCTTCGATCGCAAGATCCATCTTCGGCTTGTCCATCATATCAACAGTGCCCGACACATCAAGCGGAATGCTGTTCAGAAATCCCTTTCCGTTTTCGATTGTGAGAATGTTTTTCGAGACATCAACGAGGAGGGTCGCATCGGCAGTAATGCGCCAATCGGTTATCAGCATAGAGGTGAGTGAACCGTAGTTCCAGCTATCGATGGCTGCTTTGCATTCGATGCGCGCAATGTTGGCGGAAGGGTTGAAGTCTGCGCTCGCCTGTGCATGGAATCCGCCATACACCTGCCGCGAATTATACCGCCTGTCTGCTAACTCGATGTATCCGTTGATGATGCGCAGATCGGAAAGCAGAACTCCTGCCAGGCTTGCAGGTTCGCCCGTCGGTGCAGGTTCTTCCTCACCCGGCGCGGGTTTCTCCCTGTAGTTCACGGATCCGTCTTCGTTTGTCTCGAGAATCAAGCTCGGCTTTTCGAGAAGCAACGAGGAAATCTCCACGCGCTTGTCGAACAAGGGTCGCAGTTTCACATCAACCAACATCCTGTCAAGTGCCAGCATTGGTTTCTCCGAGAATTCCGCCTTGTTGGCAATGGTGAGCCCGCGGATGTCCAGCGCAATTGCGGGGAATATGTTGAGGCTGATATCGCTGATCGCGACTTGGCGCCCCGTTGCCGATTCGATCTGCGGAATGAGCAGAGCCTTCAGTCGTTCGCTGGTGAAGTAGAATTTCAATGCCCCTACGGCTCCGAGAATCAGCACAACCGGAATGCCGAGGATAATAATCCAGATTTTTGCTTTCTTTGAAAGTGCCATAACGCTTCTCCCTTCGCTAAGTAACAAACGCTGCAACTCTCTTTATCTAATTGAAAATATAGAGAAAAGCGTTCCGAATGGCAATGTAACTGCAATGCGCACCGCCGAACCGATTACCTTCTGCCGGTGTTAACAACATACTATGAAATCAGTTTCACAAGACATACGACGGGTTCTCGTTCTTGGCGCAACGGGATATATTGGCGGCAGACTTGTTCCCCTTCTGTTGGACGCGGGCTTCCGTGTCCGCTGCCTTGCGCGTGATCCGCGGAAGTTGCAAGGACGTGGCTGGAAACAGGTAGAGATAGTCAGAGGGGATGTGTTGGACCGGGGTTCGCTTGCAGATGCGATGCGTGGCTGCGATGCGGTGTATCATCTGGTGCATTCGATGGGAGCCGGCGACAATGATTTTGAAGAACACGACAGGCAAGCTGCCAACAATGTGGCTGATTCGGCGGCGGCGGCACATGTTCAGAGGATAATCTATCTGGGCGGACTGGGAAGCCGCTCATCCGATCTTTCTCCGCACTTGAGAAGCAGAAACGAAGTCGGAGCAATTCTCGCAAAAGGACCTGTTCCCGTTACGGAATTTCGTGCCGCCATGATCATCGGGTCCGGAAGTGCCTCGTTTGAAATGATGCACGCGTTGGTAAACAGGTTGCCTGTTATGACAGCTCCAAAGTGGGTTTCGACACGTTCACAACCGATTGCCATTCGCGATGTCTTGCGCTATCTTGTTGACGCCCTGCGCATTCCGGATTCGGCCGGAAAGGTAATAGACATCGGCGGCCCGGATATTCTCTCATACAAGGAACTGATGTTGCGCTTCGCGAAACTGCTCGGATTGAAGCGCGCCATTCTTGTTGTGCCCGTTCTGACCCCTCGACTATCATCGTTATGGATCAACCTCGTCACGCCGATTCCTGCATCTATTGCCCGTCCTCTGATTGAAGGATTAAAATCCGAAATGGTATGCGAATCCGATCTTGCGCATACGCTGTTTCCCTTTTCGCCCCTCCCATTTGACGAGGCAATCCGGCGCGCCATGCTGGCTGTTCACAATTCGTCTGTTGAAACGCGGTGGACGAACGCGTCTGTCGGCTACGGTGAAGGATTGCTCGATGGAACCATGCAGCTTCTTTCAGACATCCGGAAAGTCGAAGTTCATGCACCGGCGGCCTCCGTCTTTCGTGCGTTCATGTCCATCGGAGGAAACAACGGATGGTACTACGGAAACGTACTGTGGAGGATTCGCGGGTTCATCGACAAGCTGATCGGGGGTGTCGGATTGCGAAGAGGGCGCCGGCATCCCAATGAGCTTGTGCCGGGTGACGCGCTCGATTTCTGGCGGGTCGAATCTGTTGTACCGGTAACCTCACTCACCCTGCGGGCGCAAATGAAGTTGCCGGGAAGCGCCTGGCTGGAATTTACCGTCGAATCCGAAGATGGCTGTCGCTCGATTCTTACACAGACGGCACGATTCTATCCGAAGGGATTGCGGGGACTACTGTATTGGTACTCTATCTATCCATTGCACGGTCTGGTGTTTCGGGGAATGGCACATGGTATTGCACGGAAGGCTTTGGAGATGCACCGAAGCTCGAATCAATGAAACTCTCCGCTGGAATTCTCCGTTCTATCTTGCAGTCCGTCTGTTCCGGCCAAAACAATCAGTATTGAACAACTATGTTTCGTATCCAATTTCTCATCTTCTTCTCCATCTGGTTTGGCGTCATCGGACTTGCCCATTGGTATGTCGGCAGGCGAGTCATCAAAGCGGCTCACTTCACCCGTGAACAGGCTCGAATCGCCTGGGTGGTGGTCGTCTTGTTGTTCCTGATTCCGCAAGTACCGTTCGCCTTCTTCCTTGCCGGCGTTCAGAGCAATGCGCTGGATATCTTTTCATATCTCGGCTACATCGTGATGGGATTCTTCACGCTTGTGCTGACGTTTGTTGTGTTGCGCGATCTTGTGCTGTTGATCGGCAAGGGCATTAACAGGGCCGGAAAGAGCCTGTCTCGGAGACGTGATGAGATTCCGGTAAGCGACGACCGCAGGAGATTTCTCGTTCACGCATCGAACATCGGCATCATCGGTATTGCGGCAGCAGCCAGTGGATACGGATTTCTGCAGGCTCACCGTCGTCCCATGGTGGAGTCGGTAGATATTCCTCTTGCCAACTTGCCGCTGGAGTTTGACCGATTCCGCATTCTGCAATTCTCCGATCTGCACGTGGGGCCGACTATCAAAAGGGATTATGTTGAGCAGATCACCGGACAGATTCTTGAACAAAAAGCCGACATGATAGTCTTTACCGGCGATCTTGTTGATGGTTCCGTCGCATGGTTGAAGGATGATGTCGCTCCGCTCAAAGAACTGAAAGCGCCGTTCGGAACATATTTCTCAACGGGCAACCACGAGTATTATTCGGGGGTTGAGGCGTGGATGCGCGAGGCGGACAGACTGGGGTTCGATGTTCTGCATAACGAACATCGCGTGATTACACAGGGAGAAGGGAAGATTGTTCTTGCGGGAGTTACGGATTTCGGCGGCAAGGATTTTGGAAGCGCACACGCGTCACATCCGGGGGCTGCGGTAGCCGGAGCGCCTGAAGGCGTGACGCGCATTCTTCTTGCGCATCAGCCGCGCAGTGTTGCCGAAGCGACGAAGTTCGGGTATGATCTGCAACTGTCGGGTCATACGCATGGCGGACAGTATTTTCCCGGCAACTATCTTGCCCGCCTCAACCAGCCCTACATTGAAGGACTGCACAAACACGACACCATGTGGGTGTATGTGAATCGCGGCGTCGGTTATTGGGGGCCGCCGATCAGGCTGGGGACGTTGCCGGAGCTGACACTCGTTACTTTGCGAAAGGCCTGACAACTTACCGCAGCGTCCCTGCGCTCTGGTATTCTATTCAGGTATCTCATCAACCAATCCGGCTTCGTCGTAGTTATCCGAGAAGAACTCCCGGTGCAAGGCGCGTACAGTTTTCTCCACGTCCGATTCGTCAACAACGAATGTAAGATTGATTTCCGATCCGCCTTGCGAGATCAACTCGACGTTAACGCCGGATTCAGCAAGCGCGTGGAACACACGGGCCGCGACTCCTTTCGTCAGCTTCATCCGCTCGCCGACAACGCAGAAGACGACTTTGTTCTTCTCCACTTTCACATCGGCAAAGCGGGCAAGCTCGGCCTCGATTGCCTCGACATCCGCTTCGGTGTCAACCGTCAGCGACACGCCCACCTCGGACGTGACGACGACGTCAACGCTTTTCTTGTAGCGCTCGAATACTTCAAACACTCGAGCAAGAAAACCGTGCGCCATCAACATTCGTGTGCTCTGAATACCGATAACCGTGATCCCCTTTTTGTACGCGACAGATTTCACAACGCAGCCCGGATATGCAGGGGCGGTGTTGGTAATCAGCGTTCCTTCTCCCTCCGGCCGACGAGAATTCAGCACCCGAACGGGGATGCTCTTTTGAACTGCGGGTAGAATCGTACTCGGATGCAGTACTTTTGCGCCAAAGTAGGCAAGCTCTGCGGCTTCTGTAAATGTCATCTCCTTGATCCTGCGGGCATCCGAGACGATCTTCGGGTCGGCGGTCAGGAAGCCGTCAACGTCCGTCCAGATTTGAATTTCATCTGCATTCGAGACTGCACCGAAAATCGAAGCGGAATAGTCCGAGCCGCCGCGTCCGATTGTTGTGGTGATTCCCTCTTTCGTCGCGCCGATGAAGCCCTGTGTAACGATAATCTTTCCTTCATCAAGCAGGGGTTGCAGAATCTTCTCCGCCTTCTCTTGAATGATGTCGAACAGCGGAGCAGCTTTCGTGAATTCATTCCCTGTGATCATCACCGTTCGTGCATCGACGTATTCTGCGGGGATTCTTTCGCGGAGGAGGAAGAGGGACAGCAGCCGCGACGACCAACGCTCGCCGTGCGCCACAATCTGGTCAAGCGCCCGCGGAGTCAGTTCGTTCAGAATGGAAAGTCCGTGCACAAGCTGACGCAGCTCGGCAAAGTCGGATTCGAACACTTCCTTTGCGCGATGAGATTCGGGTCCCAGAAGTTCTTCGGCAATGGTGTTGTGACGTTCCTGCAACGCTGCAAAACCCTTCATTGCCTCCTTCTTGTTTCCGGCTGCTGCGTCGTGTGCCGTTTTGATAAGGACATTCGTTACTCCCGCACACGCGGAGAGGACAACCAGCGGCTTCAGATATCTCCTTGCCGCGACGATCTGCGCGACATTGCACAACGCAGAGGCATCCTCGACAGAGGTTCCCCCGAATTTCATGACGATCATAGCAGAATCCCGATTGTTGTTACGCACTCTGACGCATCGAGAGATTCCTCTAAATCTCTGTGCCTCGGTGTCTCAGTGGCGAACCCACTAAAGTAGTACACTTCCGCCATTGACGCTAATCGTGCTGCCCGTAATGTGGCGTGCAAGATCCGACGCGAGAAAGAGAACCGGTCCGGCAATATCTTCGGGCGTGGCAATTCGATGAAGCGGAATTGACGCGGCGATTTCCTCCCGTGATTTCCCGTCGCCGAGGGCAGATTCCGTCATCTCCGTATCAACCCATCCCGGCGCAACAGTGTTGACAAGAATATTGAACGGCGCCAGCTCAGCAGCGATGGATTTCGTGAATGCAATCACTCCGCCCTTCGACGCGGCATAATGCGAATGGAATGCTTCGCCCCGTTGCCCCGCAGTTGAAGCGATGTTGATAATGCGACCGCCGCCGCTTTTTTTCATGTGAGGAACAACGGCATTGCAGATATTGAAGATGCTTTTGAGGTTGGCTTCCATCGTCTCGTCCCACACGTTCTCGTTCATTGCTCCGATTTCGCCGTACGTCCAGATGCCGGCGTTATTCACAACAATGTCGATTCTCCCGAACGAGGCAATTCCCTGCTCAACTAAAGACCGGGCTTCATCAGCGTTTCCGACATTTGCCTGATGCACAAGGACTCTGCGACCGAGTTCGCGTATTGCGTTTGCAACGGCACCAGCTCGTTCGTTGTTTCGGGCGTAATTCAGTATGATGTCGGAGCCTGTTTGTGCAAGCAGAAATGCGGTGGCAGCGCCGATTCCTCGTGAACCCCCCGTGATAAGACTGACTTTGTTTGTGAGTGAAATGTTCATCCGGTTCCTTTTATCAAAAATCAAAACAGCATAAGATACGTCTTCAAGGGGAATCTGCCAATGTTTTTCTGTTTCCAATTCTCTTCTTCCATCTCTCCATTAAGAAGCCTTAAGATTTGCCGATTGGAATTCTGCCTATCAATCCCTATATTAATGCCGCTTCGAGCAGGCGGTTGTGTGCTTGAAGCAATTTTTGTTCTTGGGGGGATGAATGCCTAAACGTATCGAAACGATTGAAACCGTTTAGGAATCCGGGGTCTCGTATGCATCAGCCCGCGACTTAAGTCGTGAGCTGAAAGTCACCATTCGTCACAGTGAAAACCACTTCAGTGGTTTCGAAATAGGTCAGCATTATTCATCGTTTGAGGTAAGGTTTGTCAGAAGCACGCAGGGAAGATATTCGCAACATCGCCATCATTGCACACGTCGATCACGGGAAGACGACGCTTGTTGACCACATGCTGCGGCAAACGGGAACGTTTCGTGCGAACCAGCAGATGGTTTCCCGCGTCATGGATTCGAATGATCTTGAGAAAGAGCGCGGCATCACTATTTTGGCAAAGAATACGGCAATTCATTACAAGAACACCAAAATCAACATTGTCGACACGCCCGGTCACGCGGATTTCGGGGGAGAGGTGGAACGCACGCTGACTATGGTGGATGGTGTTCTGCTGCTTGTTGATGCTGCCGAAGGGCCGTTACCGGGAACGAAGTTCGTTCTCAAAAAATCCCTCGACCTCAATCTCAAGCCGATTGTCGTCATCAACAAAATCGACAGGAAAGATGCGCGTGCGCATGAGGTTCTTGACATGGTGTTCGAGTTGTTCCTTTCGCTCGGCGCCAACGACCAGCAACTCGACTTTCCGACCATCTATGCTATCGCAAAGCAAGGAATTGCAAAGAGGGAATTGGAAGACGAAACTACAACGCTCGAACCTCTTCTTGATGCTATTGTTCACACCGTTCCGCCGCCGCCCGGCGACAAGGCTTCGCCATTCCAGATGCTTGTTACGACAATTGATTACAGCGAATATCTCGGACGCCTCGGCATTGGACGGGTTCACCGGGGCACCATCAAACTGGGTTCGCCGATGAAAATCATCCATCGCGATAAAATTGTCGAGGACGCGAGAGTAACAAAAGTGTACACGTTCGACGGGCTGAAGCGTATCGAAGTCAACGAAGCAAGCGCAGGCGACATTATTGCATTGGCGGGAATGGAAGATGTTGACATCGGCGAAACCATTGCCGATGCGGCCGACCCGACGCCGTTGCCGTTCGTTGCCATCGAAGAGCCGACCCTCTCGATGAATTTCATTGTCAACAACTCGCCGTTCGCGGGATTGGACGGCAAATACGTCACAACCCGCAATCTTGCCGAGCGGTTGACGCGTGAGTTACGTTCGAACGTGAGTCTCCGCATCGAATTGACTGATTCCCCCGATGTCTTCAAAGTGAGCGGCCGCGGCGAGCTACATCTTGCAATACTGATTGAGAATATGAGACGGGAAGGATATGAACTGCAGGTTTCCCGACCGGAAGTAATCTACAAACGTATAGATGACGTTCTTGCCGAGCCGATAGAACACGTTATTATTGACGTTCCCGAAGAACATATCGGGGTGGTGATTGAGAACCTCGGACGCCGCAAGGGCGAAATGAAGAACATGATTTCTGCCAACGGCAATGCGCGTCTTGAGTTTTACGTCCCTGCCCGCGGCCTGATCGGTTTCCGCGGCGAGTTCCTCACGCAAACGAAAGGTACCGGGATACTGCATCATAATTTCGCCGGCTATGAACCGTACAAGGGCGATATCGCCCATCGTACAAAAGGGGCCCTCGTTGCCATGGAGACGGGCGACGCAACTGCCTATGCAATGTGGAAGCTTGCGGAACGTTCCACGTTCTTCATCGAACCCGGAACGCGGGTGTATGCCGGAATGGTGGTGGGCGAAAATTCACGTGAGCAGGATATGCTTGTGAACGTCTGCAAAACCAAGCAGCTCACCAACATGCGTGCCTCCGGCGCGGATGAGGCAATCCGGCTCGAGCCACCGCATATTCACACGCTCGAACAGGCAATCGAATGGATTAGTGACGACGAATACGTCGAAATCACGCCGCAGAGCATTCGCATTAGAAAAAGATATCTCGATGCCAACGAGCGGAACCGCATGTCTAAGAAAAAGGCGGACGCCCTCGTCACACAGGAGGCCTGATTCCACCCGTTCCCTGTACAAAACGCCTCTGCCAGCCGATACACACTACAGCAGCACGATGATCGCTGCGTATGTATGAGGCTTGCAGCCGCACAAGTCATAATAATAGGAGATGAGAGAACCGTGGTACTCAAACGGATGTCGGATAAACAAATCGAACATGCGAAATCGGAACTGCACGAACTTGCCCGCAACTTGTGGTGGTCGTGGAACCCGTCGGCGCAATCCATTTTTCAGGAACTCTCCCCCTTTTTCTGGGAACACAGCAATCACAATCCTGTGGAAGTGATGAACTGGATTTCCGGGTCCGAGCTGCACGGCAGACTTCAGGACCCGGTGTTCTTTGATCGCGTCAGCAGCGTATGCAAGACATTTCGCGCATATATGAATCAGAAAGGTACGTGGGGCTCGAAGAACGCATCCCCGCTGAAGAAGTCTCCCGTTGCGTACTTCAGCGCCGAGTTTGGTTTGCATGAGAGTCTTCGCATCTACTCCGGCGGGCTCGGCATTCTCTCCGGCGATCACGCAAAAAGCGCCAGCGACCTCGGCCTTCCGTTTGTCGGTATCAGCCTGTTCTACCGTCAGGGATATTTCAACCAGCAAATCTCAAACGATGGATGGCAGCAGGAACTCTACCCTGTCTACGACCCGCTGAAACTTCCTCTCACACTCGTCAAAGACAAAAAAGGAAATCCCGTTGTCTGTACGATTGAGATCAACGGAACGTTTGTTGCATTTCAGGCGTGGGCCGTTCATGTTGGCCGCGTGACGGTGTATCTGCTCGACACCAATCTTCCACAGAACGACGACCGCTCCCGCGAAATCACCGCCCATGTCTATGGCGGCGACCAGACGACGCGCATCGCGCAGGAGATCGTGCTCGGCATCGGCGGCGTGCGCTTGTTGCGGGCCATCGGCACCAATCCTGCCGTCTTTCACATGAACGAAGGGCATTCAGCGTTTCTCACGCTGGAGTTGTTGAGGGAACAATTGCAAGCCAAGAAGTCTCTCGAAAAAGCCGAAGCGTACGTCAAAGACCGTTGCGTGTTCACAACGCATACGCCCGTCCCGGCGGGTCACGATCGCTTCAGCCGCGACTTGATGAATACGGCATTCCACAAGTTTTCTGAAGTATCCGGATTAAGCATCGATCACCTGATGGGCTACGGCCGCATTCGTCCGGCAGACATCAACGAAACATTCTGCATGACGGTGCTTGCGCTGAAGATGTCACGCGCCGCCAACGGCGTAAGCGAGCTTCACGGAAGAACGAGTGTACAGATGTGGAAGGATTTGTATCCCGATTGGAACAAGGATGAAGACCCGATCGGATCAATCACGAACGGCGTACACATCAACGGTTGGGCATCGCCGACGGCATCACAGTTTTACAGCCGGACACTCGGCCCCAAATGGCATGAACGCATCCGCGATGCGAAGTACTGGCAAAAGTCCATCGAATCAAAGAAGATTTCCGACGCGGAGCTTTGGGCTCTGCGGACTTCCCTGCGCCGTGAGCTGATTGAGTTTGCCCGCAAGAGGTTGCGTGAGCAGCATTTACGGCATGGCGGAGACGGCCTTGGCGTGTATGAAAATTTCCTCTCGCCCGATGTATTGACTATCGGGTTTGCACGGCGGTTTGCGACGTACAAGCGTGCCCCGCTTTTCTTCCGCGATATGGAATGGGCCATTCGCATGTTGAACAACAAAGAGAAACCGGTACAGATTATTTTTGCGGGAAAGGCTCACCCGCGAGACGATGCCGGCAAGCACTTCATCCAGGAAATCATCAACATGACGAAGCGGCTCGATATGTTCGGCAAAGTCGTCTTCATCGAGAACTATGACATCAACGTTGCGCGCTATCTCGTCTCCGGCTCGGATGTATGGCTCAACACCCCGCGCCGCCCGATGGAAGCCTGCGGCACAAGCGGCGAGAAGGTGATTCTGCACGGCGGATTGAACGTGAGCACAATGGACGGCTGGTGGCGTGAAGCATTCGACGGCAAAAACGGCTGGGCTGTCGGGGAAGATGCCACCGCCCCGACTGACCACGAACAGGATGATAAGGATGCGTACTCACTCAGAACCATTCTTGAAACTGAAATCATTTCCCTCTTTTACGATCGTGGCAAAGATGGTATCCCGCACGCCTGGCTCAAGCGCGTGCGCCACTCAATGGCATCACTCATCCCGCAGTACAATACGGACAGGATGGTGGTAGAGTACACGAAGAAGTACTATTTGCAGAAGAAGAAATAGGCGCGAGTTGCTGTCAGAAGGCACTGACAGCATACAAGTTCTATGAAGAGAGCGGCTGGCTCCCATTGAAGAAGGGGAAAGTGAAACCGTGCCAATAATTGTGCAGTTTGTGTTGCCGGCAAAATGAGGGGCAGCAGCTACTGATTGTTTGATCTTATCGCAAGAGTATCATCCGCTTTGTTTGCACACTCCCTCCAACGCTTAATCGATAATAGTACACGCCGCTCGCAACATGTGACGCATCGAAAAGGACTGTGTGCGAACCGGGCTCCTTCACTTCATCCACCAATGTGACAAGTTCCCGCCCCAGCACGTCGTAAACCTTAAGCGTTGCGCGAATGCCCGACATATCTTTCGGAATGTGGAACCTGATGGATGTTGTCGGGTTGAAGGGGTTGGGAAAATTCTGCATCAACGCAAACGATGAGGGTTTGGATTCCTCCGCCACTTCTGTTGTCAATTGATTCAGAACAGTATGAGCCGCGAACATTGTTCCGAACTCATCAATGAGCTGAAGTTGGACGGAATCTTCTCCAAAGACGTTGATCTTTCCGTACGCGTTGTTGAACTCATTTGTTGTGATTCCTTGACCTCCTTTGTTCCAGATGTGAAGTCCGAATGCCTCGAAAAGGGCAATGATTCGTGAGTTGGTGATGTCGAGCCCGCCTGCCATGATTTCGGGGAAGCCTGCATTTGCTCCATCATCTATTGCAGCCGTATGCTGATCACCGCTCAGCACAATGACATTCTTGATGTTGTTCGCGTTTACGAAGTCGAGAACCGCCTGCGCATCCTGCGGAAAACCGCACCACTTGTCGGTCAGCTCCATTGCAGCAAAAATGGCACTGACCGGAATGGGCACACCCGGCAACGTGATGAGCGAATCCTGTAGAAATATTCCCGCAAGCAATGCCCCTATCTGGGAAACATTAAACGGAACCGTGCTGACAACGAACTTCCACGTTGCAGTCGAAGCCTGAAGCTCTCCTAAGAACCAATCAAGTTGACTTTGCCCTAAGCCGGGCGCGTTGTTTCTGCCGATGATAGAATGCCCCGCAGGCGGCACAAACTCCCAGCGTTGCGTGACCGTGTTCTTCCGGAGGCTGTGTTGATTGGGCGAGCGTTGTGCACGCAGGTCGAGCATGAACACATCAACATTGCCGTACGTGAACTTGTGATAGATTCCGCGTGATTCGTTGACGAGCGGATATGTCGGCATGTTCTCTTTATAGCCGCGTATGCTGTTTAACCGACCTTCCGGAAAGGCATTAATCTCCCGCGCGATGAAGTCAGTGCCATACGGACTCGGCCGGACAGGAATTGAAAAACTCGCGCTTGTTGCCGACGAATTGTTATTCAGGAAGTCATGATCATCATACATGTAATTGATCGGGGCAATGAGCATGAGTGAATCCATCGGGTAGCCGGGGACTGTTCGTTCCAGATAACTCGATTGAACACGGCTGTAATCATAGGAAAAGAATGTACTGTCCTCAGGGATGTTATCCGTTGTGTCGGGATACCCCCAATCACCGAGTTGGAGAAAGAACTTGGGATTAGCTCTTACTACTTCTCGAAATACTCCGCCTCTGGCGGAGCCGGGAACGAACGGCGAGCCTTGTTGGCAGGAACCAAATGCAAACGTGAAGTTGGAAGCTGTTCCCGGTGATGGAAATGTATGGAAGGAGCCGATGCGTGTGTGAGGAATTCCATCCACCAACGCCCGGTAGTAGTACTTCCTGTCTGCTTGCAGTCCTTGAGCAGAAACAATGGCCGCGTAGTTGCCTGCTTCCAACACACTCTCTTGAGTGCTGAGGATGGGGGAAGCAAAGTCAGCAGATTGCGAAAGCTGTATCTGAACTGTTCCCGGCCCCGATAGTCTTACCCAAAACCGGGCTGATCCTTCCGTAACTCCGCCGCCGACGATGGCATTGGTGACAGTCGCAACGGCGTGAGCATTCTGAACGCCGACACTCAGCAAGAACGCTGCTATAATTACTGCAAAAATGGTAAAGGGGAACTGACGCATGAGGAACCTCCTGCACGTTAGGGGAATGTATGCTGTTGGAGAGATTTTGTGGCGAACAATTCGGCGAGGGATTTTTGGTGGCGACCGCCGGCGGGCACAATCCTATCTACACAAAACTCAACCTGTTTCTCGTTCAAGAATGTAGTCGGGGCGACAGGATTCGAACCTGCGACTTCTTGCTCCCAAAGCAAGCGCTCTAGCCGGGCTGAGCTACGCCCCGTATGTCGCGAAATCTGCGTATCAAGATACGAAAGTAGGGAAGTGAAGGCAAGAAACTACCACGCAACTCCCGCTTTCGTCAGCGAATGTTGTGCGGCAAGATGTCCGAGCCGGGCTGCTTTCTTCAGCTCTTCAGTGGCGGCGATGGGATTTCCCATCTTCTCGTATAACACGCCAAGATTGAAATATCCGTGCGCGTAGTCGGGATTGACTTCAACACTGCGACGGAACCAATGCAGCGCATCGAGTGTGTTGCCTTTCGTGTTTGCAACTACGCCGAGATTGTTGTACACCTCCGCCTGATTCGGGTACAACTCGGAAGCACGCAGGAACAACCGTTCTGCCTCATCCCAATTTCCCTTCGTGAACATGATGTTGCCGAGGTTCAGATGCGCTTCAAGATAGTCGGGCTTGAGTTGAATGGCACGTTGAAAAGATTCTTCAGCTTTGTCCAATGCACCGCGTCCCTGCAACGCCAATCCGTAGTTGTTGTGCGGAAGAGGCATTGTTGGGAATAGCGCAATCGTCCGCCCCCAAAGAGTCTCCGAATTCATCCACATCGGCAACTGGCGGAAACTCTGATAGCCGAAAAATCCTGCCACGAGAACGGCAACACTCGCAATTGCATAGACGTTGGTGTCCCGGGACCGAAACTTCTCGATCAGTTTTCCCACAATCCAGCCGGCCGGAAAGTACAGCGGCACACTCGACAAATACGAATACCTGTCTGCAGTTGTTTGCACGACAGCAGATGCAAATCCGGCCGAAGGCGCGGCAAGCACAATATACGCCATGAGGAGGTACAGCGGCATTCTGATTTCTTTCTTAAAGAAGAGTAGAAGACAAGCAACAAAAACAGCGGCGAACAGGGCAAATGTCGCCATCATCTCTCCCTCCCCGGCAAGCGGATACATTGGCGAAAGGTCGGAGGGGAACAGTGTTCTTCCCGCATACAACACAAGATTGTGGAAGGGGAGAAGAATTCTCTGTAACGGCGTCAGTATGTTGTACATGTCGCTCGCGGAAAGCTCCGGCGTACTTCTGACTGCTAACACTGAGAAAATAATACCGGCAAGAAAGAAAGGCGTTTTCTCGATAAGAAGATTCTTGGGCGATTCACCGGTTCTTTTTCTGCGAAGCACGGCAACATCGATAATCAGAAACACAACCGGCGCAACCACCGCAATGGACTTCGAGAGGCAAGCCAGAAGGAACATGAAAAGAGATGTCAAATACCAACGTCGGGCAGTCGGCGTGCCTCGTGCCGCAGTGTAGTTGATGTAAACAATCGTCGCCGGGATGAGAAAGAAGAAGCAGAGTAAATCCTTCCGGTCGGAAATCCAGGCAACCGACTCAACACGCAACGGATGCCACGCGAAGAGACAAGCCGCAAATGCAGCAGAGAAGATGATTGCATGGTCGACTTCGCGGAAAAGCAGTTCTCGGAATCCGCGTACCGCAATTCCGTGTTTAAGAACGGAAAAGAGTTGAAGGCTTAACAAAAATACCCATACCGCGTTGAACGCGTGCAGCACGACACTCGTCAGGTGATGTCCCGAGGGATTGAACCTCCAGATTTCGAAATCAATCATATGCGAGAACATCGTGAGAGGTATGTACGAGTGATAGTAGGAATGCGAGAAAAACCACGTCACGTTTTCGAGCGTGAGCGCCTGAACACGATCATTCTCGTACACGTACATATCGTCGTCCCAATTGACAAAATCAAACCCCATCGTCGGGCTGAATAGAACGAACGTGCATGCTAAAATGACTATTGCTGCGAGGAAACCGAGTGCGGATTTTTGTGGCAAGCAGACCCCTGTGATATTGCTCGCTCTAAAAGTAACAAGTTACGGCAGATTTGCAAGCCGGATTTCATCCAATAAAGCCGTCGGTTCGGCGGCCATCCGCCTCGTTGACTTTCCTTGCGTATAAGGGTATATTTTTTCAGAGACGAACACATCTCAACTCTTACTATCGAAAGGAACGCGATGAAGGGCATGCCGAACATGGCCGGAATGATGAAGCAGGTTCAAAAGATGCAGGAAAAGATGGCACAAGTACAGCAGGAACTTGAACAAAAAACCATTATGGCGGATTCAGGCGGTGGGATGGTAAAAGTGACCGCAAACGGCAGGCAACAAGTAGTGAAGATTCAAATCGATAAAGAAGTCGTGAACCCCGATGATGTTGAGATGTTGGAAGATCTTGTTCTGGCGGCGATAAACAAGGCGCTCGAGGATTCGTCACGGATGGCGCAAGAAGAAATGGCGAAAGTCACGAGCGGCATGATACCCAACATTCCCGGCTTGAACTTGCCGGGGATGTGACAGAAGAACAGTATGCTCTATACATCAGAAGCGCTTCAACAACTTATTGAAGAGTTTGCGGCACTGCCGGGCATCGGCAGGAAAACGGCACAGCGCCTCGCGCTGCATATTCTCAAACAGCCTCGGGATGAAATCGTGCAGATGGCGAGGGCATTGGTGAATGTGAAAGATAGAATTCGGTACTGTTCTTCGTGTTGGAATATCACCGAAATCGATCCGTGTCCGATATGCTCAAGCCCGAAACGCGACCGCGGCATTGTCTGCGTTGTTGAAGAGCCGAACGACGTGATGGCAGTCGAGAAAACGAACGAGTTCAAAGGATTGTATCACGTGCTGGGCGGTTCGCTTTCCCCGCTCGATGGCATCGGGCCGGACGATCTGAAAGTGCGTGAGCTGATTCAACGAATGAACGGCGAAGTAAGCGAAGTGATACTTGCGCTCAATCCGAATGTTGAAGGCGAGGCAACAACGTTGTATCTGACCAAATTGCTGAAGCCGTTGGGCGTCAAGGTCAGCCGCATAGCCCGTGGTATTCCCGTCGGCGGCGATCTTGAATTTGCAGATGAAGCAACACTATCACGTGCTCTCGAAGGGCGAGTCGAATTATGAACAAGCAGGGCATGCAAATTGTGTTGTACGTTACAATGCTCGCAGCATCGTGTAACATCTTCGAGCCGCGTGAGGCAGAGCCGCCGTCTCAATCCGGCTTTCAATACTTGCCGCGTACATTTCCCTCAAATGTTATTCTCAACCTGCAAAACTCCGTCGGGCAGCAGGATGTGGCGGGCTATGTCGCCAACTTCACTGACTCAACACGTTCGCAGCACAGTTTTACATTCGTTCCGTCGGGTGATGCGGCCGAGATTTACGCAAGCGTGCTTCGGCATTGGACGTTACAGCAGGAACAGTCGTACTTCCAGAACCTTGTCGCAAAAAGACGCCAACCGCAAAGCTTCTCGAACCTGACGCTGGTGCCGAAGGATTCGATCATTTCCGGAAATGATTCGCGGACATACAGCTTTGACTACACCTTTACGTTCGAGCATGTCGAGCCGGGCTTTGCGCAAACAGCGAGGGGCACGGCGCATTTCACGCTGGTGAATGACAACAGCGAGTGGACGATTTCGCGGTGGGTGGATTTGAAAACGACTAACGATCTGACCTGGAGCAGTTTCAAAGGCAAGTTCAGCAACTGATGAAACTCTCGCCTCAATCGGCTGTGCTGCTGGCCTGTGGTCTTCTCGTTGCCCTTAGCTTCACGTGCAAGAATCCTTTCGCGCCCGGGTTGGATACGGCGCCTGCTTCGTTGTCATGCGATCCATCGTCGCCGGAAGGCATTTTCCAATGCCTGCGGGTTGCATACACATTCCGTGATACGTCTGTGTATGCGCCGCTGCTCGATGATTCGTTTGTCTTTGTCTATCGTGATTATGAGAACGGGGGGATTGACGTCACGTGGGGGCGGGATACGGAGTTGCGCACAACGCACGGATTGTTTCAGAATGCCCAACGGCTTGACTTGATATGGAACAACATTGTGTCAAGTTCTGTTGATACATCAACTACAGTAAAGCGGATGAATTATGTACGCGGATTCAATCTGACGATCACGTTTAATCCAAGTTCCATCGAGCGCATCGGGGGATATGCAAATCTCACATTCGAGCAGGCGACAACAACATCCCCCTGGAAGATTGTCCGGTGGCGCGACGAATCGAACTTCTAAGACAATAGCATGAGTCTTTCCTATACAGTTAAAGAAAGTCTGTCCGGCTTTACGCGGACGAAACTCTCGACAGCTATTTCCATCATCAC
This sequence comes from uncultured Chlorobiota bacterium, assembly GCA_900696645.1. GTDB lineage: Bacteria > Bacteroidota > Ignavibacteria > UBA10030 > UBA6906 > CAADGV01. The sequence continues at coordinate 84,404 of CAADGV010000012.1, read as the reverse complement.
TATCGGCATTTCGTTGGTGTTGTTAGGTGTGTTTGCCGTTATCAGCATCAACACGTCGCGCTTCATTGAGATGTTGCGGGCGAAGGTCGAACTTGAAGCGTTTTTGCAGGAGCCGATAAGCCGCGACCAAATCAACACGCTCATCAATCGCGTGAAGGCGGTAAACGGGGTTGATAGTCTTATCTACATTTCAAAAGATGAAGCTGCAAAGATCTTCAAGGATGAGTTCGGCGAAGATATCAAGAAGGTTCTCGATTTCAATCCGCTTCCGCCGTCGTTCAAGATCTATATCAAGCCCGAGTTCAGAACAACAACCGCCGTTGATGGAATCTATCGCGAGCTTGTTGCCCTTCGAGGCATCGATCAGATTATCTACCGGAAAGAGTTGCTCGAGTTGATTGACAGAAGAACCAACACTATCAACAATGTGACTCTCGGCCTCGGGTTGTTGATCAGCCTTTCGGCAATCCTGCTCGTTTCCAACACCATCCGACTTGCGATCTACGCGAAACGAAAGTTGATACGAACGATGGAACTTGTGGGCGCGACATGGACATTCATCCGTCTCCCGTTCTTAATCGAGGGAATGGTGCAGGGAGTTGTCGGCGGAATGATTGCTGCGGGTGTACTGTACGTTGTGTTGGAATATGCCGCACGGCTGGTTGCAAGCGATTTCTCGGCCTATATTCACATGCCGTCGGTGTTCTATGCAGTTGTTGTAGCAACAGGTCTTGTGTTGGGATTGCTGGGCGCGATTATTTCAATTGTCCGGTTCATGCGCGTTGCGACCTGACGGCGTCTTGCTATATTTCAAATTCCTTCTTACATTTTTTCGGGCTTTCGCTCACCGGTTACATCTTACCATGTTCTTCAAGCCTCATTTCCAGGTCCGATGGACTCCTCAGGAGGTTCCAACAATTTAGAAAGTACTCTCAATGGGAAAAACCGCAAAGTTTCTTAGCTCATCTGTCGGCAGGAAAATCACGATGGCGCTCTCGGGATTGTTCCTGTGCAGTTTTCTTGTTATTCATCTTACCATAAATCTCTTTGCCCTTCAGGCGAACCACGACAAAACCGCCGAGAGTTTTTGGGGAGCCGAGATGTTTGAAACATACGGCCATTTCATGGCAACCCATCCAGTTATCCGTCCGTTGGAATGGGGTCTGTTTGCGGGCTTCCTGCTTCATGCCATATTGGGCATCTATCTGTATCTTCTCAATCGCAAGGCGCGGCCTGTTCAATATGAAGTGAACAAGGCGGGCGAGAACAGTACATGGAGTTCCCGCTTCGGATGGCTCACCGGAATACTCGTCGGTGTGTTTCTCGTTGTGCATGTCAACACCTTCTTTGTGCAGTCCCGATTCTTCGGCCAAGAACCGATGATCCGACTCATGATTGAAGCATTCAGCAGCCCGGCGTATGTCGCATTCTACATGGTGGCGCTCGTGTTTCTTGCCTACCATCTGAAGCACGGATTTCAATCAGCGTTCCAGACGTTCGGGTTGCGTGCGGGAAAATTTGAGAAGCTTGTCAACGCTGTCGGTGTGGTGTTCTGGCTCCTCATTCCAATCGGCTTTGCGATTATTCCATTGTACTTTCTCTTTGCATACTAAACGAAAAGAGTTGCTATGACACTGAATTCGAAAATTCCTGACGGACCCATACAACAGAAGTGGGACAACCATCGTTTCAACATGAAACTGGTGAACCCCGCAAACAAACGAAAATATCATATTATCGTCGTCGGTACGGGGCTTGCCGGTTCTTCGGCTGCCGCTTCGCTGGCCGAGTTGGGATATAACGTGACAGCGTTGTGCTATCACGAATCACCGCGCCGCGCACATAGTATTGCAGCGCAGGGCGGCATCAACGCGCCGAAGAACTACCCGAATGACGGCGACAGCATCTGGCGCCTCTTCTACGATACGGTGAAAGGCGGGGACTACCGCGCACGCGAAGCGAACGTGTACCGCCTTGCGCAGGTGAGCAACAGCATCATCGACCAGTGTGTTGCCCAGGGAGTTCCGTTTGCACGGGAGTATGGCGGGCTGCTGGACAACCGCTCGTTTGGCGGGGCGCAGGTTTCCCGCACGTTCTACGCCCGCGGGCAAACCGGTCAACAGCTTCTGCTCGGCGCATACTCGGCACTTAGCCGCCAAATAGGTTTGGGAACGATCAAGTTTTATGAACGACGTGAAATGCTTGACTTGGTGGTTATCGATGGTCAAGCCCGCGGCATTGTTGCCCGCAATATGGTCACCGGCAAGTTCGAATCGTACGTCGGCGATGCGGTGATTCTCGCAACAGGTGGATACGGCAACGTTTTCTTTCTTTCCACGAATGCGATGATGTGTAATGCCACGGCAACATGGCGTGCACACAAACGCGGCGCGTTCTTCGGCAATCCGTGCTTCACACAAATTCATCCGACATGCATTCCGGTATCGAGCGACCATCAGTCAAAGCTCACACTGATGAGCGAAAGCTTGCGCAACAGCGGACGGATCTGGGTGCCGAAGGCGAAAGGCGACAAACGCCACCCGAATGATATCCCCGAAGATGAACGCGACTACTATCTCGAACGGCTCTATCCGTCGTTCGGCAATCTTGTTCCCCGGGATGTTGCTTCGCGACGAGCAAAAGAAATGTGCGACAAAGGTCACGGCGTCGGCGCAACGGGACTTGCCGTGTATCTCGATTTCTCTTCAACTATTCAACGTCTTGGCAAAGGATGGGTTGAGGAACAGTACGGCAATCTCTTTGACATGTACCAGCAGATTACCGGCGAAAACGGCTACGAACAACCGATGCGCATCTATCCGGCCGTTCACTATACGATGGGTGGTTTGTGGGTTGACTACAATCTGATGAGCACGATTCCCGGGTTGTTTGTTCTCGGCGAAGCGAACTTTTCCGATCACGGGGCCAACCGCCTCGGTGCCAGCGCGTTAATGCAGGGATTGGCAGACGGCTACTTCGTTATCCCGTACACGATTGGTGATTATCTTGCCACAAGCAAATTCCCGAAAGTGGATGTGAATCATGCGGCATTCAAGGATACGGAACGGGATCTTTCGCAAACGACTTCCCAATTGATGGCCATCAAAGGCAAAAAGCCGGTGGATGTTCTTCACAAACAACTCGGCAAGATTATGTGGGATAAATGCGGGATGGGACGCAATGAAGCCGGATTGAAGGAGGCGCTGCAAGAAATTCCAAAACTGCGTGAGGAATTCTGGAACAACGTACTGATTCCGGGCAGCGCAGACTCATTCAATCAGGAATTGGAGAAGGCCCACCGACTGGCGGATTTTCTTGAGTTAAGCGAGCTCATGTGCACCGATGCTTTACACCGGGAAGAATCGTGCGGCGGACATTTCCGTGAAGAGTCCCAAACAGATGACGGTGAAGCAAAGCGTGATGACGACAAATTCTCGTACGTTGCCGCGTGGGAGTTCAAGGGAGTCGGCAGCAAGGAGACCCTGCACAAAGAGCCGTTGGCATTCGAATACGTGAAACCGAGCCAGCGAAGTTACAAATAGTGATCTGAAATTCTGAAGAGGCCAATGTCGCTTCCATACAACAAGGAGTATTACTGAATGTCCGAGAACACAATGACCATCAAGCTGAAGATCTGGCGCCAGAAGGACAGAAACTCCGGGGGCCAGCTCGTTACGTACACCATGCCCGGCGTTTCACCCGATATGTCGTTTCTTGAAATGCTGGATTTGCTGAATCTTGACCTCGTCCGCAAAGGCGAGGATGCAGTTGCATTCGATCATGACTGTAGGGAAGGAATCTGCGGCACGTGCAGTCTCTACATCAACGGGCGGGCGCACGGCCCGCTGCGTGGAGTAACGGCCTGCCAGTTGCACATGCGAACATTCCACGATGGCGAGACGATTGTGATCGAGCCGTGGCGCGCAAAGCCGTTTCCCATTATCAAGGATCTTGTTGTTGATCGCTCGGCTTTTGATCGCATCATGGCCGTGGGTGGCTTCATTTCTGTGAAGACCGGCGGCACGCCTGACGGAAACGCCATTCCCATTGCAAAGCCCGTTGCCGAGGAAGCAATGGACGCTGCGGCATGCATCGGCTGCGGCGCTTGCGTTGCCGCATGCAAGAACGGCTCGGCGATGCTCTTTGTCAGCGCGAAAGTCTCGCAACTTGCCCTTCTTCCGCAAGGGCATGCCGAACGCAAAGCGCGCGTTGAAGCAATGGTCGCGCAAATGGACGAGGAGGGTTTCGGAAATTGTTCAAACACGTATGCCTGCGAAGCCGAGTGTCCGAAAAATATTTCCGTGGAACATATCGCCCGGCTGAATCGTGAGTACTTGAGGGCGAAATTCATCCAGGAGTAACCACAGCGTTTCCCATACTGTATCCCATCAATGTAGGGACACGATTGGCCGTGTCCCTACTGTTGTCTTGAACCTCGCATGAATACTAAATCCCCCATCACCACCTTCCTCTTGCGTTATTGGTTGCAACTGATTCTCATAACGATGGTAGTAACACGACTTCCGCTCCTTTGGAATGGCTACGGCTCGGACCCTGATGCATGGCGCGTGGCAAACGTTGGGTACACAGTCTGGACAACCGGAAGCTACGAGATGTCCCGCCCGCCCGGGTATCCGCTTCACGAGTTGATTTCTGCTCCGTTGGTCGCGTTGGGGGGCTCGCTGCTTTCCAACACTGCAACGATAGTCGCAACTCTCATACTCATCGTTGCCTTTGCGCGATGGGCCGCGTCTGCAACGCAAAATCCCCCGCTGGCAACAACTGCGTTGGCTTTCCTGCCACTTCTGTGGATGAACTCGGCGATGACAATGGATTACGTATGGTCGTTGCTCTTCATTGTTCTCTCGCTATCTGCCCTTGACAGAGGAAGGACAATGACAAGTGCGGTGTTTATGGGCATTGCGGCCGGCTTTCGGCTTTCGAATATTGTTGTGGCCATAGCTTTCTGTATCATGATATGGATGGAGCATCGATCCCCAAAGCGTATTGCGCAATTCCTTCTGGGAAGTATTGTCACAACGATCGTCGCATTCATTCCTGTAGTTGCCACGTATGGCTTTGCAGAGTGGTTGCATCTGTCACAATCTCAATTAGGGAGAGTGAGGCCTCCGTTCCCCGAGCAGGTACTACTCTTCGGGTATCGCATAGTGTATTCCGTCGGACTGATTGCATTTACAGCAGTTGTTTGGGTTTTTCTTGCAAACCGAAAGAAGATTAGACAACTGATTCATAACCGCGATGTTCGCTTTGTCGTTTACGCAACGGCGGTATTTGTCCTGGTTGCGCAGTTCTTCTTCCTGCCACTGGATCGATCGTATCTACTCCCTGCCCTCCTTTTCATTCTCCTCATCGTTGAGAGAGTCGCAGCCAAAGGCCAGTTTGTTGTCTTTGTACTCACTGTGGTGAGCTTTGCCTTCATCAACATTGATCTGATCGGGCACACAGGTGTCGAACGGGGGAGATGGGGCCTCACCATCAAACCGGGAGTCTTGTTTGAAGAAATAACAAAACGTAATAAGCAACTCCGCAATCGAGAATCAGTTGCGTTCGTCCCACTTAAAGGGAAATCGATTGTGATGACCGGAACTGACGCGTCGTTTTGGTTTGAGAATCCTTTTGTCGAACGGGATACGGCGGAAGTCTGGAAAGACTTCACCGATCCGGTTGTTCGGAGTAAACGAAACCGGGACGTAGCCTTCACATCTGTGCTTTCAAGAGAGGAACTCAGGATTGTGAAGGAGATTGGATACTCCGTCTACTGCGTCGAAGAAATGAAAGACTATATCGAATCAGTAGTCGGATACACACTTCAAGCAAACGGCATCTCACTCATCACCCCTTAAGAATCCTTGGCTGTACCAACCCTGATCAGGCTCTACGCGCAAAATGGTACCCCAACAGGCGAAAACGAGTCATTGTGAAGTCTTCAGGCCGGAAAGCGTCACAAGCCTTTCTTCCGCTCGATTTCTCCAATTCCTGAACCACCTTGCCACACAGAGAAATAAATCGTAAGTTTAAGCGCATAAAACAGTTCGCAACCATCGGTGAAGCATTTCTTAAGAGGGGAAGACATAGCCATGCTGGAACGGGAAACAGAACTCATCAAGCAGATTATTATTGAATCGACGATCAACGGTCGGGAGGCGCTTCCCCTGAGCGAGGTTGTCGGGGCGCAGATTCCCCGTGGCGTAAAATCATTCATGCTCGCCGCCGTGATGGATCGTCTGGAAGACGATTTCAGGCAATCGCGTACACTGTCGGGCATCACGAAACGCATCGGTTCCACGGTAGTTGCCGAACGAACGGTGCTTCAATCGCTCGCAACGCAATACGTGTTGCAGCGAAGTGAGTTCGAAAAGCTCGTCGAAGACACGGTTCATTTTCTGGAAAACTATCTTTGTCGTCCGCAATGGACCTTGGTTCAGATGATGTTTGAGAAGGAGGAACGGATTCCGTTCGAAACGCTTGTTCGTAAATTCGAGCGGGTTGTCGATTACTCATACTACGGTACACTTGTCGAGCGGCATGCCCGACGCAACAATCTGAACGAGATCGACAAGCCCTACTTCACAACGCTGATTGCGAAGATCGACGAAGAGATTACCCGCCAACACTCTCCCCGCGAGCTTGCCCATCTGACAAAGCCGATATTTGATTTTCTGCTGTATGGCGACTCCACGCCGACAAGGCCCGTTCCGGTTGAGTCGATTCTTCTGTTCTTTGATGATAAGAAGATGATGGGCGTGAAGGAGTACATCGAGCGTATTTGTCACGTCCGCGCTCGCACGCAGATTTCGATTGCAGAGTTGACGGGGATTCTCGAAGATCTCTACAACGTCGAAACAACAGTGAAAGAGGAGGCTCAGGAATCGGAGCAGGAGATTCTCAAACCTATCGAGCAAGCCATTGAGACAACGGAGAAACGGATTGAATCGGAACCCTCGCAAGAACTGTCCGAACAAACGCACGAGCCTGTTCCATGCGAGACTGTCGAATTGACTGCAGAGGAATCCGAACCGGCCTCACCGGACAACAGCGAACCACCTGCCGGGGAAAGACACGCTGAACAACCGGCTGCCATTGATGTTTCGCAGTTGGATGCAACAGAACTGGAGAAGGATATTCCCGAACCGCCATTGCCGGTACAACCGGTCGTCAGTGCCGATGAGCTTGTCGCGTACGCCAAAGAGCGTGAAACACAACAATACAAGACGATGTTCACGTTCCCTCAACGTTCTGTTCAAGAAGAAGTACCGGATGAGTTACCGGATATTAACGAGATGCTGACAACCGAACAGCGCGTAAGATTCATTTCAACCATCTTTCATGATGACGCCAACTCGAGCTTCGTCTTCTACACGTCACTCAATACCGCAAAAACATGGCGCGAAGCGCAGCCGTATCTACGCGACTTGTTTGAGATGAACAAGCTGGACATTCTGTCGTCCGAGGTCGTTGAGTTCACCGACGCGATGCAGGCACGTTACCAGCCGGAACTGCGAAAGACTGAATGAAGTTCATTGATTTCGCTCAGATTCATGTCAAAGCCGGCGATGGCGGCGCCGGAACGGTAAGTTTCAGGCGCGAGAAGTTTGTTCCCAAAGGCGGCCCCGATGGCGGTAATGGCGGACGGGGCGGGAGCGTCATTCTGCAGGCAAATGCCCATCTCAATACTCTCCTCGATTTCCAATTCAAGAAGCAGTTCAAAGCGCAACGCGGCGCCCACGGTCTCGGCTCAAACAAGACCGGAAAGAGCGGCGAAGATCTCGTGATTGATGTTCCGGTCGGGACGATCGTACGCGATGTTTCATCCGGCGAAGTATTGGGAGATTTGACGGAAGCCGGCGAACAGCTGGTTGTTGCGCTCGGCGGTTTGGGCGGCCGCGGCAACGCGGAGTTTGCCACATCGACAAACCAGGCGCCGCGACAATATGAAGTAGGCGAGCCGGGCGAAGAGCGTGAAATTGAATTGGAACTCAAACTCCTTGCCGATGCCGGACTTGTGGGATTCCCGAACGCAGGCAAGTCAACGCTCATTTCCGTCATTTCCGCAGCAAAACCAAAGATTGCGGACTATCCGTTTACGACGCTTGTTCCGAATTTGGGAATTGTACGCGTTGCGGAAGGGGCAAGCTTCGTTGTTGCCGACATCCCGGGCCTTATTGAAGGGGCGCATCAAGGCAAAGGGCTCGGCATTCAGTTTCTCCGGCACATCGAGCGGACGAAGATGCTGGTCTTTTTGCTTGACGGAACCGGTGATGATATTGAGTCGGACTTCGCTGTTCTCAAAAAAGAACTGAAGTTGTTCAGCAAGGATCTTCTTAAAAAGCCCGCAGTCATTGCCGTAACAAAGATTGATGCGGTGGATGAAGCCAAACTCAAGGAGTTGAAGAAGAAGAAGTTCAAAGGAGTGAAGGCGTTCCCGATTTCGGCTGTTGCCAATATCGGCGTTCGGGAACTTGTCGATGAGATTTGGAAATACGTTGCGGTGTTCAAGAGAGACGACATGAGGCCTGCACCAACCAGCCCAACGCCCAAAGAGCGACGTGATGCACGCGAAAAAGCCCGCCGACGCAAACCCACCCGTAACCGGCGACGCGACTGGGAGTAGAGCGTGACTTCCGCACACATCGGACGAAAACCGCTTGACCTGAAACGAACAGTCAGCATTCTGTTCTCGCTTACACTATTGCTGGTTGCAGTCTGTATCTTTGGATTATCTGTCGGCAGCGTTGATATTCCCTTTGCTGCAATCCTTCCGTCACTTTTCGGAGATGTGTCCGTTGACCAGTCGGTAAGGACGATCGTGGTTGATATCCGGCTGCCGCGATTGTTTCTGGCGATGCTCGTCGGCGCGAGTCTTTCGATTTCGGGCGCAGTGTTTCAGGCGTTGCTGAGAAACCCCCTTGCCGAGCCGTATATTCTCGGCATTTCAAGCGGCGGAACAGTCGGAGCTATCCTCGCCATCGGGTTAGGTTTGGGGTTTAGCGCCTTTACGACTCCGTTTGCGTCGTTTCTCGGATCGGCCCTTGTGATGCTGCTTGTGTACACTATTGCTCATCGGCGGGGCCAACTCGACACCAACACGCTTCTTCTTGCCGGAGTAATGATCGGAGCGTTCTTCAATGCCGCGGTTCTTCTTATTATCGCGCTTTTCAATCAGGAATTGCGCAACTCATTCTTGTGGTTGATGGGCAACCTGAGCAACGCAAACATGGAATCACTTGCAGTGGTGACGCCGCTCGTGGTTGTCGGGTCTGCCATTCTCCTGATGCAGTCAAGGAAGTACAATCTCATTGCAACGGGCGACGAAACCGCCATCCAACTAGGCGTAGATGTTCGTCATATCAAGCGTCTTTCCTACATACTTGCATCGTTGATTACGGGAGTGGTCGTTTCCGTGAGCGGCGTGATCGGATTTGTCGGGCTGATCATTCCCCACATGTGCCGGATGATGTTCGGCCCCGATCATCGTTTGCTGATGCCCGCTTCGATTCTTCTGGGAGGAAGTTTCATGATTGTTGCGGATGTGATTTCCCGGACGCTGCTTACCCCGACCGAAATCCCTGTCGGCGCCGTCACCGCGGCGATCGGAGCGCCGCTGTTTGTGTATTTGCTGAAGAGAACGTGAGAGATTCTAAACTTCAATAACTGATGTTACGCAAAACCCAACGGCGCTTCTTTTTTTGATACCGACCTCATCCCCCGGCCCCTTCTCCTAAGAGGAGAAGGGGAGATTTGAGCGAGGTTTCTACAAGTCCCTCTCCTCTCAGGAGAGGGATTTAGAGTGAGGTCGTTACGAAACAAACGAAATTCAAAAATTTGCGTAACATCAGTCAGTAAGATACAAGGCAACCGCTTTGCGTGACGGGATGACTCCCTTCATCAGTAAGAGGGAGTATCCGAGAACAATCCAAACTATATCCCTCGATCGTTTCGCCAGGATAAACAGCGTCGTGCTTGCCGGTGAAGCAGCAACCCCCAATGCCGCGAGAATGCCGGCATAGCCTGCCTCTTGAACTCCAATTCCTGCAGGAAGAAAGAACGCTCCGAGTCGAAGTGCAGAGACAAGGGCTTCAAGAGCAAGAGTGTCCTGAAAGCTGACGTTCAGACCGATTGCGTGCAGGAGAATATATGTCTCCAGAAATTCCATCCACCATGATGCGAAGTAATAAGAGGAGGACACTGCAAGCTGCTTGTGTCCTGCAGTCCGGATTGTCAACAGATTCCTGTCGATAATGACAAAGTCTTCTTTCCGCAGATTCACAAACTCGCTTACTTTCCTGATTGGAATACGTTGAAGAAGGTTGTGAAAGCGACTTGCGATTCCGACACCCTCGGCCAGGTATAAAACGCCCAAGAGAACAAGCCCCACTGTTGAAACCGCCGCGATGAGAAGCCACCCCAGCGAAGTATCGTGGAGAAAATGACGTGAGACTACAGAAACAGATCCGAAAGCGGCGACTACTCCAATCAGTACGTATATGCACTGGCTGAGTCCCAGCGACCAGCGGCGGACAATGGTGCCGACGAGACTCTCGCTTGGCGGTATTCTGTTTTCCTTCTTCAGGAGAAATAGTCTCAATGAATCAGCAAACGGAACGCCGAGAGGAATTGATCTGGCAATCGCCTCTGATGAAATATGGATTTTCAGGAGGGAAGTAAACGGAACAGCACGCTTGTCGGTTGCCAGCATTGTGCGCCATCCCGCAACGTCCAGCACATTAAGCAAAACACCCGGAGCGAGAACAAAGGGCAGGGTACTGCCCAGAACAGATATGAGGCGCCACAATTCGGTCAAGTCGAGCATGACACCGCGTCAATCAGAAAGTCGGCTCACGATGTCACGCATTTCAACGATGCGTGTACTATCACTCCGCAGTGTAACGGCGAGTTGCAAAGCGCCTAACAATTCTGCCTTTGCTTCCGCGTTACGGTCCCAGTCGTAGTACACCATGCCAAGCTCGTAGCGGTGGCGCATGACATTCGGCGCTAGGACAATTGCCTTCTTCAATGCTTCGACTGCCTCGGGATATCCGCCGTCAGGCAATCCTCCGAGGAACATATTGGCAAGCTGGCGTTCGATCCAACTTACTCCGCCCAACGCACGATAGAATGAGCCGAGTATCGAGTATGCAATGTCATCATTCGGATTGAGTTCTATTGCACGTGCCGCTTCTTTGTGGATTTCCCGAGCAAGCCTCACTTTCGTCGCTCCGCCTTCGTACATGGCAATATTCCCCAGCGCGGCAGCAAGCCACGTATGCCCATCGGCAATCTGTTCGTTCTGCTCGATGCAGGCTCTTGCATATTGTTCGGCCTTTCGGTACAGGAGTTCGCGTCCGGTATCCGGCGTTACGTCGGCAATGCTCACGGTTAGACGGGCAAACCTCCACAGGATCTCAGGCCGCGCCGGTGCCGATGTCAGAGCAAGAGCGTACAACGACTCGGCTTCAGCATAACGCAGCATCTTGTATTCCGTATCTCCTGCCGCAAGGTATCCCTCAACAGGAACCAGCATGAGTATTGTGAGTAAGGAAAGCATGCGATTAGTCGACTCCGCAGTTGAGATAGGAGAAGGGTGAAGGCATCTACGCCGCTTCAGATACGACCAGTGGATTTGCGGAATTCAATAATGGTTCGGTTGGCTGCGTTGCGGCCGGTTGGGGCAACTTTCTCAACATCGTTTGAACTCCGGCAGGAGTCACACGAATGAACGCAACATTGAAAGCGCTGTTGTCTCCGAGTATGGAGCCGCCGGCGTTCAGGAATCGAATTCCCTTTCTCATATACTCGTGGTTGCGGTGCACGTGACCGTGCAGCACCAGGTCAACACTGGAGGCGGCAAACAACTGCAGCAAACGCTTCTTACCCCTGAGTTTCATTGTCTGGCGTTCCACGGCGTCCCAAACGCTGTTTGTTCTTTCTGAACCATTTGAGAGGATTTTGTTGAAGTGGTGATGAATGAGCACAAGTTTCCGTTTTTCCTTCAAGTGTTCGGCCATGAGAGTCCTTCTCATCCGCTCGAACTGTTTGTCATCAACCTCGCCATTGGAGCCGATCGGGTTCTTCACACGCGAGTACCGTGCTATCGAATTGGCCCCGATGATTGCCACGCTGCCAAAAACCTTCACGAATGGAAATGAGATGCCGGAGCCGTTCTGTTCTGATGAATCAAAGACTTCATGAAAGTATTCACGGAATTCTCTCATCTTCCGGTCATAATCCGTCGTTTTACAGCGTTTGGGGAATGAGAGGATTTCCTCGGCACGATGAACGCCGCCGTACACATCGTGATTTCCGCAAAGGAGCGAGAGTTTCCGGCAGTCAAGCAGCCCGTAGTTTCTGAAGATCTTGCGGGTTGCCTCAAATTCTTTTTTCTCGCCGTTTGCCGTGATGTCGCCCGTGATAACAATATGATCAGCCCCTTGACGAAGACAATACTCGATAAGCGAGCGGGTCTTCTTGATATTGTGCCTCGAGTGGTCGAGACTAATGTGCAGATCCGAAAGATGGGCGATAGTAAACGGACGCTCCATGTCCGCGTCTCCCCTTGCGTTCTTGAAATTGTGAGAATTCATGTAGTACGTTCTGATAGCTTGCAAACATCCTGTTGAAGATATGTTCCCACTGTTGCTGTTGAGCGAAAGCAAACGCTTGTTTGCTGACGCTCTCCCGCAGCCGCCCGTCATCTAACAGCAATTCGATGTTGCGGACAAAGTCGGTCGGGCATCGGGGTTTTGCCAGAAGCCCTGTCGAACCATCGCGGATAATTCCGAACGCTCCCCCCTCCCGGGCACAAATGGGCGGCAGGCCTGATGCCATCGCTTCGAGCGTAACGTTGCCGAATGTCTCTGTTGTGGATGGGAACACGAACAAATCACTCGACGCATAGGCAACAGCCAAATCCTGTTTTGATTGGTGGCCGAGGAATATTGCTTCCGGCATGAGTTGTTTCAATTCTTCACGCACGGGCCCGTCTCCGGCCAGTACAAAGACGGCGTCATTTCTCTTCGCTGTCAGAATTCTATACGCTTCGGCAAGCGTTTTCAAATCCTTCTCCCAGACAAGACGTCCGGCGAAAAGGAGAACGCGCTTTCCTTCTGCTCCAATTGTCTGCTTCCATGCCGTATCCTTCTGTTTGGGGTTGAATGTTTCTGCGTCGACACCATGGGGCAGGAACTCAAGTGTACGAAGCCCGTGTGTGTGCAGTTCATCAAGAATCGGCTGTGACGGTACAAAGACTCTCTGGCACCTGTTATACAGTCTTCTGATATATGCCCAGCTCAGTCCCTCAAGTGCGGCGATGTTGTAGTATTTCGCGTAGCTTGCAAAGTGAGTGTGGTACGTTGCAACGACAGGGATGTTATGCTGTTCGGCAAACTTCACGGCTGCGTAACCGAGAGAGCACGGACTATTGATGTGGAGAATGTCTGGCCGGAATGCCTGCAATTCCTGCTCAAAATGCCGCGTGCCCGGCAATGCAAAACGGTAATCTTTGTACAGTGGAAATGTCACCGAAGGCACGCGATGGAACTGGGTACCGTACTCGGATGACGGGACAATGGGAGAGAAGAAGACGTGGCGAATATCGTTGTTATTCAGGTAGTTGACGAGTCGATACAGCACACGAGTCACCCCGTCATGTTCGGGGCGCATGGTGCCTGCGAAGTATGCGACGCGAATTGAGCGACGAATCAATGCGCAACTCGCCGACGTCCGACAAAGAACTGCAGCGTCAGAATCACAGCGCTGATAAAGAAGAACGCTACCGATTTCATTTTCTTTTCCCTTTCAAAGTGAATTTCCATTTCTCCGGCTTCATACTGCGATAAGATACCAACGCAATGTGATGTGTATGTTAGTATCTTGTAAAGTGTCGGTTAAATCTCCTCTCGCAAGTTGTTTATCGTTCAACTTCTTAGGATATTCGTGCCGAAAATACGTCACATGTTACCAGATCCGGAAGTCGCGTTTGAAATTAATCGAAACCGGTGCAGCGTGGATAGCCCGCTTGCTGAATGTCCCTGCGTTGGCCATTACGATGTTTAAGAAGGCAAATGAGGTAAGCGGCATCGATAAGGACACGTTGCCTACCGAACTCATTCCCCTGAATACGATTCAGTTGTCGCGCGGCCTTCTTAATTTCACCCTACTGCAAAGCATCCGAAACTGGGTCTTCCCCTATTGGGCGAATCAACAATATGACCCGTCCTCTCCGGCGTTCATCCCCCGTTCTCATCTCGGTCTCTCCATGAATCTCACGCATCGAAACTGGACGGCAGTGGGAAGTCCGGACTGTGATGTTGAGCCGATTGTTGACCCGCGTGGAATGGTAACACCGTTCCGTGATGGTTGGTCGCTGGATGTATGGTTGCAGTATGGTGGTAATCTCTACTTCCCCTCGCAACAGAGTAGTGTTCGTCAGCGACTCGTAAATGATGTTCCTATCGTTGAGACAATAATCGAGATCGATGATATTGCTCTAATCCTGACTACGTTTGTCGTGAAGACGGAGTTGGTTCATCGGGCCGAGGTAAGGAACAACTCCACGACGCCGAAATATTTTCGGCTCTTCTTTGCCGTTCGACCGTTCAACCCTGAAGGCATAGGTCTTGTTCATGATGTTAAGTACGTTGCACGTGACAACTACCTCATGGTAAACAACAACGTCAAAGTTCATTTTGTCGACAGACCTGTTCGTGTTGCATGCTCCGGTTATGATGGAGGGGATTGTGCCGGTCTTATCGCCAATTTAGTGGTGAGAGATCGGCAAGAGGCGCATTGTACCGTCGGTTTGGGGAACGCGGCGATAGGATTCGAGGGGGACCTCATTCCGCGTGCTTCAAAATCCGTTGACGCGAGTTGTTCCCTGCAATTGCCGTCGGTTCGATGGGACAGAAGTCTTTCTGATGATCCGGGAAACGTGTGGGAGAGTACGTTGAAAAAGGGGTGTTTGCTTTCAACGCCCGATCGACGCATGAATGCATTGCTTAAGTCGTCTTTATCAACACTTCTCCTTTTTGTTGACAGGCACTCCATCACGCCGGGGCCCTTTACGTATCATCAGTTCTGGTTTCGTGATGCCGCATATATGCTCTGGGCGCTGGAGAAATACGGGTTTTCACAGCACACCGCAGGTGTTATGCAGGGTTTTCGGAACAAACAACACCGGTCAGGATATTTCCGATCTCAACAAGGCGAGTGGGACTCAAACGGCCAGGTGTTGTGGCTTGCATGGCAACATCTGCGCTACACCGGTGATACTGCGCTGGTTCAGGAGCAGTTGGAATCCTTGCGGCGCGGGGCAAGGTGGATTGAGAAAAAGCGTCTGATGCGAAGTACCACGGAGCCTTACCATGGCCTGTTGCCGAGGGGTTTGAGTGCTGAACATCTCGGTCTTGCCGACTATTATTTCTGGGACAACTTCTGGTCGCTTGCCGGGCTTGAGTCGTATGCCGGGATATGCAATCACCTTGGTCTGTCCGAGGAGTCGGCACGCACACGCGGCGTACTGCATCAGTATCGCAGGGATATTGAAAGAGCAATCCGGATTTCCCGGGAGAAATCGTCAACACAAGCAATAACGGCCGGGCCGCTTCGCGGCATTGATTGCGGTATGATCGGCTCCGTGTGTGCGTGGTATCCTCTTCAGTTGTTCGAGCCAGATGATGACGGACTGCGTGAGACTCTTGAAGGATTGCACAAGAGTTTTTTCAGAAATGGCATGTTCTTCCAGGATTTCATTCACAGCGGGATGAACGCCTACCTCACTCTTCAGGTAGCGCATGCATGGCTGTACAGTGGCAACCGCAAAAGATTTTGGGAGATATTCTCCACTGTATGCTCATTCGCCTCACCCACGATGAATTTTCCGGAAGCTATGCATCCTCTCACGCTCGGCGGCTGTATGGGAGACGGGCATCATGGTTGGGCCGCGGCAGAAATTGCCCTTGCATTGCGGGATGCCTTTCTCTACGAACAGGAAACGCGTGACGGTCCCAATCTGATCCTACTTGCCGGCGTGCCTGAATCTTGGTTCTCGCCGGGGAAGGACTTTTCCGCAGAGAAGGCGTGTGTTCAAGGCGGTGTCATTGGCATGCGCGTGTGTTGTTCAGCATCGATGATCGAGATACATGTTGTGTTTGAACGAACCAACACATTTTCGCCGAAACGGATGTCTGTACGTTTGCCCGTCTTTGTTCACAGTGTTTCTGCCGATGGTGACTCATCCATACGGTATGAGCGTAAAGGGGACGAAACACACATTGAATTGGACACACGATCAGTATCTCTGCGAGTGTTTCGATGAGTGCAAGCGACACAATATGTTGACGAATCAGGGCAAAACGGCGCACAACGTGCAGAAACCACATGATGAGAATAATACGAATATGAGAACTGAACTGGAATTTGCGCTTGAGTTGGCAGAGTGCGCAACACGGGAAATTCTTCCGCGATTCCACAACTGTACCGTGAACTACAAATCCGACGGAACCGAGGTGACGGATGCAGACCGTGCAGCGGAATCCACGATGCGCAACGTGATAGCGCAACGATTTTCCGACGATGATGTACTTGGTGAGGAGTGGGGGCGTTCAGGCAAAGGCCGGTCGAGCCGCATGTGGATTCTTGACCCGATTGACGGCACGGCATGGTTTACAATGGGGATACCGGTGTTTGGCACACTCATCGCTCTCTGTGAGCATGATGAACCTGTTCTTGGAGTGATTCATTTCCCTGTGCTGGGGGAGACTGTTTACGCGTCAAAAGGTCAGGGATGCTGGTTCAAAAGGGGGAGGGAAAATCCCCGCATGATCCGGGTTGCAGCAGCCGTACCGCTGAGGTCGGCCACGGTGTGTGCCTCGGGACCTCATGCTTCGAACATTCAACCGCTACCCGATACACATCCATACAATCTCACCGGTGTAATTGAGCAGGCACGCAAATTCAAGTTCGGACCCGATTGCCTCCAGCATGCGCTCGTTGCGAGAGGTAGAATCAATGCTGCGATTGACACGGTAATGAAGCCGTGGGACATTGCGGCTCTTGTTCCGTGTATCGAGGAGGCGGGTGGCATTCTTACGGATCTCCGTGGCAACCGGGCAGGAATCCTCAATTGTGACAATATTCTTGCCTCATGTTCCGAACAGTTGCACGACGAGATGCTGCAGGTGCTGAATGCAGGTATTAACCCTTCCCTCCTGAATGATCCCGCGATAGTACTTGCATCACAGGGGGCGTGACAACTACCCTAAGTGCCTCTCGCCAATCGGTGTGAACGGGGGTTCATTCATTTCTTCACGAAACAATATACGCCGTAACCACCAGGGTAACGAAAGAAAGTGTTAGAGAAATTCGGGGATCCAGCATATTGGTAAATAGAACCAACAACCCTGCGCCGATTGCTATGATACCTTGAGTTCTTGCACTCATTGGAACCTCGGATGCGTTGAACGGCTGATTGGTTGAAGAGCAGGGTTCTGATCTATTTGCGCATGCAATGCAAGAATCTGACTAAGCACCGGACTCCGGCTTTCCATGCTGCATTTCCTTCAACAGCAGCATGAGTTCCGAAAGGGACGCGAATCGCACACCCTTAATGCGAGCCCATACCTTCTTTTCATCAGCGTGCAATACCTGCGCAATCAGAATTGCATCCTCATAAACCGCCTCGCGCATACGTTGATCCTTCCCGTTTTGCATGATTGTTCTTGTTCACAGAACGGCATCATTCGTACATAACATCCAAACCATCAGCATTGTTGTAAAACGATGATCGTGATGATCTCTTGGGTTGTTGCACCGGAGGAATACTTCCCAACGAAAGGCGCATCTCATACTCGGCGCCGCATTTGCGATTGACACATTTCACGAAGAAGAGATTTCTGATGGGCTGAGAAAGAATTCGAATGCGGCCGGTGTTGCACACTTTGCATACTTTCATGCGGTTGATCCGCTCCATGAGTTTGGTTTTGAGATGAGTGCGTTAGTCGGGTCGAGTGTTCACATTCGTCATACTTAATATAGGCTGAGGTTGTAACGTAATTGTTGTCTGAAGTTTAAGTATCCTTTAAACCGTCATTCCTCCCGCGGATCGGATTCCCAATCCTGCGAAATCACTTCGTTTCAGCCTAAAAGAATGTGATGAAATATCAGATTTTCGAGGGATATGTCGTGGCACTTGCTTTGCAATCTCTTTTCTCCGCACACCCTCGAAAAGTTTATGGTAATCCTTCCTTCAACCAACTACGAACGACGGAGGTCTTCATGAAGACAACCTTCACACTCATGTTTTCCAGTTTTCTTCTTCTTGTGTCACTCAACGCTCAAGAGAAGAAAGCTGGTGGCGAAGCGCTTGGAAGCAGGTCGTATGATGATTTCGAGAAACCTGCATCGTGCGGCAAGTCGTGCCACGTGGATTTCTACCAGCAGTGGACTCAGGCCATGATGTCGCAGGCCTACACGCATCATTGGGATGAGATCGAGTATTTCAAGTTGGCCGTGCCTCATGCGGAGAAGGATCCCAAGGTGGCTGAAGTGAAAGCCGGCTGCAACGGCTGCCATTCGCCTATGGCGTTTCTTGCGAATGATGTTCCGCCGCCAAAGCCGGAACTTAACAGCAGGGCCAACGAATCTGTTTCGTGCGATGTGTGCCACACCATTACCGGTTTCAAAGGAGATGTTCCGTATAACTTCAACTACATCTCGGAGCCGGGCAAAACAAAGTATGGCCCGCGTGAGGGAGTCGTTTCACCGGCGCATAAGACACAAGCATCCGAATTCATTCAAACGGCGGAGTTCTGCGGAACATGCCACAACGAAAAGGATCCATACGGCGTATGGGTGAAATCCACGCATCTTGAGTGGAAGGAAGGCCCGTATGCGAAGGAAGGCGTTCGATGCCAGGATTGTCACATGACGAAAGCACAAGGTCAGGTTGCCCAGCTTGCACCGCAAGTTCCTGATGCGCGCCAGCATCTGTTTCACGGCGCGCATGATCCCGGAAAAATTCGCGGAACGATCGAAGTTCGTATTCACCCCGACATTCGTGAACTTGAGCCGGGTGAGCGCATACGATTCACTGTTGCGTTGTTTAATCAGAAGACGGGTCACAAATTTCCTACGGGCTCTGCTGAAGAAAGGCTGGTCTGGTTGCATGTTGAAGCAATAGATGCAAAAGGGAATGTGTACCATCTCCCTGTTGACAAAAAGGGATTCAAGGGAGAAGAGTATATGATTGCGGCGAATACACTCGCGTATCAGGATTTGGGAATTCCATTGGACATTCCGGACTTCAAAGGCATTCAGCGCGATGGTGTTCCGGTGGGAGATCGGATTTATCGTTTGCCTTACCTTGACCCCCAGGGGCGCATGACGATCATGCAATGGAATACCGCATCGCTTGGCACCGACTATCGCATCGGGCCGCGGGAAACCAAACTTGAAACGTACACCTGGACCCTTCCCGCGAATGCGCCACCCGGTCTGCTCACAGTGAAAGCAACTCTCAACTATCAGAAGTTGCCTCTGCCTGTTGCGGAGTTTCTCGGTGTTCCGCTTGAAGAAGCCGAGATCATCGAAGTGAACTCGCATACAACAACCGTGACCGTGCTGCCATGAGCGTAGCCGACTTTGTTTTTCCAATCAAAGGTGTAACCATGAAAACATACAGAAATGTGATTATTCTTCTCAGTATCGTTCTTGTTGTCGGCCAGAGCTATGCCATCCCGGCATTTGCGCGCAAGTATGATATGAGCTGCAATACGTGCCACGCGCCGATTCCTAAACTGAAAGCGTACGGCGACGAGTTCGCCGGAAACGGATTTCAGCTTGCAGACAAGGAATCGCCACGATACTTCCGCGAGACAGGCGACGACGAACTCCTGCTCATGCGAGAGCTTCCGTTTGCCCTTCGTCTTGAGGGTTACATGCGTTGGCAACCTCAAACCGCTCGCCGGTTCGACTTTCAAGCACCGTACCTGCTGAAGATCCTTTCGGGGGGAATTATTGCAAAAGACATCTCTTACTACTTCTATTTCTTCTTTTCAGAGCGAGGAGAAGTTGCAGGTATCGAGGATGCATTCATCATGTTCAACAACCTTTTCGGCAGCGAACTGGATGTCTATCTCGGACAGTTCCAGGTTTCCGACCCCCTGTTCAAGCGTGAGCTTCGGCTGACGCTTGATGACTACCAGATCTATAAAATAGCGCCCGGCTTTTCGCGGGTGAACCTTGCGTACGACCGGGGGATCATGTTCACGTATGGCTTACCTTCCAACACCGATATTACGCTGGAGATCCTGAACGGAAGCGGCATTGGCCAAATGGATGCACCGTACAGTTTTGATTCAGACAAGTACAAGAATTTCTTCCTCCGTGTGTCGCAAGAAGTATCCGATTATGTGCGGATAGGCGGATTTGGTTATGCAGGGAAGGAAGAGAGATTCGGCAAAGTGAATTCCCTTTGGATGGTTGGGCCCGACGTGACACTTGCGACAGAACATGTTGAGTTGAATGTGCAATACGTAGAACGTCAGGATACAGATCCTGCGTTCATGAACGCAGGACGAAAAACGAAAACCCGCGGCGCATTCGGTGAGTTGATCTATTCCCCCGATGGCGACAAAAGCCGTTGGTATGCCGCCGCGCTTTACAACTGGGTGGAGATCCTCCCCGGAAACTACAAGTATCACTCTGCAACCGGGCACTTCAGCTTCCTGCCTGCGCGGAACATACGCCTCATCGGCGAATACACATATGATTTTGTTGCGAAGGCAAACAAAATTAGCGCGGGATTTGTCAGCGCCTTCTGAGGCAAGTTGTGCTGTGTAAACATCGAGAGAGCCCGTCAGGCTCTCTCGTACGTTAAATGATAGAAGTGTGTGAAAATTTCGTTCGGCAATGTAACCGACCTTCTACCGATTTTCCTCGAACAGTGGATGTTCCTCGTCTGTTCTTTCCAGCGGGAAGGGATTGAGCGTTGCAGAGATGGCATTCAGAGCATTGTCCAAATCCTCCTGCAAGTCACCCACATCCTCACATCCGACGGAGATGCGCACCAGTTCGTCGGAGATGCCTGCGAGTTCCCGTTCAGCTTTGGATACAGAGGCATGCGTCATTGATGCAGGATGTTCTATCAGCGATTCAACACCGCCGAGGGAAACAGCAAGTGTGAACAGTCGAACGCTGTTCATCACAATCTTACCGCCATCCAATCCACCCTTCACGCCAATGGCAATCATGCTGCCGAAACCGTCCATCTGCCTCGCCGCGATGTCGTGCTGGGGATGATTCGGCAGACCGGGATACAGAACCCAATCCACCATGGGGTGGCTTTCGAGGAAGCGCGCAAGTTTCATTGCATTTTCCTGTGCACGTTCCACGCGCAGATGTAACGTCCGGACACCGCGTAACACCAACCACGCCTGGTGGGGATCCATCGTTCCGCCGAATTGATTCAGCACAGGCTTGATGTTCTTGTACATTGATTCATCCCGCGTGACGATCATTCCGCCGACGACATCACTGTGACCGTTGATGAACTTCGTCAGGCTGTGAACAATAACGTCAGTTCCATGTTCAAACGGGCGTTGGAGATACGGACTGGCAAAGGTGTTGTCAACGACAAACACGCATCCGTTCTTATGCGCTATGCGCGCTGTGCCGGCAAGATCGGAGATTTTCATCGTGGGGTTCGCCGGCGTTTCGATGAAGACAATGCGTGTACTCGGGCGGATTGCCTTTTCGATTTGTGTGAGGTCTGATGAATCGACAAACGTGGATGCGACGCCGAATTTTGCAAACGCAGTCTCAAGAATCACGCGCGTCGGGCCGTACACGCAATCACTGCTAACGATATGCGATCCCTTCTCAAGCAGAGCAAGAAACACCGTGCTGATTGCCGCCATGCCCGTCGCGGTTGCCATCCCTTTATGGCCATTTTCAAGTGCAGCGACGTTCTCCTCAAGCGCGGTGATAGTCGGGTTCCCCATGCGAGTATAGATGTAGCCGGACTGGTTTCCGGAAAAACGTGCAGCGCCATCTTCAGCCGACGGAAAGGAGAACGTTGAACTTTGATAAATCGGCACCGACACTTCGCCGTAGCGGGAGTTGTGCGGCAATCCTGCGTGAATTGCTTTCGTGGACTTCTTCATAGATTTGGCTTGTTGAATTTGACCATGATGTGATCATCTCTCTCTGGTTATTCTTTGTTTCCGGACGCAAGAAGACACTTCGCCGCAATCTTGCGCACGGCGAAAGAGCAAAACGGGAATCGTGATGCGTTGGGAATGTAAAGAACGAAAGGAAAGTAGAGAGCGTTGCTTCTGTTTCAAGATACGCGCTTTCATGAGGGATTGCAAGCCGAAATCCCACGTGAAGTCACAACAGTGATTACGAACAAACTACGACGGAATTACGCGCTCAGTCGTACACGAAATTCTCCTGAAACGGGGTCGCTGTTGTGCCATTGCAGGAGGATTTTCAGGCTCGTTTCCGTCAGACTGAATCCCGACTTGAGCAAGAGTTTGCCGCTTTGTGTGGCGATATCTTCCAATACGATCATGCCGGGGCGAAATTCGTGAACACTGCATGTCGTCTCTTGCGGCAGTTCAGGCTCCTGGTATGAAGGCGCAACACCCAACATGCGGGCAATTATTTCGGTGTCGTATTTTGAAGGCAAGCGGCTCATGGTTTCCAATACTGCTCGTCCGTTCTTGCGTGCAATCAAGGCAACATCCAGATCAAGCAGAATATGAAGCAAGCGGGATCCGAGGGGGATGGTTTTCCCGGCAACAGCAACGTCGGCAGGAGAGCCGGTGCCATCGAAATTCTTGTGCTGCAGGAGAATAATGCGGGCAATGCCTTCAAAGCGCGGAATGTCTTTGAGAAGTTCGGCGGCAACTGTTGTGTGGTTTCGCGTTTCAGGGGTTGACGGGATTGTTTCCCTTCTTGCGGAAGTCGGCGGAAGCAATGCGATGCCAAAATTGAAGAGGTTGAGGGCTTGCCGTATTTCCCATTGTTCCGGTGCAGAAATGTCGGGACTCATCTCCAGAAACGCCAGGCCGAGTTTGCGTATGCGTTCGACTTGCGACGAAGCCGAAGGATGCCCGTACGTGAGCATATCGCGGAGGATTTGAACCGTGCCGGTTACCGTACCGTCCAACAATTCCTGAAGGCCGGCGTTGGCTTTCTTGATCTCATCGAGAAGGAATGCATTTTCCTTTGCAAGATTGAACTTCGTGATCATATCGCCGACCAATTTGCGCAGTTCATCATCCTTCCACGGCTTTGCGATGAAGTGACTGATGCCGCCCACGTTGATTGCGCGGATGGTGTCCGCATAGTCCGCATAGCCTGTCACAAGAATACGGACTGTGTCGGGATGGAATCTGGCCACCTTCTCCAACACCGCCACCCCATCCACGAGGGGCATGCGCTGGTCTGAAAACACAGCGGCGAATGGCCCGTGTTCAAGGAGAACGCTCTCGATCTTCTGGGAATCCTGCAGTACAAGAGTCTCAACCCGTTCTTTTCTGAGAAGCGAGGCAAATGACGAGAGCAAATGTGCTTCGTCATCCACATACAGTACTTTGCGATTGGGGGTGAATGATGTTGTTGTTGATTCAGTCATACGTGTCGCGCCATGTGTTTAGTGTTGGATTCGTGTTCTCCACTCATCGATCAGCCCGTCGAGGGACGGATCGTGGGGGGACGCGTCGTATTCGTTGTCGAGAACATTTGCTATTTGCAGAATTGTTGCCACATCGTCGCCCTGCGCATTCCCGTGATGGCGGCCAACGGCAGAGCTGATTGTTTTCGGGAAGTTCCAGAACTCGAGAACAGCCTCGCCGACGATGTCATGCGTTACGCCGAAGATCTCCCGCTCGACAACATGCCGGGGCATAGTACCGTCGACTATCGAGGCGCGATAACGCGCATACTTCTCCGGCTTTGTGCAGAGTTGAACAACCATGCCTATCTCCTGCAGCAGGGCGGCAATATTGATGGAATGCGATTGCTCGAAACCCTCCCATGATGCTGCGATGGTTTTGGCAAGCCCGGCGCGTCGCAAAGCCTGATCCCAAATCACATCGATCTCCGCAGTCAGCTCGACCTTGGAGCATTGACATACCGAACCGAACGACTCCACGGCAAGCGCCATTGCCGCGACATTGGCCGTCCCGATCATCCGGATTGCATCAAGCACTGAACTGATTTTTTGTCGGGAGCCGAAATACACCGAGTTTGCCGAACGCAGTAATCTTGCGACGAGAGCCGGGCTTCCTTCGATCTGCCGGGCAAGGTCATGCGCAGTTGCATCCGGCTTTGCCAGCACTTCCCATAACCCGGTCTGGAACTTTGTGGGCGACGGAAGAGCGGTAAGCGACTTCAATCCCTCTTTGAGCCGGAGGTTGACGAGTTCGCTTTGTACGCGAATTGCATCGGTAATGGTTTCGCGAAGAGCGCCGTCGTCCCATGGTTTGAAAATGTAGTATTGGGCAATGCCGTTGTTGATGGCATCAAAAATGACATCCTTGTCCTCGTAGCCGGTCATCATAATACGAATGCTGTCAGGGTTGATGGCCGCCGCCTTTGTCAACAATTCGCTTCCGGAAACGTCGGGCATCCGCATATCCGACATGATAATGTTGGCCGGGTTCAAGTTGAGATAGTCGAGCGCCTCAACCCCGGAATCAAATGTTCGAACCGCAAGCTTCTGGCGGCGCAGCAGACTTGTCACTGCGGCAAGAATAGCAGGTTCATCATCAATCACCACAACCGACGGTGGCGAATACCCGGAAGTTCCGGCTGTCAGCGCTTCACTCATTCCGCTTTCTCTCCTTTTCCCTTCTCCCGATATGGCAGACGGATCGTGAATGTAGATCCGGCTCCGACCGTGCTTTTCACGGATATCGTTCCGGCATGTTTTTGTATGATTGTGGCTGAAATCCACAGGCCCAGCCCCGTTCCCTTCCCGACAGGTTTTGTCGTGAAGAAGGGGTCGAAAATTCTGGGGAGATTCTCCGCCGGTATGCCGCATCCTGTGTCGGTAATTTCAACCACCACGTAATCATCACACACCGACGTTCGCAGCGTGATCAAGCCCATCGGTTCAACAGCATGCGCTGCGTTGACGAGAAGATTGACGAACACCTGCTTCAACTCGCCAAGGTTGCACGACACCGGCGGAATTTCCCCATACTCTTTGTTCACTGTTGCTTTGTACTTGATTTCATTCCAAGACAGCGTCACGGAATCTTCAAGCGCCTTGTTGATATCGGCAGCGCTGCCAACGGCATCGCTCATATGCGAGAAGCCGCGGAGCTGTTCCACTATTGACTTGATCCGATCGGCGCCCGAACGCGAGTGCTGCATCAACGTGCCGAAATCTTCTTTCACGAAGTCGAGATCAATCTGCTCCTCCTTCGAACGCAATTCTGCAAGCGGCTGTGCAGCAGCCCCGTCGGCGGGGAGGGTCTTGCCGAGTTCCCGCCAACCATCCAACAATGCGCTCACATCCTCGAAGTATTCTTTGAAACGGTTCAGATTGCTCGAAACGAATGCAAGAGGATTGTTAATCTCATGCGCGATGCCGGCTGTCAGCAAACCGATGGATGCCATCTTCTCCGATTGGATAAGGCCTTCCTGAATGCGCTTCATTTCCGCAAGCGTCTTCTCCAATTCCTCGTTGCGCGAGCGAAGCTCACGCTCAAGATGCACGCGGAGCTGTTCGACATGCTTCTGCCTGGTAATATCTTCCTTGACTGCAAGAAAGCTTGTCACAACGCCGTTCTCGTCTTTGATGCCGCTAATATGAGCCAGCTCCCAGTACAGCTCACCGAACTTGGTTTTGTTATGAAACTCCCCTATCCATTCACCCCCTGCCGTGATGGTCTCCCATAACTTCTTATAAACGGTATCATCGCTTTCACCAGATTTGAGTATGCGTGGATTCTGGCCGACAGCTTCCGCGAATGTGTAGCCGGTTACATCAGTGAACTTCTTGTTCACATACTGTATTGTTCCGGACGTATCGGTAATGACAATGGAAGCAGGACTTTGCTCTACCGCGACAGATAGCTGGTGTAGCCGGGCCTCGGCAGCTTTCCGGGCAGAGATATCTCTGTAAACCGCATAGAGCCCGACGGTTTTTTCATTCAACAAAATAGGCGATACAACAACTGATGCAGTGAACTGCGAGCCGTCCTTTCTCATCCGCTGCGTTTCGCTGTGAACCACCTCGCCTTTCAGCGCTACCTGTTTGATTGAGTCTTTGGGGAATCCGGGAGGGATAACCAAATCTTCAAGTCTTCGGCCGCGAACCTCATCGGGCCGGTAGTGGAACATTTCCGTGAATGCCCGGTTGATATCGACCAAAAAACCCTCCCGTCCGACAATTGCAATAGCATCGGGAGATGCCTCGAACAGTTGCTGGAAGTAAGCACGCTGTCGCGTGGTTTCTTTCAGAAGGAGATCTTTTTGCGACACAATGGCGTTCAACTTGTCGTGAGCACTTTTCAGTTCTGTTACGTCCATCGAGACGCCGACGACACCTGCGAGATTGCCACTGAGGTCGAAGTACGGTGCCTTGTGCACGATCAGTTGATGCACTTTTCCGGAATCGTCTCTAAACGGAATATGATATACGCTGGGTTGGCGATTCGCGTGAACCTCTTTGTCTTCTTGCAGGTGAACCCTGCTTTCACTCTCCGGAGTAAAATCGGCGACCGTACTTGCAAGAAGTTGTTCGCGGGTTTGCCCTGTCATCCGTTGAAAAGCTTTATTGACACCGAGGTATGTGCCTTCAAGATTTTTATAGAATACCGGAATCGGGATCACGTCGAGCAGTGTTTCCAGAAATTGTTTTTGTTCTTGAGTTTCTCTTTGGGTCTGATGTTGCTGAGTGATATCCCGCGCAAACACAGCGGCTCCGAAGACATCTCCCGCACTGTTCCGGATAGGAGTAAGCGTGCATTGAAAGCATCTGCTCTCTCGTTCATGCCACAGGTCAATCGAAGAACACTCCCCTTGCAACGCTCCCTCCAGATGCTTCTTGAATTGGGACGTCAGAGAATCATCCGGC
The DNA here is from genome assembly GCA_900696645.1 of uncultured Chlorobiota bacterium. GTDB lineage: Bacteria > Bacteroidota > Ignavibacteria > UBA10030 > UBA6906 > CAADGV01. Next base: position 57,295 of record CAADGV010000012.1, on the reverse strand, counting down.
ATGAAATCAAATATGCTTCTTTCGAGGCTGATATCCGCACCGTATAACTCGTGCATGAGCGCGGCGTGAACCTTATTAAAGGAGGTGTAGCAATGGCTGTTGTCAACCGAAAACACCGCCGAATCGCTGCTTTCAAGGATAGCCTGGAGCAGGGCATGATTGTGGGCGACACTCTTCCCGGCAAGAACACGCTCCGTCATGTCGCGACCGCTGAATACCACTCCCGTAACTTCACCGTCTGCATTCACGATTGCATTGCCGGTGGCTTCCATCCAGATGTACTCACCGTCGGCTTTGCGGCAACGGACCTGAACTCTCCCGGAAGATTTGGTTTTGATGGCGTTGTCAAACGTGATCAGAGCTGAGCATACATCATCGCCGTGGACAAACTCGAAGATCGAACGGCCAAGAAGTTCCTTCGGCTCGTATCCCAGCACGGTTTTGTATGACGGACTTGCATACAGGAACATTCCGGTAAGATCCACTTCGCCGACAATATCGTGCATGTAATGCAGGATGCGCTCAAGACGATCCCTGCTCATGATGTCAAGGGGCCCGGAACGGTTTGCCTCCACCTGCGGCGCAGCATGAGTATTCAAAATTGTTATTGACATCGTTCCCCCATTACGAACTTTGACTTTCTGCCGCACGGCAGAAAGATGTACCGGAAAGATAGTGAACGGGAGTCGTGGCAGGCATAGTCGGGAGTATGATTTACAGATCATCATACCGCTGACAGCGATATCGCTGATGACGATTTGGCAGAATGGACTTGCCCGATGCTGCTAAGTACGTACTCTGGTTACAGCGAAACCGGGCATGCTTTCCGCTAATGGATCAGCTTGTTGGCATACGCATACTGGATAATCTCAGCATTCGTGCGAAGGTGCATCTTCTCCAGAATACGCCTGCGATGTGTACTGATAGTAGGAACGCTTAATGAAAGGGCGTTTGCAACATCACTTACAGACCTGCCTGAGGCAATCTGTAGAAACACTTCATATTCGCGCTCTGACAAGAGTTCGTGCGGTAGCGCAGTGGTGCCCGCTTGCAATCCGTCGGCCAGTTTTTCTGCCAACCCTGTGCTGATGTATTTCCGGCCGGAGGCAATTTTTCTGATTGCCATGGCAAGCTCGTGCGGAGCGGATTCTTTTGTCAGATAACCGGATGCGCCCTCCTTCAATGCGCGGACGGCAAATCGTTCCTCGGGGTGCATGCTGAGAATAAGAACGTGTAAGTGCCTTGCAGTCTTTGAAAGATCGTGCAAGATCGACAGTCCGCTTTCGCCCGGCATGGAAATATCGAGAACAAGAACATCGGCGGGAACGTCACGAGCAAGCGAGAGAACTTCGCGTGCATCCTTCGCCTCTCCGACAACACACATGTCGGGCTCTTCGCCAAGCGTTTTCTTGAGTCCTTCACGCACCATTGCGTGGTCATCGGCAATAAGTATGCGAATCATGAGCGTGTTGTACGATGATGTGGAGATCCGACAAGAGGCAGCCGTATGGTTACAGTGGTTCCCCGACCCGCAGTGCCGTGTATGGATGCGGTTCCGCCCAACATACGGGCCCGCTCCGATATTCCGAGAAGGCCGAGAGACGTTGTGTTGGCAATCTCTTCGGCACTGATTCCGCGGCCGTTGTCGATAACCTGAAGCTCCAGAAAACCATCACGCTCAGTGAGCAGCGCCCGCACATTCGACGCTTCTGAATGGCGTGCAACGTTGGTAAGTGTTTCCTGGAACACGCGGAACAGTGTTGTGGCAGTGTCCTCATCAACGTTATCGGGGGAGGCATCGGAGTGGAACATGCAGACGATTCCGGTTCGCTTCTGAAATTCCTGTGCCTGCCACTCCAGCGCCTCCACAGGACCAAGCCTGTCAAGCACGCCCGGGCGGAGCTCGGTCGCAATCCGCCTGACTGTTCCAATCGCGGTGTCGATGATGTTCTCCAGTCCGTGCAGGTGGTCCAGAATAGGTCCGCTGTTGATTTGCTTGTCGATGCGGAGAGCAGCCTTCTCAACCATCGCTGCTTCGATTTTCATTGCCGTCAGTTGCTGGCCAAGTTCATCATGAACTTCGAGGGAAATCCGCTTCTGTTCGGCTTCCCGTACCGAGCGCAGGTGTTCCGACAGATGCCGCAACCGTTCATTGGAACGGACGAGGGCCTCCTCAGCTTTCTTACGTTCAGTAACATCCTGCACCATGGCCATCATCCCGGTGTAGGCGCCATGCTCATCTCTGAGCGGCGTATCGAACCACTCGCAAAGGATTGTTCTGCCGTCTTTTGTGATGTTTTCGTTGATTGCGCTCAGAGTCTGATTGGATTGCTTCAACTTCTCGACAAAGTGTTGCACAAAATCCCTTGCTGAAGGGGGAATAACAAAATCATACGGGAGTTTGCCGATAACCTCCGCCCGGGAATATCCGAAGATACGCTCGCAACTCGGATTCCATTCAGTAATTCTAAACTGCTCATTCAAGAGCGCATACCCGATCGGCATCCGGTCGAATTGAAGCTGAAGCTGCTTGACGAGCCGGCTCCGTTCTTCCGCAAGGAACCGTTGATCAAGTTCCGCGAGTTTCAACGAAGTAATGTCAAGCATCGATCCGATCATGCGGACAGGCTTGCCTTCATCGTTTCGAACGAGAAATCCGCGGTCAACAACATACCCGTATGTACCATCAGCGTGAAGAAAACGGTACTCCTCCGACCACGTGTCGACCCGATATTCCAGCGCCGCTCTGAATGTTGCCGTCACGCGTTCACGATCGTCAGGATGAACGGCACGTTCCCAGATTGCAATCTTTGAAACTGCATCACGCTCGTAACCGTACAGCTTGTAGAAGGCTTCATTCCACCATATTCTGTCTGCTTGAATATCCCAATCCCAAATCGCATCATTTGTTGCGTTCGAGAGGATCTGGAACCGTTCATGTGATTTTCGCAAATCCTCGATGACTTGCTTCCGTTCCGTAATATCCGTCGAGATGCCGATGACACCGACAAGGTTTCCGTTTTGATCAGAGATAGGAGAGTTGCTGACCATTGCGGGAAACGTAGTTCCATCGCGGCGTCTGACAAGAAACTCACCCGACCAAGTGGCACCTTGCGCTAACGCGTTCAGAATAACTTCAGCGTTATGCACGGATGATTCAGGTACTATAGTCTGCAGAATATTTCGTCCTGTGGCCTCCGCAGCAGGCCAGCCGTACAGCAGTTCGGCAGCCTTGTTCCAGTAGGTGATTGTCCCGTCCAAAGTCGTTGCAATAACCGCTTGTCCGACTGTGTTGAGCAAGCGTGCCTGAAACAGAATTTGTTCCTCTGCTTGCTTGCGGACTTCTTCTTGCTGCAATTTTGTGATTGCAGTTGAGATGTCGTTCGCGACGGTTTCGAGCAAACTGATTTCGTCAGGTGTAAAGAAATTCAGTTCTCCGGCATACAAATTCAAAGATCCGATAAGCTGATCGTTTACACGAAGCGGCAATGCAATTGACGAACGATATCCGCGGCGCAGAGCCTCATCGCGCCAGGGTGACATGAGAGGATCAGCGGCAATATCGTTGGAGAATTGGGACTTTCCCAGCCGGAGTGCCCGGCCCGTAGGTCCTCTTCCCCCGGGGGCGTCTTCGACGACAATTTTCTTGATAGCAGTAAGATAACCATTCTCTGCGCCGTCGTGCGCTACAGGAACAACATTGTTCTGTTCATCGACGACTCCGAGCCATGCCATTCGGAACTTGCCGAACCGGACAGCAGTTCTGCATACATTCTCAAACAGCTTCTCCCGCGTCGACGCTTTGCCAATAGCCTGATTGACCTGACTGATGAACGAGTAGATGCGATTCAGCTTGAGAAGGTTTTCTTCGTTGGCTTTCCGGTCCGTGATATCCACATGTGTGCCGAGCATGCGCAACGGCCTGCCTTCAACGTCATATTCGACAATTCTCCCGACGGAGAGAATCCACTTCCATTCACCGGTTTTCGTCCTCTGACGAAAATCAACGCTGTACTCCGGGATTTCGCCTGCAACGTACGCCTTGTAGGTTGCCGTCACGCGTTCGAAATCGTCGGGATGAAGCCTGCTGATCCAGTTTGCGTTTGTCTCATGAAATTCACCAAGATCGTAGCCGAGCATCGAAGCGTAATTCTCATTGACGATGGCATCACCCGTTACGATGTTCAGATCAAACAAACCCTGGTTTGCAGCTGAAAGTGCAAGGCGCAGCCGTTCTTCGCTTTGCCGCACAGCATCTTCCAGCCGTCGCCGTTCCTCAATATCCCTGATAATCCAACTGGAACGTTCTTCACCTTCCGTTGCAGGGAATATGGTGGTGGAGACTTCACACGGGATTCGTCTCCCGTCCTTTGCTAAGAATGTCAGCTCACCTTTGAACTTGCCTGTGGTATTGCGTTGGTGCAGTGCGTCGATAACAAGAACGTCTGATTCATCGAGGATGCCCTGCCTTCCCGCTTGACGGAACTCGTCTTCCGTGTATCCGAACATGGCACAGGCGGCGGCGTTTGCCGCGTGAATGCGGCCATCAGGAGAGGACAAGAGAACGGCATCAAGGCTGTTGGCGAACAGCAACCGGTAGCGTTCCTCGCTTTCCTTCAGAGAATCCTCGGCCTGTTTTCTTCTTGTGATATCGGTTGCCGTTACGAGGACGCTTGAAACGCTGTCTGCTGTGCGGAGAGGCGTGAAGACGGCGGCGTATGTTTGCAAGGTTCCACCGGGAGCCGGAATTTCCAAGTCAGCCGATTGCGAAGTTTCCGTTAGAAAAACCTCCTCAATCAGGTTCCTGAAAAATTCCCGCCGGTGTTCGGGAAACCACGAGGCAAACTCGCTGTTGATGTGACGGAACGGAGTTGTTTCATCATTCATTCTGTTTGCAAACACAATCCGGCCTTGCCGGTTGATTTCGAGAATCAGAGAAGGTGTAGCTCCGGTAATCTGATTTACGCGTTCCTGGTTTCGACGGAGGTCGTTCTCGATCTGCTTGCGGGACGAAACATACCGCTGCAACAGTACGTAGAGAAGCGTGCCCGTGAATAGCACAAAGACCCATCCTTTTGTCTGGGAAAGTTCGATAAGTCTCTCCGGATTAGAAACAAGCGAGCCGAGCATTTGATCGGAGGCCAGGATCCAAATGCCGCCGACAATTAGGTATGTTGCTACAATGCGAACAACCGTCCAGTCGTATGAATCCGGTGCAGGCGGTACAGTTTCGTCTCCCGATTTTTCACGCGTGTTCAGTCCGATTCCCGAACCCGCGATGAACCAGAGAATAGCGCAACCGAGTGCACGGTTCACCATATCGCAGGAGGCAGCCTCTTGCATCGGCGAAGCAAAGAATGCAATTGCGATGAAGAAGGAGGAAAGAAGCGCGAGCAGCAGGGAGAGCCTTCTCCCCAGGTGGAACCGTGCAAGAAACAAAGGAAGAACATAGAGGGGCCAGATTGCGAAGGCAAGCGGCTCACGAAGATCGACGAGCAGAATACAGGTAATGATGAGTACGTACACAACGGTGAGAAGGGAACGCCTGCGGGGTACGGACTTTTGCATGGAAGATTCCTCTTGCGTGGTTGTGCGAACACAGTCGAGGTTGGCAACAATCCGCGTGCCTTGACCTGATTTGCGAATCGTGCACTGTTCGAATGTAGATAAATCGACCTGCCCATTCAACATGCAGGCGCAGGAGAGTGATGCACTTCACTTCGCGGGCTTTCTGAAATTCTCTTCATCCGCTTGCTTGAAAACACGAAATCCGCTATCATTGCTACACTTCGTAATCACATTTCCCCAACAATATCTCCAAGGATTGTACTATGAGTCGCTTCATCATCCTAATTGCCGCCGCAGGTATGTTGCTCGCCGGCTGCAACGACAAGAAATCGCAAACCGAGGCACCGCGTGATTTGCAAATACAGCAGCAACTGCCAAGCGGTCACCCAGACATTGGCGTGACAAGCGCAACTTCGGTTGCCGGTGTGAGTTGGACCGTTCCGGAGCGCTGGAGTGAAGGATCCCAGAAGCCCATGAGAGTTGCAACGTATGCTATTCCGGCCGCAACCGGGGATACTGAAGGCGGTGAATGCGGGGTGTTCTATTTCGGGAGCGGACAAGGCGGCGACGTGCAGATGAACATCGACCGTTGGGTGAATCAGTTTGAGAATGGCAAGCCGAAGCAATCCTCGAAAGAGGTGAACGGCATGAAGGTGGAATTGGTGCAGATTGACGGAACGTATCTTGCGCCCGGCGGCCCGATGATGCAATCAAGCGGGAAGTTCGAAAAGTACAGATTGCTTGGCGCGATTGTCGGAGGCCCGGAAGGATCAGTATTTTTCAAACTGACCGGCCCGGTGAAAACCATCGCCGAAGCGGAGAAGGATTTCAATGCCTTGGTACAGTCTCTCCAGAAGTAAGCATGGCAGCAGACCCCAAACCGCTGCAAGGGATAGATACTATTCTTCTGCGCGTTTCGAATATCGAGCGGTCGAAGTTGTGGTATAGCGACAAGCTGGGATTTGGTGTTTTGTGGTATAGTCCCGAACAGCGGCTTGTGGTACTTGATACCGGCACGCCGCCAAGCTTGACGCTTTGGCAAACAAACGCGGCTATTCAGATCAACACGGCAGCGACGCCGTTTCCAATCTTCCGGACAGAAAATGCGGCACACGCACGTGATGTGTTGGAAAAGCGGGGAGTAGCGGTGAGCGAGCTGATAGACGATGGGATTGTGGTTTTCTTCCAGTTCTTTGATCCCGATGGCAATGTGCTGGAAGCGTGCCAAGTACATCCCTAAAACTTATCACAGAGGGGGATGTTCCCCCCTCTCCGGTTATTGCAGCATTTTCTCCACTTTCCCCGCAAATTCGAAATCCAGATTGCTGATGCCGCCTGCATCGTGCGTCGTCAAATCCATCACCACTTTGTTGTACACATTGAACCATTCGGGATGGTGGTTCATACCTTCGGCAATCAGCGCAACACGTGACATGAAGCCGAAAGCTTCAACAAAGTTCCTGAATGTAAATTCCTTGTGCAGCTTGGCATTCCGGATACTCCATCCCGGCAAAGAAGAAACAGAAGCCTGAATTTCCTCGTCGGAGAGTTTCTTTCGTTCGGCCATAATGCTCTCTCTCTCTGTTTCTAAGGCTTTTCAAACGTAAGCAACTCGCGGCATTCGCTGGTCATCGGCTTCGGCCCTTCAGTTGATGTGTGCGCACGCACTTTTGCAGAGTCTCCGCGTCGCGGCAGGTACACTTTCCCCACCGGTTTCATCGCAAGTTCCTTCATAACGGAAGCCACTTCAAACGGAAAATCAATGAACCCGAAATTGCCGACCGTCGGCTCAACAACAATGGAAAGTCTTCCCTTCGATTTCAAGATCCGGACGCCTTCGCGGGCAATTGTCTTCAGCTTCATCATGGTTTCTGCTCTTGCAGCGCTGACGGAAAAATCGGAATCTCCGGCTTTCGGATAGAAATCCGAAGGAGGATCGAGGAAAACATAGTCAACCGTGCCGGATTGCTCGGGAATGCCCGTCTGCAAAATATTCGCCCGCTGAATGCGTTCATCCGACGGCTCGATATCGTACATCTTTATTGTACGATTCCCAAAATACGGGATCGATCCTATAACATCGCCTGTTGTGCCGCTTCCGGCCATCGGGTCAACGATGAACCAGCCGGGTTCAGTGTAATAGAACAGCGCATTGGCAATCACCTGTCCGGGTAAACGACCTTTGTATCCCGATTTGCCGAAACGCGGATCGGGTGTGTCGAACGACCAGACATTCCGTTCTTTCAAGTCAAAACCGAAACGTGTTTTTTCGTCTTCCCGCCGGACAAGTTCATCTTCACGTATCTTTTTCTGCAAGTCGGAGATCGTCCACTTATGTGAGATTGCCATCTTCTCATACTCCGTCCGCTTGCGGCTTTCATCGACTTTTGTTGCAAGTTCGAAGTAGAAGATTTCGGGTAGAGGGCGTTTCTCAACGTCGGGATAGTAGGTGTAGAACATCTGACATTGCTTCAACATGTGATAGGGGAACTTGAAGCCCGGAACGTCTGCCATTCGCTTGAGAATCTGTTCGCCGAAAATTCCTTCTTTCAATGCAGCGGGGATGACTTTCTCGACAAGGAATTTTCCCAGATCCCAGTAGTTGTCTGCCGAGAATGAATTCAGCTTTTCAATGAGCGGGTCGAGAGACGAGGGTTTCGCTGATTTCGAGTGTGCAACAGGTGAGGGCTTTGCCATACTAACTCCCCGGAGTGTGATACATGAGTACAGCCGGAATGTGTGAGAGTAGGATACTTGAATTCGAACAGGAATGCAAGTCAGGGTGCAAGAGTGGCGCCTCGCCGAAAACGAAGGCGCCTTCCTGCAAATGCGTATGCGTTGTTATGCGACTGTGATTTCCTTTGCGAGATAGACATCCTGAATTGTATTCAGGATTTTGACTCCTTCCGCCATTGGTCGCTGAAATGCCTTCCGGCCCGAAATCAGCCCCATGCCGCCAGCCCGTTTGTTGATCACGGCAGTTCTTGCGGCTTCCGCGATGTCGCTTTCGCCGGACGAAGCACCGCCGGAGTTGATCAAGCCGGATCGTCCCATATAACAATTGGCAACTTGATACCGCGTCAAATCAATCGGATGGTCGCTGCTGAGGTCGCTGTACACCTTCTTGTTGGTTTTGCCGTATGGATTTTCTTTCGTGTTCAGCGCATTGTAGCCGCCGTTATTCTCGGGCAGTTTCTGTTTGATGATGTCGGCTTCGATTGTTACGCCGAGATGGTTCGCCTGCCCTGTCAAATCGGCCGAGACGTGATAGTCTTTTTCCTTTGTCTTGAAGGCGGGGTTGCGGAGATAACACCAGAGGATTGTCATCATTCCGAGTTCGTGCGCGTACTTGAAGGCTGCACTGACTTCCTGAATCTGGCGCTTCGACTCATCAGATCCGAAGTAGATGGTAGCCCCTACGGCAACGCACCCCATTTCAAACGCCATATCGACATCCCCGAACATGATCTGGTCGTAGGAATTGGGGTAGGAAAGAAATTCGTTGTGGTTGATCTTCGCAATGAACGGAATCTTGTGGGCGTATTTGCGCGAAACCGAACCGAGCACTCCGAAGGTTGAGGCAACAGCGTTGCATCCACCCTCGATTGCAAGTTTTACAATATTCTCGGGGTCGAAGTAGATCGGGTTTGGGGCGAACGAGGCTCCGGCTGAATGCTCAATGCCTTGATCGACCGGAAGAATCGAAAGGTAACCAGTTCCGGCAAGGCGCCCGTGGTTGTACAGCTGTTGAATATTGCGCAACACCCCCGACTTCCTGTCGCTTGGCATCCACACGCGGTCTACAAAATCCGGCCCCGGCAGGTGAAGTGATTCTTTCGGGATTGTTTTGCATTGGTGTTCCAGCAGGCCTTTTGCATCTGCCCCCAAGAGCTGTTCAATTTCTTTCATCATGGGATAGTTCTCCTACATTGAATTGATAAGTAAGAATCTGTCGAGTTCGATTTTGGTAATGAACAGGGGAGGAAACGTTGTCGCTTCGGACACAATAATAGGAAAAATCTCATAGAGTTGAAAGAAGAAATATCGTCCATGTGATGATCATAACCAGGCAGCCGAATGTACTTTTTTCCTCTTCTTGTCCACAAGAATAGGCAAAAAGTACCACCTCTGTCCATGAATGTGCTCGCAAGTCATTCAGGATGTGTTGAAATAGTGGGAATCTTTTCTGGCACACCTTTCGTACAAAAGAGTGGTGGCAGCAAAAACACGACATAGCAAAGCGGGGTACGCCATGAAGAAATCATATCGGTTCGGACAGCTCTCCAAAGGTGAACGGGAGTTTCTGGAGATGATCCTGATGGAAGAAATTGACGTGCAGGCCTGGTACGCGCTGACGTACAGCTGCATCTTGAGCGACGAAGTGTTCATGTGCATTCAATAATAAGGTGCGACGACGATGAAAGCAGTAGCTCTATCAGCATTCCTTGGTGTTTTGGTTGCTATACCCCTCCTGCTCAGCAGCAGGAAGGCGACCGTGCTTGTGAGTTCGGTACAACCGCCAAGAACCCCGCAACAACTGGACTCGAATTTCCGTTACGATGTGGATGATTTCTTCACGGAGTGAAAAGCTGAGTGGTTGAGGTTCTCCCTCGGTGGGATGGGGAGACCGGTTTAGACGAAAGGGTGGAACGAGGCGATACGTTCCACCCTTTTCCTTTAGAATGCCGCAAAAAATGGGCTTGCAATTCGGCTTTCAAAATCCTATCTTGGTAGCGCAAACAACAGTACACCGTTATTGCACTTTTAATGGTTCCGTTGCTGCAGCGAAGTTCGTACGAATATTCGGCAGAGGACGTAACAGCGGTGATAGTTGAGTGTGGACACCCGCTACCAGAGCTGTTGGCTATTAAGAGGCAAATTATTCTGGTGCCCGATCAGGGCGGCTCAGCCGTACGCTTGTAGGACTTTTCTGAAAGGATTGTTCCGATGGAAAAAGGAACAGTTAAGTGGTTTAACGGAGCCAAGGGTTTCGGCTTCATTCAACGCGAAACGGGCGAAGATGTATTCGTCCACTACAAAGCCATCGTTGGTGATGGCTACAAAACGCTGAACGAGGGGGACAAGGTTCAGTTCGATGTTGAAAAGGGGCCGAAAGGATTGCAGGCATCCAACGTGAGCAAGGTCTGACTTCGTTACAATCTGTAATTTGCGGCCCTGGTCCCGAACCATCGGGATTGGGGCTTTCTGTTTTTTTCTTTTAGTACACAAGGAAGGATTTCGCATGGAAGGCACTGTAAAGTTTTTTAACGCAACAAAGGGGTTTGGTTTCATCACGGTGAACGGAGGCGAGGATATCTTCTTTCACCAGAGCAATGTGAAAGAGACCGGTTTCCGGGATCAACTGCGACAGGGAGACCTCGTCGAATTTGATGTGAAGAACGAGCAAAAAGGCAAACGAGCCATCAATATTGCCCGCAAGTAAGATCGCATGAGTACATTGCGTGCGGGTCTTTGCTTTGACGCCGATGCGCTTCGCAACGCCCGCTTCGCTGCACAACTTACATCTGTTGATGTTGTTCTTTTTCCGGAACTGATGGATGGAGGATATCGTTCTCTCGCTGAAGGCAAATCCCCGCATCATCTCGCGGATCCACTAATTTCTTCGCTGAGGAACCTGTCGAAACAGACACAATGTACGATCATTGCCGGCAGTCTGTTCCTCGGTGAAGGAACGTTACGTCCAACCAACACCTCTCTCGTATTCCACCGCGGTAGAATCATTCATCGCTACGACAAGATTCATCTGTTCAAACCGGCGGGCGACACGAAATTCTTTGGACCCGGAAAGCTTGATACATCCACGTTTCGGATTTCAACACGGCACGGAAGACTACATGCAGGTGTGGTGATCTGCTATGACTTGCGCTTTCCGGAATTAATCCGGGCGTTGGCACTCAATGGTTTGCAGATTCTGTTTGTTCCGGCCCGTTGGCCGAAAGTGCGGGACGATGCGTGGCAGGCATTGCTGAAAGCACGGGCGATTGAAAACCAGATGTTTATTGTAGGATGCAATGCCTGCGATACAGAAGGCGGATATTCATATGCGTTCGACCCGCTGGGCAGGTTGATCTTCTCGAGCAGAACGGCCAAAGGAAAGGCGTTGCATACATTCTCGCTTGATATCTCCCGGCTCGATTCCTCAAGGCGGTTGCATAACAACTTAACGGATGCAGTTTTCCTGAAAGCCAGGCTCCGCTAATCGTTTCTTGCTGTTGCCGCTTGTCGACGAACGAGGTAAATGAGCGGAATGCTTACTATTGTTATTCCCATCTTCATAACATATTGGCCCGCAATTAGGGAAACAAGCGGCAATACACCGGCAAACGCTATCCCGACAAAAACAACACTATCCACGAATGTTGAGACTGTATTGCTTGTAAGCACTCTTGCCCATTTGTGCCGTCCAATCTTCTCCTTCCACCACGCAAAAATCTCGACGTCAATAAGCGAACTGACAATGAATGCAACAAGGCTGGCAACAACAATCCGTGGCGTTGATCCGAGGGTTGCCGCAAACGCCGTTTGATGTGTGTAGAAGTCCGGCGAGGGGAGATGAACTACAAGCAATGTGTAGGCTGCGAGTAGTATGTTTGCCGCAAACGCCGCATACACAACATGCCGCGCTCCTTTCTTGCCAAGGCGTTCGTTGATGAGATCAACAAGAGTGAATGTCGCCGCATAAATGAACACCCCGGCAGGCGCCGTGAAACCAAACACCGTGACGGGTTTCGAAGCGGTGACGTTTGCAATCAGGTCGCAGGACACATACAGGGCTATAAGGAACGTGTTGAACATACAGTCTACGAACGTCTCTTCTTTGCTGAATATTCACGGCTCGCAATCGTATGAATTCCGCCTCGAACCTTGTAGTCCGCTACCACCTTCATCCATTTTGGTTTGCAGCATTTCACAAGATCTTCCAGAATCCGGTTGACAAGATGTTCCTGGTATATGCCGACATTTCTGTATGAAAGAAGATAGTATTTGAGGGAACGCAGTTCGATAAGCGACCTGCCCGGGATGTAATCAATCCTTACTGTAGCGAAATCGGGAAGCCCGGACCATGGGCAAACAGCCGTAAATTCATCCGTGTCTATATTGATCACGATGTCCTTTCCGGGATACTCGTAGGGGAAGGTTTCGAGTGCATGGACATCAATAGATGAGATGTCCTGGACATCGTAGCGTCTGTCCAATGCTTCAGGCATTGTCTGACCCTTTCTTTGCATTGTGTTTCATCACGTGAGTTGGTACCTTAAACGGGGACATAATATACTTGATTCACAAATGAAAATACATCGCCGAATACAAATGGGACGATTATCCGGAATACTCATTGTGCTGTTGCTGGCAGGCTGTTCAACAAAACAAGCGGAGAAACCGCCAACAACGTCGGAGAGAATGGTGTTGGGGTGGGCTGTGCGCGAAGATTTCATGCAGCCCGACTATCCAAGATTTCAGGAGTACTACGATGCATATCAGGTCGATGGGAATTTTATTCAGATGATTCAGGCGCTGCACCAAGGGGTTGACGTTGTTGTTGTACTCGGTACGTGGTGCGGCGACAGTAAGCGTGAGGTAGCCCGGTTCCTCAAGATTGCTGATCTCGCCTCCATTCCCTCTTCTCGCATCAAATTCTATGGCGTTGATCGCACGAAAACGAGCGACGACGGCGTCACAGAACAATATGACATCAGATTGGTGCCTACCTTCATTTTCTTGAAACACGGCATTGAGGTTGGCCGGATTGTGGAATCCCCCAAAACTTCAATGGAAGAAGACCTCCTCGTCATTCTAGCTGATTCGCAAGGCAGATAGCCTGAAGAATCAAGAGCCTTTTTCCGATAATCCATACGATGGCATATGTTCGAGAATCATCGAAGAATCGCGCTCCGGTGTAGAGGGAATGGGTTTCAACGAAAGAAATGATATTTTGGATAGGACAACTCTCCTCGAGGAAATCCGGCAACGGGCGGAGGCCGCCGAACTCGCGAGGATTGAAGCCGAAGAAGCACGACTATCCCAAAGCCTTTCGTCCATAGAAGAGGCGCCCTCCGGCTCCGACCTTGAATCAACAATTGAACAATCGGCGCTTGCCGGGTATCCAGAACTTCAGGCGCTGGACGAAGTTGCCTTCGGCAATAAGAACATCCCTCCGACACGAGAAGACGAATCCGCTAAGTATGAACGTATAGCGGACCTTCTCCTTTCAGCCCGATCGAAATATGAGCGTGAAGACTACGATCATGCGCTTCGTGACCTCGACCGCGTTGCAACGCTGGAAGCGAGCCATGCAGAAGCCGGTGCATTGCGCGACGAAATCCATAAAGCAAAGAACCTGTCTGAACGACTTCTCCGCGAAGAGCATCGACGAAGAGAGGAAGAGAAGAAGAAAGAAGAACTGCCGCCGTTGAACATCGTGAGGGCCGCACGGGATCCTGTTGATCCTCAAATCACAGGTGATGTGGTGAACGAAACAGGAGAATCCGTGCCAACCGAATCAGGCGAGGTCAGAAAGGAGAAGCGTTCCCCCGCGTTGCGAGCGCTGTCACTTCTTGGGATTTCGCTGGTTGGCCTGCTCTGTATTGCTACGGCGCTTGTGGTTCTCAATCAAGTTCGGGTTGCATATTTTCCACCGACGGTCGGGCTGCTCGTTCTTCCGCCTAATGTAGCGCATAGCGAGGCATATATCGCCGATGGCCTTACCGAAGAACTCCTTCTCCACCTTTCCCACTTGCGCTCCGTGCGAGTATTTTCCTCCAATACGTCACGGGCAATACGCGGCGTTGATGATATTGCTACTGCACGCCTGTTGGGCGCGGACTATGTTGTGCAATGGAGTATTGCAGGAACCGGTGGAGGTACCAACATTGACCTTACACTGATCGAGACTGCAAAAAAGAAGCGCGTGTTGGAATACTCATCCGGCACCATGCACGACGAATTACCTGTGTGGTGCAGCGGTGTTGCTTCGAGAATTGCCAACGCGATTGATGCCGACGCAAAGGAAATGCAGGCCGCGTTCATGACCTCGTCGGTAAACGCCGAAGCGTACCAAAGTTACTTGCTTGGACGTTCGTTGCTGCGTGAACCCCGCAGCGTGCCGCTCGATTCGATTGCCTCGGCGCTTTCCCGCGTCCGGAGCCTTGATCCGACATTTCCTTATGCCGAAGCGTTACTCGGGTGGACACACATTCTCATTCATGCATCTCAACAAGAGGCGACCTCACCGCACCTTGAGGCTGCACAGCAGAGTCTGCATAGGGCTCTCAATATGGGTGGAGGATCATCCGAGGTGTATCGTTTGTGGGGAGTGATTGATTTCTTCAAGTCGGATTTTCAGCAAGCAGTCAGCCGGCTTGAACAGTCTGCGCAAATCGCTGCAAGCGATATTGAGACACAACGATGGCTCGCTCTTGCCTATCTTCGGACGGGCAGAAATGTCGATGCTGTGAAAGCCGGACAGACACTCGTAGAGAGGGACCCGCGTGCGTACTCTTCACACTTGATGCTTGCCACAATCCACCTGATGAACAATAATGCCGGGGATGCCCTTCGCGAACTCGAGTTTCATTCCGACCGCAAGTCAAACTCACATTCTGATGAGTACCTCGTTGCGTTGGTTGGCACGAACCAGCACGAGCGAGCTATTGATATTCTGAAAAGCCGGATATCGGAAGATCCCGGTAGTTTCATTGCTCAGTACGATCTCGGACGCATGTATCAACTTGCCGGCAAATCCAGAGCCGAGTGGGAGAAAGCATTTCTTCAGGCACTCCAATTGATCGATGATACGCTCAAAGTGCGTCCCAATGCTGCCACAGCGCATTCCTATCGCGGACTTGTATTCACCAGGCTCGGCCGCTTTGCCGATGGATTAGCGAGTAATGCGAAGGCCCTTGCACTCTCGCCATCGGATGTTTACGTCCTTTATGATGCGGCACGACTCCACGCTCTGCAGCGGAATCAATCTTCCGATGCTGCGCGGTATCTCGTTAAGGCGATGAACAAGAGATTCCTTGCGGCGCGAGTGCTTGATCTCGACCTGGCCAGACTTCGCAACAATTCAGGCTTTCGTGATTTGTTGATGCAGCAGGATATTTCGAATTAAGTGTGTGTTAAATTAGCGTCGCGTGTTTGCAATCCACCCTCCCTTCCGTATATTTTTACAGGCAAAGCGATCATTTGGATAGATGTTGGAGGGATATGCAATGGATTTCCTCCATTTGCTGACGGGGAGGAAGGAGTTTCCGGGATGTCCGGCAATCCGGTGAAGCACAGGGAAGGCGTGACTATCTCAACGCCATGTGTTTAGAGTCACGACAACACCCTTGATGTCCTGTTACATTGATTCAGCGCGATAACAACAACAATATTTCTCACGGTGGGAGAAACAACATGAAGTTTTTCAAGTTTTTTGCTTTGCTTGCGCTGGCATCGGTGCCGCTGTTGCTGATCGAGAAGACGAGGCGAGAGCCGATTCGAGAAACCGACCCTGACGATGACGACATTTTCGAGCGCGATTTACGGGTGGAATAACGTGTAGGCGTGGTGCTGGCAATTGTTGTGAGCAGGGAATGCCCGGAGGGGCATTTTCTGTTTTAGTAGTTGATGGTTCCCCGTCTCTCCTCGAAATCCCTCCAATGCGCATGTGTGTGAATTGCGCAACTGTCCGGCCGCATTCTACTTACAAAATACTCCGCATACTTTGCGGGACAGAATTGTGTTGCAAGCTGTTTTGTCTCACTACACACTGAATCCTTCGTCACGGTTGGCGGCTGCACAAAATACTCGAGCGGCATGTTGATGGTTTTGTCTGCATACACGTATTTCATGAAGCGACCCCATATCGGGGCTGCTGCGCGGCCACCTTGTCCGTCTGCGTTTGTAAAACGGACTGTCTTATTGTCGAACCCTACCCATACACCTGCAACAATCTGCGGAGTGTATCCGACAAACCATGCATCGGTGTAATCGTTGGTTGTGCCGGTTTTGCCTGCAGCAGGAAGATGATAGAAATTGCGGATGCGCGTTGCTGTTCCCTCATCGACAACGCCTTGGAGCATTGTCGTCATGATGAACGCCGTTTCCTCGCTCAACACTTCCCGCTTGTCGTTGGTTGTTTCTTCGATGAGGTTACCGTTCTTATCCTCAATCCTGAGGATTGACATAGGTTCAACCCGGATACCGCGATTGGCGAAAACGCCGAACGCCGACGTCATCTCAAGAGGTGAAATCTCTGCAGCACCGAGAGCCAACGATTCATACGGATACAACGTTGAGGTAATTCCCATTCTCTTCGCGTACTGAATCACTTGCGTCTTCGGGGAGATTTCCATTATAGCCCGAACGGCGAGAAGGTTGACGGATTTCTTCAGCCCTTCACGAATTGTCATCTTGCCGCCGAATTCCCTGTTGTCGTTTGCTGGTGTCCAGCGTTGGCCGTCGGGCATGATGAGCGTAACGGGCTGGTTCAGCAGTTCGTAGGTTGGGGGGTAGCCGTTGTCAATCGCGACCGTGTACACAAACGGCTTGAAGGATGAGCCAACCTGTCGCTTGATCTGAGTGACGTGATTGAGACCGTATTTGAAATTCTTGTAGTTCGATCCGCCCACCATCGCCAGAATATTCCCTGTCTTCGGATCGATGGCAACAAATCCGACCTCGATCTGCTTGGCAATCTTCGCCGTCGAATCAACCCACGCGGAGTTGGTACGCAGTGCCTTGGCAATGCTGTCGCGTTCCCGGTTCGAGTCTGCCCGGCGGTATTCCGGCGAAGTAAGGATTGCAAGCTCGATAACGTTCTGCAAGACATCCTTGTGTTTCTTCCAGTCCCATAGTTTGTCGAACTTTTTCTGGTACTCCGACAGATGTTCTTCGACTGCCTGATTTGCATATCGCTGCATACGTGCATTGAGCGTTGTATACACGTTCAGTCCGTCGCGATACAGATCAAAATTGTGCTTGACAGCCTTCTGCACCATTCTTTGCCGTATGTGTTCAACAAAGTGCGGTGCTATCCCTGTCGACAAAATTTCCTCTTCCGATTTGATGGTGAGAAGTTCGCCTTTTGCACTTCCCGCCTCTTCAGAGCTGATGAAACCGTATTTCTCCATTTGCGACAGAACCACATTGCGCCGCGAGGTTGCACGGGCCGGATGTCTGATCGGGTCATAGAAGGAGGGACCTTTTAAAATCCCGATGAGCGTTGCTGCCTGCGTGACGGATAATTCCGCCGGAGGTTTTCCGAAAAACACTTGTGAAGCGGATGAAATACCGTACGATGATCTGCCGAAATACACAACATTGAAGTAGAATTCGAGAATCTCGTCTTTCGTGAATCGTCGTTCAAGCTGTACGGACGTGATGAACTCCCTGATTTTCCTCACAGCTTTGTCAACCGCATTGCGGTCGTCTTTGCCGAGATAGAGATTCCGGGAAAGCTGCATCGTGATGGTGCTTGCGCCCTCGCCGCGGGTAAATTTGAGAGAGATGAAATTCTTGACCATTGCCTTCATGAAACGGATCAGGTCAACTCCCCAATGATTGTAGAATCCGATATCCTCGGTGGCAATCAGTGCATTGACGACGGTTGGCGGGAGTTCCTTGAGCGAAACTTGCGAGCGGTTCTTGATGAAGAACTGGTCAAGCACTTCACCGTCGGCGGAGTAGACTTTCGTAGCCAACTCGGGCTTGGGGTTCTCAATGCGTTCAAGCGAGGGAAGCCCGGTGAACAGATACCACACAAACAGGGCAAACAGCACCGTGAAAACAGAACCAAGCCCAAGCCAGGTTTTCCAGGAAAACCACGACTTGCGTTTCTTCATGCTCTGTCTTCGATACTCGGGGTCGTTAAACCACCGGTCAAGATCTTGAGGTGAATTGTCTGCCATCTATTAAGAGCCCTGCTTCCATGTTTTCAATTCAATAACACCGCCGGAGAGCTCGGCGTACGTGTTGTGCGCGATCCAATCTCCCAAGTTGATATACGTTCCGTGATTGATGGCGAGCATGTTCGGTTTGTGCCTGTGTCCCATAATCACAATATCAAACCCTTCCCCGATTTTCTTTGTTGCTTCACGGATCATTCCTGTTTCTTCGCCGTAGTCTTTATGAGATGTATATTCGCGACTCGTACGAGATGAACCCTTTGCCAGCCTTACGCCGATATCCGGGTGAAGCCAACGGTAGAGCCAGATATTCAGCCTGTTGCGCAGCACGGGCTTGATCAGCCTGTAGCCAAGATCGTTGTCCGCAAGCCCGTCGCCGTGATGCAGGTAGATTCGCTTTCCGTTTGCCCGCATTTCGAATTCCTTGAGATGTGTGATAATCCCGAGTTCATCCGCAAAATAGTCATGCATCCAGAAATCGTGATTGCCTGCCAGATAGTGAATCGTCTTTCCCGCATCTGTAAATTCCTGGAGTGCGGTCAATGTTCTGTGAAATCCCTTCGGGATAACGGTTTTGTATTCGAACCAGAAATCAAACAGGTCACCGACTATCACCAACGTATCTGTTGCCTGGAAGATTCCTTTCAAAAACGCCAGCAGGCGGTCTTCTTTTGCTTTCTCTTTCTCCCTGCTTCCAAGTCCGAGATGGACGTCGGAAATAAAAAATGTTGCCATATCAGGGCTGCTCACCGGTTGGGTGACTGAACATATTGCGAAGCCGACATCTTTCTTATCTGCAGGAGTGACAAAGCATTGATGTGATGCTGCTATCTCACCACAAATCTAACAAAAAGGTCACGCAAAGTAAATGAAGGCGAAACACAGGAATCAGGCTGTCGGCCTGCGGAGAAGCTTTTCCTCGGCGAATCGGGCAGCGTTGCGTCCTTCAGCGACATTCACGAAGCCGAGAAGTGCCGCCCCGAGAATAAAGAAGGGAATCACGGAGAGAACTGCGTCGCGCGTTGACCCCGTGATAGCGATGGCGAGACTGAATATCAGCGGCCCGAGAATACCCGATCCTTTTTCAAAGACGGAAAAGAACCCGAACAACTCGGATGTTTTGTGCTTCGGGATGAGGGATGCGAACAGCGACCTGCTGAGCGCTTGTGTGCCTCCTTGCACAGTGGCGATAAGCAGCGCGAGAATATAAAACTCCGCTGTTGATTCCATTCTATACGCAACAATGCCTGTTACGCCGTACACCGCCAGCCCGATCATGACAGCCCATTTGGCGCCGATTCTATCTGCGAGACCGCCGAAAAGAAACGAGAACGGAATTCCGACAAATTGGACGAGCACGATAGCAATGATAATATGTTCTTGAGGGATATTTATCGCTGCTGCATAGATAGCCGCCATACGGATTATTGTTCCGATGCCGTTATTGTAGACAAGCATCGCGAGAAGCGCAAGAAATGCCTGGCCGTACAGACTCTTCAGGTCGCGCAATGTTTCGAGAAGCCTGCTGAAGGTTGCATGAATAGCGCTTGATGCAGGAGTTTCATCGGCTTCGATGCTGCGGGGCGGCTCCGCCACGCGACGAAACAGAGGAATGGAGAAGACTGCCCACCAGATTGCGACACTCAGAAATGTCAGGCGCGTTGCAGTCGCCGGATCCGGAATTCCGAACCATTCGGGTTTTTGAATCCAGGCAAGATTCAGAACGAGCAGAAGGCCGGAGCCGAAATATCCAAGTGCATAACCGCCGGAGGAGACACGATCCATTTCATCGTTGTTCGCTATATGGGGAAGAAGTGAATCGTAGAAAACGAAGCTGAGCGAAAGGCCGATATTGCCGAGAATGAACAGGACGAGTGCAGCCAACCAGTCGCCTGATTGAAGAAAGAACATTCCCGCAGTAGCAACAACGCCAAGCCCCGCCGTTGCGGCGAGTAATTTCTTTCGAACGGCACGAAAGTCCGCTACAGCGCCTAATGCAGGTGAGAGTGCCGCAGCAATTGCGAGCGCTATCGTTGTTGCCCAACTGAAGCGCGCAGTTGCCTCGTCGGGACTTAGCCCCTCTGCCGCGACCGATTGAAAATAAATCGGAAACACAGCCGTGACGATGACGAGAACAAATGCCGAGTTCGCCCAATCGTACATTGCCCATGCGCGCAGATCGCGCCGGTGAAGGCCGAGTTTCTCAAGAAAGGGGAGCGATGTGGTTGCAGACCCGCCGGAATCGGGAGGCATGATGCGCGACTATGAGGTTTTTGCCTGCTTCGATCTGTTTGCGCGCGGGCCATCGCCCTCAAACAAGCCGCGTCCGGCTTTTGTATAGCCGCCCGTCGTGCGGAGATCCTCAAGTACGGCATCGAGTATGCCATTGACGAATTGCCCGCTCTTTTCCGTGCTGAACAGTTTCGCAAGCTCGATAGCTTCGTTCATCGAAACTTTGGGGGGAATATCCTTGAAGTACAATAACTCGCAAATCGCCATGCGGAGAATGAGGCGATCGATCAGAGCAATACGTTTGAAATCCCAATTGGCAACTTTCGACCGGATGACTTTGTCGATATCTGCCGCGTGGGTAATGGTGGCAATAACCAGTTGCTTGGCGAATGCGTGAGCGTCTTTGTTCTTTTCAAGTCCAACGAGAACATGCTTGATTACGTGCTCGGGCGGATCTTTGGCGATTTCGTGCGCGTACAATGCCTGCATAACCTTCTCGCGGATAATCCGCCGCCGGACGTTTCTGTTTTCCATAATTATCGTTTGCCAAAATCGTTTTCACCCAACCGCCCGACAAACTGCGATTTGCCGGCGTAGATGGACTTCATTCTGCTGATAGAGGCAATGCGCTGTTCTGCAAGTCTGTTGGATGCCTCATACGTGGGAATATTCTCGTTTTTCGAGATGGAGAAGATATTGAGAATTGTATCGTAAATGCCGCTGGCCTGCTGCAAAGCGCGTTCCTGCGAATAGCCTTCCAATTCGTTGTACACGTTGATGAGTCCGCCGGCATTGATGGCATAATCCGGGGCGTACAAAATTCCTCTCTCAATGAGCATGCGTCCGTGTTTCTGCTCGTCGGCGAGCTGGTTATTCGCTCCGCCGGCGATGATCTTGAATTTGAATTTCGGAATCGTGTCGTCATTCACGATTGCGCCGAGGGCACACGGGCAAAAGATATCGGCATCCACTTCATAAATCTTCTCCGGAGCAACAACTTCCGCCTTCACTTCGGCGGCAACACGTTTCGCTTTGTCCGGGAAAATGTCGCTTACGAACACCCGGGCCCCCTCTTTCGTAAGATGTTCGCAGACAAATTGTCCGACGTTTCCGGCACCCTGAACGGCAACTTTCTTGTTCGTGAGGGAGTCGCTGCCCGTCAATTCCTTCATGCAGGCTTTCATTCCCATATACACGCCGTAGGCAGTAACAGGTGAAGGATCGCCGCTGCCGCCGAGAGCGAGATCGATGCCGGTAACGTACTTTGTTTCCATCCGGACGTATTCCATATCCCGGACGGCCGTTCCGACATCCTCCGCGGTGATGTAGCGCCCGGCCAATCCTTCAACAAATCTTCCGAAAGCACGGAACATCGCTTCCGTCTTCTGTTTGTTCGGATCGCCGATGATGACGGCTTTGCCGCCACCCAAATTCAATCCGGCAACCGATGCCTTGTACGTCATGCCGCGCGAGAGCCTGAGAACATCCGTCAGCGCTTCCTCATCGGTGGCGTACATCCACATGCGGGTACCGCCCAACGCGGGTCCGAGATTCGTGTTATGAATAGCAATGATTGCCTTCAGTCCCGACGGCTTGTCCGAGCAGAATACTACTTGCTCATGATCGTGTTGTTGAACGTGTGTGAAGATAGACATTATCGTATTCCGTTTTCTATTGTGAGGTGAGTAGTGTGACCCGCGGCGATTGTGTGGCCGGGTGACGATCCACGAGTACATTTGTTTGAAAGACCGAGCGAATATTTGCCTCAGTCAGAACGTCGCCCGGCGTTCCCAACGCGGCGAGCGATCCGCACACCAGCATGCCGATGCGGTTGCTGTACGCTCCGGCCAGATTCAAGTCGTGCGACACCGAAACAACCGTCAGTCCGCTTTCCTCATTCAGCTTCTTGATGATCGTAAAAATCTCAAGCTGATGGGCAATGTCGAGATGGGCATTCGGTTCATCCAACAGCAGTATTTCCGGTTGTTGCGCAAGCGCCCGCGCAATCACGACACGCTGGCGCTCTCCGCCGGAGAGCATGGTGACGGGATGATGAGCCAAATGCCCGGTATCGGTTCGTTCCAGCATCTCGAGTGCAACCGTCCGGTCGTGTTCACTTTCAAACATTGCTCCGCGGCTGTGCGGTGAGCGTCCCATCAACACCAACTCAAGAACAGTAAAAGGAAACTGCACAGCCGTATCCTGCGGCACGAAGGCAATGCGTCGCGCCAGTTCGGAACGCGGGTACTCTGTCAGGTTCTTGTTGTCGAGGAGGATGGTACCACTTCGGGGGACGTAGATACGATCGAGCAGCCGCAACAGCGTTGATTTGCCCGAGCCGTTTGGTCCGGCAAGACTAAAAAACTCGCCTTTCTCTACATGAAATGAAACATCACGGAGCGTCGGGATTCCGTCCCGGTAATTGAAGGAGATTTGATTAACGGTCAGTGCGTGCATCGAGGATTGTAAAGAACAGAGAGAGATTATTTGCCCTTTTCAATGTAGCGAAATGGTAGACGGAAGGCAAGGCTTGAGAATTGGAGCAGGCGTCATTCATTCCGCACATAATCGGCAAACGTAAACCCCGCGTGCTGTTCGGTGTGAGTGGAGTGGAAGCGGGTAGCAAGCAACTCTTCATACAGCGGAAAGAACGTATCTCCCTCAGGTGCTGCATCTACGAGTGTAAGGAACAATTCATCAGCCCGACCGAGAAAGTGCGCGAATATTTGTCCGCCGCCAATAATGAACACCCGCCCTTCATTGGCGAGCACATTCAACGCATTTTCGATGGAAGAGTATGTTTCAACACCGGGAATCGGCGTTGAACTGACCACAACATTGCGGCGGTTGGGGAGAGGCTTGCCAATTGTTTCGAAGGTCTTTCGTCCCATCAGAACAATACCTCCGCTGGTGAGTTGCTTGAAGCGTTGCAGATCTTCAGGGATGTGCCACGGCATCTTGCCGTCTCTTCCGATTACACGATTCTTCCCGATGGCGGCGATGATGGCAAGCTTCATGTCGGCGGGTTATGTTCGCCAAGGGATGGGGAGATTCATCTGCTCGAGTTTCTCCTCAAGCTCCTCACGCTCACGGTTGCGTTTCAGTTCTTTCCGGTCTGCCGGCAAAAGCCCGAGTGAAATTGCCGTGGAAATCGCGGCGTCAGGGTTTCCGGCGGCAATGTGCTTGACAATCTCAAACTCAATACTTGAGAAGCTCTTTGCCTTGAAGCGGTAATCAAGAAACGCCTGCCATGCAATCGGGCACCACTTGCTTACGATATCGTATCCGATCACTTCGGAGTACTTACGGATTTCGTACTGGGCGTGGTCGTCCATCCGCAGATGAAGGAAGTGAAAGAGATTGTGAAGATCGATTTTCCAGTACGCTTCTGTATAGGTGGAGAGGGGAAGATCTTTTCGTGCCTGCTCGCGGGCGACACCCTTTGCAAGGCGTTCTTCGTAGATGCGCCGTGATTCCTCCTGAAGTCTGCGCTCTTCATCGGTAAGCCTGCCGCCTGTTTCAGGATCAAGAAAACCTGCGCTTCCCTGGCGGTTTCCCTGCGCTTGCAAACGCCATTCATCGGGGGCTGTTGTTTGTGTCGCATCAATGGCAACAGAGTAGCGTGTGGAATACTCGTTCACGTTTGCCATCCGGTGCCTGATCCATTGGCGCCAGCAATCCATCGGTACGCGGACATGCAGTTTGAGTTCACACATCTCGAATGGTGTTGTGTGCCAATGCCGCATCAGGTAGCGGATGAGGCCGCGATCCTCGTGGACTTTCTTCGTCCCTTTGCCGTATGACACGCGAGCCGCCTGCACGATGGATTCGTCGGAGCCCATGTAGTCGATGACGCGAACGAAACCGTCGTCCAGCACTTTGAATGGAACACCGAGAATTTCGTCGAGAGATGCAACACGCAGGCGTTCGAGTTTTTCGGCGGTTGAGGTTGATTCGGTTGCTTGCATAATCCGGTTGATATCAAAACAAGAAGGCGTCCCCGAATGAGGACGCCGTCAAAGTACACAGATGTTGAAAGAAATTCAATTGAAGTACGCCGCTTCCTATTTGCCCGCCGCCTGCTGATGAGGCGTGAACTTCTCGACTTGGTTCTTTACCGGCTTTAGTGTTCTCAGATATGTGTAGATGGCGCCGAGATCGTCATCCGTCATTCCGGCGTACATAATCCAGGACATTGGAGTGTTGAACTCATGCATTTCCACCGGGATGTTCTGTGACGACGAATCCGCAAACGCTTTGAAACGGGCTACAAAATCCTCCTTAGTCCACAACCCGATACCTGTTTCTTCATCGGGCGTAATGTTCAGAGACTTGACAACGCCGCCCGGAAACATGAACGAAAACCCGCCGGCAAAATCCATCCCCGGTATCGGTTCACCCTTCTCTGCCGGCGTATGACAATCACCGCATGCAGCTATTGTAGCCATGTAGCGGCCGTATTCCACTTCGTTGTTTCTGTCCGGAGCGGGTTTTGGCGTGTACGACTTCAGCGGAATTGTCTTCACAATGAAGTTGAGCGGGAAGTTCAGTTTCGATTCGCCCACCGTGTTTTCTATGGGCGGAAGACTGCGGATGTATGCCACGATTGAATAGGCATCCTCCTCCGACAACTGATGATACGAAGGATACGGCATAATCGGGAACAATGCGCGGTTCTCCCGCGTCACTCCCGTTGTAAATGTCCGCAACAACTCGCCGTCGCTGTATCCGGCTATGCCTGCGGGAGTAATGTTGCTGCTGAAAACTGATCCCGGTACGCCTCCGATCTGTTCATTGAATTCCTCGCCACCCTTCCCCTCAGTCCCGGGCATAACCGGCCCGGCAAACTTGCTCCAATCGCGCGTCGAATGGCAATCAATGCACACCGTAACATAATTGGCAAGGTATTCTCCCCGCGCTATTCTCTCGGGAGTACGCTCTACCGTGATGTTCGGCGCCGGATCTACATCAGGATAACTGAGATTGAAATACCCGACCGCCCCTGCAAGCACAAGTACAATCACTCCCAACGCGATGCCGATGATTTTTACAGCTTTGTTCATGGAAACCTCCTGAGATGGTGATACATACGTGAGTTGATTGGTTGGATTTGTATTGTTCGTACGGAATTGTTAACTACAAAAATTCCCGGCAGGTCACGGGAACAGGAGGCGAAGCCGGCAACAAGCTATTGAACTTGGCGCAAAGTATCAAGGCAAATTACCGATCCGGCAAGGGAATTATTGACATTTTCGCCTACTTTTATGAGCTATATCATAAACAACTCTTTCTGAATCATGGTAGCTTATCACAAGAGGAAGACAAAACAGCTTCCTTCGTCACCGGTAGGAGCGGAAATGATTTCGGACGCGATTCTCAGGAAATACAAGGCTGTTATTGTCAAGCTGAAAAAAGGGGAACTCCTCTTTCATCAGGGAGACCAAGCGCTGAATTTTCTGATTGTCCGTTCGGGAACGGTCAAAATGGTGAACTATAACGAGGAGGGGCGGGAATTTGTTCAGGGATATTTCACTGACGGACAAAGTTTCGGGGAACCGCCGTTGTTCAACCATTTGCCGTACCCTGCATCCGCAGTTGCTGTTACGGACAGCGAAGTGTGGAAATGTCCCTTCGACGTGTTCAAAGAATTACTGCGCGAGAATTTCGATCTCCACCTCAAACTGACGCAAGTGCTGAGCGGCAGATTGATTTACAAATCCATCATGCTGACGGAAATTGCCGTTGAAGAAGCCGAGCACAGATTGAGAACGCTGATCGAGTACTTTCTCAAGAACGAAAAACATCTCAAGCAGGGTCAACTGTTCAAAGTCCCGTTTACCCGCCAACAGCTTGCGGATATGACGGGGCTTCGGGTTGAGACGGTCATCCGCACAATTAAAAGGATGGAACAGAAGAACATGCTCTCGCTCGGTGACAAAGGAAAGATTTTCTGGAACATAACCAACATCACCCGGAAGGAGAAACGACATGCACGACATTCGTAACGCCACGATCAAGTCCATTGTCACGGAAGATTTCCGTGCTGCGGCTATTTTCGAGAAACACTCGCTTGACTTTTGCTGCAACGGCGGCATCACAATTGAACGAGCCTGCGCCCAGCGAAACGTGGACGCACGAGTTGTGTTCACCGAACTTGAACAATTAGGAAACGCCGGCCGGGACACAATGCCGAAATTCACTGAATGGCCGTTGGATGAACTGGTTCAGTACATCATCAATGTTCATCACAAGTACGTTCGTGAGGCCCTCCCGGTCATCTTTGCGCACACCCAAAAGGTGGCAACCGTGCATGGCGCGAACCATCCTGAAGTTGTGGAGATCGCCCGGCATTTCCACATTGTCGCTGGCGAAATGCAAAGCCACATGATGAAGGAGGAGAATATTCTCTTTCCCTACATCATTGCCCTTGTCAAAGCAAAACGACATGGTGTTGCCGCCCACCGTCCGCCCTTCGGTACGGCGCAAAACCCCATCAGGATGATGGAAGCTGAACATCAGGCCGCAGGCGCCGAGATGTATGCTATCCGCTCGCTCAGCGCAAACTACACCTATCCCGAAGATGCCTGCACGACGTATCGTGTCAGCTATCAGGAGCTTCAACAGTTTGAACTGGATTTGCATCAGCATGTTCATCTTGAAAACAACATCCTCTTCCCGAAGGCGATTGATCTCGAAAAGGAGTTGCTCGGCATGGGGGAACAGGTCGAGGCGTAGCGGAAATTGTGGAGAAACTGAAAGGGCTTCGTCGCAGAATGCAAAACTCTTCGGCGAAGCCTCTTCAAGGTCAGAGTTTAAATTTCCATTCCCTCTTCGAATACTTTTCCTCCACCAATTTCTTCACGACACCGGTGGGGATTGTTTCGAGAGGCGTGTCCGCATTCCAGAGAGACTTCAAAGTCTGTTTCAAATCTGAGGGGTTGCAGTTGATATTGCAGACGAAGTCCGGGTGGCTTCGTTGGTTTCTGTATTCGGGCTGTTTCGTTGGTATTTTCAGGTATTTCCCGATCAACGAAAGATCGAAGTCAAGCAAGAACGTTCCGTGAAACAGAACTGCTTTCAGTTTCCTCCGCTGCGCGTTCCCCGAGAACTTCCTTCCCGCAATCGTCAAGTCGCTGCTTCCCATCATCTCAACTTTTTCTCCAAGAAGAGTCGAGAGAGCATCGGCATGACGCTGCATGATGTAGCGCGTCGTATCGGTGATATTCCGTGTCGGGCCGCCGGGATGGATTCTGAGAATGAGGGAGAAGTTCAAACAGCCCGGCCCTTGCAGCACTGTTCCGCCGCCGCTGTGTCGGCGGAGAATCGAAATGCCATCCGCTTCGCATTCTTCAACAAATACTTCCTGATGGACTTTGTTGGATGAGCCGAGAACGACGAAGTGTTGTTGAGATCCCCACAAACGAAGAACTTCGTTTTCATATTCACCCTCCAACGTATCGAGAAGCGCTTCGTCGCAGGCAAGATTTTCTTCAGGCGATGAGAATGCGTAGTCGAGAAGTTTCACTGTGTGGTTATCCAAAAACATTCAAAGAAGAATTGCCACTGAGACACTGAGTCACAGAGATTCAGTCTGATTTTTTTCACGATTTACCCTCTGTGACCCCGTGCCTCTGTGGCACGAACCTCCTGTGTGATTCTCTTTCCATTTTTGTTTATATTAAAAACGCATTTTCCTTAAGAAAACGACCTATTTTGACGCCAGTTCATTCAAAATCAGAGAGCAGGAACGTGGAAACGGACGGGAAGCTTCGCAACGGTAACGGCACCGATGCCGTCGAAGACGAAAGCCAGCGCATGTTGGACTCGCTGGAGTTCTTCTTCGAATATATGTTAAAAAACAAGCAATCGGAACAGGCGCCCGCTGTACTGAACCGCTTGATTGACCGGTTGCGGGATTCCGGAGTTCGTATGCCGCAAACGACAAGCACGCCGTATGTGAATACGATTCCGCCCGAAGAAGAGCCGCCGTATCCCGGCGACCGTGAGCTTGAGCGGCGGATCAAAAGCTACATCCGCTGGAATGCAATGGCAATGGTGGTGAAGGCAAACCGTTTGCACAGCGGACTCGGCGGACACATTTCCACGTATGCATCAAGCGCGACGCTGTATGAAGTCGGGTTCAATCATTTCTTCCGCGGCGGCGAGGGTGAGACGCCCGCCGACATGGTTTTCATTCAAGGGCACGCATCGCCGGGCATTTACGCCCGCGCCTATCTTGAGCGAAGAATAGATGCGCCATTCCTGCACAACTTCCGTCAGGATCTTGCCGAAGGCGGCGGCATCACGTCGTACCCTCATCCTTATCTTATGCCGGAGTTCTGGCAGTTTCCGACTGTTTCGATGGGACTCGGCCCCATCAACTCAATCTATCAAGCACGATTCAATCGTTATCTCAAAGCCCGCGACATCATCAAGGGAGAAGAGCCGCACGTCTGGGCGTTTTTGGGTGATGGTGAAATGGATGAGCCGGAAGCGTTGGGCGCGCTGCGAATCGCCTCGGGCGAGGCGTTGGACAATTTAACGTGGGTTGTGAACTGCAATCTGCAGCGCCTCGACGGACCCGTACGCGGGAACGGCAAGATCATTCAGGAACTCGAATCGGCATTCCGCGGAGCGGGGTGGAATGTGATAAAGGTGATTTGGGGATCGGAGTGGGACGCCTTGTTTAGGAAGGACAAGACAGGCCTGATTGCCAAGCGTGCTGCGGAGATAGTCGATGGCGAATTCCAGAAATACACCGTTGAGCCGGGAAGCTATACGCGGAAACAGTTTTTCGGCAAGTATCCCGAACTGCTCGAACTCGTCAATCATCTTACCGATGAACAAATCCGCAAGATGAAGCGCGGCGGCCACGATCCGCTGAAAGTGTATGCTGCATATCACGCAGCGATGAATCATAAAGGCCAGCCGACTGTTATTCTCGCGAAAACGGTGAAGGGGTACGGGTTGGGTGAAAGCGGTGAAGGGCGGAACGTCACCCATCAACAGAAAAAGATGAATGAGAAGGAACTGCGCGAATTCCGGCAGCGATTTGAAATCCCGATCAGCGACGAGGATGTTGTGGATACCCCGTTCTATCGTCCTGCTGAGGATAGCCCTGAAACAAAATACCTTCTTGCCCGCCGAAAGGCATTGGGCGGATTTCTTCCTGTCAGATCGGAGAAAGCTGCGCCCCTCGAAGTTCCATCACTTGCGGACTTTGGTGAATTCCTGAAAGGCTCGGAGCGCTTTGAAGTTTCCACAACGATGGCGTTTGTTCGTTTGCTCGGCTCGTTGCTGCGCAATAAAAAAATCGGCAAACACGTTGTTCCCATTATCCCCGACGAAGCGCGTACGTTCGGCATGGACCCGATGTTCCGTGAAGTCGGCATCTATTCTCCGAAGGGACAATTATACAAGCCCGTTGACAGCGAAACGCTGCTCTACTATCACGAGGCAACCGACGGACAAATCCTTGAAGAAGGAATCACGGAAGCCGGTTCGATGGCATCGTTTATTGCCGCGGCAACTTCGTATGCTTCGCACGGCGTGAACATGATTCCCTTCTACGTGTACTATTCAATGTTCGGTTTCCAGCGCATCGGCGATCAGGCGTGGGCTGCCGGCGACATGATGGCGAAAGGATTCCTGTGCGGTGCAACCGCCGGGCGTACAACGCTGAACGGCGAAGGTTTGCAGCATGAAGACGGGCACAGTCATCTCCTTGCAAGCACGATTCCCAATCTGTTGTGCTATGATCCCGCGTTCGCGTATGAGATAGCCGTCATCATTTGGGATGGATTGAAAAGGATGTATGCCGACAACGAAAGAATCTGGTACTACATCACGCTCTACAACGAAAATTATACGATGCCGCCGATGCCGTTGGGTGTTGAACAGGGAATTCTGAACGGCTTGTACAAATTCAAAGTTGGTGAGAAGAAGATGAAGCACAAAGCGCATCTGTTCGGCAGCGGCCCGATTATGCGCGAGGCGCTGCGTGCGCAGGAGATTCTTGCCGAACACTATGATGTTTCGGCCGATGTGTGGAGTGCCACAAGTTACAAACGATTGCGGAACGAAGCGCTTAACGCAAAACGATGGAATATGCTGCACCCAACGGAAACACCGAAGAAATCCTATCTCGAACATATTCTCGAAAAAGAACACGGCGTGTTTGTCGCAGTCTCCGACTACATGAAAATCGTTGCTGACCAGATTGCCCCGTGGGTTCCCGGCGGACTTATGTCGCTCGGCACCGACGGATTTGGTCGCAGTGATACGCGCAAGCAACTGCGTCGCTTCTTCGAAATTGATGCGGAATCGATTGTGATTGCTACGTTGTATCAGCTTTCTCAAAAAGGATTGGTGACAAGGAAGGTTGTTGAGAAGGCAATCAAGGATCTGGGTGTCGATCCGGAGAAGGCGTTTCCCCTGCTTGTGTAGCCACAGAGGCACGGAGGCACAGAGAGTTGTATGAATCCGCAGGATGAGTCGCTCGAAGCAATCAATAAACTCACGGAGCAGATAATAGGCTGCGCAATTGAGGTTCATCGGAATCTTGGACCCGGTCTCCTCGAAAGTACATATGAGTCGGCGCTTTGCATTGAATTTGAGGACGAAGGAATTTCCTACAAGCGACAGATCTCTTTCCCGATTCTCTACAAAGGACGAAATATTGGAGACTACCGGATCGATCTTGTTGTCGGGGAGAAGGTTGTCGTTGAACTGAAAAGCGTCGAGAGATTCGATCCGATATTCGAGGCGCAAGTTCTCACATATCTGAAAGTAACTGGAAAGAAGGTTGGGCTTCTCATCAACTTTAACAATCGCATACTAACCAACGGAATCAAGAGGTTAATTCTATGAGAGATTTGTCTCTGTGGCTCGGTGACTCCGTGGCGGTTTTTTGAATCGAAAGGAATGCTAAATGGATGTACGTTTGCCACGACTCGGTGAAGGCGCAGACAGCGGCACCGTTTCGACAATCTTTGTGAAAGAAGGCGACACAGTAAAGAAAGATCAATCCGTTCTTGAACTCGAAAGCGAAAAGGCCGTTGCCTCGATTCCGAGTCCGGTCAGCGGAACGATCTCAAAAATCTATGTGAAAGACGGCGACGAGATAAAGGTTGGGACTCTGATCTTTTCCGTTGCGGAGGGTGAAGCATCACAGAGTAGAGACGTTCAATTGAACGTCCCTGCACACGAATCAACTGAACCGGAAAGCCCCGCCGAAGAGCCTGTCGCTGTTGCGGAAGAATCTGTTCCTGCAATGATGCCGATGATGATGGAAGAACCGGTGAAGTCGGCGAGCGGGTTTCCGCCTCCGGCCTCGCCTTCCATTCGCAAGATGGCCCGCGACATCGGGCTCGATCTCAGCCGTATTCGCGGAAGCGGCAACGGCGGACGAATCGTGTTAACAGACGTACGTGCATACATACAACGGCTGCAAACTCTCGGCACCCAGCCAAAAGCGGCGGCGCCCGCTGCAACAACTCCCAAGCCGGCCCCCGTGAGCATTGACTTCTCGAAATGGGGAAGTGTCGAAAAGAAGAAGATGACACAACTCCGCAAAGCTATCAGCAACAAAATGACGGAGTCGTGGACGTCCATCCCTCACATTACGCAGTTTGACAATGTTGACATTACAGATGTTCTTGCTCTGAGAAAGAAGTTTCAGAAGGCGTACGAGAGGAAGAAAGCAAATCTCACACTCACTCCCTTCATCATGAAGGCGGTAGTGGAAACACTGAAGAAACATCCCATCTTCAACGCCAGCATGGATGAAGCGACGGAACAGATCGTATACAAGAATTACTACAATCTCGGCATTGCCGTTGATACCGAACAGGGATTGATAGTGCCGGTGATTCGTGACGTTGATAAGAAAAGCATGCTCGAACTTTCGATTGAATTGCAGGATATTGCCGAACGTACTCGGCAACGCAAAGTATCGCTCGAGGAAATGCAGGGAGGCACATTCACGATTTCGAATCAAGGCGGCATCGGGGGTGCGCATTTCACTCCCATCATCAACAAGCCCGAGGTGGCGATCCTCGGTGTTGGCCGCGGTTCGCTGCAAGCAGTTGTGAAGGACAAGAAAATACAGCAACGGATGATTGTGCCGCTCGGACTGTCATACGATCACCGTGTCATAGACGGCGCAAATGCTGCCCGGTTCATAACCGACTTTGTGCAGGCAATGCAGGACTTTTCAGAGAAACAGGTGAAAATCTAACCACAAAGACACAAAGAGGCTCTTCGTGTCTTCGCGTCTTGGTGGTCTTCTTTTGAAACAAGAGGATATTCATGAAATCAACCAAAACTGACATCGTTGTCATTGGCTCGGGTCCCGGCGGACACGCTGCCGCTTTCTATGCGGCTGACCGCGGCAAGAAGGTGATTATGGTCGAGAAGGATGATGTCCTTGGCGGTGTGTGTTTGAACGTCGGCTGCATTCCTTCGAAAGCGTATCTTCACGCTGCAAAACTGATTCAAGAAGCACAGGAATCCGATTTCCGCGGCATCTCGTTCAATAAAGCGAAACTCGATTTGAACAAGATGCGTGCATGGAAGAATTCCGTCGTCGGCAAACTCACCGGCGGCATTGCAACGCTGGCAAAGAGCCGCGGCGTTGAAGTGATGTACGGCCGCGGGTACTTTGAGGACTCGAAGACCCTGCGCGTCGAAACGAAACAAGGCCAGAAGTTTGTTACCTACGACAAGGCGATCATTGCGACAGGTTCGCATCCGGCAATGCCTCCGGCGTTCGACCTCGGCAACAAGCGCATCATGACTTCAACCGAAGCTCTTGAAGTGGAGGAAGTGCCGAAGAACCTCCTTGTCGTCGGCGGTGGGTACATCGGTATGGAACTCAGCACCGTGTACGCAACGTTAGGAAGCAGCATTGTTCTTGTCGAGGCGCTCGATCAGATTCTCACGGGCGCCGACCCGGATTTGATCCGTCCGGTGATTAAGAAAGCGGAGAAGGCGTTCAAAGAAATCCGCCTGAAAGCCAAAGTGCTGAAGATGGCCACGTACAAGAAACAGATCAGGGTTCAGATGGAATATAACGGGAAGGAGATGGAAGAACTGTACGACCGCGTACTCGTCTCGGTCGGGCGTGTGCCGAACAGCAGCGATCTTGGACTTGAGAACACGAGAGTGCAAAAGGACGAGAAGGGTTTCGTTCGTGTGAACGACAAGCTCCAAACCGATGATCCGATGATTTACGCGATCGGCGATATTGCCGGCGGTGTTCTTCTTGCACACAAAGCATCGAAGGAAGCGCGCATTGCCGTCGATGCCATTCTCGGTGAGAATGTGACAAAGAAGGAAATCATCGTCCCTGCCGTGGTGTTCACCGACCCTGAAGTTGCGTGGGCTGGATTAACAGAGGGAGAAGCAAAACAACGCGGCATCAAAGTCGAAATCTCAAAGTTCCCGTGGTCGGCCTCGGGACGGGCGGTGACGTTTGATCGAACCGACGGCCTGACGAAGCTCGTTGTCGAGCCGGAGACCGAGCGCCTGCTGGGTGTCGGAATGGTTGGGGCGCATGCGGGCGAGTTGATTGCCGAAGGTGTCGTAGCCATTGAAATGGGCGCAACTGTACGTGATCTTGCGGAAACCATCCACGCTCACCCGACGCTTTCTGAAACGGTGATGGAAGCGGCACACGCGTTTTATGGCGATGCGACGAATCTCTACACGCCGAAGAAGAGGCACTGATTCCCTGTTTCGACTCGCTATGCAGATGACATCTATAGCTCTTTGGTTCATACGCTCAGGGAATGCCGCGTGAATACAGCGACATCGACGTTGCTATCGTCTCAGATGATTTCCTCGGCGATCGCTTTGATGATGTCAAGAGCCTGATAAAATTCATGCTGAAGAGCTCAACTGATATTGAAATCCATCCTTTCAAAACAGAGGACTTCATCCCGGACAATCCGTTCGTAGAGGAGATTCTGAGGATGGGAAAGCGGATTTTGTGGAATTGAAAGTATTGAAGGTTTGTTACTTCTTCCCTTTTTTTAGGATTCTATACCTTTTCTTCGCGCGTTCGCTGGTTCTGCGTGCATACTCGGGATCATGGTGGTAGCGCAATCGTGCACGATCCTGTGTTGCTTTTTTATACGCGGGGTCTTGATGGTACCGACGGTTCGCTTCTTCCAGAAGACGTTTGCGGTTCTTGCGATAGTATGCTTGCCGACTGCTTAGGACCGGGGATTTGATGATCTTGGGCATGCTCGAGTACCGCTATGCTGGTGGTAAGGTTCTTCGTAACGTGTGTCTCATTTCACCCACACCGTCTTTACATTTACAAACTCGCGAATGCCGAACAATCCAAGTTCCCGCCCGTAGCCTGATTCCTTGATGCCGCCGAATGGAAGCCGCGGGTCGGATTTTACCATTCCGTTCACAAAACAACAACCTGCCTCAAGCTCTTCCGCTGCAATTCTCTCGCCCCTCTTTACATCTTGTGTGAACACGGCAGCGCCAAGCCCGAAGACGGAATCGTTTGCAATCCGAATCGCATCAGCCTCATCCTTTGCCCCAATGATGGCGGCGACGGGGCCGAAGAGTTCTTCGTCGTATGCGGGCATTCCCTTCTTCACATTCGTCAGAACGGTTGGCGGATAGAATGCGCCATTGCTGTCGGGGATTTCTCCGCCGCAAAGAAGTAATGCGCCCTTCCCGATACTCGTGCGGACTTGTTCATGCAATTCATCCCGCAAATCGGGCCGTGCCATCGGGCCAACAGTCACGGTCGGATCAAGCGGGTCGCCAAGCTTTTGTGACTTCATCTTCTCAATAAACATCTCTTCGAATCCTTTCTTCAACGATTCGACAACGATGAATCGCTTCGCAGCAATACAGCTTTCACCGTTGTTGATGAGTCGGGATGCAACACAGGTTGCGACGGCGTGTTCGAGATCAGCATCTTCAAGGACAACATAGGGATCGCTGCCGCCGAGTTCGAGCACGGTTTTCTTCAGCATCTCTCCGGCTTTTGCGGCGACAGCTTTTCCTGCCGTCGTGCTCCCTGTAATCGTCACGGCTTTGACAAACGGGTGTTCGATGAGTGAACTGACCCGGTTTGATTCGAGTAGAAATGTTGTGAACAATCCTTCCGGCAATCCTGCATTACGGAAAATCTTCTCAATCTCCAAGGCGCAACCCGAAACGTTTGATGCATGTTTCAACACCACCGCATTTCCGGCCATCAATGCAGGGGCTGCGGCGCGAAATACCTGCCAGAAGGGAAAATTCCACGGCATGATCGCGAGCAGAATGCCGAGCGGCTGGAATGTGACAAAGCTCTTTGTTGCATCCGTCGGCATGATTTCTTGTGAGAGAAATGTTTCCGCATTCTCCGCATAGTACTCGCAAACCCATGCACATTTTTCGACCTCTACAACTCCCTGTAAAACGGGCTTGCCCATTTCAAGTGCCATCAGCCTGGCATAATCCTCCTTGCGAGAACGGAGAACGGAAGCCGCAGCTTGCAGAAATCCTGTCCGCTTTGCGAAGCCTTCACTGCGCCACGCGTGCTGCGCCGCGTTCGCTGTTTCGAGACGTTGCTGAATGTATGGTTCAGAATGTGCTTCGTATGTACGGATCAATTCCCCTGTGGCGGGGTTGATGGATTTGAATGACATCGGCGTTCTCCTTTGTAGAGCTATTCTAATAATAGAAAAATCACTGTTCACTTTCTGCTCTTCGCAAAAATAGGAAGGGTTGTCAGGAATAGGACAAGAAGCAGTGAAGATTTGCCAATTTATCGGCTCTTCGCAATGGACAAGTGGCACGTAAGATGCAGATTGTAGTTCATTGTTCAAATTCATACTTTTGTACAACATCAGTTCCCTTCCGCTCATTACTTACCGAAAGGATACGCATCAATGATTATCGGAGTTCCCAAAGAAACTCTGAAAGGCGAAACACGCGTTGCCCTCATACCCCAACTTGTCAGCATGCTTGTACGCGACAAGCATGAGGTTGTGATTGAGGCAGGCGCCGGTGACGGCGCATCGCATGACGATGCACAGTATACCACCGCCGGAGCCCGCATCGCAAAGAACGCGAAATCGCTTTTCGGCGAAGCCGAGATGGTGTTGAAAGTCCAACCACCGACTGCCGACGAGGCGGCGGCTATGAAAGAAGGCGCAAGTTGCATCGGTTTTCTGGCGCCCGCATCGAATCCGAAGGCAATTCGTGCGCTTGCGAAAAGAAACGTCACTGCATTTTCCATGGAATACGTTCCCCGCATCACCCGTGCGCAAAGCATGGATGCGCTCAGTTCAATGGCGACCATCGCCGGCTACAAAGCCGTTCTGCTTGCCGCCGACAACATTGGCAAGATGTTTCCGTTGCTCATGACGGCGGCCGGGACAGTGCCTCCGGCGACAGTGATGATTCTCGGCGCAGGTGTTGCAGGGTTGCAGGCTATTGCGACAGCGCGCAGACTCGGAGCAAAAGTCGAAGCGTTCGATGTTCGTGCCGCTGTCAAGGAACAGGTGAAGAGTCTTGGCGCGGCGTTCATCGAGATTGAAGGAGCGGAAGATCTTGAAACGGCCGGCGGCTATGCCAAAGCGGCGTCTGAAGAATTCCTCAAGAAGCAGCGCGCCACGCTGGCTGCACGATTTTCCAAAACCAATATCGTCATTACAACAGCCCAGGTGTTCGGCAAGAAGGCTCCGATTCTGATTACAAGAGAGATGATGACACAGTTGAAGCCCGGTTCCGTTGTTGTTGACCTCGCGGCCGAGCAGGGGGGTAATTGTGAATTGACCGAGCCGGGAAAGACAGTCGAAAAGAACGGCGTGACAATCATCGGCGCTGTCAATCTTCCCGCAACGATTCCGGTTGACGCAAGCTTGATGTACTCGAAGAACGTCTTCAATCTCTTCAAGCTGTTGTATCCCAAAGTTGATGCAACCCCGGATTTCAACGATGAGATTGTGAAGGGCGCCTGCATCACACGGAACGGAGAAATAACCAATGAATCAGTTCGCAATGCACTACAGGGAGGTTCTGAACAATGACAGAAACTTTGATGGTTTCAATTTACGTCTTCGTGCTCGCCGCATTCGTCGGGTTTGAAGTGATCAGTAAGGTACCGCCGCTGTTGCATACGCCCCTCATGTCCGGCTCCAATGCGATCTCCGGTATCACCGTTGTTGGATCGCTGATTGCCGCTGGTGAAGGGCACGGCGGACTGAGCGTCATTCTCGGCATGATCGCCGTTATCTTTGCCATGATCAATGTTGTGGGCGGGTTCATGGTCACCGACCGTATGTTGGGCATGTTCAAGCAGGATACATCGAAATCGAAACAGATCAAGAAAGCGGAGTAACCGACATGAAAGAACTCATCTACCTCGCTTATCTTGTTTCGGCTGTTCTGTTTATTATGGGACTCAAGCTGTTGAGTTCTCCCAAAACCGCTCGTCGCGGTAACCTGCTTGGGGCAGTGGGCATGCTCATCGCCATCGTCGTGACACTGCTCGATAAGGCAATCATCGATTTCACATTTATTCTTATCGGATTGGTTGTTGGTGGCGGTATCGGTCTCTTGCTGGCAAAACGTGTACAAATGACGGCGATGCCGCAAATGGTTGGTTTGCTCAACGGATTTGGTGGTGGCGCTTCAACGCTCGTTGCATTTGCCGAATACATGCGTTTGTCGGGCGATGCAAGTCTGACAGTATGGACGGGTGCAAATGTCTCTTACGATGTTCTTGCTACGCTCGTTCTGAGCTTGCTCATCGGTACCGTCACGTTCACGGGAAGTCTGATAGCATTTGCAAAACTGCAAGGGATCATGCGCGGCGCCCCGATTCTCTATGCGATGCAGAAACAAATCAACGCAGCAATGTTGCTGGGCGCAATTGTGTTGGGCGTTCTTTTTGTTCTCGATCCATCATTATGGCTCTTTCTCATAATCATCATAGCTATCGCCGCAATTCTTGGCGTTACGTCCGTTATTCCCATCGGCGGGGCGGACATGCCTGTGGTGATTTCCTTGCTCAACTCCTACTCGGGACTCGCTGCGGCAATGACAGGTTTCGTTCTCTCGAATAATGCCCTCATTATCACGGGTACACTTGTCGGTGCGTCAGGCTTCATCCTTACCAGCATTATGTGCAAGGCGATGAACCGTTCACTTGGGAACGTTCTTTTTGCGGGCGTTGGCGTTGACTATGCGGCGGGTGAAACTGCTGCGACCGAACAACGGACAGTCGTTCGTTACACCCCGGAAGATGCAGCGTTCATGCTTGAGAATGCGCAGTCGGTTATTATTGTGCCGGGGTACGGACTTGCAGTTGCTCAGGCTCAGCATGTGTTGCAGGAGTTGGCGAGCATTCTCATCAGTCGCGGTGCCACTGTCCGCTATGCCATTCATCCCGTTGCAGGCCGCATGCCCGGACACATGAACGTGCTACTGGCCGAAGCCAATGTGCCGTATGATTTGTTGTTGGAGATGGATCAAATTAATGATGATTTTCAGAATACAGACGTAGCGCTTATCATCGGAGCAAATGACGTTGTCAATCCCGCGGCCCGTACAAAAAAGAGCAGCCCCCTTTACGGAATGCCAATACTGAACGTCGACTACGCCCGCACGACGATGGTAGTGAAGCGGAGTTTGAATCCCGGTTTTGCCGGGGAGGACAATGATCTTTTCTATGAGAAGAAAACCATGATGGTGTTCGGCGACGCGAAATCCGTTGTGACGAACCTTGTGCAGGTGTTGAAGAAGTAGAGAAAGCGGATCACTGTAGAAAAAAAAGGCGGAGAAACCCTCTCCGCCTTTTTGATTGACGATTCGTCTGCTCAGAATTGTCCCGGAGGCATGATGGTATATCCCCGCTGTGCCATGAACAGCAGGTTGTCATACGCATCCCATTCTTCACTGATTTTGCCATTCTTGAAATGGATAATGTTCACTCCCCACACCTGAATGCCCGCTCCTGCGGCTGACAATGTCCAGCGTCCCGCAAATCTATCCTTTGAGTAGACTTCATCGAGAGAGACTATCTTCATGTCCGGATACGCTGCCCGGAAATCTGTGATCAGTGTCTTCAGATTCTCAAGCCCTTCAACAGAAGTCGCGATATCCGAATGCCTTACGAACGCCGGATCGAAGATGGCGTCCAACTCCTCGACATTTCCGGATTGCCACACCTCATTGTATTTGTCGACCAGAGGTTTCAGTTCCTTGGAGTAGTTCGGTTCTTGCCGGCATCCGCACAATACTGCGGCGGGCAGCATGAAAAACAGAATGCAACTCCTGCTTGCGTCGTGAATTGAGAGTTTCATAGCATTGTCCCTTTCCGTTGGTTCCGATGAAAATCCCCAGAGCCAATCTATATGTGGCAGACGGCAATGTCAATAGATGTCATGAGAAATCGGTAACCGTGTGATGTCTCCTTAGGATTATCAATGCAGATGATATGCTCAGCCCGATCGCAACGATTGAAGTCGCCGGGCGTGCACATGATGTTTTGCTGACGCGTCGTACAACAATTTCAACACGATGACCCACGCGAACCAGCATTATGAACAGGGTATCTTCTCATCTCCAGGAACGACATCACACGCTTACGACAGCATGTTTGTATTTCGAACGTGTTCTCGCTATATTTCATAAGCAACTCGGGGCCCTTAGCTCAGTTGGTTAGAGCAGCGGACTCATAATCCGCGGGTCGCAGGTTCAAGTCCTGCAGGGCCCACTTAACATCAATTCTCTCGATCCAATTTCTAAACAAGCCCCTTTCGTTCCAATCTCCCCGGTTGAAAAAACCGACTCGAACTCATGAGGAGCCCCGCACTAACACTACCGGCTTGCGTTAGCGACAAGCCTTTCGGTTCAATATGTCGATGTAGAAGCGTGTCTCTTTGCTACCTCAACTTTTCGAAGTGAAGACCGGTTGGCCCAGTACTTCCATCCGCGGCCGGATACCAAGTCCGGGTTGTGCTGATGCGGCCATACGACCGTTTTTTCGTTGCGGTGCACCTTCAGCGATACTCACGGTTACGTAGCTATTGAAATCTGTTGACGAAAAGAGAAACTCAGGCGGTGTGCTGTGTGCCAGTGCTGCGATCGCGGCCGTTACAATGTCGCCGCCCCACGTATCTTCGATTGTCATGGCAATACCCAGCGATACGCACAGGTCACGAATCTCCCGCGCTTTGGTGAGCCCGCCCACCTTCGAGATCTTCAGGTTTACCACATCTGCCGCCTGGTCGTTGACGAGGCGCACTATCATTCGCAGGTCGTCAATGACTTCATCCAGCACGAACGGCCGATTTGTATGACGCCGGACCGCCAGACATTCCTCGTAGCTCATACAGGGTTGCTCGAGATACACATCCACATCTCGCACTGCATCCGCAACCCGGATCGCTTCGTGTTGCCTCCATCCGGTATTCGCATCGGCGATCAATACGTTGCCGGTTTCGAGTTGCTGGGCGCAGGCGCGTATGCGTTCGATGTCCGTCACCGGGTCTCCGCCAACCTTGAGTTGAAACTTGGCATAGCCCTGGGAGCGGTACTTGGCGACACTCGCAGCCATCGCCGAAGGTGTATCCTGCGAAATCGCACGATACAGCGCGAAGTCTTTTCCGTACGTGCCCCCCAGGAGTGTAGCAAGGGATTGTCCACTGGCCTTGCCCAGAATGTCCCAGCAAGCCATATCGAGAGCTGACTTAACGTACGAATGGCCGCGCATGGCCTCATCCATGCTCCGATTGATACGTCCAAGCTGTGTGGGATCCATCCCAATCAGGCGTGGAGCCAGTTCGGCAATGCCGGTGCGTGCGCCGCTGGCATAGGCAGGGAGGTACGCGGGACCAAGAGGACAGATCTCGCCGTACCCGGTGATCCCGGCATCGGTCTTCACGGCTACGATGGTTGTATCAAAGACCGCAACCGTGTTGCCGCCGGACCAGTTATAGCTTCCTTCATGCAGGGGAAGTTCGACACGGAAGACAGAGATTTCAGTTATGCGCATTTCATCTCCTGGGAAAAACGCGAATCATTTAGGAAAAGTCACCGCCAGAAAGATACGAATTTCAGATCATAACTGTGTTGAAGGAGTCTTGATGGAGGGCGGCGACTGCCCGGCTGAAGTGCAAGGATGCGTGATTGCCCTATGCCGCTCGTTCTCTTGCATCAGAGCGCGGTTACCGGATCGGGCAGTAACACAGACGCAGGTCCGTTTCCTCTTTGACATCGGAGCCGGACGGTTTCGGCAGGATGGTGTTTGAGTGGGGATGTTGCCAGGCGGCAGAGAAACAGAAAGAGGGCGTTCATCGTATTTCTCCCGAAATATGATCAGCGTCCTCTGAAAGAGTATAAGAATTTCAGGGAGAAAAGAGAAGTGAATACTTCTATCGAGAAGATTTTTTTGACGGGCTGCTCGAGGTCAAAAATGAAGGCAAGACCGGAGGCTTGCCTTCTCCTGGAAACTCTTAGAGTTAAAGATGAAACTACTTGATAACCATCAGCTTTCGAGTTGCGACAAGATGTCCGGCTTGCCCCGAAGGAGTCCGAACGGACAGCCTGTAGAAGTAGATTCCGCTGGCCAGGGGGCCGGCATCGAACTTCACCGACTTGTGCCCTGCCTCTTGTATCTCATTTATTACTGTGGCGACTTCACGGCCAAGCACATCGTACACCTTGAGAGTAACGTGGCTGTTCGTTGGTAGTTGATAGTCGATGGTAGTTGACGGATTGAAGGGGTTGGGGTAGTTTTGGGAAATTAAGAAGTCTCTTGGGGGAGTTTGTCGAGAATTTCCATCAACAACTGCATTCGGATTTGGCGGATTGAAAGCCACTCTGTTTAAGTAGCCAGAGATATGGTTTTCGCCACCAAGTGTGTAGACTTTTGCAGCTGTCTTGACGATCTCATGTTGCGCAGCGGGTACGGGGAGATCACCAACATAGGTCCACGTGCCTACGCCGCCACTAGGCTGGAACTTAGCCCGGTAAATTGCAGATGTGGTTATTGTCGCGCCTGCCCCACCAGTGATTGTAATACTGTCCCCGCTCACATATCCTGCAATTCCATGTAACGAATCAGGAAGTGCAGTTGTCATTGTCCATGTGCCGAGTGAGCCGTTGGCATTGATGGGGGCAAAATACACTTTGTTGCTTACAGTAGTTCCTGTGTGCCCGCCAAAAACATACATCCGATCATTGAATGCCACACAGTACGTGAAGGCCAATGGTTCGGGCAAGGAGGTAGTCGTGAGCCATGCAGAGAGATGGCCATTCGACAATATCGATGCGTAGTACACCGAAGTGCTGTTTGAAAGATACCCCCCAATTTGGTACAAAACTCGGCGATAAAGGCAACTTCCTTGTCCGGTCTTTCCACTCGGCATTGCCGTTGTAGACGTCCATGTGCTTAGAGTACCATTTCCTTGCACTCTTGCAAACTGGCTGCCGGTCAGCGGTCCGCCATGCGTGACGCCACCAACCACATATACCCAAGCGCTGTCAGGATCAAATGCTCCTCCGAATTGATACAAATCGTTTCCGAGATTCGTTGTTACCGTCCACGGCCCTAATGTATGATCCGGGTTTATTTCCGCAAAATGCGTTGACCCATTCTGTCCGCCTCCGAATTGGGCTCCACCAAGCGTATACATTCTACCATTGTGGGCAAAGCTGTAGTGGAATGATCTGGCAATCGGAAGTGGTGTCGTTGATTGCCATTGGAATGGCTGAGCCAGTACTTGCTGGCAAACTGCAGTGCTGAATACAAACGAGAAGAATTTGATCCAGTAATTCATACAAACCTCCTTGTGATGGTGAATGCTGTGTGGGTGGTACACAACAGAATCATTGCAGGAAGGTTCTCCGCAGAAAAAAAGCCGAACAATTTTTTGTCCGGCTTTCCATACGCAGGTATGTCTAACGCAGTTCTATCGCCCCCTAATTCCCTTTCGGTACGGCAACTTCAAATTTCCTCAGTTTTTGCAGGTATCCCTTGTTGGCCGCAACCTCATTCCTCCACCCCGTCCCATCCCAGTAACGCAACGTCTTCTTGAACTCCTCGAAGTACGCCTTGTCGGGGAAGAGGGGGATGCGACCTTCGGAGAGAAGCCGGGCGGCGGATACGTCGTAGTCGCTGCCCGTCGTGAAGGATTTTGGAGCCAAGTCAAATCCGAACAGTCCGTATATCTTCCCCAAATATTGCTGATCCTCACTCTGATCGTTTATACCGATGCGGAATTCTCTGGTGTCAGGGTAAATGTCAATCCTGTCGCCCCTGTTATGGCGCTCTCGTGGGACTGCTTTGCCCACGAGAGTCTTCGGGAAGAGAATGTATACGCGTTCGGGGCCCGGCTCAAAGCCTTCCACCCGATAGGTTTCCGTAACAGGCCCGTGCCCCTGTATGAAACGCGCATCAAACACGATCAGACATGCTTCGTTGTAGGCATTGTTGATGCCGCTGATCAGAATATCTTGAACGCCGTCTGCGTCAAGGTCGGTAACGGCCCCGTACAACAAATGTCCCGCGTGAACGTACGTGGACAATGTCTCCCCCGTTGATGCATCAAGCTTCACAACGTAAGAGGGGAAATGATCGTGGAATGCAACAAGG
The DNA here is from genome assembly GCA_900696645.1 of uncultured Chlorobiota bacterium. Taxonomy (GTDB): domain Bacteria; phylum Bacteroidota; class Ignavibacteria; order UBA10030; family UBA6906; genus CAADGV01. Next base: position 12,964 of record CAADGV010000012.1, on the reverse strand, counting down.
ACTACTTCCGGTTTGCCGTCGGCATCGAAGTCGCCTGCGTACATGAATCGGCCCCTGAAATCTTCCGACATCTCCCCATGATGAGGAAAGACAATCTTGCGTCTGAGTGACACTTTCCAACGTAGCGTATCTTCCCGGATTGTTTTGCAGCAAACAATCCACGAGCCGCTGCCATCAGGTGATCCCGGCTGGATCCATATCGCTTCTTTCAGTCCATCCTCATTAACATCCAGTAACGCTATGAAATACTTCACAGGATCCAAAGGTGTGAATTGCGGGAGGTTCCATCCGAGGTCGTATGCATCAAGAGTTTCACCATGCTTGTTCTTGAAGAGCATCATCTCTCCATTGAAGTCTATCGCAGTAGGTTCCCGGTTAATCGGCCCGTACCACAACTTTGCCAAAGCGACCAAAAGAACGGCAAAGGTAATCACTGCGATTGGCCGCCTCTGCTTCCAGAGCTTGCGGGCAGTCTGCTTGATGGCAGAAACATGTTTTGTATGTGTAAGTCTGCGATTGTAGAATATCTCCGAAAGATCTGAAGCGCCGATGATGTGAAGGTTCCCGGCTGTAATGAAGGATGTGCTGATTTCTTCCTGCTCCTTGGGCACGACAAGGTATTTGAGCGGCGAGTAACAGCATGATTCCACTTTCAACCTCAGGCCTTCTTCATCTACCGGAACAAGGCGCCCCAACGAATCCACTTTGCCCGTGATGGCAAGATCATCCCGGAGGAAATACTCTTCGCGATACTGAAACAGGCGCACAAGCTCGGTGAATATCGCTGCTGCGAGTCCGGCCTCCAGAGATTCTCCCACAACGACATTTGTATCTGAGAACCAGCACCGGATTGAGAGTGCCTGCCGAACGTCAATTCGCGTAAAAACTTTGAGCAGATGCTTTGCCGCCTCGAGGGCAGGGCCGAGGAGTTGTTGCCCGGCGCCTGTCCGGTCGCTGAAGTTCACCACAACCAGCTCATCTTTACCGCCGCGGCGGCGAGCGAAAGAAACCTCAACTTTCAGACGCTGCAGAGAACCGAACTCCGGTTTGATGCCCGGCAAGAGAGGTTCCCGCTCCACGAGGGGAATCCACACGACACCCGAAGCAACATTCTCTCGCCTCTCAGCGAGATTTTCATCATCGGCAGATTGGAGGATGGCTGTGAGTTCATCACGGTAAGTGGTGAGACGTTGCGCAGCCATTGCGCATGCGGGCATGTCAACCAACTCACTGTACTGTGATTGCATCACGTCGAGTAAACGAAGCAGACGGTCAACGAAGTGAAGCGGAGTTCCGGTAAGTTCCGTTCGAAGAATCGCGCCCGTCAATCCGGGCTGAAGTTCCTGTGCATAGGCGGGAAGAAATGAACTATTGTCGCTTTCCAACAGCGGCTCGGCAAACTGGAGTATCCGGAGGAGCTTCATGCGTCTGCTGGCGAGCAATCCCAACGATTGTTTTAGCATCTGGTATTGCTGCTCGATGAGAAGAGGGTCGGGCATGGGAGGAATTGCCTTTGGGTAACGAATGTTAGTTCAGGGCTGGAACTTCGGAGAGACCCTGTCTTCCCCACTCAGCTGAACAATCTCAACTCCACTGCATCCTCGGCTTCCTGAACATCAAGAGTGAACTTGCCAGAGATGACATCTTTCAGCGTGCATTTCCCGTCTGACTTCACAATTCCGGCCCGGGTGATCGGCTCCGGGAATCGTTTAGGAAGAGAGAAGTTCCACAGTTTTCCGTCCGTTGTCACCTCAAGGATAAATCCCTCCGAGGCAAGCCTGCCTTCTCCTATGCCAAGATTCTCTAACGGGAAGACCGCTGACGGTTTCATGATCGTCACTACACTCGATTTCCACGCAATGGGAGACGGATGTTCACATGCTGCCATTCCGGTTTTTGTTGTCACAAGCGTGATGACGTTCCCGTCGGCCTCTTTGATCGATACGATAACGTTACCGGCGATTTCTTGAACTTCGGACAAGACGTGAATCGTATAGTTCTTTCGTATCTCATCCCGCACCGCACGGACGAGTATGTTCGGATCGTTGTTGGCAAACGTCGCCTCTGTGCGGATTGGAAGTTCATCCGTGATGCTATCCTGCGCTGCCAGAACAAGCATGTGGTCGCCCGCTCCCATGGCATGAACGTCGGGAAGTGGCGCATACGGTTTCAGTTCGATCACATTCGGCACTGTATGCAGGGCAATGAACCGGTCAAGCTGGTCTGAAGCAGGTTCCTTGCTTTCCTGCCGGTACGAACGGTAGAATGCGTCAAGAAACTCAAATCGGGATCTGCATACGGCGCATGTACCGAGATGTTCGTCCGCCTCGTGTCCGCCGCTTCTTGCAAATTCAGCCAACTGGTCTTCAGTATAATGTCCCTCGTTCATATCTCCCATATACTCATCGTTGCATTTTCGTGGTTCAGCAGATTCTACAGCTCCTTTCTTACGAGTGTGGCCAACTCTTTCCGTGCAGTTTTCGCCAGATATTCGAGAATCATCCGGTGTTTCGTTTTGTACTCATCAGGTGTCAGAGAGGAAATGCGCTCTTGCATTATCTGGTAATACGTTTTCGCATCTCCGTCCCACGAGACAAACTCGGAAGTGAGAATCTGCCGCACAGCACTTATGTGTGCCGAGTATTCGTCCGCATTCAACTTCCCCCGTGACACATAAAAATCAGAGTGACGCTGTTCAAGAGAGAGCACAACCTGATCAATGAACCGTGACAGTTCTGATACGGAAAGACCCTCCTCCGTCTGTGGTGTAAGTTCTGCGGCGTACCCCAAAGCATACTCCGTGCGGAAGAGAATTGCAGCCTCTACAACGGAAATCATCCTTCTGTACGTCGATTGGTCATTGAGGATTTCAACGAGTACAGTGAGCATATCCTTCAAGCTCGGCTTCTGCGGCATCCGGCGGTTCAGTTCGGGCGAGAGGATTTCGGGAGATATTGCCGGATGGCTTTCGAGAAAGTCCGTTGTTTCTTTGGGGACAATCATCAGTTCATTGAAGCGTTCACAGGATGCGGCTGCCGGGTGTCGCCGGACGGCGAGCTTGATGTTGCGAATGATTCTGGAGAGTGAAGGATCGTACGACCCGTATTCGCGAAAGATCCGTTGGTTGACGCTGCTGAACACGATGCGCCGCAGTTCGTTCTCTGCGGCGGCTTCTGACAAGTCAGCAGGAGTCGGCAACCGCTGTATGAACGCCTTGAGTGCCAGGAACGTACCGCTTGCATCGCGCCGGAACAACTCGGCAATAGCATCGAACGCAAAATCGGAGATTGTCAGTCCAAACCGTGACGGATCGAATTTTCCGGAGTTTGTTTTCGCATGGAGATAAGCCCTGGCCATATCGTGGCACACACGAATCAGAGCCGAAACGTCGGAACGGTTCGGTTTTCCGCGAGCCACGGAGAACAAAATGTTGCGCAAATTATTGTCGTTCATGCCGACCGGAGACAGGTACGATGCGTGTGGGTCATTCGCCGCCGGATAGTATCAGGTAAGTCCTCCCCACAGGAAGAGTATACAAAAGGCTGATTGGACAAGCAAGGTAGACGGGATGATGGACCGGGGAACTCAGTTGTTGGGGCAGGACGCTTTGTTGAGCCATCTCATAAACGAAACGATTTCGGCTTAGAGACCTGGTCCGCACCTATTCAGAAACGAAAAGCTGTCGAACGGCAGAAAGCGCATCATGTCCGCATCACGGACATGAGTTTCAACGTGTCAAGGAAAGCGAATGCAATGAACATGAACATCCAGGCGGGATTGCCTCCTGCCCGGATGTGTGTAGCACTACGCCGCTTTCTGCTGGGCAAGTTGCGTGTTTCGTTCTTGAATCGCTTTCTTTACCCTGTCGGCTTGTTCAGCAGTGATGCGCTTAGCGTTCACGCCTTTGCTCATGCTCTGCCCGATCGAGAAAAGGCGTCCGGTGGTTGCCGCGTGTTTGATGGCAAACAGCATGGCCTCGGTTCCTGCTCTCCGGGCCTGTGGCCGTTGGTGTCGAAGAGATTAGGTTTAGAGGGTGAAGCAGGATGAGGATGAGGTTGAGAATCCTACAGCGGCGTTGCCGCAGTTAGTCGTTGATAATGAACTGCGAAGGATGCATCATAAATGGGTTTACCTGCGCGCAAAATAACAGACCTAAGCCTTGATGCGGTATGCTCGTGGTTGAGAATTGTTTCCGAAGCTTGTGACTTGTCAATTGGTGACATCTGGTCTCATGGACTGGTTGATCCCGCTTAGTAGTTTACTCTTCCATTTCACCTTCGGTGTGCGTGGGGTAGTCATCCATTCCATCACCATTCACCTTGGAGAGTGTTATGCCAAAGAAATCAATTGTTAAGATCCGTGATCATGCTGCCGGTATTGATATTGGGAGTGAACGTATTTTCGTCGGGATCTCCGGTCAAGAGGTCAAATCCTTTCCTACGTTCACCCAATCGTACCACGAAGCCATCGTCTATTTGCGCGAGCATGGCATCACCACAGTAGCGATGGAAGCAACCGGCATCTATTGGCTTTCGTTCTATGACATGCTGGAAGCCAGCGGCATCGAGGCGTACGTGATCAATGCAGCCGACGTCAAGAGTCTCTCCCGAAGGAAAACCGATGTCGCCGATTGTCAATGGCTTCAAGAGTTGCACGCTCATGGATTACTGCGTTCCTCCTTCATTCCTCCCGACGCCATTCGGCGTCTGCGCAGTTACGTCCGCCTCCGGGGCGAGCATGTCGCGATGGGAGCACAACATATCCAACATATGCAAAAAGCATTGGAGCGCATGAATGTCAAACTGCATAATGTGATCTCAAAGCTGAACGGCGTCAGTGGCATGCGCATTCTGAAAGCGATCATTGCCGGGGAACACAATCCGGACACCCTCGTAACGTTGCTCGATTGTCAAATTGCAGCAAAGAAACATGCTGAGGTTCTTGCCTCGCTTCATGGTAACTATCGAGAAGAGCACCTGTTTGCACTGCGCCAAGCCGTGGAATGCTGGGAATTCTATCAGCAACAGATTCTTGCCTGCGACAAGGCGATCGAAAAGCTCCTCTCGCTCATTACACAGCCTTTGCCGACACCATCACTGCAGAGCCCGGCCAAGCCTCATCAGAAGCTTGCCGTGGATCATCTCCATGAGATGCTCATGAAGATGACAGGCGGGAAGAATCCTGTTGCCATGGCAGGACTCACCGACCTTTCGTTGCTGCAGTTAACTGCTGAGATCGGAACGGACCTTACCGCCTGGCCAAGCGAAAAGCATTTTGTTGCCTGGGCGGGACTGGCACCCAACATGCAACAATCCGGCAAAAGCACACGACGCCGCAATCGGAAAACCGTGACCCGGGTAGGACAGATCTTTCGTGTTGCCGCGCAGAGTGTGGCCAAAAGCAAACACCTCGCCTTAGGTGCTTTTTACCGTCGGGTCAAAGCTCGACGCGGCCCCTACGTAGCGATGAAAGCTGTCGCTCGCAAACTCGCCGTTATTTTCTACAACATTATGACCAAGGGCATCCACTTTGTTGAAACAGGACTGCAGCGTTATCAGGAACGCTATCAACAACATCTTCTCCATAACCTTGAAAAACAGGCTCGCAAACTGGGTATGACTATTCAACCAGCTGTGGTTCATTAGTAGCTTGAGGGATCGCCTGCGGGGTGGCGATTCATGTGGCGAATTGATGTCCGACTTCCTATATTAGATCATCGTCCACAGGGGTTGGCGCCTTCTCATGCGCATGCTTGAAGTCATTTCATCGGTTGTCTCCGATTGTCCTTCCCAGTCTGCTGTCAGGGACCTTATCGCATTGTTCCACAAGTTTGCTATCGTTTACCTTCGCAAGAAAGCGTCATCCGGCAGTCTTAACCCGGGTCTGTTCGGCATCCCCCTTGAAGATGTTGCCTTTGATTGCATCACAGAACTTTTCTGCCGTGATGCCCGCGGAGCATTTGTCGAGCTGCAAACGTACTACATCAATCTGAACTACTCATCACTCAGCGATGATGAGTTGATGGCGTTATCGAGGCGGCTTGTGTTCAGCAAAATTACCCAGGATCTCTATCGCCAATACCGTGAACTTGACCCGGGATTGCACAAGATCATCCGTAATCTCAAGGATGCGGCAGCGTCAGACTCTACCATCTCCCTTGAAACAAGAAGCAGTGTAACGTGGCTGCACTTCTGTGCGGGTTTCCCTGAGGAAGTCCACCGACCCGTAATGCCAGCGGAAATTCTCGAAGCATTCATTTCGCCTGTGGTTTCTCAATCTGCCAATACTAAAGAAATCCTGACAGCTTTGCGCAACGTGTTTACCGAGCAGTCAACATACCGGCGTTCGTATCCGCTATTCGGTCTGGCGCATAGTGTTCGAGCGGTATTTTCCAGGCTGCGCGATATTTCCGCCGAAGTCCAGCGGGATTGTCAGGAATTAGGCGAAGATGACGTCGCCAGACAAATCTCAGAGACAATCGCTGCTGTCAAGACATCCATGAGGCCGTCATACGTCGAGAAAGGAAAACTCGGCGAAGACACCTATGAAGCGTACTTCCGGGCGGTTGAATCGATACTCCATGACGAGTTTGTCAACGATAGCCGGCAGGACGGTTCGTTCTTTGAACACCTTGCGCGCTATATGGGCGATCTGTCGCCCGAATCATACCGGGCCGTGCACAGGGTTTATCTTGAATATCTCATGAAGGTTACCCGAAGACAATTTCTTGACAGCATGAAGAGAGAACTGTGAATTTTTTCCGCGAACACATATCACCGTGAGGAATTTACTTTTGTGCGATGAAACACATTCATGAAGACATACTCGAGCGCTTCATCCTCCACCGCGATACGATGGGAGGTCAGGAAGTACGTCCGATAGAAGAACATCTCTCAGCCTGCCCTGCATGCAGGGAGAGACTCAGCTTTCTGCAATCCATTCATGATGAGATGGACTCGCTGTCGTATGAGGATCAGGGGAAAATCGGCGAATTTATCGGAGAGATGTTCAAGACAGCGACTGTCATTCCGCTTGTTCCTTTTCACGCGGGTCCGTCGCCCGAGACAGCAGGCAGCAAATACACAACAGTCCTTGCGGCGATGACCACGCCCCAACACAAGTACCGTTTCCACACGATTGCCACGTACGCATCGCAGTCGGAGAATACGGTTCTTCGTGTCACGCACGACAAAAAAACAGAAACGCTCCGGTTGAGCGTTCAAAGTTTGGAAATGGACCAGGGGGCGTACAGCATCGTCTCTTTTTCCGAACTGGCGAGTGATTTTGTCACGGATGAGAACGGCAGTGTCGTCGTCGGGTTGAATGACTCGTTGATGCATACCGAGTGGAACACGCTCAAGCCTGTGCTGCATCTGAAAGTGCTGGAGTTTCCTGTAGCACCACAGAAGCTTCTGTCAGCAAGCAACGAAAGGCCACTTGTATGCATAAGCGGCGTCGATGCAATGACAACCGTACAGGTGTATGTGGAAGGCGAGGAACTCGTCATTATCGCAGAAACCTCACAGTACACACGAGCGCTGGTGGATTTTTCAGGCAGACACAAGGTGCTCGTCCATCTTGAATCCGGTACCGGCCGATGCGCGATGGATCGGTCGGCCACAGAGATCCGGATCTGTCTCTACCAATGAATTCACCCGCATCCAAAGGAACAGGTCATCACGCTGCCAAACCCGACCCGGTCGAAACCGAGCGAAGATTCCAGCGACTTCTCACAACCCTCTCATTTCCCGCCTCTGCCCGGCAGCGTTTGTTCTCAATCGCTGCATTTCTTGATACTTCCGACCATGATGCAGGTTGGTTCCAAACGTACGCTACGGAAATCTTGCAGTATATCCCCGAGTTTGTCTTAAAAGCGGAATTTGCCGGAACAGATCCTTTGTTGCTGCACACGCTGCATGGGAAACTTGCTTGCATATCGGAAGCGCTTCAGAGCGATATTTTGCCGGATGGTTTCAGCGAAGCGTTGCTTCAACTACAACTTGACGCGGCACGACAGTATGTCTATGTCGGCGAACTCGAGAAAGCTCTTGCTCTGCTTGGCGGTTTCGAGGCAAGTGCCTGGTATGCTTCGTTACAGGCGAATGAACAGTTGCCTCTGCCGGGACAATTGAGGTATACCCTTGCTCAAGCTGAAAAGTCGGCTCCTTCCATACACCTACTTCTTGCGGAACTTATTCAGTCCATCGAGAATTCCCGGCGGGGGGATGAATCGGTTCTCGTTCCCGTTGTTGAACGACGCATTTTCGATCCAGATCAGTCAGAGGCGATTGGCGGACTTCGTCGAGTATCGCTGAACGTTTTAGGTTCAGCGAGTGAGCAACGCGATCAGGTTCATACAGACGCAGCCGTGTACGGTGTTGATGAACATTCGTCTTACAGCGTGGACCTTGCCGCGGCTGCGGCGAGAAAGTTCGCTCAGCAGGCCCGCCCGGGGCTTTCCGGCCCGTTCATCAATGCACAAGTTGTGATTGAAGGGAAACACGAGTTGCATGAAGGGAGTTCGGCAGGTCTTGCCATTGCCGCACTTGTGTATTCCGCCATACTACGCTTTGCATACGAGAGAGTGCGGCTTCACATGCGTCCGACTGCCGCATTGACGGGAGTACTTGATGCGGATGGGAAAGTTTTGGCCGTGGATCCGGAGGGAATTGCAGCAAAAGTGGCCGCAGTGTTTTTTTCAAAAACCGAATGCCTCGTTGTTCCAAAGCAGCAATTACAACTGGCCGAGGAAGCAGTGGAGATGCTTCAGATGAAGTATCCGCGCCGCAATCCCGCACTGATCGGTGTGAGCCATCTGAGGGAAGTATTCTACGACCGGCGTACAGCGGAAACGGTCAGGATTTCCTGGCCGCGACATGCGGTACACCGCGTCTGGAAGCGGAGGCGTCCGATTACCGCCGTTGTTCTTCTTGCCCTCGTTGTTGCAGTGTTCAGGCTCGGCTACGGCCCTCTCGACAAGAATCCCGTCGGCTGCGAATTCAGCGGAGAGGTGGTTCTGATCAAGAACAAAAGCGATCAGACGATAGAGGAGATGCATGTGGGAGAGAGGACCGTAAACTTCTTCAAAAGTGTACTTCCGGGGGGTCCGCCTATAGCATTTGCTGATGTTGACGGGGACGGTCAGAACGAAATCTTCTTGTCGCAGTTTTCACATGAAGGCTTATCAAGCGCGACAACCATCAACGCCCGAAAGATCGGGAAAGATTCTTCCATCTGGTCATTTTCCACCTCAAAAACACTTGACTTTCCCCGCAGCACGGATGTAAGCAGCCCGGAGTTTATAGCACAAAGGTTGATCGTCGACGATTGCGACAACGACGGCAGGTTGGAGGTGGTCGTATCGGCAGCGCACCTTGCCTTCCCGAATCTCGTATACCGGCTGGATGCCTCAACAGGTAAGGAACTTGGCCACTATCTGCACCTCGGCCATCTGGCAGGAATGCGGGTGTGGGACCTTGACGGGGACGGCATCAAGGAGATACTCCTTTGCGGAGTGAACAATGCATTCAAGAATGCCTGTCTTGTCGTGTTGGATCCCCGTGACATGAACGGGGTTTCACCGACAACAGGTGACTACATTCCTACAGAATACCCCCCGGCAAAGGAAAGAGCATACGTGAGAATTCCACGGACTGTGTTGGGAACGTTGTATGAGCGCGTGGCAAAGTACAACCTGGGCAGGTGGATTGCTGTGGAACCCGAAAAACAGTCGATTCGTCTGCTTGTCACAGACGTATACAGTGTTACCGGTCCCCCCAACGAACAGGTCTCCGCGGATTTTGATCTTATTATGGATTTCAAGTTCACACCGATCGGTATCACATCCGGCGACAACTTCGATGCACTGTATGACTACCACCTCAAAGAGAAACAACTCCCCGACCTTGGCCGCAATGAATATCTGCAACAGTTCATGAAAACGTTGCTGTATTGGGATGGGGAGGGGTGGCAGGCAAGGGCGGCGACTACGCCATAGCCCTGTGATCACACAAGATCTCACCGCAAATTTGTATCATTCGAAATTCTGCAGTACCCACTCCGGGTAGCCCTACGGCCTCTCAAAGATTTTTCTTCGTAGGTTTTCTGCAACCATTTGGAAGCGGGAGGAAGATTTAGAGAGACACATCTCACATTCATCCATCACATACCTTGGGGGTCTGAATGACACTCTCTCGATTAACTCAGTTCCTCTCCCTGTGCGCAATGCTTGTAATGACAGCGTTGGCTCAAGTTCCCACGAATGGTCTCGTTGCGCACTATCCTTTCAACAACGGTCTGCTAGATCAAAGCGGTATTGGAAATCACGCAAGTGCCGTTGGCAACCCCACTTTTGTGGCGGACAGGTTTGGAAATCCTTCAGCTGCAGTGGCAGTCCATTCAACAGGGTATCTGACTGCTCCTACTGTAGGTTTGCCGATCGGGAATAGTCCGCGTACAATAGCAATGTGGGTTCGGAGTTCCAATTTTGACGTTGGCAATAGATTCCTTTGCGGGTGGGGCACGCCGAATACTCTCAGCCGAATGTCTGCGCTTGTTCTTGGATTGGGAAATCAGCCCAGTCAACTTGCGGGATTCTGGGGCTGGGGGGATGACATTGCTTCGACGACGATACTTGCCAACTACAACTGGCATCACGTCGCTTTTACGTATGACGGTGCGATTGGACGAGTCTTCATAAACGGACTTCTGAGCGCATCTTCAGTCCTTAGCCTAAATACCCCTGCCGGCACAACCTTATATATCGGAAATTTTGTGACTGTGATGTCAAGTTTTGTTGGAGAGGTTGATGATATTGTCATTTACGACAGACCGTTACAGGAAAACGAAATCAGCAATTTGTCTTCCGGTTCTCATCAAGGAACCTGTGAAACGCCGGTCGATGTAACGCCAATCGATGCTTCGCTAGATCCAACTTTTCATTGGTTCATCCCGGGTAATGAAGTGTTCGACAACAAGGTGTTTGTCTTTGGCGTGAGAATTCCAACCGGGTCAAGTCTCGTTCAGGGCACAGATGCAATTCTTACTTTCGATCTTGTGTCCAGAACATGGAGTCAACTGCCTTTCCGTCTTCCCTATGTCAATGTCGATGCTGGTGTGACAGCGGCCCGAATCGGGAACGCGTTCTATCTGCCACCGGGTCACACAGCAGGTAACTCAAACGGATGGGGTAGCACAAACGGACTGATCAAAGTCGATATCGCAGCCGGAGCTGCGACCATAGTGGCCCATTTTCCTTTTTCAGCTATATGGAATCTTGGCAACTGCGCGGCAAATGGGAAGATCTACTACTTCGGAGGTCATACCGGAGTTGACCAGACCGGTATATTTGAATTCGATCCTACCACAAATGATCTCGTACGAGTTGCAGAAATGCTTCAACCCGCGACGTGGGTTTCGCCCACACTTGCATCCGACGGTTGGATTTATTTCTGGAGCCCCGCTCGGTGGCACACGCCCGTGCAACGTTTCAATCCGGTTACACAAGTGGTGCAGCAGCGAGCTGCCGTTAATCCTGCCCGGCGTGTCGTATTGGCAATCCAGAAATGGTATGTTGAAGCGGAGAACACCATATACTTCATTCCTGACGAAGAATCACCTGCACATCTCTTTAAGTACGATATTTCGAATGATGTGATGGTGACATTGAATTGTCAACTACCCGCTTCCTTTGTACACGAACCTTCGATACAGGATCCGTCAGACCCCTTTTTGATTTACGTGTTTCAGAGGAGTAGTATCCCTCCGTTCTTTGCAAATGTGCTAAGCAAGCTTGAATTGCGTTCCATAGCTGTTCCAGGTTCGATCACCGGAACGGTTACCTCTGGCGGACAACCATTGCAAGGGGTTACCGTCAAACTCCTTGACGCTCAGGGGTTACCTGTCAATTCATTTGATCCGTTTCCCACGGACAACAATGGAAGATATTTGTTTGGTGATGTTGCTGCCGGGGATTACCATATCATGCTGATTGAGCCTTTGGGGTTTTCCGTTGACCTGAATCCCAAACACGTCAACGTGGCAGGAGGCGCGGAAAGCAGAGTTGACTTTGAGCTCATACCGACGGTTTTGGAAAACAGTGCACGCGGATTTGGATACTGGAAGCATCAATTTGATGTACAAGTAACCGGCCGAGGGAGTGGCCAAGAAACTGCACAGCAATTGTCAGCGTATGTGTCTCTCATTCATCAACATTACTCGCCGCATTTTGGATACTTTAACGGAAAGGAGAGTTTTGCGGATTGGCAGACAGTCCTGAGCCAGAAAGGAAACGCCACCATGTTTTTGCGGGCGCGAGCGCATCTAGCGTCATTCGTGCTGAATCTCGTATCCGAGAAGATTGGCCAATACACTGTTGTGTCGGCTGATGGCCGGAATGCAGGCGACGTGTTGACCTACGTTTCCTATTTGCTCGGTGATCAAGATCCGGCAAATGACGAGCGTGCAAAAGATCTTGCTGAAATGGTAAACAGTCAACAGTTGATACCTCATGGTGCAATTCCAATCGGTACCATCCTCTATAAGGGAGCAACTCCACGAATCGATTGGTCGTTTGGAAAGCCGACATCATACACATTGAGGCAAAACTATCCCAATCCCTTCAATCCAAGCACAGTCATCGCATTTGCCTTACCGAAAGCCGGGCACGCATCATTGAGAATCTACAACACACTCGGCCAAGAAATCGCAGTTCTTATTAATGAAACTGTTTCTGCCGGCATTCATAGAGTAGCTTGGGACGCTGCCAGAATGGCCAGCGGCGTGTATCTCTATCGTTTGCAAGCCGGAGATTTCGTAGAGACAAAGAAGCTTTTGTTGTTGCGATAGGTTCAAATGACCACTGGTGACAAAAGTAGACAGGTTTTTTGAGGCATATTCCACAGGAATGGAGGTCGAAAGCGGAGTCCCAAGTGGTTGGGACTCCGCCATTCCCGTGGGTCCGGCT
>CAADGV010000011.1 GCA_900696645.1 uncultured Chlorobiota bacterium | reverse complement strand
ATTCGACACGTTTCAGCCCGTAGCCCTCTTTGCTCGGGTTGGATAGCGCCATAGAAATATCCTCCTTTCGTGAAGGAAATAGCTAATTCTAAATATTCCTATGGTCATTTGATACGAACTTACGATAGCAAAAGGGGCGAAACTCCGGAACACAACAATGGAGGGAATCAAAGACTCCGGCGATGACTAACCCACTTGAAAGTCATGCGGTTCTTCAACTCACTTCATTTGATTGACATGAGAGAATTATCCCTGCAGGAACCTTTCTGCTCTTGTTCCGTAAAGACAACGACTGATTAGTGGTTTCTGTGCTGTGGGTTTCAGATTGTCTGGTGACGGAAAATCCAACACGGTGTGCGGGAAAACCCTGGCAACCAACGACGTAAATTCTTTCAAAAAGTCTACCTTGCGTTGGTTCGCACAGTTTTGTATCTTGAACAGCAAGTTGGGGCTGTAGCTCAGTTGGCCTACGGCTCGTAGAGGAGAGCGCCTCGTTCGCAACGAGGAGGGTGTCGGTTCTGCGCCAAAGGCGCATTAGGTTTGTCCGCTGGAGAAGCAACTATTGGGGCTGTAGCTCAGCTGGGAGAGCGCCTCGTTCGCAACGAGGAGGTCGTCGGTTCGATCCCGATCAGCTCCACAGATGGAGAAAACGCAAGGTCGTCGGTTCTGCGCCAAAGGCGCCCGCCCGCCTGCCGGACGGGTAGGTATCAGCCTCTGGCTGAGATCCCGATCAACTCCACACAAGCAAGGCAAAGCACAGCGTTAAATTCTGAGGTCAAGTCCCGCGCAACTGTAAGTAGCTTAACCCCGCCAGGTCCGGAAGGAAGCAACGGTCGGTTACCAAAAGTGTGACGCGGGGTAGCTTGACCTCTTTTTTGTCTCTGTGGCCTCATGTGTACTCAAATCAAAGGATTTTCGGCAGGGTGTGTGGAATTGGTTGCAAACAGCTTTGTTTTTTAGTAACTTAACAGCAAACAGTTCAGGGTTTTATTGAAGTAAGCAGTCAGTTGAGATGTGAGAAGGTTTTCTCGCATTCGGTTTGAAGTCACGGTAATCGATGAGGGTGTATATGTACCCAATGAATGTTTCCTCTTGCCTGTACGCCGCCGGCATGCAAGAGTCCGCCTGCATCGTTCCGTTCATTCATCCCTTTAGTGTGAATATTTGTTCATTAGTTGTGGGACGAGCAGTCAGTTATGAAGAAAGAAATTGTCATCAACGCGGGCGAAAACGAAACCCGCATCGCTATTACTGAAGATGGCCGCCTGGCCGAGCTATTTGTCGAAACTGCCAACAAAGAAAAGATGGTGGGCGATATCTACCTCGGCAAAGTCGCCAAGGTAATGCCCGGAATCAAGGCCGCCTTCATTGACTTGGGGTTGAAGCAGGATGGCTTCCTCCATTTTTCGGATATCGGCAACCGGTTTGAAGAGTACTCTTCGATGATCGGTGATGATGAAGACGATGAGGCAGAAGAGCCTGTCGCAGTTGCCGAAGCAGCTACCGGTCAAAAATCTCCCTCCCCCTCCGAACCTTCCAGATCAAGCGGAAACGGGCAGCGCCGACAACGCGATTCTCACCGCCCGCAACGCCGTGAAGTGAACCTCTCGAAGGGTCAGGAAATTATTGTTCAGATCACCAAAGAGCCTGTCGGTAAAAAGGGTGTTCGCGTAACGTCCGAGGTTTCTCTCGCCGGAAGGTTCATCGTACTCCTTCCATTCGACGGCAAAGTCGGAATCTCCAAGAAAATTACGAGCTTCAAGGAAAAACGCAGACTGCGCAAAATTGCGCAAAGTCTCCTTCCTGAGGGTTTCGGTGTTATCATTCGGACAGTTGCTGAAGGCCAGGATGATGAAGCGTTGAAAAAAGACCTCTCGGATCTGATTGACAAATGGCGGGAAATTGAGGCACAGGTAAAATCGGAGACTGCTCCATCACTGGTGTATAAAGACCTCGCGACAACATCAGGCGTTATACGTGATCTCTTCTCAAACGACGTGTCGCGTGTTATCATTGATTCCAAGAGATTGTACAAGGAAATTGCCGCGTATGTGAAATACAATTCTCCCGATATGCTGGAGAAGATTGAACTGCACAAAGGCCGCCAGCCGATTTTTGACACTTACGGGATCGAAAAGGAAATTGAAACGACACTCAGCCGCAAAGTGTGGCTGAAGAGCGGCGGCTATCTGATTATTGAGCAAACCGAGGCGATGTTTGTCATTGATATTAACAGCGGCCGGTATGCTGCGAAGAAAGAACAAGAGCAGAACTCCCTTCGCACGGACCTTGAGGCAGCAAGGGAGATTTGCCGGCAGCTTCGGTTGCGTGATATCGGCGGAATTATCGTTTGCGATTTTATCGATCTTGAAGATGAGAAGAACAAGCGCAAAGTATTTGAGGAGTTGAAAAAGGAATTCCGCAAAGACAGGGCAAAAGTCACAGTCCTGCCGATGACGGAGTTCGGCCTCGTGCAGATTACGAGGCAGCGAATCCGGCAGAGTATTCTGCACAGCTTCACGGAAGCTTGCCCTGCGTGCGGAGGCTCGGGAGTTGTTCAATCCCGCACAACAACAACAAACCAACTTGAACGCTGGATACGCCGTTTCAAAGAGGAGACGGGCGAGTATCGTCTTATTCTCAGGGTCAATCCTTCCATCGCATCAATGTTGCGGGAAGGCCGCGTCAGCCGACTGACGAAGATGATGCTGAAGTTCCGCGTGTACATGAAACTGGAAATTGATCCGACAATTCCCCCCGGCGATTTCCATTGTATCTCGGTAAAACAGGGGAAGGAAGTTACCGACCAATTCAAGTAGTTGCTCAAATTATGAATCTGAAACGAACTGCTTTTTACGATATTCACGTTGCATGCGGAGCGAAGATTGTTCCATTTGCAGGCTTTGAAATGCCCGTCCAGTACGGCGGCATCATTGAAGAACACAAGCTTGTTCGTGAACGCGTCGGCGTTTTCGATGTGTCGCACATGGGCGAAGTGGAAGTACGGGGGAAGGATGCCCTTGCTTTTGTCCAGAAGATCACCGTGAATGACGCCGCCAAACTGGCGGAGGGTCGCGTACAATATTCTGCCATGTGTTATGAGGATGGCGGCATTGTCGATGACTTGCTGGTGTACAACATGGGCGATCACTACATGCTTGTGATAAACGCGGCGAACATTGCGAAGGATGTCGAGTGGATGGAGAAGAACATTTTCGGTGATGTGAATCTGAAGAACCGGAGTGATGACATCTCTCTTCTCGCCGTTCAAGGCCCGAAATCGCTTGCGACCTTGCAAAAGTTGACGAATGCGGATCTATCTTCAATTCAATACTATCACTTTGTTCGGGGCACTCTCGCCGGTGTTGACATGACGATTTCGCGTACCGGCTACACGGGCGAACTTGGTTTTGAGTTGTACTTTCCGTCAGATGTGGCGACAGGGAAGAAAGTATGGGATGCCGTTTTCGAAGCAGGCAAGGAGTTCGGGATAGGGCCTGTTGGACTGGGTGCCCGTGATACGCTTCGACTTGAAATGGGCTTTTGCCTCTACGGCAACGACATCGACCAAACTACGCATCCGCTTGAAGCGGGGCTCGGTTGGATTACTAAGCTGGACAAGGGCGAATTCAACGGCAAGCAAGTTCTCGTTGACGCAAAATCCGCGGGAATGAAACGCAAGCTGGTCGGATTCACGCTTGCGGAGAAAGCCTTCCCACGTCACGGCTACGAAATTACTTCCAACGGAGAGAAAGTCGGCGTGGTGACATCGGGTACTTTTTCTCCGATTCTCGACAAGGGAATCGGAATGGGCTATGTGCCTCTCAGCTACTCGAAGCCCGGCACTGCTGTCAATGTGAACATTCGCAACAAGGAAATTGCGGCAACGGTTGTTCCGTTGCCGTTCATTAAGAAGTAATCGTACACGAACCGGACGTCGGGGGAACGCATGCGTGTAGAAGTATTCTTCACACCTCATCAGGTGGAAGAACTGTATTTCAGGGAGAAGAGAGTTGTGGTGGTGGATGTGTTGCGGGCAAGCACAACCATTGCAACTGCGCTCTACAACGGCGCGAAAGAGATTATTCCCGTTGCCACTGTCGAATCGGCGATGAAGATTGTCGGCAATCTTGATGGCGACGTGACCTTGCTGGGCGGTGAACGCGACGGAAAAATGATCGAGGGATTTCACCTCGGCAACTCGCCGCTGGAGTATGTTGAGGAACGCGTTCGTGGCAAATCCATTGTTCTTACAACCTCCAATGGCTCGCAGGCAATCCTGAAAGCCCGCCATGCACGCGAGATGTCAGTGTTGGGATTTGTGAACATTTCGGTTATTGAATCGGTTGTACGTGAGGGTGAAGGCGATCTTGTTATTCTCTGTGCCGGTCATGATGGATTCTTTTCGATGGAAGATGCGGTGTGTGCCGGCATGTTGATTCACAGGTTGGTCGATGGTAGCAAAGCTGAAATGGAGCTTGGTGATGCGGGGATTGCGTCGGTTGCGCTCTACAAGAATCAAGGTAAGTCGATATTGAAGATGTTGAGAAACTCCGAGCACGGGAAGTATCTCGACGAAATAGGTTTCCGGAACGATCTGGAAGCCTGCGCCGCGGCTGATGCAATGCCTGTTGTTCCGCAGTTCCTTGGCAATGTTGTGAAATTGAAGAAGGATTCCGAGAGTATCAAAATCTCCATTCCCACATAACGGAGGACGTACACCCATGGCTGCACCCCTTCGTGCCCAACAAGAATTGAACAAAGCCCGCGGCGCCGCAAAGAACCCGCGGGGTGCGTCGAAGCAACAATCAGCGCGCACAACGTCTGTTCTTGCCGTTCTGATGATGGCGCTGGCCTTGCTCGTCTTCCTCTCACTTGTGTCATATGACGCCGCCGACGAGTCGAGCGCCGACCTGAACGTAACCGACCTGTACAAAGTGTTCACCGGCGATCCGATTGTGAAAGCCAAAGCCGACACGGCGCACAACTGGCTCGGACTTGTCGGGTCTATGATCTCCGAGTTTCTCATCAAATCCACTATCGGCTATCCTGTTTTCGTGTTGCCGGTATTGCTCATGCTGTTCGGGTGGGCAATTCTGCGCAAGAAGGATTACCGTCCGCTGTTCAGACTTTCAAACTACGCGTTGATCTTTGCGCTGCTGGCTTCGGCCTCCTTCGGCATGGCGCGCATCATTTCCGGCGGTGAATGGTTGGGAATGGAATGGAGCGGAGTTGTGGGAGATTTTCTGTCTCTCATCCTTACACAACTTCTCGGGAAGACCGGAGGCTCAATTCTTCTCTTTACTGCTCTGCTTGTCGGCAGCGTTATGTTATTGAATCTCGATCTACATGAAGCAGCCGATCGGATGAAGAACCTGTACTTGCGGTTCATGGATTGGGTCGGGCGAATGAAGCAATCGGCGCTTGATCGGGCTGCGGCACGGAGGGAAGCGAATGCAAACCAAGTTGAGAAGTCTGATGCTGAGAATGAATTTGTTCCAGCAAAATCCGCAATCCGCATTGCCAAACCCCCGTTGGAAGAACCTCCTGTTCTTCCGGCAGCGTCAACGGTGGATCGCCCGCTTGTCCGCGAAGATGATGAAGAGATGAATGAACCGGAATTCGATGGTCGGGCAGACGATGTCCCACTGAATGTTCCTCCTCTGCAGTTGGAGATTGAAAAGAAGGTTGAAGAACCTGAAGTCAACTTTGATGAGCGCAAGGTTGAAAACACGATCGAAGAGATCGATTATGTGTTTCCCTCTGTTGAATTGCTCGATGCTCCGCGGCACGGAACGGATGAAGTGGCCGACGAAGAGCTGCGCGCTAATGCCGATTTGCTAAGGGAAACACTTGCACAGTTCGATGTTCAGTTGGAGAATATCTCCGTCACCCCTGGGCCTGTCGTCACGTTGTATGAGTTGGTTCCGGCAACAGGTGTCAAAATCAGCAGGATTGTAAGCCTCGAAAATGATATTGCCCTGAAGCTTGCAGCAAAGGGCATTCGCATCATGGCGCCTATCCCGGGCAAGTCAGCTGTGGGAGTGGAAATCCCGAACCACAATCCCTCGATAGTAAACATCCGCAGCGTCATCAACTCGTCGAAGTTCAGGGACACAAATGCAAAATTGCCGCTTGCGATGGGTAAAACAATTGCCGGAGAAGTGTTCACCGACGATCTGACGAAGATGCCGCATCTTCTCATTGCCGGCTCGACGGGCTCGGGCAAGAGTGTCGGCATCAATACGATTCTTGCAAGCCTGCTGTATCGTATGCATCCGTCGGACTTGAAGCTGGTGATTTTTGATCCGAAAAAGATCGAGCTGACGCAATACGCGAAGCTTAAGCATCACTTCCTTGCCGTTTCGCCGGATGTGAATGAAGAGATCATCACAAATCCGAAGAATGCTGTTCTCGTGCTGAAAGGCGTCGAGTTCGAAATGGAGAAGCGGTACGATAAACTTGCCGCGGCGGGTGTTCGCAACATCGCCGACTACAACGAGAAGGTGAAAGCCGGCAAGTTGAAGAATACGGACACGCTGATTCATCAACGCATTCCGTATTTGATTGTCGTGATCGATGAACTCGCCGACTTGATGATCACAGCCGCGAAAGAAGTCGAAGAGCCGATTGCACGGCTTGCGCAACTTGCCCGCGCCGTCGGCATTCATTTGATCGTCGCGACACAACGTCCGTCGGTTGATGTTATTACCGGCGTTATCAAGGCGAATTTCCCTGCCCGCATAGCATACCAGGTCGCATCGAAAACAGATTCACGCACAATTCTTGACATGAACGGTGCGGAACAATTGCTTGGCAACGGCGACATGCTGTATCTCCCGAGCGGCAGCCCGAAACCAATCCGCCTGCAAAATGCGTTTATATCGGCAGATGAGGTTGACGCGCTTGTGAACCACATCGCGAAGCAACAGGGCTA
This sequence comes from uncultured Chlorobiota bacterium, assembly GCA_900696645.1. GTDB lineage: Bacteria > Bacteroidota > Ignavibacteria > UBA10030 > UBA6906 > CAADGV01. The sequence goes on along the minus strand of CAADGV010000011.1, from coordinate 116,586 downwards.
CTCGAAGCCGCATGCCCTTCCCTCAATGGTTGAAAAACGGAGAAGTACAGAAGCGAGCGGAGGCGGTGATCGGGACGAGTTGTTCGAAGAAGCGGCACGCATCATTGTGCGTCATCAGCAGGGATCAGTGTCGTTGCTGCAGCGCCGGTTGAAGGTTGGGTACTCGCGTGCGGCACGACTGGTGGATGAATTGGAAACGGCGGGTATTGTGGGCCCGTTTGACGGAAGCAAGGCGAGAGAAGTGCTTGTAGAATCCGAAGCAGAGTTGGAGACGTACATTTGATTTTCAAGGAGAGAATGATGAAGAGAGTTGGCGGACTGTTGTTGGCCGTTGTTGTTGTATTGTTTGCAGAAGTATGTTCAGCACAAACGGCACAAAACATTCTTGAACGCGTGAAGAAGAAGTATGATTCCATCAAAGATGCAGAACTGAAATTCTCGCAACATGTCAGGTTTGAAGTATCGAAACTTGAGCAGAATGTCAGCGGCACGCTGGTAATCAAGAAAGAGAATAAATACCGCGTCGAAACTGAGGGACGCACAATTGTCACGGACGGGGTCACTGTGTGGTCGTACTCGCAGGGAACGAATCAAGTACTCATTGATCGTTACAAAGGCGATGAGCGGGCGATGACGCCGGAGAACATTCTTGCCGTTGCCCCGAAGGATTACTACGCCTCCATTCTTGGAAAGGAAAAAGTCGGCGGCGTTGAGACACGTGTTCTGAAACTTGTTCCGAAGGACGAGAATTCGCTGGTTCGCACAATGAAAGCGTGGGTCGACGAGTCCACATGGCTTATCAGAAAAGTGGAAATTGTCGATGTCAATGACAAGACCACGATGTACGTTGTAAGCGACATGAAAATAAATACCGGCGTTCCGGACTCACGTTTTGCATATCAAATTCCCGACGGGGTTGAAGCCGTTGATCTCCGTTAGCCTGCCGCACATCATCTCAATCTGATTCACGTCGTACGAATGACCCCGCGTACCAAAAGACATCTTCGCAATGGAATCAGTATTTGCCTGACGGCGGGGTTCCTGTATTTCGCATTCTACAAAACGGATTTTCCCACGCTCATTAACTCCATTGTCGGGGCAAACTATTGGTGGATATTGCTGAGTTTCGGATTTCTCCTTGCGAGCCATGCCGTACGAGCGTGGCGGTGGCGATATCTGCTGGAACCGATGAAAGCCGGTATCGGTATGCGTAATCTGTTTTCCGGAGTCATGGTAGGTTATATGGTGAACAACGTGCTCCCGAGGGCGGGTGAGTTGGTTCGCCCGTATGTCATTGGCAAACTTGAGGGAGTGCCAAAGAGTGCCGCGTTCGGAACGATTGTAGTTGAGCGCATCATTGATACCATCTCGTTCTTGATCCTAGTTGCGTTGATGCCGCTTGTGTACAACGGACCGCTGCGAGAGACTTTTCCGTGGCTTGATGACGCGATGACGGGAATTTCCGTTTTCACGTTTGCGTTTGTATGTGTGATTGTTGTTCTCGCTGTCCGGCGGGACTGGACTTCCGCGCTGGTTGCCCTGGTTGCCAAAGTTCTCCCGACGCGGTGGGCTGAACCTGTTGAACGCCTTTCCCACGATTTTCTCGATGGATTCATGTTCGTCAAACGGCCTCAGAACCTTGCGTTGATTCTGGTACAAAGCGTTGCGGTGTGGTTTCTGTACATTTGCATGGTTTATGTCGCATTCTTTGCGTTCGATACGGATCTGGATTTCAAGGCGGCTGTTGTTATTCAGGCAATTTCGAGTATCGGTGTTGCCCTGCCGACTCCCGGTGGCACCGGTTCGTATCACATGTTCGCTTCACAAGCGTTGAACAAATTGTTCGGCGTATCCGGTCCGGTTGCGTTGAGCTATGCAACGGTGACGCACGGATTCGGATATATCGGTACGATGATTATCGGCTTGTATTTCTTCTTCAAAGATCATATTAAAGTGTCTGAAGCAGTGAAGTCCGGGGAGCAGAGGGCGTGATTGTGATGAGAAGGAGGGGTATTCGACCGGTTTACGTTGTGGCCGTTATCTGTTGTCTGGCTTTGCTCGCGTCGCGTTCATATTCCAATAACCGGGAAGAAGGAACATACAGGCCACGCATCGGTTTCTCGGCCGGAATGGGAGCCAATTTCCATAACGCGCAGGATATCGTTGCACGTGTTAACGGCAGCGGGGCTACGAGCCAACGTGCCGACGAATTCAACTCCGGCGTTGAGTTCTTCGGAGCGGTGTTTGTACCGATAGGACCGGATTGGGTGATGAAGGCTGAGTACGTGTACATGCACGGTTCCTACTCTCTCAAGTCGGTGATCGCAAACGGCGTAGCAGAGTTTGCGTATACTGTCCATTTGCCGGGTGTCATTGTTCAATATGTGTTAGTCGATGAAACGACCTACAATGTGAAAGCCGGTGTCGGCGCCGGGTATCACTTCGGTTCGTATGATGAGAAATTCTTCACGTCCCGATATACGGCTCACGGGGTTGGCGCGCTGCTCGAGCTGGAGGGAAAAACCGCCCTCGGTGACGATGTTTTTGCATATTTTGCTGTGCAAGGACGCTGGGAATTTATCGGCGAGTTGAAGGATAGAAACGGCAAATCGCCTTTTCTCAACACTCCAACAACCATGAACTTCTTCAGCATTGCCGTTCGGTTTGGTATGACATTCTACCTGTAACATTCAATATCAATCAAAGGAGCCATTCATGAAACATCACTCATTCACACAATTGTCGGTTTTGGCTGCTGTGCTGATCTTCGGTGCCGCCGAACGATCAGTTGCGCAAGCACAATCTGACGCGAAAGGAGAATTGCTTACGGGCGAATATCACGCAACAATCGAGACTTCCCTCGGGAAGATTGAAGTGGAACTCTATACTGCCGATGCTCCGAAGACAGTCACCAATTTTGTCAGGCTGGCGGAGGAGAAGTTCTTTGATGGCCAGCGGTTTCATCGCGTGTCAAAGAACTTCGTCATTCAGGGCGGCGACGATAAATCGAAAGATGTAAAGAAGAAGGGAGAATGGGGAACCGGCGGCAAGAGCATCTGGGGCAAGGAGTTCGAGGACGAACTGAATCCCAATACTGCCTCCTATCAGGCCGGCTATCAGAAAGGCGTTCTCGCAATGGCAAACCGCGGACGCAACACCAATACAAGCCAGTTCTTTATCATGCTGCGGGACAATACTTCGTTGCCGAAGAACTACACGATTTTCGGCAAGGTGACAAAGGGCCTCGACGTTGTGGAGAAAATCGGGCAGGTCGAAATCGAGCCGCAAATGGGAGCCACCGACGGCAGGCCGAAAGTAGATGTCGTTATCAAGAAAATCCGTGCCTCCAAGTCAGGCGGGGCCCCGCAGGGAAAGTAATCTCCGTGGCAAAACCCCAGGGTCCAACATACGATGATTTGCTGGCACGCCTTGCGAAGCGCGACTTTTCCCCTGTGTACTTGTTACACGGCGAAGAGCAGTTTTTGGCCGAGGAGGCTACAGATGCGATTCTGAATGCCGCGCTCACACCGGATGAGCGCGGCTTCAATCTTGATGTGATGTACGGAACAGAAGCAGATCCGCGTGATGTCGTTTCGCATGCCTCGTCTTTTCCAATGATGGCGGAACGTCGCGTCGTTATCGTCCGCGAAGCGGATAAACTCGGGCAGGCGGAAATACTCGCCAACTACATTGAACATCCCTCACCCTCTACATGCCTCGTATTGGTGTGCATCAAGCCGGATTTTCGTAGAAAACCCTTTGTTACTGTAAAGAAACACGGCTTTGTCCTCGAATGCAAGCCATTGTGGGAAAATCAGATTCCGGCGTGGATCAGCAGACGGGTGAAAAAGGATAAGCGGGAGATTTCATCCGACGCCGCATCCTTGCTCGCTGCATACGTTGGCACATCGCTGCGCGAACTCTCAAACGAACTCGAAAAACTTTACATCTACATCGGAGATGCGAAATCCATCAATGTCGATCATGTTTCCGCGGTTGTGGGGGTATCGAAGGAGTTCAACATTTTCGAGCTGCAATGGGCGATTGGCATGAAGGAAACACACAAAGCAACCGAGGTTCTTGAGCGCATGCTGCAAACAGGGGGACAGCCGGTGATGATGGTTGCCGTGATGGTCAAATTCTTTCAGACTGTCTGGAAGCTGCTCGATATCCGCCGCCGTAATGTTCCGCAATCTCAGCAAATGACGCAGGCCGGTATCTTTGCTTTCATTGATAAATACAATCAAGTAGCAGACCGCTTCACCATTCGTGAAATTGAGGACGTTTTCCTTTCCCTTTCCCAGGTCGACGAGATGTTGAAAACATCAGGTGGCGACCCGAAACTTCTCATACAAACATTCATCGTCAACGCAACGCGGCACCGTGAGCCGGCACATGCGTAGTTTCATTCCCTACCTTCTGAGGCGAGAGTGACCGACCAGTTGCTCATCGGGCTTCTCTTCGCATCAGTCATTTCGCTGTTTTCCCTTTTCGCCCGCTTGCTCACTCCGGGCGGTGCTTTCGCCCAGTTCGGTTTGGGCACAATCCTGCTTGGATTAGGAGGATGGAAATGGACTGTTCCGATGCTTGTGTTCTTCATTCTTTCCAGCATTATCTCCCGAATCGGAAAATCCCGAAAGACATCTGCCGAAGGGTTTTTCGAAAAGTCATCGCGGAGAGATGCCGGTCAAGTCATAGCCAACGGCGGTATTGCCGGCGCAATCACGCTGATTTGGCATTTTGCCGGAACCGACTCCCTGTATATTGCCTATCTCGGAGCAGTCGCAGCCGCAACGGCTGATACATGGGCAACGGAAATCGGCACTCTTTCACGATCGTCGCCCATGCTTCTGACCACCCTTCAGCGCGTCGAAGCAGGCAGGTCGGGAGCAGTCTCGTTCATGGGAACCGCAGCCGGTCTTGCAGGCTCTGCCGTTGTTTTTTTCAGCGGGATTTGGTGGCTTCACGACACGTTTCCGGGAATTGCCGTTTTTGTTGTTCTTGGGGGGATTTTTGGAAGCACAGTTGACTCATTCCTCGGCGCCACGGTGCAGGCACAATACGAGTGCAGAATCTGCAACAAGATCACTGAGCGGTCGGAGCATTGCGGGAAAAAATCAACCCTTCTTAAAGGTGTTCGCCAACTGAATAATGATGCTGTCAATTTACTCTGCACAGCATCCGGAGCAGCCAGCGCATGGTTTGCGATCGAATTTATTGCTTAGCCTTTCGTGGAAGTATATTGGAAGAGTAAGCTGGAAAACCTACGAAATCCGCTCAAATTCAAAATATGTCTTGACTTCCTACGTCCCATGACGTAAATTATGCAAGATTACGTTGCCAATTGAGACATTACTTTAATTAGGGGATGTAGCTGATTGCGATGATGAAAATCAGCTTTAGCATATTTGTGTTGCTTGCGGCCGTCTCCCTTGTGTTCTCGCAGCAAATTCGGTTCAAAACTGAAGTAGAGGATATTGCGCTTTGCAGTAATCACTACAAAAACGGTCAGTTTCTCCTCTCCCTCCGGTACCTCGAAACGTTTCTTCAAGATTACCCGAATAGCCCTAAACGTGCCGAGGCTTTCTTTCTCTCGGCGGAATGCCTGTTTTCGCTGCACCAGTTTACCGGAGCGGAAAAAAGGTATGAACAATTCGTGAGAGATTTCCCCGGATATTCCCTTGTTGATAGCGCCTTGTTTCGGTTGGGAGAGATTGCCTTCAGCAGATCGGATTATCATACGGCGATAAGCAAGTTCAGAAATATTCTCGACAATTTCGGGGAAAGCCGATTGGCGGGAGAGGCAGCATTTTGGGCCGGGGAGTCGTACTTCAATCTTCAGGAACTCCATTCTGCCCAAAATTTCTATCGAATCTCAAGCGAGTTGTATCCGCGAAACCGACTTGCATCGTCTGCCATTCTTTCTCTCGGCTGGACACATCACAAGCTGAAGGATTACGGCAAAGCGCTTGAAAGCTACCGTCTCCTTCTTGAAAGATTTCCGGAAAGTGACTTTGCATCCCTCGCCCGACAGCGGAGCGGGGAATGTGCCTATCATCTGCAGGAATACGCCGCCGCAATTGGTTTCTTGTTGGAAGCCCGTTCAGGAGTCACGGACAATAACGAGCTTGCCGAAACCGACTACATGATTTGCGAATCCTATTTCAATCTCGGAGATCATCCCAACGCCCTGTTCAGCATTCAGCATTTCATGAAGACGCATAAAGGACACCGGCTGGAGCGTAATGTTCGCTACACTCTTGGCTGGACGTATTTGAAAGAATCCAATTACGAGGCTGCCGTTACCGCTTTCTCGGAGCTTGCGAAAGGGGATGATGAACTTGCCCATGCAGCCCTGTTTCGAACGGCGATTGCCCACAAAATGGCAGGCAACCAGCAAGCGGCGGCAACGGAGTTTGTGCAATGCAGCCGGCAGAACGGTGAATTTCGTGACAATGCGATATACGAACTCGGATTGATTGAATACCTCAGCGGAAATTACGAGCAAGCCAAAGCGCTGTTCACTGAAGTGGCAAAGGGGTTTCCTGAAAGTGATGTCCGGGCTCAAGCCTACAGAATGTTGGGAGAAACCAATCTGGCGCTCCGCGAATTCGTTGAGGCGCGTGAGGCCTTTACAGCCGCCCTTGTGATTCCGGATGCTCCGCCGACGGTCGTCTTGGATGCGGAATTTCAGGAAGCATGGGCGTTTCTCAAGCTCAAGCAGTATGGTGAGGCGGCGATTCGATTCGAACGATTTATCTCATCCTACCCGGATGATACGAGGCTTCCCGAAGCACATTTCTGGCTTGCAGAGGCACATTATCATGCAGGCAACTTCCCGCAATCTGCCGCAACTTACGCCGAGGTGATCCGGTCATATCCTCAGAGTTCCAGAATGAATGAGACGTTCTACGGTTTCGGATGGGCGAGTTTCAGAATGGGCGAATACGCCGTGGCGGCGGCAGCGTTTGAAGAAGTCTTGAAGAACAAGGAAACCCATTTTGCTTACGATGCACGGATGCGGCTTGGGGATTGCTATTTTGCAATGCAGGACTATGCTTCAGCGGCGGGGGCATACCGTTTGGCGGCACGTCAGTTTGATGAGGAACCGGGCATCGATTTCGCCAACTACAGAATTGCCCAATGTGCAGAGAAAACGGAAACTCCGGCACGGGCACTGTTTGAATATCTCAATTTCATCGCCCTCTTTCCACAATCCGAATTTGTTGATGATGCCATGTACGATATCGGAAGCGTTTTGATGCAACAGAAGGATTATCGGAGCGCGATACGCCAATTCAAATCTTTCGCCGACCAATTCCCTCAGAGTCCGATTGTTCCCGGAGCTTTCACAAGAACAGGGGAAGCATATCTGAAGCTGAAGGATTACCGGAGGGCGCTTGACGCGTACAACAAAGTCCTGACCGCGCATCCGCTGAGCGAATCTGTGCTCAGCGCAATCAGCGGGGTTCAGGAATGCCTTGCAGCAACGGGCAAGAGTGCCGAGGCGCTTAAGGTCGTGGATGATTTCCTGCAGCGCAATCCGGAGCATCCCTACGCCGACAGGATTGCGTTGCGTAAGCCCGATTTTCTCTTTGAGAGACAAGAATATGCCAAAGCAGCGCAGGAATTCGAGATCTTCGTGAAACAGTATCCCGGCAGCGCAATTGTTTCAGATGCCTATTTTGGGATGGCGATGAGCTATCGGGGAATCAACCGCCCCGATGAAGCGCTGCAATCATTCCGCCAGGTGGCACTAATCAATCCGAAGAGTTCGCTTGCTCCCGCTTCGCTTTTGGAGTTGGGGATGCTCTATGCGCAGCAACGAATGTACCCCGAGGCGCTGGCGGCATTCGACGAATTGCAGCAATTCTACCCTGAAAGTGATGTTGCGGCAGAGGGCGCATACGAGAAAGGAAAGACGCTTCTTACAGCAGAAATGCTTGAAAATGCTGAAACGCATTTCGAATCGGTCGGTGCAGCGCATAAAGGAAGCTTCTACGGCGACAAAAGTCTCATCGGGTATGGATTGGTGAAGCAGAAGAAGCTCGAGTTTGCCGAGGCCGTTCAGGTTTTTGCCGACGTTGCTTCTCGCAGAACTGATGAAGTCGGAGCCGAAGCGCAATTCAGAGTCGGGGAAACACTTTTTCTGCTTCAGCAATATCCGGAAGCGGTTCTTGCTTTGCAACGGGTCAAAGACGCGTTCCCTGTGCACAAACAATTTGTTGCCCGCGCAATGTTGAAGATGGGGGAAACCTTTGAAATGCTGTCCGACAGGGCCAAAGCGCAGGAAGCATATCAGTCGGTTTTGCGATTGCATAAGAACGACGAGTTCGGCAGGGAGGCTGAGCGGAAACTGAAGGGATTGCGAGGCGCATGAGCAATGTTGTGGCGCTTGCGGTGGTGTTGGGGGCGCTATCGGGAATTACTGTCGGACAAGAAAAAGTAGTATTGCCGGATACCCTTGAGCAGACAGGAGTTGATACTCTTCAACAACTTGACGACGACGGTGAATGGTACCGGCAGCATCGGACAACCGTTCCGCAGGTTATCGGCAACGACAAAGCGCCGATAGAGGAGGACCGGATATTCGATCTGCGCGTTCAACCATTGGCGCTTGGTGAGCGCGAATCGGTGAAAGTGGAGTTGGGCGATTTTCAAAAGATACAGGCTAATTTCGTTCCTGCAATGAAAGCATTCAGCGGAAAACTCACGCTCGGCTATGGCTCGTACTCATCTCCTTCGTTCGAGGGATGGGTGGGGACAGCCTCGAGCATGTCGGATATACTTGTGAGCGGAAGCTTCATCTCAAGAAACGGCCCTGCTCCGAATCAGGACTATTCCTCGGCAAATGCGGGTGTGAATGCAGGAGTGTTCTTTTCGGAGAACGCCGGGATGTTCTCAGGCGGTCGGTTGCAGGCCGATATCGATTTCAAGAGGCAGCAATACAGACTGTACGGCTCAACGACACCGACCCGCTTGCGTACCGTAAACAGTGTTGAGAACGCCATCGGGCTGAACGTGAATTATGCCGACGAGGGATATTTCAACGCGTCACTCAACCTGGCAAATCTGTTTATGACGGATTCAGTCCGCAACACCGAACACTATGCAGGGTTAGCGGTTTCCGGCGGCGCAACGATCAACCGGACGAGACTATTGCTTGGGTTGCAAGGTTGGAGAAGCTTCTACACGCCGCCATCTCCCAAGCAGGATCCGGAGTTTGCGAGTTTTGGTGCACGTGCGGAGTATCGCCTGTCAGGAGCCGTTTCGGTAACCGGAGGCGGAACGTTCTATCTTGAACGAGGATCTGATTCCGAGTCACGAACTCTCCTGCTGCCGAGGTTAGGGGTTGAGTGGTTTGCCGCAAACGGCTTGAAGTTCTACGGTCAGTATGAACCGTACGTCGAACGCAACTCGCTGCTGCAATTTGTCCGGGCGAATCCCTATCTCTCTTATGATATCGCCATCCGAAATACGGAGTTCTTTACCAATATCTCAGTTGGCGCTACATCGGAAGTCGGGAAGGGCGTATCTGCGGGAGTTTCTTTCACGTATTCAAAGGCCGACAATCATCCTGTTTTTTCGGTAACTCCGGCGAATGTATGGAGTGTTAACTACGGCAGCGCTACCCGGATTCTCGTGTTTCAATCCGAGCTGCATGCAGAACTTGGCGGAGAGCATACGCTGGGATTTGTTTTTACGGGTCGCAGCGCAAGAATAGCGGCCAAATCCGACACGCTCGGTTCGTTTGAAACCGGGTTGCCGTATTACCCGGATGTGGCCATAAGCGGTTCGTATCGTCATCGTTTTTCGTCGCGGTTCACGGCCGGATCGGCGATACGATATATCGGCCGCCGGTTCGCCGATGTACTGAACAACCGGCAACTTTCGCCTTTCGTTCTGTGGGATATGCAGGCTGAATACGAAATTGCCCGACGGCTTCTCGTTGCCATATCCGTCGAAAACATTCTCGATCAACAACAGCACTGGTGGGAACAGTACGCCGGCGAACCCCGTCGCGTAAGGCTATCCATCGATTTCAGTTGGTAATGACTTTTTCGGGGAGGACGTTATTATGAGTCAAGAAGAACTCATCAACATGATTTCCGAGCGCGCAGGGATTTCACGGCAGACAGTGCGTGAAATCATTCATGCATTCGCTGACGTGTGGACGGACGAAATCCTGACTAATGGCGAACTGACGCTCGACAATATCGGTGACTTTCTGATCGAGCACAGGCCGGGGCGCAAGGGCCTGAATACGGAAACCCGCGAGGTGTTCACGATACCCCCGCGGGATTATCTCTCATTCACCCCCTCTCAAGATCTCATCAATTGGAGTAATAAAAGCTCATGAACAGAGACGATTTACTCAAGCGATGTGTCGACCGGCGGGTCGCGCATGAGACCAGCGTAGTTGCGGTTTCACATCTATTCTACGTATATTTACTCTCAGCGCTCAAGAAGGGTCAGCAGGTGGAAGTGCCGAATTTCGGAACATTCGGTACCCACATGGTAGGCGTCAAGCGACAACGCAGGATGCCCTTCTTTGCTGTTGAGCAGGATCTCGCGGACAAGGTAAACGAGCGCTATCGAAATCTGAAGACTCTTTTGGTCGGAAAGTATGAACTGATACCCGAAGAGGGTGAAGTGGAATACGCCGGTAAAGAGCCGAAATACGATCCTCTCGTTGACACACTCGGGAAGGAATTTGTTCTTGATACGGAGAGGGATGTTTCGGAGGATGATTTTCTGGGGGAACTTTCACGTGGCCCGGTGAGTACACCTACACCGGAATTCAAGACCCCTGCTTCCATTGAGCCCCCACCGCCGGAAACAGTCAGATTCGAACCTGCACGCGAGGATTCCGTCGAACCTCCTCCTCCGGAGGAGATGCCGCGTAAAGAGGCAGTGCCACCACGACTTACAGAGAGGAAACTTATGCCAAAGCCAAATTTCAATCTCAGTGGAGAAGGCGAAGACGATACGCAACCCGTGGGGATGACACCTGATCAATCACCCGCACCGCCTCCCACCCTGAGGGAGCTTTCAAGCAGTGAGGGACCGTCTGCATGGTTGCAGATTGCCATCTTGATTCTCATCATTGTCGCAAGTACTTTTGCCCTGAATCATTTTGGCATTCTTCACTTTTGGGGCAAGAAAACACCGGTGCAGGTTGACGAAAGCCTGCCGCCCATCGTCCAGCCTCCTCCGACCACGGAGGAAAGCACGATGGAAGGCACACCGCCCGTGAGTGAACCCGCACAACAGGAAAAAGAGCCGACTCCCACTCCGTCTGTTGCAGAAGAAACGAAGCCTGATTCTCCTCCGGTGACCGGGCGGAAGGAAGAACCGAAAGCCGTTGTAACGCCCACACCCGCGAAGCCCGAACCGACGCCACGCAAAGAAGTGTCAACAACTCCGCCAAGCGGTCAGGGGAACTTCACAATTCAGGTGTCGTCGTGGACATCGCGGGCCGATGCTGATCGCGCTGTTCGTCGCCTGACTGACGCCGGCTTTGATGCTTATGTCGCTGTCGGGAGTGTGAAGGGGAGAACGTGGTATCGCGTGCGGGTCGGACGCTACACTTCGCAAGCTGACGCACAAGCTGTGACAACGCGGTTAAGAGGAATTAGTGAAGGGGTTTGGGTAACAAAGGTCGATTGATCAGACTGATGCAAGTCGACAAAGGGAACGCAGAATGTTCAGGCATTCTGCGTTTTTTGTTTTCAGGCGGACTGTTCTTGATCGGGTGACGTGTTGTTCCGATCCTCCCTGAAATAGAAGTAGTAGAGCACTGATTCCCCCAATGTCAGAAGCACAAGCGAGGCGGCATCACGTTCAAACCATGGCGCCCAACCTTCCTCGGGCATTACGAGCTTCATGATGAACGAAGCCATCGCCCATCCGACGAAGAAAATCAATCCCATGAAGAAAACGGCAAGGAAGCCTTCGCCAATCCCTTCCGCTTGATATCGCTTCGTAAATACGGCTACGACTCCGACTATGTGCAGGTAAAACACAACAAGGGGGATCATCAATGTACCTCTTTTACGGAAAGTGCCGCCCGAAGTGTCCGTAGCAGAATCTTGATGTCGAAAGCGAGCGACCAGTTTTCGATGTAGTACAAGTCATACTTGATTCGTTCTTCAATCGATGTATCACCGCGGAGGCCGTTTACCTGTGCCCAGCCCGTAACGCCGGTCTTTACCCGGTGGCGGTCAAGATATTTCGGAACAAGATGTTTGAATTGTTCAACGAAATATGGTCGCTCCGGACGCGGGCCGACAAGACTCATCTCTCCCTTCAACACGTTGAACAACTGCGGCAACTCATCCATGCTTGTTTTGCGAAGAATAACACCGATGGGCGTCCGCCGCGAATCGTTCTTTGCAGCCCATACCGGCCCTGTTGTTTCTTCAGCGTCAACCCGCATTGAGCGAAACTTGTACATCTGAAATCCTTTTCCGTCAACCCCGACGCGTTCTTGTTTGAACAATACCGGTCCTGGCGAACTGAGCTTGACAAGCAGCATGATGAGCAGCCAGAGAGGTGACAGCAGAACAAGCAGCGATGCAGAGACAACAAGATCGAATGATCGTTTCGTAATTCTGCCCCATGACGTAAGAGGAATTCCTTTGATTCTTAAGAATGGAATTCCCTGAAGTTCCTTCACACTGACGTCACTTGTAAGGATATCCAGAACATCAGGAACCATCATGAACTCGACGTTGATGCCCTCGCATTCGCCGATCAGATCAAACAAAAGGTGTTGGTCTTTTGAACGAAGGGCGATAAACACAAGCTCGACGTTGTTCTGTTGTATGAAGCCGGCGGCCTGCGATACAGGGCCGAGGTAGGCTGCCCGGGCCAGCGCCGTTTCCTCCTGCGCTTTGCTGTCCGCAAGATAGCCGAGAATATTGAAACCAAATGAAGGATGGCGATGCAACTCCGCATAGACCTGGTTGGCAAGACTATCCCCGCCGATGATGATGCATTGCTGGAGATGCCTTCCTTTCCGGTACAGCCGCCGTTCAAACCACTGCACTACTACGCGTCCGGCCATGATCGACGCGATTGACGTTCCCCACAACAATCCGAATACAATACGTGAATACGAGAAGTCGCGGTAGAAAAACGCGGCACTCATCACGATCAACATGCCGAGACTGACAACTTTGACAACGTTGATTAGCTCGTCTGATAGGGAAATGTTGCGCCGCGCTCCGTAGGCTTTCCGTGCCTGAAAGAGCAGCAACCACACAAGCGCGACGAAGAGTGAGCCGTAGAGATATCCCTCGAAAGGCGGGCCGCCAACCTCCTGAACGCCAAGATAGTCTACCAGCGTGCTTTGAAATCGAAGCCAGTAAGAGAAGAGGAATGCAAACTCGATCGCCAAAAAGTCAAAGACAACCATCAGAAAGGGGATGAGGAAATCCCCGCGTCGGGTCAGAACTCTTGCGGAGTTGTTGACCTGTCGGGTTGTGTGTGACTCTGCCATACTTGGGGAGAAATCTCAGCCACGAAACTCACGATGGAGCCGAAATCCTTCGTGTTCCTCGTGGATAGTCTATCCGTACATCTCAGTTTCTACCAGTCCGCACAAAATGTGACCGATGGTGATATGTCCCTCTTGAATGCGCTGTGTATCCGTGGAAGGGACGATAATGGCAACATCGCACAGATCTTTTGACGACCCTCCGTCTTTTCCGAGAAGCCCGATTGTTGCCATGCCTTTTGACTTTGCCATTCTGAACGCATTGTTGACGCTTTCCGATTTTCCGCTTGTGCTGATACCGATCAGAACATCGCCGCTTGTGCCAAGGGCTTCGACGGCGCGGGCAAATACATTGTCGTACCCGATGTCATTGGCGCCGGCCGTCAGCATCGAGGAATCCGTCGTCAGGGCCAGTGCTGCAATGCCCGGACGTTTGATGTTCGGGTTCATGCGGATCGTGAATTCGGTTGCCAAATGCTGGGAGTCGGCTGCGCTGCCGCCGTTGCCGCAGAGCAGAATCTTCTTCTTGTTGTTAAGGGCGTTGATGAGTACATCAACCGCCTTGATGATCTTGTCCGTGCATTGGTCGAAGATCTTCTTCTTCGTGTCGGCGCTTGCATTCAGTTCGTCTTGAATGAAAGCTTGGCGGGCGAGAATAGTGACCGGCAAATGTGCCATAGCGTGTCCCCTGAGCGTATTTATGAGATAAATGATTGAACGATAGTCGTTGTTTTCGCGAGGACCTCATCGAGCCGGGCAACATCTTTGCCCCCCGCCGTTGCAAGGTGAGGCTTGCCTCCTCCTCCTCCTCCCACTTCCTTAGCCATCGCCCCCACGATCTTCCCGGCCTGAAGTTTCTTTGTTTGTATCAAATCATCCGTGACAACACACACGAGGGCTATCTTTTCATCGATGATGCTGGCCAGTACGCCAACGCCGCTGCCTAACTTGGAACGCAATGTATCGCCGATGCTCTTTAACTCGTCCATCGTTGCTGCTTCGACTTTGGATGAGACGACCTTGAAGCCGTTAACGGAAGTTGCGCCGGTGACAAGAGACTCGATTCCCGACGCTGCTTCCTTCACTTTGTGCTTGCTGAGTTCTTTCTTGAGATCGAGCGTTTGTTTTGAGATTTGTTCGAGAGTGTGTTCCCGCAACGCCAAACCTGCCTCGACAGCCTGTATCGCCTCCGCTTGATTTGACGGGAGGGAGATTGAGCCGAGCGAAGGCCTGCGTGTGCCGATATGATGCTGAGAGTATTTCTGCATCTCCCTCTCCAGCATTTCTTTTTCTTCGATGAACTTCGCGAGCTGATCGTCGAGTTGGCGGGCTTTCGCAAGCTGTTTATCGATGTATCGCTGCACGCCTTCGCCTGTGACTGCTTCAATACGTCGCACGCCGCTGGCGATGCTCGATTCCGAGATAATCTTGAAAAGCCCGATATCCTTCGTGTTCGTTACATGCGTGCCACCGCAAAACTCGACGCTGTAATTCTCATCAATGAACACAACACGGACAATATCGCCGTATTTTTCGCCGAAGAACATTTTTACATTCGGTATCTTTTTCGCCTTTTCAATCGGCATATCGACTTCGGTGAAGACACTGATATCTTCCGCAATCTTCTCATTTACCATCTCCTCAATTGCCCTGATCTCTTCCGGCGTGATCTTTCCGAAATGAGGGAAATCGAACCGCAAATGGTCGGGGGCAACAAGCGAGCCTTGCTGGTGCACATGCGTACCGAGTACGCGCCGCAAGGCCTCGTGGACAAGGTGAGTTGCCGAGTGGTTGCGCTGAATGTTGATGCGACGCGGCTTGTCAACAACTGCGTCAACACTCATTCCCTCAAATCCATTCATTACTTGCTCGAGGACCAAGGTGTTTCCTAGCTCGCTCTTCTTTGTATCCGTTACGATGAACATGCGGCTACCTGCTTTCAGCATGCCTGTGTCGCCAATCTGCCCGCCCGATTCAGCGTAAAACGGAGAATTGTCGAGAACAACGGAGTTGTCTTTAGCAACCAGGATCTTGGCATGGGTATTCAGGTTTTCGTAGCCTACAAATCTCGTGCGGGTTCTTACGGTGTCAGTTGCACTAATCGTTGCATCAGCGAGGGTTACCTGAAGATTAGCTTTGACAGTTCTACGGGAGCGTTCTCTTTGTTCCTCCATCAGTTCTGTAAAACTCGATACATCCACTTTCAACCCCCGCTCCTCCGCCATCAACTGCGTTAAATCGAGCGGAAACCCGTACGTATCATACAACTTGAAGGCATCTTCGCCCGGAAAGACTTTCGAATGCCCAATCCGTTCGACTACTGTCTCAAAAATCTCCAGCCCCCTGTCAAGTGTTGCATTAAAACTCTCCTCTTCAGATTTGATGACACGCTCGACATGCGATTGCTTCTCGATGATTTCAGGAAACGCTTTCCCCATCGAATAAACAACCGACGAGGCAATCTGGTAGATGAACGGCTCTTTCATGCCGAGATTGCGCCCGAAGCGGGCGGCACGGCGAAGAATCCGTCTCAACACGTAACCGCGGCCTTCATTGCCGGGAATTGCGCCATCGGTAATCGAGAACGTGAGCATGCGAATGTGGTCGGCAATGACGCGCATCGCAATGTCGGTGGGGGAGTCGAGCGTGCCGGTGTATTCTTTGCCAACCGTCTCCGCAATTTTGTTGATGATCGGCATGAAGACGTCGGTGTCGTAATTAGAGCTTCGGCCTTGCAGAACGGCACAAATACGCTCGAAACCGGCTCCGGTGTCAACATGTTTGGCCGGGAGATTTTCAAGCTCGCCTTTGTCGTTCCGGTTGTTTTGAATAAAAACGAGATTCCAGATTTCCATCACCCGTGCATCGCCGGCGTTTACAAGATTGCCGCCGGAAAGATCGGGCGTGAGGTCAATGTGAATTTCTGAACAAGGCCCGCACGGTCCCGTTTCACCCATCTCCCAGAAATTATCCTTCTTGCCGAATCGCTGGATATGCGTCGGGTCAATGTCGGTGACTTTCTTCCAAAGTTCAAAGGCTTCGTCGTCGGCTTCGTACACGGTTGCGTAGAGGCGCCGCTTTTCCAGTCCCCATTCCTTCGTCAGCAACTCCCACGCCCATTCGATTGCTTCCTTTTTGTAGTAATCGCCGAACGACCAGTTGCCTAACATTTCGAAGAATGTGTGATGGTAGGTATCGCGGCCGACTTCTTCGAGATCGTTATGCTTGCCGCTGACGCGGATGCATTTCTGCGTATCGGCGGCACGGGTGTAGTCACGCTTGCCGGTTCCGAGAAACACATCCTTGAACTGGTTCATGCCGGCGTTCGTAAACAGCAGCGTCGGGTCGCCATGCGGAATGACGGATGCGCTCGGCACAATGCGATGCCCGCGCTTCTCAAAAAAGTCCAAGAATGATTGTCGGATTTGGGATGAAGTCATACTAGCTTGCTTTCTGTCTCCGGGTTCGTGTTTCGAGTACTTCACGAACCTTTTCCGCAAGAAGCATTTTTAGCATGGATTGATAAGGGATATCTTCCTTATTGGCAAGCGCCTTGATGCTCTCGACAAGCGACTCAGGAAGCCTGATCGAAAGTGTTCGTATTGAAGTTTTCAAGTTGGGGAATACGGCAATATCAGCTTTGGAGGTGTCAACATAGTCTAATGGACTATGGCTTGCCCAGAACTTCTGCTCTTCGTCCTCGGATTTAAACTGCGGAATGCGCTTTTGTCTTTTCATAGTAGAATTTCTTCTCCTTTCTATTCATATCACGGGCTGAGATAACTCGGATTTTAGAACCGCGAACCGTGTAGACCACAGTGAGTAACCGTCCGTCGTTTGTGATGCCAAAGGCGAAATTTCTTTCTTCTTTTGTGGAATGCTTGACATCAGGGAATTTTTTGTCGCGATTGCCCTTATCCCATTCAAATCCAGTGATGTTGAGTTGGAGTCTCATTCCTTCTCACACTTCAATCTGCGTCATCAGCTTTATCTCTTCCAGCACGTTGCTCACTTCCATACATTTCACAAGCTCTCCCGTGTAGACGGCGGCTTTGCCGTTGTTGTGCACATCCCACGCAAGACTCTCGGCCCGCTGCGATGTACATTTCAAGGCTTTCATGAGCTGTGTGATCACCTCGTCGAACGTATGTTCTTCATCGTTGAAAAGGATGACTTTGGCCGGCTCCTGAACCAGTACATCCTCATTTTCTTGCTCAAGTTCGAGGGGTTTTGTTGGCATGAAGTAACGGTTTTCGTTCTATTTTCATCAAAATTACTCAAAAAGCGTCACCATTGCAAACTTGCAGACGCGGCGCACTCTTCGTATATTTTTGCATCTTTTGTTGCACATCTCAACACAATTACCCAATCTCGAAACGAGGATGCAAGAATGATATTTGATTTGGATTTGATTGAGCGCGTGTATTCACGCACACCCGGACGAGTGAAAGCCGCCCGCAAAGTCGTCGGGCGCCCGCTGACCCTTACCGAAAAAATTCTCTACGCCCACTTGTGGCGTCCCACGAAGCAGCCGTATCAGCGCGGCAAATCGTATGTCGAGTTTGGTCCGGATCGCGTTGCGATGCAGGACGCAACGGCTCAAATGGCGTTGCTGCAATTCATGTCTGCAGGGATTCCGAAGGTCGCTGTGCCGAGCACGGTTCATTGCGACCATTTGATTCAAGCGGAAATCGGGGCGAGGGAAGACCTTGCGAAGGCGTTCTCGGATAACAAGGAAGTGTACGATTTTCTCTCGAGCGTGTCGAACAAATACGGTATCGGTTTCTGGAAACCGGGAGCCGGAATCATTCACCAAGTCGTGCTCGAGAACTATGCATTCCCGGGCGGCATGATGATTGGAACGGATTCGCATACGCCCAATGCAGGCGGACTCGGGATGGTTGCCATCGGCGTTGGCGGTGCCGATGCAGTTGATGTGATGGCGGGGATGCCGTGGGAATTGAAATTCCCGAAAGTAATCGGCGTGCATTTGAAGGGGCAGCTCAACGGGTGGACTTCGGCAAAAGATGTTATTCTGAAGGTGGCCGGAATACTAACTGTAAAAGGTGGAACAGGAGCCATTGTCGAATATTTTGGTGAGGGAACGAAATCCATCTCGGCAACCGGCAAAGGAACCATCTGCAACATGGGAGCTGAGATCGGTGCAACAACCTCGATCTTCCCGTATGATTTCAGAATGGCGAACTATCTTGCATCTACGGGGCGTAAGAAAGTTGCCGATTTGGCTGATACGATTGCAGAATTCCTGACGCCCGATCCCGAGGTTCCGGAGAATCCGCAAGACTATTACGATCAAATCATTGAGATCAATCTTTCAGATCTTGAGCCGCATATCAACGGGCCGTTTACGCCTGACAAGGCGTGGAAGCTTTCAGAATTTGCAGAAGCGGTCCGGCAGAATGACTACCCGCAAGAGTTGCGTGTTGCGTTGATAGGCAGTTGCACAAATTCGAGTTACGAGGATATTCAGCGCGCAACCAGTGTTGCTCGTCAGGCGTTGCAGAAAGGCGTGAAAGCAAAATCCGAATTCACCATTACGCCCGGTTCCGAACAGGTACGCGCAACAATCGAACGTGACGGACTTTTGCAGACGCTTACCGATGTTGGCGGAGTTGTTCTTGCCAACGCCTGCGGCCCCTGCATCGGCCAATGGAAACGTCATGATGTGCAGAAGGGGGACAAGAATTCCATCATCACATCATTCAACCGCAATTTCACGGGCCGGAACGACGGCAATCCCGATACGCACGCATTCGTAGCAAGTCCCGAAATTGTCACAGCACTCGCGCTTGCGGGGAGACTTACCTTTAATCCTCTGACGGATTCGATTGTGAATGCAAGGGGGGAATTGGTAAGATTGGATCCGCCTTCGGGGGATGAGTTGCCGAAGAAAGGGTTCACCGTTGACGATCCCGGTTACGTCGCGCCGGCAAAAAACGGTAGCAAAGTCAAAGTAAGCGTCGAGCCAAAGAGTGACCGGTTGCAGGTTCTGGCCCCGTTTCCTGCGTGGGATGGGAACGACATCATTGATATACCTGTACTTCTGAAAGCGCAAGGAAAGTGTACAACCGATCATATTTCACCTGCGGGCAAGTGGCTGAAATATCGGGGCCATCTTGACAACATCTCCAACAATATGTTCATCGGAGCCGTGAATGCCTACACTGGCGAAGCAGGAAAGGGCAAAAACGTGTTTACCGGCGAAACGAAAGAGTACTCTGCAGTTGCACGCGAGTACAAGGCACAGGGCATTGGCTGGGTGGTTGTTGGTGACGAGAACTACGGCGAAGGATCAAGCCGCGAACATGCCGCAATGGAGCCGCGCTATCTTGGCGGCCGTGCTATAGTCGTGAAAAGCTTTGCTCGCATTCACGAGACCAATCTGAAGAAGCAGGGAATGCTGCCGTTGACTTTTGCCAATCCTGCGGATTACGACAAAGTTCAGGAAGATGATCGGGTTTCCATTGTCGGTCTGAATACATTCGCGGCCGGAGTTCCATTGCGCATGATTCTCAAGCACTCGGATGGTACTGTTGACGAGGTGATGCTGAATCATACATTCAACGAAAATCAGATTCAGTGGTTCAAGGCGGGCAGCGCGTTGAATTTGATTGCAGCGCAAGGAGGGAAGAAGCCCGCTTTGCCAAAACCAAAATCCGTTAAGAAAGTCGTGAAGAGGAAGGCAACGAAGGCTACAAAAACAGTTAAAAAGGTTGTTAAGAAAGCGAAGAAATCTCTACGGAAGAAAGCTATCAGGAAAGTCGTGAAGAAAGCACGACGGAACTCGAGAAGGAAAAGGTAGGTTGTTATATCATAGTGATGGTGACATCCGGGATGTCCGGCCCATCAGAAACACAACTGTTCATCAACATAATACAAAAGGAAGATAATGCGATACGACGAGCGGGCGATAGCCCCATACCGCGAAGAATTGACCCGGATGGGTTTTCGAGAACTAAGAACTGCGGAAGAGGTTGACGCGGAAATCGGCAACAAAGAAGGGACGAGCCTTCTCGTGGTAAACTCGGTTTGCGGCTGCGCCGCGGGCAAGGCACGGCCCGGGATTGCGCTGGCGTTGGGGAAATCGGATTTCAAACCGGATCGTTTGACTACGGTGTTTGCAGGCGCTGACATTGAAGCGACTGCACGTGCCCGTGAATTGTTCGGCAACATTCCTCCATCATCTCCATCGATGGCATTCTTTAAGCACGGCGAACTGGTTCATTTCGTTCCCCGTTTTCAGATTGAGAATCGTGACGCGTACCAGATTGCGCAGCATCTTGTGGAGGTGTTCAAAGAGTTCTGTGTGCCCGCGCAGCGCGCAGAAAATGTTTGAATAAGACTGTTCATTATCCACCTATTCCGATCATTGTTCGTGAATGATCAATGCATAAGTCATTCGCGTCGGGGTGATGGCTCCACTTCAGCAACACCGAGGTGCGTATTGAATCTTCCAGTATCGACCGATCTACCCCGTATCTCAGGAGTCGGCGGAGGTCAACGCCCTCTCGATCAAACAAACAGTTGAGCATCTTGCCGTCCGCCATCAATCGCAGCCTGTTGCAGTTGGCGCAACTGTGTTCGGTCATCGTTGTGATGAATCCGACTGTTGCACGTGTGCTGGCAACGGAGAAGTCTTTCGCCGGCCGTGAACGGGCTCATTGTCTTCCAACGGTTCCAGTCTGTAGAGCGACTCGATCGCACTTTTTATTGCCGTATAAGGCATTACTCCTCGAGCAAAACTCCATTGGTAGAGAGCGCAAGTGTTTCGAGACCCGGGATGGATGCAAGGTCGGCACACAGATGTTCGATCCCCCGCCTTACCAATGGCTCGCCTCCCGTATTGCGGATATTGCGGATGCCAAGGTCTACAAAGATACGCGCAAGTCGGACGATCTCGTCAAATGAAAGAACTCTTCACGCGGCTTCGGTACGATTCCCGCGGCCAGCATACAGTATCTGCACCGCAGGTTACATCGATCCGTCACCGAAACACGCAAGTACGTGTGTTGTCGCCCGAATTGATCGGTAAGCCTATTCATGAACACCCCGACCTATTACCGACTCGGATCGGTGCCAGATAACATACCACCATCATTGACGGTGTTTCGATTGTCGCGTGCAACTCCTCGCTCACGTTGGTTGTCCCACACATGGTTTTGTCAGAAGACAACTGTGGTCGTGAGATAACCCCAGAATGCAGCATCGCTGCCGCTAAACCGTTGGCGCATCGCCGAAGCCGGCAAGAACACCGATGTGCTAATTTCGAAAATGACATTCTTGTTGTAGCGGAGATTCAGCACTAAATCGATTTCCTGACCCAAGGGGCGTTGGCCCGCGGCAGATTGATGGTAGGCGAAATGGTGGAACCAAATATTAAGGCTGAGTTTCTCGGAGGGCGTGATGGTGGAACGGATAATCAGATCCGTCAATCCGCGGTCAAGCGTTTGTGCCGGGATACTGATGAAGTAGTCCATATATCCGTAGAACTTATGTCCCGTATGAAAGGCGGGGTCAAACGAATTGTACGTCGGGCCGCCCGATGATCCTGAAAGGAGTTCATAACCTGCCGCAATGCGGCTGAACACGGAACCCGCAAACGAGTATCCCACTCCTCCTGTCAACATATACGCCGAAACGTTGACAGCCCGGCGCTTGCCCGCTTGATAGGCGACTTCACATTCGTAATCGAGTGCATTAGCCTTCCCTTTTACATGCGAACCCGCCGTGAAACGCTGCAGTTCGGTGGCGCCGGATAAAAGCGAGCGGTTCCATTCGTACAGCAGATAGCCGCTCACTGTGTGCTCGGGAATGTTCTTCATTGAAAGATATGAACCGAAGAAATTGCTACCTTCGTCGCTTACCGGTTGCACGGCAGCGGGAGTTGCCACCGGCGTGTAGGGTTGTACTTCGCCGGTGTTCATCGCAAAGAGATCGAGCACAAATGATGGAACATCGAGGCGAGCGAGGCCACCGTCGAAAACCCGGCCGACGTTATGCCAGCCGACCGCGCCGACCATTCTTTCATTGCCGTACGACAATTCCTGACGGCCGAGACGCAGCGTCAGCTCATCGAGAAACAGCTTTGCAATTTCAACGTATCCTTGGTGAAGATCGAGGTTGCGTGAGTCTGCAAGTGTGCTCGTTTCCTGGCCGAACACCCGCGAATCACGTACCTGAATAAGAACGCGAACATCTTCCAACGGTCGCGCTTCAAGCCCGAGTCGTGTTCGCAGCAGCGTGTAGGTATTTGCATGAGTTCGCTGATCAAAATCGCGCATGTCCACTTCACTCCGGATCCGGATATCTCCCAGCCACCGGAAAGAGGGAGAGAAATCCTGCGAGTACGTTGGAATGCCGACAAGAAGAAGGAGAAAGAAAACGAGACGCATATTGTACATCATTCCCTGATACAAGTTCATGAAAGATGGAGGCTCTCCTCCAGCATCGGATCTTTCACGGGAACTACCGGCGCCTGAGAGAGCGCCCGGAATGTTCCGAGAAAGAAATACGCAATTGCAGCGGCAATCGGCCCGATAACCCAGAGGCTGAACTCCGGTCCCGATACAAGGAACGGCGGCAGTATCATCCACGACAAATCTATCCAATGCCCGATCATGATGATGATGCAGACCTTGAACAGCAGGCCTTCGTTCCGCTTGGCTGATTGCGGGAGAAGGACTGCAAAAGGAATCACCCAATTGAAGACAACATTGAGTCCGGTGAAGATGAGCCAGCTGCCCTGCTCCCGACGAATATAATATACCACCTCTTCGGGAATATTGGCATACCAGATAAGAATGTACTGGCTGAACCAGATGTACATCCAGAATGTGCTGAAGGCGAAGATGAGTTTTCCGAGATTGTGTAAATGGGATTCGCTCACAACTCTCTGCAACGGGCCCCATCGGCGCAAGAGTATGACGACGATGGTAATGGCGGCCAGCCCGTTCAACAGCAACCCGGAGAAATTGTAAATACCGAAAATGGTGCTGTACCAATGCGGCTCCAGCGACATGATCCAATCCATGCTTGCGACAGTGAAGGTCAACGCAAACACGACGAGAAATGCAGCCGAGAGTCTTGTGCTTTTTGCCGTAAGCGCAATGTCGCCGCTCGCATCCTGCTTGCGTGAGAACCTCACAAGCAACATCGCAAACAGTAGCCAGAGACCAAGGTAAATCACCGTGCGGATGACGAAGAACGGGACGTTCAACCAGCCGGCCTTCTCGTGCAGAATGTGGTCCGTTGCGACTACATCCTGATGACTCCATTCGTACAACGTGTCTATGCCGAACAAAACGATGATCATTGCAATGCCTGCGAGGGGCAACACTTTTGTCATTGCTTCCGGCACGCGGCGGAATGCGACAGCCCAACCCGCGTTGGCAACAAACAGCAGGGCAATAAAAACAGCACCCGCAATTCCGAGACTGAGCAGATAGTATGCAGCAAGCAGAATGTTCGGCCAGGTCGCCGCGGGATTGACAATCACGCCTATGGCTGTGATGATGAGTCCCGCCCCGGCGAATAGCATAAGATTCCGACGGATAGTGGAAGAAAGCTGAAATGGAGCGGGCATCATGATCATGGCTGCCCCGCTGCAAGTGATCGTTGCTGTTTTTGCAACGACCGGATGTACGCGATGACACGCCATCGATCGGTACGCGTTACCTGCGCTGCAACGGATGGCATGTTCTTTTGTCCGAACGTTATCACATGAAACATTTGTCCATCCTTCATCTTCATGGCATTCTCTGCAAAGAGTGATGGTGGAGGAGGGAATCCGCGCTGCGCTACAATGCCGTCACCCGCTCCACCGGCACCGTGACACGGCAAACAAACAGCGGAGTACACTTTGCCGCCGCGCTGAATATCGTTCAGGCTGTCTGCTGCGACGAGCGGGCTTTTCAACTCCTCACCGGCCCGCTTTGCTTCGGTTTCAGAAACGGAATATGATATTGGCGGAAATCCGCGCGCTATTGTCCCCTCTACTGGCGGTTGCAGAAGCTTCCCGTCGGGAAAGACATTTGTCGCGGCAAGTGACGGATAAGAAGTATGTGCCACCATGCCCGGAAGTATCTCAATGTTGCGTGTCGCATAGTCACGCCGAACCAGAAAAATAGTCGCAATCAACAGGATAAATAACACAAACAGGATAGTATTAACGATCTTGTTAACCATCAGTCGGCCTCCACCTGTTCTTCCATCTTCAGCAAATGAAACGGCTTGAACATCTCACGCACGGTGTGCACGTCGAACGCGGCGTCCGTTTGCGCCAGTACAAGCACGAATTTGTCGTTTGTCACTCCCTCATACAGTCTCTTCGGCTTCTTGCCCGGGAGCAGCTTGCTGCGCAGCAGGAACGCCAGTACTGTTCCGACTCCGGCAAACAATACCGTTACTTCGAAGGTGACAGGAACGAAGGCGGGAAGCGAAATCAGGGGCTTCCCGCCGACATTGACGGGCCAATCCCACGCCGAAGTCCAGATTTGAAATCCGAGCTTGGCAATCGCGCCGGTGAGGCCAAGCGCAAGACACACGGCGGCAATTCGAGTCGGCTTGATTCCTTGAGCGATATCAAGTCCGTGTACGGCAAACGGCGTGTAGACATCAACGATGTCGTAGCCGCGGGTTCGTGCCGTCTTTGTCGCTGCGACAATATCGTGTTCGCTGCCGAACACGCTTACCAGCAGTCGTCTGCTCATGCGTGACCTCCTTTCCCGTTGCGCCCGTAGTTGAGAACCCCCTTCACTTCACCGATTGCAACCATCGGAAGGAAGCGTGCAAAGAGGAGGAAGAGTGTGAAGAACAACCCGAAACTTCCGGCGAGCGTTGCGAGGTCGATGATGGTGGGCGTGAAGCTTGCCCAGCTTGCGGGCAAATAGTCCCGTGTCAGCGATGTCATGATGATAACGAAGCGCTCGAACCACATGCCCACGTTGATGATGACGGAAATGATGAACACCCAGATGACATTCGTTCTCAACTTCTTGAACCAGAAGAACTGTGTCGCAAGAATGTTGCAGCCCACCATCATCCAGTATGTCCAGCCGTACGGTCCCAGCGCCCGGTTGATGAACGCGAACTGCTCGTAGCCGTTGGCCGAATAATATGCGACGAACAGCTCGGTCGCATACGCCAAACCGACAATCCCTCCTGTTGCGAGAATTACCTTGCACATATTCTCTATGTGGTGCGTCGTGATATAGGCTTCCAGGCTCATCACCTTTCTCACAATCAACATCAGCGTCAGCACCATTGCGAAGCCCGAGAACACGGCACCGGCGACAAAATAAGGGGGCAGAATGGTTGTATGCCAGCCGGGAATCACCGACGTCGCAAAATCCCAGCTCACGATCGTATGCACGGAAACAACAAGAGGCGTCGCAAGTCCGGCAAGCAGCAAATAGACCTTCTCATACCGATGCCACGTGCGGTTGGAGCCGTTCCAGCCAAGACTGAAGAAGCCGTAGAGTTTTTGTTTGATAGTGGAAGTTGTCCGGTCGCGCAACGTGGCGAGGTCGGGTATCAGTCCTACATACCAGAACACAAGTGAGATGGTGAAGTAACAACTGATCGCAAACATGTCCCATTCAAGAGGTGATCGGAAGTTTACCCACAAAGGCCCGCGAAAGTTGGGATAGGGAACAAGCCAGAATGCGAACCAGGGCCTTCCTGTATGAATGATGGGGAAGATTCCGGCGCACATCACGGCGAAGATTGTCATTGCTTCGGCCGAGCGGTTGACGGATGTTCTCCACTTTTGTCTGAATAGAAAGAGAATGGCAGAGATCAGCGTTCCGGCATGCCCGATGCCGATCCAGAAGACGAAGTTGGTGATATCGAACGCCCAGCCAACCGTGTTGTTCAATCCCCACACACCAACACCTGTCACAATCTGATACACGACGGCGGCAATGCCGATAAGCAGCACACCGACCGAAATGATGAACGCTGCCCACCATGCTGTCGAGGTTTTTCTCTCGAGAGGCTTCGCAATGTCGTGTGTAACGTCTGCGTACGACTTGTTGTCGAGAACGAGTGGTTTGCGCAAGAGAGAGAGGACCTCAGCCATGAGTCACCTCTTTCTTTTCCTCACGATCATGAACGAGCGTCATGTAACCGACCGAAGGATTGACGCCGATCTCCTCCAAAACGCGATAATACCGCGGGTTCTTCATCAGCTTTGCGATTCTGCTGCCGGAATCGTTCATATCGCCGAACGTAATTGCGCTCGCGGGACACGATTGTGCGCACGCAGGTTGCACGTCGCCATCCTTCAGCGGCCGCCCATCCCGCTTTGCCTCAATCTTCGCCAATTGAATCCGTTGAATACAAAATGAACATTTCTCCATTACGCCGCGATCACGCACGGTAACGTCAGGATTCAACACCATTCGCTGCATATCGTCGCCGCGGTAGTAGTGGAACCAGTTGAACCGGCGGATCTTGTACGGACAGTTGTTGGCGCAGTAGCGTGTTCCGACGCAACGATTATACACCTGTTGATTCAACCCTTCCTCGTTGTGAACTGTCGCCAGCACGGGGCAAACCGTTTCGCACGGCGCGTTGCCGCAATGCTGACACATCATCGGTTGGTGGGCAACCGAAAACTTGCCGTCCGACTCATCATAGTAGCGGTCAATGCGAATCCAGGTCATTTCCCGGTTGCGCCGGACTTCGTCTCTTCCCACAACCGGAATGTTGTTTTCAGCCTGACAACTCACCACACACGCCGAGCAACCTGTGCACGCCGTCAGATCAATCACCATTCCCCAATGATGCCCCGCGTACTTGTGATCATCCGACCACATCGAGACGATTTCGTGCTTGTGAAAACTTCCCGCCGACGGGTCTTTGCTGTACGCGGCCAATGTCGTTTCCTGCACAATCGGCCTGCGTTCGGTTGTCGGCTTACCCAATAAATCGGGATTGTACAGCGAATCGTATTCCTGCGTTGAGACCAGCTCAACGCTGCGTCCGGTTGGCGCAAGCGTAACGGAGCGGCCCGTGTATTGAAGCGTGCCGTTGACAAAGGCAATCATAGGCGCTGCGTTGATGCCAACCAGATTTCCCTTTTCTACCGTCGGGCGGGACTGAATCCACTTCGGGCCGATGTCCGAGAACCGGTCGGTCCCTTTGCGTCCGTAGCCGAGCGCGATTGCCACGACTCCGTCATGCTGCCCCGGCTGAATATGCACGGGTAGTTCAACACGCGTTCCGTCGCCGGCATTAACCGCCACAACATCACCCTCGGCTACATTGAGGCGCTGAGCTGTTGATTTCGAGATCGAAGCGTAATTATCCCATACAATCTTCGTCACAGGATCAGGCAATTCCTGCAGCCACGGATTGTGCGCATGCCGCCCGTCGAACGTCGCCAGTGAGGGATGAAGAACGAGCATCAACGAGCCGGCCGCCGGGAAGGCAGTATCGCTCGACACGCTCGCAAATGACGATTGGTTGAATGATGATTTGACGGGTAGTGGATTCACTTGCGCAAAGCCAGCCATCACGGCAGTGTTCCAGAACTCGTCGAATGTTGATGCGCCGGATGTACGTTTGAAAATGTTGGCGTTCCATTCCTCACGAATCAACTCGTACGCCGATTTCTTCTCTCCCATCCAACAGTTCAGAGATTCAGCAAGCGAACGGCCGTTTGAGAGTGATTGAATGACAGGCTGAGTAATTGCCACAATCCCGGCGACAGGCTCTGCATCGTTCCAGCCTTCAAGTGGATGGGGGAGCGGACATGCGAACTGTGCTGCCGATGCAGTTTCATCAAGCCGGTCGGACATTGCAACCGTCAAAGGAATCGTGAGCAATTGTGCGGCGAGATCAGGCGCAGGAAGATCATAAAGGGGATTGCATCCGGCGGTAATCAACACCCCAACCTTCCCCTCATCTATTTCATCAAGCAAAGATTTCAACCCGGCGTCATTTCCTTGCGCCTGCTGTGATGGCCGCCGGATATCGAGAGTGGTGCCGTAGTTGCCGAGAATCTCGTTGATGAGATTCACCATCAGTTGCATCTTCCGATCGTTCACGCCACAAATGACGAGCGACTCTCCGCGGCCGGCCCACAATTTCTCTGCTATTGATGCGATCCGGTCGGCAAACGAATTTTCCACGGTCAGCCCGGTGACCGATTGTCCCGCCTTTCGGAGGATAATCTCCATCAAGTGCCTGAGGCATAGTTGCATTTCCTGGGGCGATACGGCAACGCGGATATCGGCGTTGCTGCCGGTGAGCGAAAGAGCAGATTCGAACTGAATATGTTGGGAAAATATTGGAGGTGTCTCATTGAGCGAACGGCCCTTCCGGTATGCCGAAGTGAACTCGACGGGCGAAATCCAACTTCCCAAGAAGTCAGCAGCAAAACTGACAATCGTCTTTGCTTTCTCAATATGATAACGGGGGAGAACCCGCACGCCGTGACTGATGGTGTGCGCATCGAGTATCGCTGAGTACGAGATCGCATCATACTGGATATGTTGCGCGTTGCTGTAGCGTGCGAGAAACCGGTTAATGACGCTGAGCGTGGTAGGACTGTTGACGGTTCCTGTGAGAATACGGACTCCGGCTGAAGAATGTCGCTCCAATGCTGCGCGCACAGCGGCATCAAGTTCATTCCATGTAACCTGCTTGCCGTGCGCAACCGGATTGCGCAAACGCTGCGAATCATAGAGCCCGAGAAGCGATGCCTGACCGATTGCGCACAACCCGCCGCGGGAAAGCGAATGATCCGAATTCCCTTCGAGCTTGACCGGGCGGCCGTCACGGTTCTTTGCCAGTATGCCGCACGCCGCGTTGCAGCCGCCGCATGTTGTGGAATACCAGTACGCAAGCCCCGGTGTAACTTCCTCCGGCTGTATCAAAAACGGGATCGCTTTTTCGAGCTTTCCTTCCCGGCATCCGGCGAGAAACGCGCCGAAGGAAAACCCGGCCATTTTCAGAAACGAACGGCGGTCAAGTCCCGTTGGTTCGTCTTCGTGATGATGATGCTCGTGACTCATGTATGCTTTGCTTTCCTGTGAGTAGTTCAATGGTGGCAGGTGACGCAGTCCGTTGAAGCCTGCACCTTTGTACCGCTGATGCCGAAGACGTTGGCTTCGCGATGGCAATTCACGCACCAGCCCATTGAGAGGTCGGAGACCTGACGGACACGTTCCATCGTCTCGACGGCGCCGTGGCATTTCTGACAAGAGACACCCGCATTGACATGCGCGCTGTGATTGAAGTAGACGTGCGCGGGAAGGTTGTGAACTCTCACCCATTCAATCGGCGCGGGATTTGCCGGTGCCGAGGCGCTATCACGGCCCATGTGTTCAAACAGTTTCTTGAGTTCAGGCGAAATGATTTCACGCGATTTCCGTTTTTCTTTATCGGCAAGATCGCCCTCCGCCTTCACGTCAACCCACGGTGCAGTCACAAACTTGTGGCAGTTCATGCATGTCTTGACAGGAGGAATGCCGGCATTCTTGCTTCGCTCGGCTCCCCCGTGACAGTGCAGACAGTCGATGCCCAACTCTCCGGCATGGAGTCGATGCGAGTAGGCAATAGGCTGCACAGGCTCGTAGCCCTGGTGATTGTCCGGAAGCTTGATGTTATTCGTGAAGGAGGTCAGGAAGACACTTCCGGCAAGCAAAACAGCGACTCCGAGGATTACAGTAAGAAGTCGACTCTTCAACCAGTTCATGGATCTATCCCGTTATGCGTACTCAATAATCATCTATCAGCTTGGTTTCTCGCACCCTTTGCGGGTGTAGTACCACCAGTTGATTGCCGTCGCAATCAGATAGAACACACCGACGCCGGCAAAGAACGGCACGGGAGTCCCGACATTCGTGATAACCGCGCCGATGAGCGTCGCAAACACAAACGGCCCGTATGCAGCAACTGCGGCGGTCCATCCGATCACGCCGGCTGCCTGTCGCGGCGAGTGTGAAAAGATAATCGGATATTGACGGAACGTGGACGCATTGCCGATTCCTGTGAGAAGAAACAGCACCAGCATGATGATCACAAAGTGGGGAAACTGGTCAATCGAAGAAGGCACCAGCAATCCCATGCCGATCATAATCGCAACGCCGACCATCAATCCTAACCCCACGAGATGGGTCAGGATGGCGCCGCCGTACTTGTCTGCAAGCGGACCCGCGGCAACCCGCGCCGCCGACCCGACCAGCGGCCCGAGAAAGGCGTACGTCAACGGATCGGGGGCATCGGGAAACGTGCCGTACAGAGTCTTGATGAGAAGCGGAAATGCCGCGGAGAGCCCCGAGAACGATCCGAACGTCATCATGTACGTAATCGTGCAAAACCATGTGTGCTTGTTTTTGAAGATGTCGAGCTGCTCTCTGAAAGTTGCTTTGATAGGCACACTCCGCAAATAGCGCCACGCCACCACGCCGACGATCAGGAGCAGCGGCACGTACCAAAACGCCGCGTTTTGCAACCATATTTCACTTGATACTCCTCCTTTTGTCATCGTGCGTGATTCGCCCAG
Organism: uncultured Chlorobiota bacterium; assembly: GCA_900696645.1. Taxonomy (GTDB): domain Bacteria; phylum Bacteroidota; class Ignavibacteria; order UBA10030; family UBA6906; genus CAADGV01. The sequence goes on along the minus strand of CAADGV010000011.1, from coordinate 85,552 downwards.
CAGCGACCCGAACATTGCGAACCCGATAATCCAGGGAGTTACAAATTGTGTCAGGCTTACACCGAAATTTCCTATACCGGCTTGAATGCCTAACGCCGTGCCTTGCAGGCGCTTCGGGAAGAAGATACTTGTGCTCGGCATATAGGAAGAGAAGTCGCCGCCGCCAAACCCGGCGGTAAACGCCAACACCATGAAAATCCAGAACGGCGTATCGGGGTTCATCACCGCAAGCCCGATGCCAATGCACGGAATGAGTTTGATGAGAGTCGCAACGGAAATCACATTGCGCGTACCGAAAATCGGAATCAAGAACGTGTGCACAATGCGCAACGTGCCGCCGGCCAGGCCGGGCATAGCCGCCAGCCAGAACAGCTGCATCGTGTCGAACGTAAAGCCGATTTGCGGCAGACGCACAACAATGGCACTCATCATGAACCATGTGGCAAACGACAGAACGAGGCTCACCGTCGTGATTGTCAGAGTGCGCCACGCGATCTTCTTCCCGGTCTCCTCCCAAAATTTCTCATCCTCCGGGACCCAGGTATCGAGATACGTCGCTCTGGATGCGGTTCTCATTGCCGTTTTCCCGACGTTAAGGACTCCACTTGGATTGCCACCGGAACAGGTGCTCCGGATACTGCGGGTCCCATAATTGTGCGAGGTTCACTCTCATCCTCGATGTGATGCGGATCGAGTTCCTCATCGAAAGCCCCCTTCGGCTCTTTCAGGAAAACGAGACAGTACAGGAAGCTGAACGCCGCTCCGCCCGCAAGGATGTAGAAGAACGTCGTTGCATCCACGAGCGAGTAGATAACAAGATAAATCACTGCACCAACATTGCCGAACGCTCCCGCCATTCCCGCAATCTGGCCGGTCATCCTCTTGTTGATGAGGGGAATGATGGCGAATGTCGCCCCTTCCGCGCCCTGCACAAACATCGAACACATGATGGTGATGGCAACCGCAATCCAGATCGGCCAGGCTGAGTCGATCATTCCCATACCGAAGAACCCGAGCGCGATCCCGAACATGTAAATGCTCATTACGAGCTTTCTGTTCTTCATCGTGTCGGACAGAAGCCCACCCAACGGTCGGGCAAAAAGATTCACAAAGGCAAACGACGACGCAACGATTCCGGCAAACTCCGGTCCAACAGTGAACGTACTTTCAAAAAACGACGGCAGCATCGAGACGACCGCCAATTCCGCACCGAAATTTGCGACGTATGTTGTGTTCAGCGCAGCGACGTTGTTGAACAAGTAGCGTTGTTCATCCGGCACGCCTTTCTTCAGGATGGGGAGGTTGATCTGGAGTGTTTTGATCACATGCCCTACATAGACAAGAAGCAACCCCGCATAGATGATGTAGAGATATTCCTGCGGAATGAGGCTGTGCGTCTCACCGGACTCATTCGTCAACTGAATGCGGGCGATACGCCACGCAAGCAGGCCGAGCGCCCCCACGAGCGGGAATGACCAGAGCAGATATTGGACAAGGTCGCCGTACGAAGTTACGGTCATCGGCTGGGTCTTCTTCGTCCCGACGAACCTCGTTCCTTTTGGCGTGTCTCTCACGACAAAATAGTACACGAAGCCGTAGACAAGAGACACGAGGCCGTTTACGAACAATGCCCATCGCCACCCATTCTCTGTCTGTCCGAACCATCCCTCCATCACGGTCAAGGCAATCCATGGCAGTGTCATTGCCGCCCATGCCGAACCGAAGTTTCCCCATCCTGCATAAAACCCTTCCGCCCGCCCGATCATCTTCGGGGGGAACCATTGTGACACCATCCGGATGCCGATAACGAAACTTGCGCCGATCATGCCGAGCACAAGACGGGCGACAAGCAACTGCAGGAACGAATTGCCAAAAGCAAAGATGAACGTTGGTATCGCCATCACGACAAGAAGTCCGGAAAAGACAATGCGGGGGCCGTACTTGTCGATCAACGCCCCGACGATAATCCGAGCGGGGATCGTGAGGGCAACGTTGCAGATGGCAAGTATCTTGATGTGTTCGGGGGTCAGCCAGTTGACTTCACGCAACATAGTCGTCGCCAGTGGCGCCATGTTGAACCACACGTAGAACGAAATGAAGAACGCAATCCATGTGTAATGAAGCACCCGGATACGCTCTTGCGAGAAGTCGATCAGTTCAGGTCTTTTCATACATGATCGGGATGAGAAGTGGATTTATACCCTGTTGCGCAGCAATGAATACCATCGGACGACTTGCGGCTTCCGCCAGAAGTAGGGATTCGGCGCAACAAGAATGTGCACGAGGCGCGTGAACGGGGCGAAAGCAATCATCAGCCACGCGCTGACGATGTGCAGCTTCACCATCCACGGCATTGCCGTCACGTATGTGATGTCGGGGCTCAATGTGACAAGCGACCATAAATAGGGTGCAGCTAAAGAGGCAAACCATGACGATCCCCAACTGTGAAAAATTGCCACGTAGATGCCGCTCAGAATCTGCACCACAAAACTTGCGAACACCACCCAATCTGCCCAACTCGTCACTTTCTTGACTTTCGGGTCTGTCACACGACGAAAGATGAGGGCGCCGAGCCCGATTAACGTAAGCAGCGCCGCGATAAATGCGGATGCCTCGAGAATGTACAGGCGGAGCGGCACACTGTTCCACGCCAGAACTTCGCGCGGAAACAGGAAAGCAATAACATGCCCCAAAAGAATCGTGATAATGCCGAAGTGAAACGGCACAAGTCCCCAAAAATGTTGCTTGTTCTCCAAAAATTGTGAGGAGAGACTGGAGAATGTGAACGCTTCAGTCCGGTAGCGACGTATCGAGACGAGCAGAAAGATAATCACCGCAACATACGGGAAGACGATGAAGAAAATCTGATCGAGGAAAAAGGGGCCTGTGCTAATCATGACGCTACTCCTTCATGAGATCGTACCATCATAGTGAGCAGCATCTGCACGCTCACAAGGACATGTTCATACGGGTTTGCCTGTCCGGTGAATCCTTCCAGAATCTTTCCCAGCGCTTTGAGCACCCGTGACCTGATAAACTCGTCTGCTTCGGCCTGCTCCATCCTTCCGACGGCATGAAGCACTGACGTGAGATGGTCGGGCAACTCGGATGATTCTTCGACGCCGCAGCGTCTGAGCAAATTTCGCATCTGCACCAGAAACGCTCCGCGTTCGTACGTCTCACCGTAGAGATGCCAGCCCACTTCGAGACTGCTCACGGGGTTGATATCGAACGTACGCGTATACAGTTCCTCCATCTCTCCCTTGTTCAATCCTTCGATTGCGTTCGAAAAGGCATATAGCCTGTCCACCATCTCCTCTGCGTCGGCATGTGCCGCAATGAATTGCAGGCACTCTGCCACGCGGGATTTGTACTCTTCGCCGGGATAGCAAAGGATGGTGGCGAGTCCGTCAAGTGCTTGCGCGTAGCGTGCCATCAGAGACCTCGCTTCGGTGGTTCCATGAATCCGAATCCGACTGCCGTCTTGTGTTCCGCCGGGTCGCGCATCATCTCAATCGCTTCTTCACGATGCATCGGCGGAATGACAAACCGATCCTCGAATGTACAAAGTGATGTGAGATTGTAGACGGCTTCGGCTTGTTCAATCGAGCAATCAGCTTCCCGCAGCATTTTTTCGGCAGTTTCCATCGGGATGTCGCCGACGGTCTTTGCGCGCCGGTACGTTCTGACGGCTTTCTGCTTCTTCAGCGCGTACACGACTTTGCCTTGGTGCCCGGCGCCGAACAAATTCGCCATGAACTGTAAGGGTACGCGGGAATCTTCGATATCATGAAAGAATTCTCCCGACACGCTGCTCACCGTATCATCGCCGCGGTTCGCCATCACCGGCGACATCGGGGGGACGTAGTAGAGCATCGGCATCGTGCGGAATTCAATGTGCGGAGGAAGCGCAAGCTTCCATTCCTTCACGAATTTGTAGACGGGCGATGCCTGCGCCGATTCGATCACGGAATCATGAATGCCGTTCGCCCGCGCAGCAGCAATCACCGCCGGGTCGTGTGGATTCAAGACCAGCGAACGATGCCCGTCGATGAGTTGCTCGTCCCGAAGCTTCGCCACTTCTTCAATCCGGTCTGCGTCGTACAGCAACACGCCGAGATAGCGGATACGCCCGACGCATGAATGAAAGCACGCCGGCGCCTGTCCCGTCTCAAGACGCGGATAGCACAGCACGCACTTTTCTGACTTGCCGGTTGACCAGTTGTAGAAGGTTTTCTTGTAGGGACACGCCGCAACACATGCACGCCAGCCGCGGCATCGTTTCTGATCGATCAACACGATCCCATCTTCCCCTCGCTTGTACAAAGCGCCCGAAGGACAGGCTGCAACGCAACTCGGGTTCAGGCAGTGATTGCAGATGCGGGGAAAGTAAAAGAACACAAGCCGTTCAATGGCAAACAACTGCTGCCGTTGATCTTCCGTCAGGCCCTTCAGATTCGGGTCACTTTCCGCGTACACGGGCGAACCGCCGAGATCATCATCCCAGTTCGGGCCGGCCTCGACGTTGATGTATTCGCCGGTCACCATCGAGATCGGCCGTGCTGTCGGCTGGTCCGGACCTTCGGGTGCGTTGAACAACTCGTCATACTTGTAAGTCCACGGCTCGTAGTAATCATCCATGCTCGGCATGGAGGGATTGTGAAAGATGTTCGTGACCGTCTTGGCCTTGCTTGTCGATTTCAGCCGCAGGTTGCCCTCTTTCAACTCCCAACCGCCCCTGTACTTTTCCTGATCCTCCCACTTTGTCGGAAACCCCGTGCCGGGCTTTGTCTCGACGTTGTTCCACCACATATACTCCGTCCCCTTCCGGTCCGTCCAGATGTTCTTGCACGCGATGCTGCACGTGTGGCAGCCGATGCACTTGTCAAGATGAAACACCATCGAAATCTGTGAGCGTACGTTCATTGTCTGATCTCCTACCAGAGTAACTCGGGAAGTTTGCGCACGAGAATGTGCGTGTCACGGTTGCAGCCGGTCGGCCCCCAGTAATTGAAGTGGAAGGTGAACTGCCCGTATCCTCCCACCATCAAGTTGGGCTTGAGGCGCGTGCGTGTGAGACTGTTATGGCCGCCGGCGCGGCGGTTGTTGCGCATCGGAGATTTCGGCACCGAATACGTTCGTTCCGGCGAGTGATAAATGATGCAGATGCCGCGTGGAATGCGGGCACTCACCGCTGCGCGTGTCACGACAACGCCATGATCGTTGTACACTTCAACCCAGTCGTTATCGTTTACGCCGATCTCTTCGGCGTCTTTATCGTTGATCCAGAACGGCTCAACGCCGCGCGAGAGTGTCGTCATCCGCTGGTTGTCGCCGTATGTGGAGTGAATATGCCACTTACCGTGCGGCGTCAAGTAATTCAGCATCTTCGTCTTGCCACCGTTCGTCGAGAACTGCAAATCCGAGTACTGCGTCGGCAGAGGCTTTGGTTTATAGGTGGGAAGATGTTCTCCGAATTGGATGTATCCCGGATGATCGAGATAGAAGTGCTGACGGCCGGTGAGCGTACGCCACGGCACAAGCGCCTCGACGTTGTACGTAAACGGAGAGTACGCACGGCCATTCTCGGTCAAGCCTGACCACATCGGACTGTTCAACAGCCGCATCGGCCTCCCCTGTAACTCACGATAGCTGATGCGGGTACCGCGGTTCTTTTCCGCAAAATGGACAAGCGGCAAACCGACTTTCTCTTCCATGTTCTTATAGGACCGGTACGCCAGTTCGCCATTTGTGACAGTTGCGAGATGAAGAATCGCATCGCACACATGCACATCCTTTTGAAGCGAAGGGTACTTCTTGCCGTCGAACGACACGGTCGGGCCGGTGATAAGCATTTGATCGTAGAAATCATCCACGGCGTATTTCGTGCCGTGTGCACCGATGCCGTTCTGCCGGACGTTGAGCCCCAGTGAGATATATTGGTTGTAGACGTTCTTGTAATCACGGGAAACAACTGCAAACTGCGGCATGGTTTTACCGGGAATCGCTTCGATTTCTCCGCTCAGCCAATCTTTCATATCGGGCTGGGCGATCTCAGCTGCCGAATCATGAGCAAGCGGCGTTGCAACAATATCCTTCACCGATTCGGGGAAATGTCTGGCGGACAGCTCCGAGAATTTTTTGGCGATTGCCTTGAAAATATCCCAATCGCTCTTCGACTCCCAGCACGGCGGAACCGCTGCCGAAAGAGGATGAATGAAGCTGTGCATGTCGGTAGAGTTGAGGTCGGCCTTCTCATACCACGTCGCCGCCGGAAGCACAATGTCCGAGTACAGCGCCGAAGTATCCATCCGAAAGTTCAGGTCAACAACGAGATCCATTTTGCCGTGCGGGACTTTGTCGTGCCACGTCACTTCTTTCACGGAATCTTTTGCCAACTCGCCGGCGACAGCGCTGTCGTGTGTGCCCAGGTAATGGCGCAGGAAGTACTCATGCCCCTTGCTGCTCGCCATCAGCGCATTGCCGCGCCAGATGTACCAGACACGAGGCCAGTTTGCCTCCGCATCGGGATCCTCGACGGAAAATTTCAGTTCTCGATTCTTCAGTTGCCTGACCGTTTCCTTGATCATTTCTTCGGGAGTTGAACATCCGGCGGCTTCGAGTTCCTTCGCCAGGTCGATCGGGTTCTTGTCGAATTGGGGATAGAACGGCAGCCAGCCGTTGCGGACAGCTTTCACCTGCACATCCATCGTGTGCCCCTTAGCGAGTGAGCCGTCCGGTTGCTTCATCGGAACGGTGTGATAATCGGTGAACTCCTTCTCATATCTCCACTGATCCGTGTGCACGTAGTGCCAGCTCGGCGCATTTTGCTGACGCGACGGGCCGTACCAATCTTTTGCAAAGGCGATTGCACCCCACGATTCTCCCGGCGCAAGCTTCTCTTGACCGACATAGTGAGCAAGTCCGCCGCCGTTGACGCCGATGCAGCCGCTGAACATCAGCGCATGAATCGCCGCCCGGTACATCAAATTGGCGTGGTACCAGTGGTTAATGCCCGCACCGATGATGACTGTGCATTTGCCGTTTGTGTGTTCGGCCGTGCTCGCCCATTCCCTCGCAAACTGGATCAGGTCTTTCCGCCCAATGCCTGTGTATTTTTCAGACCAAGCGGGTGTATAGGGTTTTTCCTCATCATCATAATCGGAAGGATATTCCCCTTGAAGTCCACGCGGCACACCATACTGTGCCATCAGGAGATCGTAGATGGTCGCAACAAGAATCTTCTTGCCATCTTTTCCCTTGATGGATTTGACGGGAACGTGACGTGTCAAGCTGTTCCCCTCGCCGAAGTTGTCGAAACGGACGGGAACTGTTGCATCGGATGAGTTGAGGAATGTGAGCTCGGGCTTGATATCCGAATTGTCAATACCATCTTTCAGAAGCAGATTCCATTTTCCCTTCTCGGCGCCCCAACGGAATCCGGAACTTCCCATCGGCATCTTGGGCGCTTTCGCATCTTCATCCCATATCAAAAACTTCCAGTCGCCGTTCTCGATCTTTGCATACTTCTCGAGCCTGTTTGCCCGGAGCATCTGCCCTGCTTCGTACACGCCGCCATCTTCCTTCAACTCGACGAGATAGGGAGCGTCAGTATACTTCTTCGTGTAGTCGATGAAGTACGGGACCTGGCGTTCGTGATGGAACTCTTTCAACAGAACGTGATTGACTGCCATCCACCACGCGCCGTCTTGTCCCGCGTTCAGCGAGACCCAATGATCGGCGTACTTCGCTACTTGATTGAAGTCGGGTGAGAAGACGTACATCTTCGTGCCGTTGTGCCGCGACTCGGCGGCGAAGTGGCAATCGGGTGTACGAGTCATGTTGAGATTGGAGCCCATCACGGCGAGCAACTTAGCGTTGTACCAATCGGCAGATTCCTGCACGTCTGTCTGTTCGCCCCATGTCTCGGGTGAAGCGGAAGGAAGATCGCAGTACCAATCGTAGAACGAGAGCGAAATGCCGCCGAGCAGTTGCATCAATCTCGCGCCTGAGGCGTAGCTGACCATTGACATTGCAGGAATGGGCGAGAAGCCCGCAATTCGATCGGGCCCGTGTTCCTTAATCGTGTTGATGTTTGCTGCCGCCATGATTTCGAGAACTTCATCCCAACTTGCGCGCCTGAAGCCACCTTTGCCGCGAGCCCGCTGCCACCGCTGACGGCTGTCGGGATTGGAAACTAGAAAACGCCACGCGTCAACCGGATCTTCGTAATCGGCTTTGGCCTTTCGCCACAAGTCTAACAATGCGCCGCGTATGTAGGGATATTTCACCCTGAGCGGACTGTAGAGATACCACGAAAACGAAATGCCGCGCTGGCATCCACGCGGTTCGTACGGCGGCAGGCCGTGTTCGAGAGACGGATAGTCGAGTCCCTGCATTTCCCACGTCACGATGCCGTCCTTCACGTGAATCATCCACGTGCAGCTTCCGGTGCAGTTCACTCCGTGTGTACTGCGGACAACCTTGTCGTGCTGCCAGCGGTTGCGATAGAATTCCTCCCAGCTACGCAACTCGGCACTAACTTCATCCTTAATCCAGTTAATCTTGTTATTGCTACTCATGAACAGCCTCCAGACGTTTTTCACGTACAAGTGCACGGCGCACGGATTTAAGCCGGTTATTCCAGATAAGATCGAACAGAGCAAGCACCAGCAATGCCCCAGCCAGTCCGACCAGTACAAAGTTCAGACGCGCAGTCGATGGATCCTCAGGATTGCGTTGCAGAGTGCTTTGGAAGTATGCGACCAGAGGGAGAACTTCTTCCGGGTCAAGGGGATGAGGCTTGAATACAGATTGCATCGTCGGGGTTGCCGGCGCGGTTAGCCAGGTTGAAAGCGTCTTCCTGCCACCATACCGTTCCATTACGGTCGTGAGATCGGGCGCAAGTCCGCCGCCGCCGAATCCTGACAGACCGTGTACATTGTGGCATGAGTTGCAAGCGGGGCCGCCGTTCTTCAGCTTTGCAGTACCGACAAACAACCTCTGCCCGACCACAATATCTTCGGGGGTGAACGGACGTTCACTCAATTTCACGCCCTGGAATTGGGACTTCTCCAGCTTTGATTCAGCATCAATAAGGTCAAGCAGTGACTGGGCTCTCTGCGGCGTCATGCCCGGGAGTGTTGGCATGATAACGCCCCGTGATTCCTCGACTAGCTGTCGTGCATAGGGGTCGCCGCTGTCAATTACGGCTTTGGGGTCTACCAAAAACTTGGCAAGCCATGTCCCGTCTTTTCGTTTCGTGACGTCTTTCAGGTCCGGCCCGGTCAACCGCCCCCCGCCGATTGTGTGGCAGCTCATACAGTTCTGGCGGTAGTCCGTTGCTGGGTCCTGTGCAACGAGTTGCATTGGAGGAACCAACAAGAACACAATCATTCCCGCGAGCAGCTTGTTTTTGGGGAACACGTTCGATCTCTCAATAAGGTGCTGTGGCATGTAATGTCACCTCTCGTGATGCTGGTACTTTGAACTGTTGTAATCCTTCCATGCGTGAAGCAGATAAATATATCTGAAATAGACTAACACCACACCGCGTAACATGCAACAGTCATGTTATGATATTTCGTTCTGCTCTTTCAAACGATTGAGATAGCCGGGTTTCCGTGTGCTGTGTGCCATACCGGCGATGTTCTTCCTTGCGAGCATACGGTAGACAGCATCGCGCAATTCCACCAATTCGTCGTGAACCCCGCACGGACATTGCGGCGTACACTCCGAGAAGCCGAGGACACACGTTGTTGTGAATGCGATACCGTCGACTGCCTTGATAATGTGAAAGAGCGTAATATCTTCCGGGGGTACACTTAGCGCAAACCCGCCTGATGGACCTTTCTGCGATACGAGAAGTCTTTTGCGAGACAGATCCTGAAGGATCTTTGCCAGGAAGTGATAGGGGATATCGAGTTCTGCCGCTAGCTCTCGTCTTGATGTCATCTGTGACCGTGGCTTCAATGCGAGGTACAACACACTTGGATCGCGTACTCACATTGACGGCTAAAGATGAGGCTCATCAAAGTATTCAGACTTATTTATCTTAAATATAAGATATGAAACTGCGTTTGTCAAGAGGGGGGTAGTATGGTTCTTTCACCAGAGTGCCGGTGATCCCCACCGAAGGTGGGACTGGAAAGATTCATGTTTCAAAGAATGAATCGATTACCTCGTACATTTTAGCAAGCAGCGAGTTAATGAGGAGGTGGCTGAGTCTCCGCCGCGACAAGACCCAAAAACGGATGAAGGAAAATTGTAGATCAAGAAACTTGATTAGAAGTTCGGGATTAGTTAAATTTCTATATCTTAAACGACGCGGACTGTGTGTGTTTAAGAATATAGAAGGAACCGTTGGATGAAGTTGCTAACAGTTGCTAATGCTTTGTCTGGTCAGCTTCTATAATGTATGCAGAATGTGGTCAAAACAGTCTAATAATTGAAGGGGTGGTAGCTCAGTTTGGTTAGAGCGCCTGCCTGTCACGCAGGAGGTCGCGGGTTCGAGTCCCGTCCGCCCCGCAGAAACCCGAGCGATTCGGGTTTTTTGTTTATGAAATACTTCATGTATATTCTGCAAAGCGACGTGGACGGTTCATTCTATGTCGGCTATGCGCATGATGTGCCCCTTCGTATTGAGCGGCACAACGACGGCTGGACGAGGTCTGCAAAGGGAAAGCGTCCATGGCGGCTGGTGTATTCAGAGGAGTTTCAATCGAAATCTGATGCCATAAGGCGAGAACTGGAAATCAAACGAATGAAGAGTAGAGTGTATATCGAGAAGCTCATTCATCAATCAAGCACATGAACGTGGTTTGCGGAGCAGGAGGTCGTCCCGACGGAGTCGGGAAGTCCCGTCCGCCCCGCAGAAACCCGAGCGATTCGAGTTTTTTGTTTTACAGCAGATTTTGTTTGTCCGCAGTAGCACAAAGCATTGGAGACAGAATGACGTATCCCGGTGAATCGACTACAAATGCGTTGCAAACTACTCAATCCGGATTGCAGTTTATCGATATGGTGGTAGGCGGTGGTGCAGCACCGGAAACGGGAAATAAAGTGACCGTGCACTATACGGGCTATCTCACCAACGGCAAAAAGTTTGACAGCTCGGTTGATAGGAACCAGCCCTTCACTTTCGTCATCGGATACGGACAAGTCATTAAGGGTTGGGATGAAGGCGTTGCATCCATGAAGATTGGCGGGAAGCGAAAACTGATAATTCCGGCTCAACTGGGATACGGTACGCGGGGTGCGGCCGCTGTCATTCCGCCGGGAGCTGAGTTGATCTTTGATGTTGAATTGCTTGGAGTGAAATAGAGGAGGGAGGATTATGCAGGGATGGATTATGCTGTTGCTGTTCGGCATCATGTTCTCGATTGGAAATGTGAACGCACAGACTCGCGGGTTCGGGCTCGGCGTTATACTTGGAGAGCCTACGGGCATCAGCGCGAAAGGCTGGGTGTCCGACCGGAATGCCATTGATGCAGGGTTGGCTTGGTCGTTTCGTCAAAAAGGCTCTTTTCATCTTCATGTTGACTATCTCTGGCATTTTCCGGAGGCAATCAAGTCGTCGGAGAGGTTCACGTTGTATGCGGGTCTTGGCGGGCGCTTTTCTGCAGGTCGACGTGATGGTATTCTTGGAGTGAGATTTGCCGGTGGGTTCGCGTGGTGGCCGCGGGGCGTTCCGCTTGATGTATTTGTTGAGATTGCCCCGATATTTGACATCGTCCCGGCGACTGAAGTCAGAGCCAACGGCGGTATCGGTGTCAGGTACTTCTTTTAGTTCTTCTACACACATACTCTTCCTGAATTCTTCACAATCAAAATCCTACGGAGGATCGATGCGCTCTGTTCTTGTTCTGACAGTTCTTTTATCCATGCACTTGTCGGCATCGTCGCAAACGTACCAGCGATTCTTTACCGAGAAGACAATGCGGGTAGACTATAATCATACAGGTACGAAAGGCCAGGAGACATTCAGTCTTGATGAAGTGATCGAGGAAGATGCCTGGCCGGGAAGCAAAGCAAATCTTGTCGACACTCTCAATCTGGGTGAGTATATCGTGAGAGTGTTTGATGTCCGGACGAATGCAATGATTTTCTCACGCGGTTTCTCCTCAATCTTCAACGAATGGCAAACAACAGACGAAGCCGCAGCAGGATTGTACAAAACATTTTCAGAATCTGTACGGCTGCCGTTCCCCAAAGCGAAAATCCAATTTACGATCGCCCGGCGTGACAAACGAATGGAGTTCCATGAAGTATGGTCCATCACGATAGACCCCAATGCGCCCATGCAGGTAAAGAAGGAAAAGAATGCATTTGCGTTCAAAGCAAACCGTATAACGGGCAGCGGCAACCCGGCCAACAAAGTCGATATTGTGATAATCGGTGACGGCTACGCGAAGAGTGATATGGAGAAATTCCGCAAGGATGCAAAACGCTTTAACGAGTCCCTCTTTGCCACGGAACCATTCAAGAGCCGCAAGAGTGATTTCAACGTATGGACTGTCGAGGCAGAATCGCAGGAATCGGGAATTGATATTCCCGATATGGGAGTGTGGAAAGATAACATTCTCGGTTCATGCTACAGCACGTTCGGTTCCGCCCGGTACGTCCTCACCACGGAAAACAAGACTCTGCGGGATATTGCATCACTCGCGCCGTACGATTTCATTTGCATTCTGATAAATGACTCGCGGTATGGAGGCGGAGGTATCTATAACTTGTACGCAACGACGTATACAAATGAACAAGTGAAAGGTCAGGAATGGCAAATGGATTACGTGTACGTACACGAGTTCGGCCATTCCTTCGGCGGGTTGGGAGATGAGTATTACGGCTCGAGCATTGCTTACAATGATTTCTACATGCCCGGTGTTGAGCCGTGGGAGCCGAACGTGACGGCGTTGTTGGACAAGAAGAATGTGAAATGGAGGAGATTTGTCGATCCGGCGACTGCCATTCCAACCCCTTGGGAGAAAGCGAAATACGATAGTCTTGAGGCAGAACGAGGGAAACTCGACCGTCTGGCTGCGGATTACTATGAGAAACGTGAGCCCATCTTCAGGGCGCAGAAGGAGATTCTGAGCGACGCCCGCTTTGCCGGGAAAGTCGGTGCCTACGAAGGATCAGGATATGCGGCAAGGGGCTTATACCGTCCGGCACTCGATTGCAGAATGTTCTCGCTCAGCTTGAATGATTTCGATCCGGTGTGCAGCGAAGCTATCAATCGGGTGATTGATTTCTACTCCAAGTAACTATTCCGTACCGGAGGATGCAAAGCAAAGAGGGCAACATCTCTCGATGTGGCCCTCTTCGTTTTATCCATACTTGACGTGGATTCTTGGGGGACTGTTTTCTATATATTGGTTTTTGCGGTGACCGGCTGCTGTTCCGGTGATTTCTTCGGTTTGCGAGTTAGTATCCACCAGCCAACAACCACAACGGCAATAACGTTGAACACCCAAAACACGATCTGCCAGTTGAACTTTTCCTTGTGTAACTGGCTTACGGTTTTGTCGAGAGAAGCATACTCGGCTTTGCCCAGCATGCTCTCGTTTTCGAGAGCCGCTTTCCAATCCTTGTCAATTCGCTGGATCCAAATCTCGTCAACGAACACCCGTGTGTCGGCTCCGTTTGCCTTGGCCGCTTCGACATAGGAGCGGATGCTGGCCGCAAAACTCTTCGGGTCGTTGAATTGCTGAACCCTGACTCCGCGGTTGGAAAACTCGGCAGCAAGGCTTGTCCAGAATGATGATTCAAGTTTCGAGCGCCAAGTGGCAATTGTTGCGTCGACCTGTTGTGCCAGCTCTTCGCTTTCAGCCGCGGCAGCTTCTGCCGCCTTCTTTCCCTGCATCTTCGATTTCGTTATCGCATTGCGGGCTGCGAGTGCGACCGTGACTTTGTCCCTCAACCCATCCCAGCGGTTCTTGAACTGATAATATTGACCGACCAGTACGCCGTAGTCTTTTGCTTCAAGCCGCGTCGATGAAAGAAATACAATATTGTCCTGGGCAATGCCCGCTATCCGGTTGACGATGTCAGCTTTCTCCAGTTTCTTGCCGAGAGCATCTTTCTCCGCGGCCGAAAGGGTTTCAATATTCCTGCCGAACGGCAGAAAGATTGAGTCTATCATAGCGTTCACAAGCCTGTCATTCGCCGCGAGGTTCTGGTTCAGATGATTGACAAGTTCGCGCTGTTCGGCAAGCGAAGTCTCCGTTGATTTCAGTTTGGCGAGAAGCTCTTTCCGCTCGGTGTACAACTTCTCCAACTCCGCATTCAACGTGACCATGATGCCTTCCAGCTCGATGATCCGTGTTCCCTGAGTCTGAATGAGCATGGCCTTTTCTTTGGCAAACGCATAGCGATCCCGCAAATCGGCAAGCATGTCGTTGAATGTTTTCGGGTAGAAGGCTCCGGAGATGAGCCGTCCGTGATGGCTGTATTCCGATTCAAGACTTTCGATGCGGTGGGGAATTTGCGCAACCTGTTCGGCAGTTCGTGCAGAATCAATATCGACACGAATCGCTTCATAGGTAGCCTTGAAGCGCTCCTTTACATCATAGTCGGATTGCTGCTGGGCAAACCCGTTTGCTGCTGTAAGTGAAACCAATGCTACTGCTATTGATCGGAGAAGTTTCATTTTCGTCCCTCCGCTCGCAAGTCTTTTTCTTCGAGGATATCATCACTTGTCATCAGTAACCGAAGGTTGCCGCCGTCAATCAACTCGACATAAGGTTCGCGTTGATTGAGGGCGGGCCGACTCAGTCCATGCTCGGAAACCTCATGCTTCCTGTGAAGCTTCAACTCGCCGGCATTCGGCACCATAACGTACACGTGTTTGAACCGTGGTCCGGTAACGTAGTACATGCCTTCGGTACTTCTGAGAAGGCGGATTTCTTTTCCTTTGAGCGCCTGAGGATTCTCAAATTCCTCTTGCGCAAGCGGAGCTACATTGAAGGAGATGGCGTACCGGCCCTCGGTGACGGTGTTGTTTTCGTTAACGCTGAGTACGCTTTCTACCGGCCATCCGTAGTCAACTTGAGGGAGGTAGAACGACGAACAGGCAGGGAGTAATAGTGCCAGTGCCGCAATTGTTATGGCAGCCCGTGCAACAACAGCGCCTTCATTCTTCTTCACATAATCCTCAGGATTGTTATGGTTTCAAAATATCACACAAAAAATACGAACAGCGGTGACAGCCATCAAGTTAATTGTTCTTAATCGAATTTGAGGGGAATTCCAATAGTCTAAGGCCTAAATCAGAAAAACAGTCCAGTTGATGGGTTATCCCCACCTCTCAGATCACTAAAATAGAGAAAATAGGAATCGACTGGGCAGGCCGGTTAAAGGCTGGAAGTGGAGTGATGAGGTTATGTGGGGCGGAAAAAATAGGTCAAGAGTCGTCAGTTTGTTAGTCCTGTTGACACCGTGCAGACACCTTGACTGACAGTTCACTCTGGCATTCGCGGGAACTCGGAAACAGTTCACTTCAACGTAACCTCCAAAACCAATCCGAAACCCGGAATCATTCTTTTTCATTGAGACACAAAATCTCTCCGGTTCGAATTGTCGAGCGGTATTGACTTCCTACGCACATTCAGTTACCTTTGTGTGGTTGCTCACCGCGCAACCCTCTCGTTTCTCCAACCACTAAATTTTCCGTTCATGTCCAAGGAAGCAAAGGCTGCCGCCCCAAGGTCGGTACTTATTGTTGAAGATAGCGTAGACTTTTCCAATCTCCTCAAATACATTGTGGACGATATGGGGTACGAGGGTGTGCTGTTTGCCCTCGACAAAGAAGACATTGTCGAACGCTCGAAGGAATGTCACGCCGAAGCTGTACTCATGGATCTGCAACTGCGCCGGAAAAACGGCATGCAGTACATTGAAGAGTTGAAGGCCGACGCGGCAACGAAGAACATTCCCATCATTATCATCAGCGGGCGGGAGTTGAGTCAGAAAGAAATACTCTCACTGCAAATTCAGAATGTGAGATATCTTCGGAAGGGAAGGGTAGAGATGGATGAACTGAAGAAAGTCATCAGCGAGACACTTCATTCCAGCGAAGCCTCAGTACACAAGGGGAAAAAAGTCAACACGTGATCCGGATTTTCTGAAGGCTGCTCTACACCCACCCGCGAAGCTTGCACGCCTCGGCAACCCGGGCAACTCCAACAACCATTGCCGCCAACCGCGGATGTACTTCTTTTTCCAGCATCGCTTCCTTGACGCTATGATAGGCTTTTGTCAGTTTCTCGTCGAGCCGCTGCTGAACGAGCTGCTCGCTCCAGAAATACGAATAACTGTCCTGGACCATTTCAAAGTATGAAACAGTCACCCCTCCGGCGCTCGCCAGAATGTCGGGTATGACATGTACGCCCTTCTTGTGGAGAATCAGATCGGCATCGGGTGTTGTCGGGCCGTTGGCAAGTTCGCAGACAATTTTCGCTTTGATGTCGTTTGCATTCTTCTCGTTGATCGCATTCTCAAGCGCAGCAGGATAGAGAATATCAACATCAAGCCCGAGAACGGCGTCACGCGGAATTTCTTTGCCGTCGGGAAACCCTTTCACGGATCCTGTCTTCAACTTGTGTGTGACAAGATCTTTCGGGTTTAGCCCTTCCTCTGAATAGACGCCCCCTCGCGAGTCGCACACTGCAGTGAGTTTTCCTCCACCCAACAGTTCCTCATGCAGCAATGCAGCCCGCTGTCCCGCATTCCCGAATCCCTGAATCGCATATCGTCCCTTCGGGTCTATGCCGAATACCTTGCACGCTTCACGGACGGTAATGACGCCCCCCCGTGCCGTTGCGTCTCTGCGGCCCTCTGTGCCTCCGATTTGCAGCGGCTTATCCGTAAGTACCCCGGGCTGATGGCGTTGCAGCAATGTCTCGTATTCATCCATCATCCACGCCATCGTTTGCGGGTTTGTGTACACATCCGGTGCGGGGATGTCTTTGTCAATTCCGATGTTCTGCACAACTGCGCGGACGTATCCGCGCGCGAGGTTTTCCAGCTCACGATCAGACATTGTTCGCGGGTCGCAAATAACGCCTCCCTTTCCTCCACCGAGCGGCAGATCAACAACAGCCGTTTTCCACGTCATCCATCCGGCTAACGCCCGGATGGTATCAACCGTTTCATCGGGATGAAAGCGAATGCCCCCCTTTGCCGGACCCCGCGCGTAGTTGTGTTGGATACGATAGCCGTGAAAAATCTTCACTTCGCCACTGTCCATTTTCACCGGTATCGTGAATTTGAACTCCCGTTGGGGCCACAACAACAACTCAACAGTCGGGGCATCGAGATTCAACAGCTTGGCCGCTTCCCGAACCTGCTGCTGTGTTACTTCAAAGGAATTGTAGGATTTCATGCGCGTACGCCTTAGGGTTTGTCTTTCTTTGACTCTTGATCGAACACGTCGAGAATAATTCTGTACCAGCATCGTTTGCACATCAATGCCCGGTCGACACTGAGCAAGACCTGTTCCCACGGACTCAAGGGCGCTCCGCAATGCGGACAGGAATCCGGAGTCTTGGCGCGCATTTCGCCGGGCGGTTGGTTTTTGTTCTTGTCAGATTCCACGTTGCTTCTCCGGTTTCAAAATGATGCCGCGATTTTCATGGCCGTTCATCATAACCGTAATCGGTGCCTCAAGGCGGATATGCCGTGTGAACGTTCCTTCTTTGAAAGCAGGCTGTTCGAGCAGCCACTTCCAATCAAGCGAACTCTTGCCCCTCTTTGAACTGACCGTGAAGTACCCGATCATAAACGATGTAATGTTCTGGAAGAAATGCGAGCCCTGCGAGGGCTCGACATCCATATCCTTGAAGCCGGCCTCAACAATGGCCCGCGCTCCGGAAATCTGATCCCATCGAATCGGGATTCCGAGCCACGGGTCCAGTGTTCCCCATCTGCCGACACCGACGAGCAGATACGGCCGCCGTTCCGCAAGAAGCTCGCCGTTGCAATGCGTCACTTCCACTGCAACCTCCCGGCTTTTCGCACGGTCGAATTTGTTGATGTCAACAACCACAATATCGCGAATATCCCGGATAACGCCATTACCAAGTACCTGTTCGCTGTAACAGAGGCAGGCATCCGGCTCAACCTGTTCAATGTTCAGCTCTACGGCTTCACGGCTCAGCACCAACGGTCGCATCTGCAACATGCCGAATTCCTTCGGCTGCCCGGGCGGTGTGTTGACATTCACCGCAAACTCGATCTCAACAGGCGTGCCCATACCCCACGTTCCCATATCTGTAAGCAAATCAATGATTTGCGGCAACGGAAAAAGACGATGCCTGAGCAGCGGTCCGAAGGTGACCAGTCGGACTCCCTGCCGCGAAATGCCGTCCTGCACAACATCGTTGTCATGCGAATACGTCGAGCCGAGCAGATGCAGTGTCGCGTCTTTTTCGGCAACATCCAGACCGTAACGCTTGACGAGCATGTCGTGAGTTTCTATGCCGAAGTCGGACGCGGCATCAAGTTGCAACGCAAAGAACTCGCGCTGTGTGGTGTCGAGCGATTCTTCGGCCGAGTAGAATTGAATAAGATCAGTGGGGTACTTCGGGCAAAACCGAACGGCATTTCCGCCGTCGACAACCCATTTGCCGAGACCTAACGCGACCGACACGATGCCATCCGATGATTTTTGCGGAGGCAGCGGATAAAAATTGTACGATCGGGCAACGCCAGCAAAGTCGGGATAAAAACGATGTTCGTGTGTACGTCCGACCATTTTCTGAACAATCACCGCCATCTTTTCCTCTTCGAGGCGGTAGGATGTTACTTTGATGTAATCCTTCGCGCTTTGGTAAAAGGTGGAAGCATACACCCGCTTGATTGTGTTGAGAAGATCATTCAGCCGCACGAGGGGGTTGGGGTGAATGTTCGGCAGCATATACGTTTCGTACACCCCTGCAAACGGATGATACTGCGAGTCTTCAAGAAGGCTTGATGAACGAACCGCCAGCGGAGTCCGGATAATGTCGAGGAATGCGGCGAGGTTACCCAACACATCCTCCGGAAAGCGTTGCGCGTCGAGAAAGCGGCGGGTGATCTGCTTGTCGTCGTCGCAATCCATCGCAAACCGGCGGAGATCGTTTTCATCGACAAATTGATCAAACACATCCGTGCCGAGAACAACGGCAGGAGGCACATGAATGCGCACTCCTTCAAACCGGTCACGTACATTGTAGTCGTTGATAAGCGTATTCACGAACCCGAGTCCTCGCGCTTTGCCGCCTAACGAGCCGCCGCCGATGCGGGCGAAGCTGCTTTCGGGGTCGAACGTCTCCTTCGAAAAATCCATGATGATGCCGCGTTGGCGGATAATGCCGTACGCATGCAACGACCGGATGAGATCTTCGCGCAAAGCCGTCAGGTTCGGGTAGTCGTTCACTTTGCGAGGCCGGAGTTGATGAGCCAGCCAGAATTCCGTGCGTGCCTTCAGCCAGTTGGAAAAGTGGTTCCGCTCGGCATGGAAGCGAATGCTTTCTTCGGGTACGATATGAAGCTGTTCCTCAAGACTCTTCAGATCGCTTGCCCGTCCGATTTCGATTCCCTCCGGTGTGCGGAAAATAAAATCTCCGAAGCTGAAATGCTGGACCATGAAATGGCGCAGTTCATTGAGCAGCATCGGCGAATCTTTCATCACGAATGCAGCCTGTACATCACGTGCCGCACGCTCGTTATCCTTGTTGTGTGAGAGGAGGAGAATCGGCAAGTCGGGCTGTTCGGCTTTGACTGCCCGGGCAAACTCAATGCCTGCCTGCGAATCCTGCTGGCCGTTGCGTGGAAAATCAACATCCGAAATCACGCCGAGCATGTAGTCGCGATACTCTTCGTAGTGTGCCCACGCCTCTTCATACGTGGAGCAGAGCAGAATTTTCGGGCGGGCACGCATGCGAAGGAACTTGTGCGTCAGGTTGATTCCTTCGGAGATGAGGCGTTGAGATTGCTTCAGGATTTCCGTGTAGATATTCGGAAGCATCGAGGAATAGTACTTGACGCTGTCTTCGATGAAAATCACCGTCTGTACTCCGACCATGCGTGTATCGTGATCGACATTCATCTTATCTTCAAGATACTTGACGATGCCGATGATAATGCGGAAGTCGCCTGTCCAGATAAATATCTTCTTGAAAACCGATGCATCCTGATGGACGAGAAGTTCCTTCAGCTCTCGATTGTCGTGAGCCAGCAGAACGATGGGAACGGTAATGCCTTGCTGCCGGGCCATCTTCGCAAAGTTCACAGCGTGCATATCATCAATATGCAGCGTTGTGATGATGAGGTCGAAACGGTTTTCTTCTTTGGCAAGGTTGATTGCCTCCGAGCCGCTGGATACCCTCGTCAATTCTGGGGAATGGGAGAGATTGAACCCCTGATATTCGTTTCGAATTAACTCGTACAGCCGCCCATCTTCTTCAAACAAATACAAATCATATAAGCTCGAAACGAGGAGGATATCGCGGATACGCAGCCGCATCAGGTTTTGAAATCCCTGAAAGCGGTTGCCATAGCCGTGCTCAACCCACAGTGGATCGAAGCTGGTTTCTATCTGGTCGAAAGGATGTTTTGGTGTGGACATTGCCATTTTGAAAATTACGTAGAGACGTTCAATTGAACGTCTCTACAGTTCGAACGTCACAACGAACGGGAACTACACAACTCCCTGATCCATCATCGCATCCGCGACCTTGAGGAAGCCGCCAATGTTGGCGCCGTTCACATAGTTGCCCGGCGTGCCGAACCGTTCCGCGACGATGACACATGTTGTATGTATCTCGGTCATAATCATGCGGAGCCGGTTGTCAACTTCCTCACGCGTCCACGGGAGACGCATACTGTTCTGCGCCATCTCGAGTCCGGAGGTTGCAACACCGCCCGCGTTTGCAGCTTTGCCGGGTCCGTAGAGAATGCCTGCATCGAGAAACACTTTCACGCCGTCAAGTGTCGTCGGCATGTTTGCGCCTTCAGCAACGCAATAGATGCCGTTGCGCAGCAGGTTCTGCGCATCCTTGCCGTTGATTTCGTTTTGTGTCGCGCTCGGGAACGCGCAAGTTGCCTTGTGATCCCACAGCGGATTGGCATCGGCTTTCGGGTCTATCTCCTTGTACACAACACCCTTGTATTTCTCCGCATACTCCTTAATGCGTCCGCGGCGGACATTCTTCAAATCCATAACAAACGCAAGCTTCTCTTTCGTTATTCCCGCTTCATCATAAATGTAACCATTGGAATCGGAAAGTGTCACTGCTTTGCCGCCAAGTTGGTTGATTTTCTCAACCGTGAACTGTGCAACATTTCCGCTGCCGGAGACGAGGCAGGTTTTTCCCTCGAGTGTCTGCTTGCGCGTTCCGAGCATTTCCGCCGCAAAGTACACGGCGCCGTAACCCGTTGCCTCGGGACGAATAAGCGATCCGCCCCAATTCAATCCTTTGCCCGTGAGAACGCCGGTGAATTCGTTTCTCAGTTTCTTGTACATTCCAAACAAATAGCCAATCTCACGTCCACCGACGCCGATATCGCCCGCCGGAACGTCGGTGTCGGGTCCGATGTGGCGGAACAACTCCGCCATGAACGCCTGGCAGAAACGCATCACTTTCAGATCACTTTTCCCCTTTGGATCAAAATCGGAGCCTCCCTTGCCGCCGCCCATTGGCAGCGTTGTGAGGCTGTTCTTGAACACTTGCTCGAAGGCAAGAAACTTGAGAATGCCTTGATTGACAGACGGATGGAACCGCAACCCGCCTTTGTACGGACCGATGGCGCTGTTCATTTCAATGCGGTAGCCGCGGTTGATGTGGGTTTCGCCCTGCTCATCAACCCACGGTACACGGAAGGTGATGATGCGTTCGGGTTCGATGATGCGTTCGAGAATTTTTGCCGCCCTGTATTCGGGATGGCGTTCAAGCACAAGCGATAAGGATTCGGCCACTTCCTGCACCGCTTGGTAGAACTCCGGTTCTGCCGGATTTTTCGCCTTCACCTCAGCCATCAGGTCTTGCACGTAAGTTGACATACTGTCTCCTTCTGGTGATTGTGTGTGTGATTGTTGATTCATTGAGCGCCACACAGGATTGCGTTGGCGAGTGTGGTGTTGTGTCGGTGAGGACTCATTAGTTGGCCCCTTCTTGTTCAACTCACAGAAAGCGAGTTCTCAGTACTTTTTGTGGAACGGCCCGCTCTCTTCATATTTGTAAAGAGAGGGAGAAGAGGTGGGTTTTCAATGCGAAAGAACGGCCGGGTATTATTTGCCCGGCTTGAGAATTACGCCGACATTCTTGTGCCCGTTAATCTTCACCGTTATCGGATCGGCAAAACGCAAATGCCGCGTAAACTCAAGTTCTTCAATAGCGGGCTGCTGCGCCAGCCACTCCCAATCTATGAATCCCTGGTGATTGGCGGAGTTGACTGTGAAGTATCCGACACGAAACGATGTAATGTTCTGGAAGAAATGCGAACCCTGCGAGGGCGTAACACTGAAATCTTTAAACCCCGACTCGACAATGGCCGCTGCTCCCGAAATCTGATCCCATGTTACGGGAACGCCAAGCCAATGGTCGAGGCTTCCCCAGCGCCCGACGCCGATGAGAACATACGGCCTTTTCTGTTCAAGCAATTTCGAATTGAGTTGACTGACTTCCTGTGCAACGCTGATGCTTTTGCCCCGTTCAAACTTCTCGATATCCACAACAACCACATCGTAGATGTCACGTATCGCGCCGTTGCCCAGCACCTGCTCGCTATAGCAGATCAGATCGTTGGTATTGACGGTATCGATCCGCAATTCTTCGGATTCGGAGCTGAGGACGAGTGGCCGGATTTGCAGAAAGGCAAACTCGTTCGGCTCGTGTGTTGTGACATTCATGTTGACGGCGAATTCGATTTCCACATGCGTTCCCATTCCCCATGTTCCCATATCGAGAACGAGGTCGAGAATATCGGCAAGCGGAAAGAGCTTGTGCTTCAGAATCGGCGCAAACGTCACCACCCGCCTGCCCGGCCGCGAAATGCCGTCGTACACTGAATCATTTTCGGAGGAGTATGTTGACGCAACGTAAAAGAGTGTTTCATCAACTTCAGCCGTCTTCACATCATATAATTGGACAAACTCGCCCGGTGTGTGGCCGTTGGATCTTTTGAGGCTTTCCTCAAGGTTCAACGCATAGAACTGCTGCTGGGCATTTTTGAGCGTCTCCTTTGCCGAGAAGAACTGCAGCATGTGCCGCGGGTACTTCGGGCAAAAACGAACCGTATTGCCGCCATCCACCACAATCTTTCCCAATCCCAGCCCCACAAGCACGATACCGTCGGTCGGTTTTTGCGGGGGAACGGGGTAGAAGTTGTACGATTTTGCGACTCCGGCAAACTCGGGATAGTAGCGCCCGTTGCGCGGCGAGCCGACCATCTTCTGGATGATCACGGCCATTTTCTCTTCTTCAAGCCTGTACGCGGTCGCTTTCATGTAGTCCCGCGCATGTTTCGAAAACGTCGAAGCATAAACGAGCTTAATCGCCTGCAGCAATTCAGCGAGCCTGACATCAATGCTGGGGTTGTTGTTTGCGATCATGTATGTCTGATACACACCGGCGAACGGCTGGTACTGTGAATCTTCCAGCAGACTTGACGAACGGACGGCGAGGGGAGTATGCGTGATTTCGAGAAGCTCACGCAACTTCTGAACAATATCGGACGGGAAGTGATGGGCGCCTGAGAAGCGATGCAGAAGCTCACGGTCCTCAATGTTGCTGTGGGCAAATCCCTCCAGATTATTGTCTTCAAGAAACCGGTCGAACACATCTGTGGCAATCACAACCGCCGAAGGCACATGAATCTCGACGCCGGGAAATTGGTCGCGGATATTGTAGTTGTTGATGAGTGTGTTGATGAAACCCAACCCCCGGGCTTTTCCGCCGAGTGAACCGCTGCCGACGCGTGCAAAACTGTTCTGGGGGTCGAACGTGTCTTTGCTGAATTCGGTGATCACGCCCCGCTGCCTGATCTCGCGGTATTTCTGCAGCGAGCTGATCAGCAATTCCCGCAAACCCTGAACCGATTCAAAATCATCCACCTTCTGGGGCCGGAGTTGCTGGGCAAGCCAGAACTCCGTACGTGCCTTCAGCCAGTTGGAAAAGTGGTTGCGTCGTGCGTGGTACACGATGCTCTCGTCGGGAACCACCCTGAGCTGTTCCTCCAACATTCGCAGATTGCTCGCACGGCCTACTTCGGTTCCGTCATTCACCTTGAACACAAAATCACCGAAGCCGAAGTGGTTGAGCATGTACTCGCTCAGGTCATGCAGTAGAGTAGGGGAGCTTTTCAAGAGAAACGAAGCCCCAATTTCTTGTGCGCGCTGGGCGTTCTCAGCGTTGCTCGATTGCAGAAGAATCGGGATATCCTCATGGCGTTCTTTTACCAATCTCGCAAATTCTATTCCCGCATCCGTTTCTTTGATTCCTCCCTTGACGAAATTCACATCCGAGATGATACCGAGGATAAAATCTTCATACTTCTCGTAGTACGCCCACGCCTCCTCGAACGTAGTACACAGCAGAATTTTCGGACGGGCCCGCATGCGCAAGAAGCGGTGGGTGATATTCACCCCCTCGGTGATGAGTCGCTGCGATTGCTTGAGGATTTCCGTATAGATGAGCGGGAGATAGACGGAATAGAACTGCACGCTGTCTTCCACGAGGATGATGGATTGTACACCGACGGTACGAGTATCGTTCTCGACGTTCTCTTTATCTTCGAGATACTTGATAATACCGATGAGAAGGTGATAATCTCCCTGCCAAATAAAAATCTTGTCGAATATCGAGATGTCGTGGTTGGTAACGAGTTCTTTCCGTTCCCTGTTGTCGTATGCGAGCAACACGATGGGAATGGTGATGCCCGCGTTCCGTGCCTCCTGCGCGAAGCGTGTCACGTGCATATCTTCGATATGCAGTGTTGTGATGATCAGGTCAAACCGTTCGCCGCTTTGCAGCAACTCGATTGCTTCGCTGCCGCTGCTGATGTGCGTGATTTCGGGAGGGTGGCTGAGATTGAGCGTCTGAAATTCCGAGCGGATGAGTTCGTAGAGTCTGCCGTCTTCTTCGAACAGATAGCTGTCGTACAGACTGGACACGAGCAGAATATCCCTGATCTTGAACCGCATCAGTTTTTGGAACGTCTTGACGCGTGTTCCCTGGATATCCTCAATATTGAGGCGGTCAATCTTGCTCATGCACTGAACTCGATTGTTATTGTGGGGAGGGTGGTCGTTTGGATGTAAAACAGGCGTATTTCACTGTCTGGACACCTCATCCCTATGTAAAGTACAGTGAAAAATACGCCTATGTGAAGTTAGCACAATTCGGGGGATTGTGCAAATAATGATTGCCTTGGGGATGACGAGGCAAAGCTACTTTTTTAGTATTTCAAACACTTGCTGCAATTGCCCTTTCTCGAGTATATCCGAAGGCATTTCAATGATGTAGGTTCCGATTTCCCTTCCCGCAACTTGTGCTTTGCCCAAGCCTGAGCGGGTGTCGGTTCTCAGCATCATAACTTGCTCGTCGCCTTTCTTGAGTTTCGGCGCGCCATAGAACGCGATATCCATCGACATGGGGAAGCGAACGACGATCTCAACTCCATCGGAAACGCCCTTCACACCTTTGCTGACTCTTACGACGGCGTCGTGCCATTCAGGGTCATGCTCGGTGATGCGTTTGCCTGTTTCCGCGGGGGAGGGTTGAATGCTTGTGACTTTGCCGAGTACAACAACATCGGCGCTGTCAATGCGTGCTCGGAATTGTTCTTCCATCATTGCTTTGCGCGATGCAAAGAACTGCTTGCGCAGATCATCCTGTGCCGCTGACGACATTGTAGCTGAAATCGCCGTATGCCCGATCTCGCGAAGAGCAACTCCTTTTCCCAAAATCCAGCCATCAGCATAAAAAAGTGCCCGTGTGCCCGACGCCAGACTTTCGTTCAACTCCAGCGTAATCTCTTCTCCCTCTTTGATCGAAATTGCAGACGGCTGCTGCAAAATCTGCTCAACCTTGACGATGCTTGTGGCGCTTGATACCGGCACCTCTGCAAAGCTCGCTGCCCCCGTTTGTGATATCGTGCCGATAAACACAACGCTCGACTTCTTCATCATCTCCTGATTAATCGGCTGCGAGGGAGAATTATTTGGGGCAAGAACGAACAGGATCGTGATTAACCATGCTGAATTTTGTCTTATCGAATGAGTTAACTCTTTCATCTCTTTTCCTCCTTACCTGACAGGTACGCTGAAGTAAAACGGATCGATTGAAACACGAACGGTGCCGCCGTTGTTATCGAGCAGCCTCTTGTTTGCGAAATCGACATTCCTCTGGTACGTGACGCCGTTCGGGAAATTATCACGGTCCGGAAAATTGTTCGCCGAAAACACGCCGCGGAATTCGTTGCCCACCGCAACAAGAAAGTTATAGTCGCCGATGTAGGGAAGAAACGACGGATTCGGATCGTCGGCCGGAACGTTGGCGAGCAGAATGTTGTCGAACGTCGCAAAGCCGTTGGTTGATTGTTCGAGCCGGGTTTCCCATCTGCCGTTGCAGGGCGGCACGAGGGTTGAAGTCGTTACGTGTTGGTAGAGGAACCCCGCAGTTCCGTTGTCAGCAACGGCGACAGATGTGCATGTCGCGTTTCCAACGGTGCGCAGATCGCCTGTCCAGGTTTGTCCGCGGTCGGTTGAGCGGCGAACGTGCAAGGTATAAGTGCTGTTCTGCCCGTCGGCCCATGCAACATAGACAATGTTGCTGTTTGTCCGTTGCACGGCAATCGAAAGCGTCGAGCCGATGCGTTCGTTGCCGAGTGTCGGCGAGTTCGACCACGGGATGCGGATTCCCGACACAACAATGCGACCGGGGAGATTATCCGAGGGATCAGTCAAGTCTTGAAAAGGTGTTGCCCCGGCTCCGCCGTTATCGTCGCGCACCACAACAACATCGCCGAACGCCGTGCTGCTGATAAACGAACGCCACCCGAAATAGGCAACGTACACCGTCCCGTCGTTCGCAACTGCAGGCCGGATTGACGGGCCGTTCTGCCATGCGCTGCCCGTGCTTCGCGGCTCTATGCGAACGGCACGAAACGTTGCTCCGCCGTCAAGCGAAACGTCAACCGTTGCAGTTTTCCCGTCCGTCACGTTGAAGTCATTGTTGCCGACATAAATGCGTTCGGTGTTGGCGATCGTTGCCGCCTGAATGAACGGCTGGTCGATCTGGGAACGTGAACGCAAAAGTGAGAGTGTCGAGCCGCCCGCAAAGTCATTCGAGTTCAGGATGTTCATCAGAAGGCCTCCCGGTACTTTCAGAATGCCGCTGTACACCCGCAGCGGCGAATGCGTTCCGGCAACTGTGATATCGCTTGTGCCGAATTCTCCGAAACTCGGAACGGTGAAATTCAGAAACCATGAATCGCCGTTGTTCGTGCTGACATAAATCGGCGCATTGCCGCTTGTCCCGAAGGGATTCGGCGTGAATGCAGTTCCAACCATCCGTGCCGGATTCGAGAAATCCACGGCGAGAAACGGCTCGCTATCCTGTCGGGTTTCGCTGCTGAATGCCGCCGGAACCATGTTGACGAGCTTCACTCCGCTGAAGGGTGTGTGCGCGGGCGGCGGGCAACTGCTGCATCCGGAGAAGTAAGCGGCAAGCAACGCAACGAGGAATGCAGAGAAGACTCTCTTCATAGAACCTCCTTGTTGGTGAAGTGAGTGGACGGGCTATCATACGGATTTTTCGGGAGAAAGTCGCAAAGCGAATCTCGTCGGGGTATATCCAACCCCATCAGGGTTGCGGATGGTTGTGCGATTGTATGTTACCGGGGACTTCGTCCCCGGCTATAATATCCGACCCCGTTGGGGTCGGCCGAATTCTCGTAGAACGTCTTCGAATTCGTGCAGAACAATTCTCCGAATCGTTCGATTAGCCTGACCAGAAGGCCTTGAAGAATTTGCGTGGTGCCGAGTCTGCTGCAGCAGACCCCGAAGGGGTCGGATACTAAAGGCAGGGGCGAAGCCCCTGCAGAATGTTACAGAAATAATCCACTCACCCTGAAGGGGTGAGATACAGAGTGCCGTCACAACACCCCATTCGGCACAATGCCTCTTCGGAACTGCGCGACTTGTTCATCGGTGAAGGGCTTTGAAAACAACGACGCCTCTTCCGAATACGCTCTGAACAAATGCAGAATGTAATGCATCCGCTGCGGAAGGTCGGCCCAATCGCGGGCACCGCAGTCGCTCGTTCCCGGCGGACATGTGTCGTACGTCCGGAGAAAATCGGCGAGAACCGGATGCGGCGTGCCGCTGAAAATGGGAGGGACGGGCGCCTCGAGGTTCTTGCCGAGCGACAACACAACATTCGGCAGCCTCAACACCATCATCGCCTCGGTGACAGTTTCGCGGGTAAGCGTCACTGCTGCATTCCGGATTCGTGCCGCTCCCCAACCAATCACGGCCGCCGCCGGCTTGCGAAACCATTCGTACCAGCGTTCGGAGCCGGGAATCAGCTTGTGCAGCACTCGCGCTCCAAGATCTTCCGCAGTCACAAGCGGCGCATCAATTGCTTCAGCGATTTGCGGCTGAAGGCGTGTCTGCTCGTGCAACCCGATTTTCAGATTAGCCAAGAGCATCCATGCTGCGCCGGTAGCAGGATCACTCTCGTGCCGCTGTTGTTGGTAATGGGTGAACGCCTCTTTCAGATAGTCCTGCCCGTCAGGCGGCGGGCCGGGACGAAGTTCAGCGCAGAACCGCTGCATCTCCGCTGAATCGGGACGTGCATCGGTTGGCACGGATGCAAGAAACCGTGCGAACTCCCTGCCGATTTCAGCAAACACCTTCAGATTTCCCTGCGCCACCGACTCGCTTGCGCGCTCGAACGCATCGAACGGCGTGTGAATCTCCGCCACCGCCCGCCCCAGACGCGTCCCCGGCTCGAACAATCCCTTTCGCAACAGTATCCGGTACACCGATCGGATTGGCGCAAACATGCGGGCCTGCTCGCCTAAACGCCGCTTCAGCCTGTCCAACAGATCCTCGCCGCGGATGGTACTGCCCGCCTGACGCGACGCCCACGTAGCGAACGTACACCAATTGGCGGTCTCTCCCGTTCGCCCCCGCATTGCCAGCGAAAGCTGCGAGTAGCATTCGGTGATTTCAAGGCTGCGCAAAACGCGGTTGCCCATTGCGGCAATCCGTGCAACATCAGCAACGGATGGCACGGAGGTGTTGAGAGCTTTGCTCAAAAGGTTCCTTTGGTGATGAATGATTATGGCAGAGTGTGGGGTTGAGAGTACGGATTTTTGAGGGAAGGAGCAACAGGTGTTGAGCGGGACTCTGTTCCCGCTCTTTTGTTCGTGCGAAGCATTCCGGGTGCGAGTGACAACCCCGGCATTTGCCCGGCGAGTTGGTTGCATCCTCGAAAGACGGCCGGATATGTATGGGAAGTTGTTGTGTTGTGGGGGGGTATTCGAGCAGTACGGGATACCTGTTACTTACTTTATCAAGAAGAATGAACTTTGGCTTAAGGTAGGCGGAATTGCCAACACAATCGACGATGAGCTATTGATCTCTAGATTTTCGACAGCCTGCCTCGGTTGTAGTGACTTTTCTCGAAGGATGGCTTCGCCACAAACCCGTAAAGCGGGATTTGAGTGGAGTTCAGAGAGTATTGGCTTCCACACTCATCTCGTCTCTTTGGTTTCAATCCACGCGCCCGTGCGTGGGCGCGACGATTTTCTTCACGGCACAAATCATCTCAACGATGTTTCAATCCACGCGCCCGTGCGTGGGCGCGACATAAAGGGGCGTGGCGGTGCTGCCCTTACGAAATGTTTCAATCCACGCGCCCGTGCGTGGGCGCGACGATATTTTCAGATTGCCGCGATTGTCAATCCGCGTTTCAATCCACGCGCCCGTGCGTGGGCGCGACTTTCTTTTGCATTGCGTATTTTCAGCCGCTCCCGTTTCAATCCACGCGCCCGTGCGTGGGCGCGACTTGAGCAAGAGAGCGTTGGCGGTACATTTAGGGGCGTTTCAATCCACGCGCCCGTGCGTGGGCGCGACCTAATAAAGTTCAGCCATGCCGACGTATTAGCCCGGTTTCAATCCACGCGCCCGTGCGTGGGCGCGACGTAGCGTTGATGATTGTTGCCGCCACGCTCTCTGGTTTCAATCCACGCGCCCGTGCGTGGGCGCGACCAGTCAGTTGAGCAAATAGCTCAAATCAAAAACGTTTCAATCCACGCGCCCGTGCGTGGGCGCGACGTTGAACTATTTGGACTCATCCGGCTAATACTTGTTTCAATCCACGCGCCCGTGCGTGGGCGCGACATTGCGAACCGTGAACGATGGTACAACCAACGAGGTTTCAATCCACGCGCCCGTGCGTGGGCGCGACTCGCTCTCACGGTAATACTTCTCTAATTCGGCAAGTTTCAATCCACGCGCCCGTGCGTGGGCGCGACCGCAACCCGCGGCGGGACGGAAGACATCACCCGCGTTTCAATCCACGCGCCCGTGCGTGGGCGCGACGCGAGTGCGGCCGTCGCTGTATTCCCGTGGGTTGTTTCAATCCACGCGCCCGTGCGTGGGCGCGACTTTTCACCATCCATTGAGGCGTCACCAGGTCAGCGTTTCAATCCACGCGCCCGTGCGTGGGCGCGACTTTTAGGCTTACACCACTATATTATTAGTGGAGGGTTTCAATCCACGCGCCCGTGCGTGGGCGCGACAAAAAATATCAAAAAAGTTAGAAGGGAATTATTGTTTCAATCCACGCGCCCGTGCGTGGGCGCGACGTGCACAAGGCGGCCCAACGTAACTTTGAGCGCGTTTCAATCCACGCGCCCGTGCGTGGGCGCGACACCTCAACGAGTTCTTTGAGACGTTCGACGACAGGTTTCAATCCACGCGCCCGTGCGTGGGCGCGACCCTACCGCCGCGCTCATTGCGCGTGGATGGATTACAGTTTCAATCCACGCGCCCGTGCGTGGGCGCGACCCGGCTTTCAAGTTGTTGACGTTACTCAACATCTCGTTTCAATCCACGCGCCCGTGCGTGGGCGCGACCAACAAGGCTACACGTCCGGCACTCGCGCTCATAGTTTCAATCCACGCGCCCGTGCGTGGGCGCGACCTGCTCCGGGCGACAATGGTTCGGCGGCAATTATACGTTTCAATCCACGCGCCCGTGCGTGGGCGCGACCCGTCGCCGTTCGGCTGATAGTTCACGTATGCAGGTTTCAATCCACGCGCCCGTGCGTGGGCGCGACTCAGCTTGCCTCCATCCGGGCGTCGGATGCCAAGTTTCAATCCACGCGCCCGTGCGTGGGCGCGACTGAATCCAACAATCAACCACTGGTCTTTCATCGGTTTCAATCCACGCGCCCGTGCGTGGGCGCGACTTGCATTGTTCATCGCGCTCACAATTGTCAGGAGGTTTCAATCCACGCGCCCGTGCGTGGGCGCGACCAACTCACGCATTTGGTCATTCGACAGGTCACCGTTTCAATCCACGCGCCCGTGCGTGGGCGCGACTGTCTTCAACGGTTACGTCGATCCTGATGGCTTTGTTTCAATCCACGCGCCCGTGCGTGGGCGCGACACGGCAGCCTGCCGACGTAGCCATGTTCGAAATAGTTTCAATCCACGCGCCCGTGCGTGGGCGCGACTTGGCAAACCTCAAAGACCGGTACAAAGACGAAACGTTTCAATCCACGCGCCCGTGCGTGGGCGCGACGCGATGAAGATGTGGGACTATATTCGGACGCGAGTTTCAATCCACGCGCCCGTGCGTGGGCGCGACAATCGACATACAATACGAACAGCCTGTCTCGATCGTTTCAATCCACGCGCCCGTGCGTGGGCGCGACGCGCTTAACGTGGTGGATGTCGGGGATGTGATTGTTTCAATCCACGCGCCCGTGCGTGGGCGCGACTTCGCATCGTTACGGCAATCGGCGAGGGGATAGCGTTTCAATCCACGCGCCCGTGCGTGGGCGCGACACAAGGTACTAATGCTTGCGACCCCCGTACCCAGTTTCAATCCACGCGCCCGTGCGTGGGCGCGACCAGTCAGGCCCTTGCATTCGGCGGTTGGCTTATGTTTCAATCCACGCGCCCGTGCGTGGGCGCGACACTCGTTCTTCTACGACCTGGAGTTGAAAGGACTGTTTCAATCCACGCGCCCGTGCGTGGGCGCGACCGGGTCTTTCGTCGTGTAATCATGCTTGACTGTCCCGTTTCAATCCACGCGCCCGTGCGTGGGCGCGACTTGGGTTGTTCATGGCGATATTCACACACTAACGGGTTTCAATCCACGCGCCCGTGCGTGGGCGCGACCAGAAGTATCGCACAAGGGCAGCCCAAACGAATGTTTCAATCCACGCGCCCGTGCGTGGGCGCGACTGCTTCTTCTAATTTCTCAAAAAAAGTCTCAAAATCCTCAATTTGGAACTATCCTGTGCTTCCTGCCAACTACTTGATCCGATTTGTCCTAAACGACTCAAGAATCCCCGTTTTCGGTCTCCATTCACCTTTCTAACCTCCCATCTTTTTTGTGTGCGCTTCGGTTAGCGCAGGTGAATTTATACTATGAGGGGCGCTTCTATGTCGGTCAAATCGGTTTTCCCATGATGTTCTACACGCCTCTGCCAGTTTGATCCAAGGAAGTAGAAGCGCAGGCTGTCTTTCTCGGGATCATACATCGAGAGGAGGCGGTTCTTGAGAATCTCCCATCTGGCGGGGTCAAGGTTACACTCAAATACCGAGTCCTGAACACGCAGTCCGTGGTCAACGCAAACCTCGGCAATCTTTCGCAACCGTTTTGCTCCGGCTGCGCTTGTTGTGGATACGTCGTAGCTGACAAGAACCATCATGGCAAACCTCTTTGATGCAATGTGTTATTCAGGTGGCATCCTTCGACTCTGTCCTGATAAACAGCATCGGGACTGA
Source organism: uncultured Chlorobiota bacterium (assembly GCA_900696645.1). Lineage (GTDB taxonomy): Bacteria > Bacteroidota > Ignavibacteria > UBA10030 > UBA6906 > CAADGV01. Next base: position 52,540 of record CAADGV010000011.1, on the reverse strand, counting down.
GATCAACATGACTATGGAATGGAGTCGATGCATATGTCTCGCGACGTCTGCTATTCTATTTCGTATAGAACGGTGGATATTCTGCAATATCTCCCCGCAGATACCGCGCCATCAGTTGCGCTTGAATGTGGGGCAACAATCCCACTGTCATCTTTTCTCCGATAAATGGATGGACTATCTCTTCCTGTTTGCGTTTTTGGTACGCCGTGATCAGAGTTTTACGGGCATCATCGGAGATGCGAACCTCTCCCGACTCACGTACTTCAAAATCCTCTTTGGTGACCTGCCGTAGATTGATCAGGTTGAGCATGATGCGGTCGCCGAGGTACGCACGAAACTCCTCCATGATGTCCAGCGCGAGGCTCGGACGCCCTGATCGCAACTGATGCAGGAAGCCTACCTGGGGATCGAGTCCCGTAGTCTCAAGCGCCGACCGCACATCGTTAGCGAGTATGGAGTAGAGAAACGAGAGCAGTGCGTTTGCCGGATCGAGCGGCGGACGCTTTGAACGTGTGTTGAAGGTGAAGTCCTCCCGCTGCGCCGTGATCAGCGACGCCAACGTGCCAAAGTAGAGCGATGCGCATTCTCCTTCGTAGCCTCGCAGGGCATCGAGGGATGCTGCCTGCCGGATATCCGCAAGACGGTTCCCCAACGTGGTTGCAACCGTTAAGAGTTCATCGGACGTGTTCTCCGGATGGTTGCGCTGATGGCGCGACAACAGGTTGCGGTAGTTGGAAACCTTTGCTGCGATGATCGGGCGGGCGATGTTCAACGATGTAGCTTCGCTGTCCGCCGCCGCATATTGTGCTTTGCGCAGGAGGACATTTCCCTTCTGTGCACCGTACACGCGGGCAAGGAATTTCCCCTGGTCGGAAAGGTAACTGACACCGACGTTGTTCTCCGCGCAGAACGCCATCAACGCGGGCGTCAGCGCTTTGAAGCCGAAACAGACAATGTTCTCGATTGAGTGAATCGGCGCTTGGAACACTTTCTTGTGGTTCACTTCAACGACGAATGTTTCGCGCTCTTTGGAAAGATACGCGTCGTCCGACGTGATGTAGAGTGTGTTGAGATGCTTTTTCATGGTTTGTGCTGTATGCGTCATGCTGAGCGCAATTCCGACTGTTTCCCAAGTCGCGATGGAGTCGAAGCATGCTCAACGTTAGACATCCTTCTGCGCCGGAGGCGCATCCGCCTTTAGCGGAGACTTCGTCCCGCCAGAAGAAGGCTGGACTGCGCTCAGGATGACTTTCTGGCTTGCTTCTTCCTTCGTTGAATCATTTCTTTCGATTGTGCCAACTCGTGCAGTAAATCGAAATCGCCCTTCATCAAGGCTTCCTTTTTCTTTCTGCTCCAGCCTTTGATTTGTTGCTCTGCATTGATTGCGTCACGCACATCTTGAAACTCCTCCGACCAGATGAGCTTGACTGGCAAGCGGAAGGAAGTGAAGCATCCATAGAAACCGCTTTGATGCTGGGCAACGCGTGTTGCAAGATCAGTGGTACAGCCTGTATAGTACGAGTCATCCGAACATTCGAGTATGTAAACCCAAGCACTCATAGGAAACTTCTGAAATTACTGCGAAGTCATGCTGAGCGCAGCGAGGAGCAGAGCGACGAACGAAGTCGAAGCATGTTCCTGCTTTGCTTCACTCAGTTTCGTTGCGCTCATCCTTCTGCGCCGAGGCGCATCCGCCTTTGGCGGAGACTTCGTCCCCCAAAAGAAGGTGGACTCCGCTCAGGATGACCCGGCCACTGCGTCACCCTGAGCGCAGTGAGGAGCGGAGCGACGAACGGAGTCGAAGGGTCTCCCATGTGTTCGTCAGATGTCATACAACTCCTTCATGTACGCCTTCAGCTTTCTCTCGTTCATGGCTTTGGGCTGGCAAATGTCTTCCAGCGAGCAGCTCTTGCATTTAGTTATGTACTGCGCGACAGGCACGTGCTTCCGTCCGACAATATCGTGCACAGCGGTAATAGTCTCTTCGGTCTGCCTGCGAAGTTCATCGCTTAGCTCCACTTGTACTCGCCGCCGGATTTTGCCGTAGAAAAAGGCACCGCGCTTCACGTGTGTCTTGAGCATTTCTTCGAGACAGAGCGCCTGCGCGCACAGCTGCACCTCGTCGCTGATGTTCTGTTTGGGCTGCCCGGCTTTGAATTCGACGGGCATCACCTCCGGCGCACCGGTGCTGGACTGCCGGAACTCCACTACGTCGCATTTGCCCGCCAGTCCGAGGCGGAACGAGTGTATTTTCAGTGCTCGTACTGTCTTCAGTGCACCCCGTGTTTCATACGTGTCCGTATCCACCTTCTCGTGCAGGATGTTGCCGCGGACGGTAAAGACGTTGTCGTTCCACACGTCGTCAACATGGATCAGCGCGCACTGCCGCGGACAGAAGACATAGTGCTGGAGCGCGCTGAGTTGGATGAATTGGTCTTCAGTGAACATTCTTGTGGTTACTGGTTGTCAATCTCCCGTTTCTTTTTCTCACTCAACGCCTTGAAATTTTGCCTGGTGACGACCTTCCTGCCCGACTTTTTCTCAAGTGCCTTCCGCGCATTTCCAGCAACTGTTCCTCCTTCGATTGCCGCTTTCTCGTTTTGCGGAAATCCTTGGGCATTCTTATTCCGTGCAATTTCAGTTGTCGACGCTTCACCCAACATCGTGAAGATGAGCTCAAGGTCCGTCATGTGGTCGCGGAGATTTTCTTGAGGCTTTGTTAGACCTTTCAGTTTCTTGTATTCGCCAGGGATAAATCCAAATGTCGCTTTACTGATTTCGGCAGTGAGGATCGCAAACTCTTTTCCTTCCTTCACGCCACGCTTCTTCCATTCGCCCGTGAGTTCATCGCGGATGGCGATACCCCGCACCCGTTTCTCGATCCATTCGTCGCTGTACCCTTTGGCCTTGTAGATCTGCCGTATCCGTTCTTGAGCCAGTTCGGGATTCTCAATTTCCTGCAAGCGTTCGTTTCCCACGTGTGCCAGCCAGAGTTTGAACGGTTCTGCCTTAGGAGAAGGGATGGATTGAATCAGACGTAACATTTGTGCGACATTTGCCACGTCCGTGAGGCGCATTTTCCCATCGGGAGCCTCCATTTTCAAGGCGTTACAATTTGTAACGGTTTCATTCCCTTCCGCAATCATCCGTTTTTTCAGCACGCGCCAATAAACTTGTGGATTAGGACTCTCAGTCAGTATCGCCACCACATCCACAATAGCGAAATACCACTGCTGTTCCTGTTCGTTCCACCGGGAACGGATTCCCTTGCTTTCAAAGAGTTTGATGTTTGCCATGATGTTGCCGATTCCTACAATGTGCTACAATGTTGAAAAGGTACAACGGGGGGGTACAATTTGTACCCACCCTTTGGCGAGTTCCGGGTCGCGCTGCTTCATGCGCTTCAGATATTGTTTGGGGTCTTTGCTATCGGTAAGGGTAGCCACCACATCCTCTACGACGAAGTATCGCTTCTGGTCCGCTTCGTTCCAAACGTACCGAATCTGTTTTTTGCTCAAAGAGCGTTATGTTTGGCATACGGATCCTTTCCGATTGAGAGTCGTAGCCATTCACCCAATGCGCGTCACCCCCCGCGTCATGGCGAGCGAAGCCCGACCTGAGTTTGTCGAAGGGTCGAACCATGCTCTGTGCCTGACGAAGGGACGAGGCAGTGAAAGTGGTTTCGTGAATATCAATTCACCGAAACTACCTTGAACGTTTCTGTAAACGGCCTACCGTCAAGTAAAATCTCATAATCGGTGTATTCTCTTGCCGGCTTCTTTTCATCGTTGGTACGTTTGTGAGTCACACGTGCAAACAATTCGTGCGCGGGTTTGTTGCCCAATGCGGTTGCATGCTCAAAGACAACAAGCTTTCTTGCACACATGAGTCCGCGTGCAGCGGAGTGATCATGCTCGAACATTTCTTGCATTGCTTTCCAGAAGAGTTCGAGATCTTCAGTTGAGAAACCGGTTTGCTCTGCGAGATGAGCAGAGACGAAGCCGTGTGTGCGATACAGGCCGTACGGCACTGTGTATTTCCGACCCATTGTGCGATTGTCGCCGCTTTGCTTCTCGGCTTCCGCCTCAGTTGCTACTGCCATGCGAGTTATGCTATGTTCGAGCGCGACTATTGGCTCTACTGAGCGTGCAAAAGTGAGTTGAATGGGACCGCGTACTTGGCCCGCATTCTTTCCAGTGCTCATTACTGCCCCGAACGTGCGAACATCATAGTAATTCTTGCACATCCACCTTCGCGCTGCCTCGGTTTTTTCTCCCTTTTCCTTATCGACAACCCCCTTTTGCTCATGAGCCTCATCAATCAGAAGGTTGAGGACACCCTTCTCCTTAATGAAAATGTCAAACGGACGATTTGCTCGCTTGGTTACCGTTACGTAGTTCCGCACTTTGCGCTTCAAGCAAACGTCGGTCACCAATCCCATTCCGGTCTCAGCATCAATCCGTGGAAGGTTACCAGCATCGGGGTCACCATTAGGGTTTCCATCTTTGACATCGAAGAAATAAACGAAGTCGTATCGTTTTTCTATTGCGCTCATGGTTTTGCTCCTTGTGGGTTTTGATAGATAGGTTATTGTCAGTTTTCTTTGGAGTCATTGGAGTTCTTCCTGCTTACAAAGAAATCTTGGCGCTGGTGATAATATCCAAGAGAGAAATACGCCTGCTCATTCATCGAGAGATTTGATGGGAAGCTTTGCATCTCGCTACAAATCTCTCCAATCAGTTTTTCGAAGACAATTCTTCGTCTTACGTTCTCCAGTTTTGCAAGATGATGGTTCTTTAGCTTCAGCAATTGGGAAAATACTGAGACTGGCGTACTTGATGCTGCGCCATAGAATCGATCGCGGATTGTTGCATTGATCCCCGGCTGTGCCTCCTCTTGTATCTTTTCCAGCGTCGCAAACAGCCTTCCAAGTCTGTATCCGGGATTTATGTTTGTTAGATCGAGTGCCACTTGGACCTCCTTTGTATTCTGATTATGAATGCGATTAAGACGATTTATGTATGCTTTGAGGATTGCAGCACGGGCGCGATTGACATGTTGCTCTGCCCGAATGCGGCGTATGCATTGCTGCATCAAAGTGATCGGGTATGGTGTACCGTCCAGAATACTCTCAACAACAGCAGCCGCCAAATTCGGAGGAACGTTATCCATTTTGTATTCGAGTACTGTTGCCCTCAGTATCTGGTTTAGTGAGAGATGCTCTGGTTCTTTCGGTCCATGGGCAATCGTAAAATCGTCAAAGTGCAATTTTATCTTCTCGGCAAATTGCGTGACCGTACCGACTTTCCAAAAACGTACAGAAATCCGCGCTGCATTCGGGGCAAGCCCTAAAACATAGAACCGGTTTTCCTCTTCAAGGGGCAATTTACCTGAGTATGTAGCTTCAAACAATGCCCTTACCGCTTTGACACCGCGATCTGCGTCGTCCTTAGGTGGATCGGAAAGGTACCAAATGAACTGTTGTTCGAGATCGAACGACAGCGCCTTCTTCTCCGCCCAGAAAACTGTCGTCGAGTCGGCGATCATTACTCTGTTAGTTGCTGATGTCGTCAGATGCTTCAAAGCGGTGCTATAGGCTGCTTCGGCTTTCTTTGAAATCGGCGCGTTGAATGCTTGCTCCTTCCCGTACGAGTCAAAACCAGAGCTCTTTTGGAAAGCGACAATTTTGGCATTACTCTTCGCTCCAAGAATTGGTGTTGCCGTGTGCAGCCGCGCTACGGATCCCCTTTTTCCAGTAATCAAGCATGGCGCTTCGTATTCGGTTTCACCATCACTTTGATCAGATTCGCCATCGGCAAATAGAAGAGTTTGATAGTCTGAGATTGCTTCTCGTTGTGGGATCAATGTGGGGTCCCCGTCGAGTTGGAACGTTAGATTACAGCCGGGAATCTTGGAACAGTCCTCCCAATTTGGATGCTTTTTGACCTCCTTTGCTTGACCCGTCTCATAGAATAGCAGAATTGCTTTTACTCCAACATCCTTCTTGACTTGCTCCGGTAGAGTCTGAATCGTCTCAACAAAAACAGCATTCTGTTTCTTTGCCATCTCAACTGATTTCTTCTCTAAATCTTTCGGATGTGACAAGACATAACCATAATGATCCCACAGCAAGAAGGTCGTTTGCCATGAGTTCGCACCCGACCGACCCTTTGCCCTTGGCAGCAAGTACTCTTTACCCTTCTTACCTTCTCGCTTATCAACCAAGTCAACGAAGGTGCCATCCTTCTTTATGACAATGACAAACTTGATTTCTTTGTTCTCGAACCCATGTTTAGGCATGTCGGGTTTTCTTTGATAGTACTCATACAACGCCTGCAAGATCATCGTCGTATCTCCTCACTTTCAGGATGGGGAATGTGCACTGATCCTGCTTCGAGTTTTGCTTTGAAGAACATTGGTTTGATGTTGTTGAGGTCCGAAAAATCCAAGTCGTAAAGCATGTATCCGAGTTCACGGCTATCAGAAATCGCCGGTGTTTGAGAGGCAGCGCCATTCTCAATAAGTTTGAAGTTGCAGCTGAATTCGCGACAGCCAAGATAGGGTTGGTTGAAGCACTGACCGTTCTTGGCACGCCTCTCGAAAATTGCAAGGTACTTCCCAGGTGTTTCGTCCTTCCGAATAGTATCTGTTCTCCCCTCGAATGCTTTGATCTCTTCCATCATAAACTCACGTTCATTCGGCTCCCGTAAATACTCCGCAACACTTGTGTGCATATTGTTCTTTCGTTGCTCAACCGGAATGTATTCAAGCACCGCGTAGAACCGGTAATGTACGTCGCGCAAGAAAAGACCAGCGCGTTGTTGTCGCTGATCTTCGATAAAGATACCGTCCGAACGCTCGCTCATTAGCAAGCCGACTTCATTACGCCGCACTGAAGTCCATTGGATAGGGTTCAACACATCGATGCGAGTCACTCGCCAACGAATTGCAGGCTTCCAGAAAATCGCCTCGAAGACTGCTCGCACTGCTGAAGGTGTTGGCACGTCATAGCTTACGCGCTCAACCTTCATTTCAGGTCGCGTGAAGCAAGCGTAGTCGCCGCTCACTTCAAGGCAAAATGGTTTGTAAGGTAATTCTGCTCTCATGGTTTCTCTCCTCTAATCTGAATATGTGGTCAAGACAACTGAAAACTTCGTTTCGCGAAGCAACTATTGCCACGACCTTTAGGTCGTGCATAAGAAATGCGAGAAAGTTCTGGCTTTAGCCGCACGCGTAGCAATGTTCTTTGCCTAAAGCCCATTGTGTTCTATTCTTTTGGATCCACCAACTGAAGCTCGTGGCAAATACGAGGTTTTTCAACACCCTGTTACACCACATCTGAACCGAATACCCAATCACTCTCATTGCCAAGAAGTCCCAAGCCTGGTTTGTACAGCACTTGATCTTTTTGCACCCAATAGCCATGAATCTGTTCTATGTAGCCCATTCGAACTATTCGGTCAAACATTCTCTGAGGTACATTTACAATGAATCGCTGGAGTTTTCTGCTTGTCCGTTTCGACGGACCAGCATGGCGTAAGCATTCAATCAACTCTTGACTGTTCTTTCCTGTAGTTTTGCTTTGATACCAAACGACGATGCTTTGCTGAGCGGCATCATCTATCAAGTGGAAGTTCTGTGCAAGCGTGCGGAACTGAAAACTGAATTCACCAGATTCCTTAACCAGCCGCTCGTGGAAACGTGGTTTATCAAAGCCATTTAAGTTCGAATAGAAATGCTCAAAGTACTCGGTAAAAAGGCTCGGCGATAAGGCGATGACCGATTGGGAGCGGATGATAGCTTTGCAGGCATCTTCTCCTTTGCGGAGTGTTCCTATGGGTGCTGCCTTCGGCGGGCAAAAGGCAATGACCTTTCCCTTTTTTCCAACTTCAGCCAACTTATTTTCACGATTGCATCTTCCCGCAGCTTGGGCAATCGAGTCAAGCCCGGCGAGCGCCCGATACACGACTGGGAAATCAATATCAACGCCCGCCTCGACGAGTTGAGTGCTTACAACGCGAATAGGCTCGCCCTTCTGTAGTCTAGCCTTGATGTTGGAGATTACTTCGCTGCGCTCTTCACCGCACATGAATGCGGAGAGATGGACCGTACCTTCAGGCATCAGATCATGAAGCTTCCGACAATCTGCGCGACTGTTAACGATACAGAGTACTTGTTCATGCTTAGTCGCTTCGCTTGCTATTTCTTCCCACTCAGTGCGAATACTCAAATCCTGTGGAAATGAAATCTGAACCCGTTCAAAATCTCTCGCAAGGGAATCCGGGTCATCAATAATATGAGTGACATTTGCAATGCCTTGAAACTCACTGGGAGGTAAGCCAATCTTTCCCTCCAATGCTGGCTGCGTTGCGGTCATCAGAACAACAGTTACGCCAAAATGATCCACCAACCCGCGCAGGGCAGATAGGATCGGATGCAAATACTCGGGCGGAAGCATCTGCGCTTCATCGAGAATGATGATGCTATTTACCAGATTATGGAGTTTTCTGCAGGACGATGTCCGACTTGCAAAGAGTGATTCGAATAATTGGACGTTCGTTGTGACGATAATCGGAGCGTCCCAGTTCTCCGATGCGAGGCGACTCTTGTTGTCTTCTTTGTCCGGATCGAGATTGCTATGATGCTCGACGACTTGATCTTTCCCAAAGAGAACCTTGCCCGTACTGATTCTTACTTTGATCTCATCATTGTCATCAGTTCCATACTTGAACACTTTCGCAGTTTGTTCGATAATGCTTGTATATGGGATTGCCATAATGATTCGATTCTTTTCATGCTTCAATGCGTGCTCGAGTGCGAACGCCATCGAAGATAGTGTTTTGCCTCCGCCCGTTGGGACATTGAGAGAGAAGAATCCTGGAGGTAGGGAAGCTTTGCTCCTGCATTGTTCAAGAATCTCATTTCGTTTTTTGTTGATTGGTATGTCTGAGCGTTTCTCATTCATGAACTCATCGAAGCGTACTTTCAGTTGACCAAGTGTTAAGTAGTTTCCCCTTACTGTGGATTGTTCGGGATTCATGAATTCTTCCGTATCAAGGAAATCTGCGTCTACAAGGCAAGAAAAGAGCATCCGTTGCCATAAGTGTAGGTGTTCTTTTCGCTGCTCAAATTTACCTTGTTCTGCAATCCCGAGCGGCGCGGACGTTGGAAGCTTCATTTCAACGAATGGCTTTGCCTCAGGGAGTAGCTTGATCTGATTGAGCTCACCTGTTGCGAGGATTGCCTCCAGAGGTTTCTCATAAACCCGGTTTTGAAGATCGCCACCTGCATCATCGGGATACCAATCCGGCAAACCAGCATGATGTCCTGCTATGCTGTATGCAACCAGTCTCGCAATCTTCCTAACCTCAGCTGGAAAGTTCTTCACGAAATCAAAAGCCAAAACCGCACCAGCTGTACTGTGGTTTGGTCTGCCGGAAGAATTCTCGATATGCGCGTCAACATCGAAACCTGTTTCGCGTCGGATGTATGCTTGCCAAGCTGGCAGAAACTTGCCGAGGTCATGCCAGTATCCCAGAAGTTCTCCCCAGTCCCTATTACCAAATGTCGCTGCAAATCCTCCCGCAATCCTTGCAACGGCGTTCAGATGATCCTCAAGCGATTGGGTTTCACAAGTGCCATCAAGGCTGCGGCGAACGTGCGCGATAAATTCCTTCTTCATTTTCACTCTCCGTCCTTTCCCTTGTCCTGCCTTGCGCTTCTCCGCTTCCCTTGCCTCGTTTCAGACCTCTCCCAAAACCCCGACTTCCGTTGATGCTTCTCAAGCAACTGGAGGAAATAGGTTTTGTGCGGTGTGAAGTCGCGCCAATTCTCCACGAGCGGGGCCAAGGCATCGAGTTTGCGGAGGTAGCGCACGCCGTGGGTGTAGTATTTTGAGATGGCACGAGCAAGAATTGATTCGAGCAGGGCGCGGTAAAGCATTGTTGCAGTGAGAAACCGTTCTTCACGCTCCATTGCTTCTGCAAGGGGAAGGATTGCGTAGTACTGGCCGCCGTTTATTTCTTCTGTGCGGTTTAGCAGGTAGCGCTCAGCCTCTTCGAGCTTGCCGCACCAGAGGAGAAATCCGGCGTCAGTGTACGAGAGACCGTGCGAGTCGAGGATGTACTTTGCCTCGTCATCTAACACGGCCTGCCGGTATTCCGGCCCGATCACGCCGAGCAACTGCTCGAATGTTTCTTCCATGCGGCAACTCTGGAATATCCGCCACGCTGTTTCCGTCGCTGGTTGCTTCTCCCCAAGCGTTTGATAGACGGCAAGTAGCAACTTGTCGCGTTTATCGGCTTCAAAGTGTTCACCGAGCGAAATTTTCTTGAGCCATGTCAGCGCAGTCTCAGCATCCCCCGATTCGAAATAGGCTTCGGCAATATCAATGTATGCCGCTGTACCGAGTTTCGGCCATGAGGCGCGTCTGGCCTGTTCGTACAGACCCGGGTCATGGAGTTGCCTCGCAAGCGACTCGATAAAATGAAACCATCCCCGCTGGTGATATTCCTCCTTCTCTGTACGCGCAAGTACCCAGAGTTGCTCAACCAGATCACGCATCACCGGTTCAGGGAGATACTGCGCGGCTGCATCAATCAAGCAGTCCCGAACGCCGTAATCGCTGCCATGTTGCAACTGCAGCACGAGATCGGCGAGCCACTTCTTGTCGTCGCAAGCGGTAGCATAGTCGGTAAAGAGATCACGGGCATCAAACTTGAAGACGTCTCCAAGATCGCCATTGGAATCATCGCACATGTTAAAGAGCTTCTCATCGGACCGGAAGAAGTCTGCTACAAGCTCGACGCCTTTTCGAGGATCATCGAGGCCCTCTTTCAGGTCGAAGAGAGCGGCGCGTAATTCACTGGCAAACGCAGCCGCTTCCCGGCCGTAGATGAAACGAGTTCTGCGTTTCGCCGCGCCGAGGCGCGTCTTGAATGCCCGGATGGCTTGCGTTGACAGGTTGGGGCGACGTTCCTGATGGTGGTTGTAGTCACTGCTCATGTGCTATGTCTTGAGTTGTTGCCGTGCAAGCAACCGCACGCTGCACTGCTAATGACATGTTTCAGGTTTGCCATACACTCGTCGCTCCGAGCGCAGGCTCGTTTGTTTTTGGCGAGCCGAAGTCGAAGCGTGACCTATCGCCTCGCCCCGGTTCTTCCGGGGCTTTTTGTTTCTATCCGCTATGTAAATATCGACAGACCGCCTTGACGCAGTTGTCTTGGTCCAATTAAGTGGGGAGAAAGTATTTCTCGCGTTCCGGTGCCCTGCACTGAGCATAGGCAAGTTCAACAATCAGTGTGTAAGTACACCCCGCGAGGACACAGCGGGGCAACGAAATCCCGATAATTTCAAATTCCCCTCCGTATCTCAGTCCGCATGTTCCTGGTCATGCGAGCCGTGAAGGGGGTAGATAACGTCTGCCCTGTCCGTAGTAAGTGTAGCAAATGCGATTGGGATTTGCAAGCGCGGAGAGGGGGAAATGGAACGCAGGGCACATGGTGTTTTGTGCCCTCAACTTAATGACTCACAGTCTGGCTCATTGAACAACTTTTCCCCGATTCAGGGTGGGGAACGGCGGTGCGGGGTCATCGGGCTAACGCCTTCTTAGAATCCGATGTGGTTACTTTCTTTGGGGGCAAAGAAAGTAACAAAGAAACCCTTCCGAAATCGTACGCTCGAATCAGTCTCCGTCGCGTGTGCCGTGAATTTCGGAGCCGGGTTATCCAATTGTTCACCGAAATTCAAACCCTTCGATTGATTCCTCCCTCCGCGCCAGCCGACGATTTCGGAGCCACAGATTTGGTATTCACCGGGCGTCGTCGATGTCGCAGGCCACAGATTGAAGTTCCTGAATCCGGCTCTGCGAACTGTAGAGCGAGTCTCCGACTCGCTCACATGGGAGCCGAACAAAGGTTTGGCTCTACATGCGCGCCTGCCATCGATTTCGCAGAACACAGATTCAAACTTCTATCATCGAAAATCGTTGGGCACCAGCCCTATTTCGCCGCCAGCGCCTTCAGTCGCTTCATCTCCTCACCCACAATCGTGTTGAAAACAGACTTTCCTTCGGTGCTGGCCTGTTCTTCGTATGCGGCACAGAGTTGCGGATTGCGTATCGCCTGTTTAGCGCACTGTACCGCTGCACGAAATCGGCCAACTGATTCTTTTTGTTCAGCACTCAGCTTCCTCTTGCTGAAATCGGGACACTTGGAGAGATACACCTTGCCGTTTCTCCGCTTGTACACCCACCCGCCCGATTTGCCGCTAACTCCTTGAAACATTGCATGTAATTGAACCGTCGCCATATCACAGCTCCATTATACCTGATTCTGATCTTCTCCGCTTCTGCTCCGCATCTTCTCCGCTTCCGGGTTATTGCTAAATCAAAGCAGATGCTGTGCCGATTTTTGGCAGGTAGTTCGTTCCGGCAGTGGCCGGGAGCAAACATTCCATATCTAACCCTTACAGGGTTGTTGGATAGTTTGTGTTTATTTGTACCGGGGACTCCGTCCTCTACGAGTCGTAGACCCGGCTGTAATATCCGACCCCGTTGGAGTCTGCGAGATGAGTCAGATGTTGATCATGAGATATATATGCTCTCTCCCCGTGCCTTTGTGCCTTCGTGGTTTTCTTTTCCAATCACAAAAACAAAAAGGACGAGGGGTTGGCCTCGTCCTTTTTGTACTGCAAGCAGCAAAATGTCCTACACCAAACCCTGATCCATCATAGAGTTTGCGACCTTGAGGAATCCGGCGATGTTGGCGCCGTTCACGTAGTTGCCCGGCGTGCCGTATTGCGCCGCGGTTTCCACGCACATGTTGTGAATGCTGCGCATGATTTCGTGGAGGCGTCTGTCAACTTCCTCTGCGGGCCAGTTGAGCCGCATGCTGTTCTGGCTCATTTCCAGTCCGGATGTTGCTACGCCGCCTGCGTTGGATGCCTTGCCGGGCGAGTAGAGAATCTTCGCCTGTTCAAACACCTTCACGCCGGCAAGTGTCGTCGGCATGTTGGCGCCTTCGCACACGCAGACGCAGCCGTTCTTCACAAGCTCGCGGGCATCGTTTTCGTCGAGTTCATTTTGCGTAGCGCACGGCATTGCCACATCCACCGGAATGCCCCACGGGCGCTTGCCTGCATGGAACGGAACCTTAAACTTATCTGCGTACGGCCTCACGGCGTCCATTGCGCTGGCGCGAAGCTCGAGCATATAGTCGATCTTCTCACCCTTCACACCATCTTCATCATAAATAAATCCGTCAGGCCCTGACAAGGTAACAACCTTTCCGCCCAACTGTGTCACTTTCTTGGCTGCTCCCCACGCGACGTTGCCGAAGCCTGAGATTGCAACACGCTTTCCATCGAAGGTCATGCCTTTCGTCTTCAGCATTTCTTCGGCGAAGTACGTTGCGCCGAATCCGGTGGCCTCCGGACGGACAAGCGAGCCTCCCCAGTTCAATCCTTTTCCTGTAAGAACACCTCCGAATTCGCGGGTCAGGCGTTTGTACTGCCCGAACAGGAACCCGATCTCTCGTCCGCCTACGCCTATATCGCCCGCAGGCACGTCAACATCCGGCCCGATGTGGCGGAAGAGTTCCGTCATGAAGCTCTGGCAAAACCGCATCACTTCAGAGTCGCTTTTGCCCTTGGGATCAAAATCCGAACCGCCTTTACCGCCACCCATCGGCAACGAGGTAAGGCTGTTCTTGAACACCTGTTCGAACGCGAGGAACTTCAGGATGCCGAGCGTGACGGAGGGGTGGAAACGCAATCCGCCTTTGTACGGCCCGATGGCGCTGTTCATTTGAATGCGGAAGCCGCGGTTAATGTGAAACTCTCCCTGATCGTCCTGCCACGGAACGCGGAACATTACCACACGTTCAGGTTCCACCATGCGTTCCAGAACTTTTGCCGAGCGGTACTCGGGATGGCGGTTGAGCACAAGTTCGAGCGACTCTGCCACTTCCTGAACAGCCTGATGGAACTCGGGTTCAGCGGGATTTTTAGCCTTCACTTGTGCGATGAGATTCTTTACATAGTCTGACATGCTTAGCCTCTTGTATTGAATAATGTTTGGAATTGTGAAGCCAATTCGCGCAGTTCGCAATGCGGTAAGAACGGAGTGTAAAAATAGCTTGATTAAAAGTAGGAAAGTCCGGCTCCATTTGCAAGATGACGAAAAGGCGTTGAAATCGAGCTAAAACCTGAGGAACCTCGCTGTTTGCGGACTTGACTTCTGACATGGAGAATCCTATCTTATTCACCCAAACCGATACGATGTCCTTCGTATCGACTCATGTTCTGTTCCCTTATGGGGGATGCATCGCTTTCGAAATCGCTGTTCTAAACCGCCATCTTCTAATAACCAACCAAAAGGAGGAGTGAGATGAAAAGCTATGCAAATCCCCAGATGCTTGTTTCAACGGAATGGGTCGCCGAACATATGCGAGATCCGAATCTTGTCATCGCAGAAGTCGACGTTGATACGGCTGCGTACAGCGAAGGGCACATCCCCGGTGCTGTGGGCTGGAACTGGCAAACCCAACTGTGCGACACAGTACAGCGCGACATCATCAGCAGAACAGCGCTCGAGGAACTCCTCGGTTCTTCGGGAATCTCCAATGGGACAACTGTGATACTGTACGGCGACAACAACAACTGGTTTGCGGCGTGGGCATTGTGGCAGTTGAAGATGTACGGCCACAAGGATGTTCGTATTATGAATGGGGGAAGAAAGAAATGGCTGGCCGAGGGCCGGGAACTGACGAAGGACGTTTCGTCGCCGAAGCGTGCGGCGTACAACGTTGCAAGCTTCCACGAAAAATACCGGGCGATGATGAATCAGGTACAGAAAGCAATGGAGATGAAGAACGCCGTGCTTGTCGATGTCCGCTCGAACGATGAGTTTACGGGAAAGATTCTCTCCCCTCCCGGCTTGCCGGAAACATGCCAGCGGGGCGGACATATTCCCGGCGCGAAGAATATTCCGTGGGCACAGGCCTGCAACGACGACGGAACGTTCAAGAGTGCCGACGAGCTTGAAGCGTTGTACAGCAGCAAAGGCGTCACGCGTGAGAAGCCCGTTATTGCCTACTGTCGCATCGGTGAGAGATCAAGTCATACGTGGTTTGTGTTGAACGAACTCTTGGGCTATCCCAACGTATCCAACTATGACGGCTCGTGGACGGAATGGGGGAATCTGGTGGGGGCGCCGGTAGAGAAGGGAGCGTGATGAAGTGAAAGCGGAAGAGTTCAAAACCGAAAAGCAAATACTCAACGGCATCGATCTTGAACTGTCAACATACAAAATCGGTGATGAGTACTACTGCCACGTTTCGAACCTGAATCCCGGCGCCACGATTGCGCGTGCCGAAGGAAAGACTCGCGACGAGGCCGTGAACATTGCGCTTGACAAAGTGAAGCAACGATTGCAATAGGGTGTACGTAAACTGTGAAGCGAGGCGGGGATTCTCTCCGCTTTTTTTGTTCCAACGTATTAAGAAGAATTAAGGCTAACTTAATTCGCCTGCAGCGGATTTCGTGTATCTTTTTGTGCCTCAAGTAACTGTCCCCCATACAACAAATCAGGAGAAAACACGATGAGAATCATTTCCGCTATGCTGGTTGCATTGCTCGCCCTTACCATTGTTGGCTGCGGGCCTACCGAAGAGCAGAAGAAGATGGTTGCAGATCTCACAACTGAAGTAACGACAATGGTGAACGATGCGACATCGTCGCTCGGCAACATCGACAACATGGCAGGCGAGATTACAACAGCCATTTCCGGTGCGCAGGAACTTTCAACGAAATTCCCCAAAGAAGCCGCAACGATCAACGACGCAGTCACAAAACTGACAGCAGCCAAGGATCGCCTCACCGGCGTGAAAGACAACGTCAGCGCGTGGCTCCAGAACTACAAGACGCCCGATCTTGCAACAATGAAGTTTGATGAAGTCGTTACCAAGCTCAAGACAAGCAAGGATGAGTTGACGACGGCAACAACGGAGATTCAGGGCGCCCTCGGAGCAGCCGAAACAGCACTGACCGAGTACAAAGGTATCGCCGACGGTTTGATGGCCAAAGCCAGACCCAGAGGAAAGTAAGCTGAACCGTTTGAATGTGCAGAGGAAGTAAAGCGATTCCCTCTCCCCGTAACTGGGGGGAGGGTTTTTTATTGCGGGATTGAAGCTTGTTTCGCGATTCCGTTTCTTGTAGCACCAATCCGGCTCACACACGACGAATTCAACATGCTTACTGTATGGCGTAACGCTTTTCGAAACTCCGCCTTCCGGCTGCAATTCATGATTTCCGTGATTCTGCTTGTTGCGATCTTGAACGCATTCACCCGCTTTCTTGAGTGGGTCGAGTTGCGTGACGGTGCCGTGTTGGCCGACCCTCTTCTCGCAATGATAACGCCGAGAGATTTTACGTGGGTGACGTTCGGGATAATTTATGCGGGGCTTGTGCTTGCTATCGTCTATCTTGCTAAGAGGCCCGAGCGCCTTCTGCTTGCAGTTCAGGCGTACATACTGATGTTGGTCGTCAGGACGTTCATGATGTACCTGGCTCCCCTGAACCCGTCGCCGGGCTTGATCGTGTTGCAGGACCCTCTTGTCGAGTTCGCAGGTGACGGCAATGCCCCGACGAAAGACCTCTTCTTTTCGGGACACACGTCCACGATGTTTCTTCTTTCTCTGGTAATCTCACACGGATGGATGAAACGTGTCTATCTGCTTTTCACGATTCTTGTTGCGGTGTGTGTAGTGTGGCAGCACGTTCACTACGTCATCGACGTGTTGGTAGCGCCGTTCGTTGCATATGCCTGTTACCGGGTGGCGCTGCAATTTCAGCAAAAGATTCTCGGCGACTCGGCCACCTGATGTGTGTGGCACTACGTTCTGCTTCTGCGGAGCGTGTTCGGCAGTTCGTCGGAATCGTCCTGCTTACGGGCAACTCCTTCGCGTTTCAACAATTCGCCGCATTGCCGGATAGCGTCAATAAGCCCTTCGGCGGGTTTTCCGGAGCGGATTCCGTCAACAATCGTCTTCACAATTCCATCCCATTCTCCCTGCTTCACTTTTGCATTGATACCCGAATCGCCGAGGATGACAACTTCGTGCTCAAGCAAACTGAGGAAGATCAATATGCCGGTACGGTCGCGGGTGTTGAAAACCTCTTCGGTCAAAAACGCTTCTCCTGCCCGTTGTCGAGCCCGCCTGTCCATTACATCTCTCCCTGCAAACAATCTTCTGACCGGCTCTGAAAAGCGGGCAAGCAAAGCCCCGATGGCTCCTGCTCCGAGCGTCACGAACGCAAGGTGCATCATCTCGAATGGCTGCCACGACGCCGAGAAGTTATGAAAGAGAACGAAGGCCGTCAACGCGCACGCCCCGAGGGCGGCTCCGGCGCGCCACATCGCCTCGTCGTACATGTCGCTCAGATGCACAACGTAGGGCACGATCTCGCCCGAGGTATCCCGCTCGGCGGTTCTCACCGCCTCCTCGATTCGCTTCATGTCTTCCGCGGAAAAGTATTTATCAAAGCTGCTCGGCATTGGGTTCCTTTGTTAGATGATAATCAAAATACTCAGGCTCGTCCCTTCAATATGAACAGAAGTTGGCCTTCGGGTGCCTGGAGAACGGCTCCTTCTGTTGTTCCGGACGCATCCTTCAGTTCCCTGAGGTTCCGGAATGAATCATACTTGAGGAGTTGAACTCTTTCATGAACATCTGTTGCGTAGTAGGTTAACGCCGGAGTTGTGAATGATGAAGTTTGATGAAAGCCAACCGTCATCGCGCCATCGGACAAGATTGCCCACGGATACGGCTTCTCTCCGCGGTTCAGAATGGTGAAATCGAATTGTTGCCAGAAGTCAACGCTTGAGCCGAGATTCTCCGTGTTGATGCTGAGTTCGCCGAACGTTCCAAGTCTGCAGCGCAAATCCCCGTCCGGCTTCGGCATCTCAGCGTCATTGTGATGCATCAGCATAATCAGGAACTCACTCGGGTCGGCAATCGTACTCTGCACTCTGTGGCCATCTTTGCTTGTCTGCTGCCCCGGCCTGATGCCGAGACGCATCAGCTCAAGAACCTTGTCCTGCATGTGATTCGAGAAATAGTGCAGTGCCGGCGACACAAACGAGAACTGGTACAAATGAATGTTCACGGAACCGTCGGTGAACAGCGCCCAGGGATGCGGTTCGTTGTTCCCGTACAAAACTTTGAAACCCAGCAGCTCATAGAAGCGCGATGATTCCTGCAGGTCGAGGACGGAAATCGAAATATGAGCGTAGTTGCCAAGCTTGATTCTGTTCATTCTGAAACGTACCTCTTTTGAGCGACAAACGCGATCCAGGGGCTTAACTCCGGAATGTCGCGTAAACCCATGTGTTTCTCCAGACGCGTCAGGTGGGGAATGAGGAAGAAGTTGCTTTTGCGCTGGAAAGGAAGCCAGCACATACCTTCTTCATGGATAACAGACAGGCCCCGTTGTGTCACTTGGTTTTTCCAATCCTCGTACGTGAATGTGTACAAATGGCGATTGTCAAATGATGCCTTTCGTGTTCCATCAACAATGTGCAAGAACTTTGCAACAACGGAACGAATTGATTTTCTGTTTTGGGTGACTCCGACCAATACGCCGCCGCCGGAAAGCACCCGGTTTGCTTCCGCCACAAACCATGTCGAGTTGATAACAGGAAACACTTCGAAACACACCAGCAAGCCAACGGTTCCCGAGGCACACGGAAGTGTTGTTGAGTCCGGAGATACATGAACGTGCGTTGCTGATGGCACACGTTTCCGGCACAATTCCAATGCTTCCTCATCCACGTCTGTACAGATAACCTCCCAGTCGCGTTCAACCAAATGCCTCGTCCAATATCCCCCTTCTGATCCGATTTCGAGAGCCACAGAAGGGCGTTGAGCAGCCCTCAGCGCAATGTGAAAAGCACGCTCTTCGATGGAATGAATATACTGCCCCCATCTGGTATTGTGTCTCACGTTCTCCCAAAACGTGAGGGGGTGTGCAGTTTCCATTCGTTCAATGTCGGAGGTGTCGAACATGTTTGATTTATAAAAGAACATCGGAGTAGCTTGCAATCGCTGACTCGTACTCCTTTGCCACCTCTCCGGTTTCACGGTTGGTGACTGTCAGGGCAAACTCCAGCGATCGGAGTTTGCCGGCACATGCGACGGCTTTTGCGTACCGTTCGGTTACGGAAAACTGCTTCTGCAATCCTGTAGTCACTGTTGCGACACCTGTACACAGGGCGATGAAACCGCAGGTCAGCTTCCATGCCGGCGCCCCCTGCCCGATTATCGGGCCTATCGAGGCAACTGTGGCGGCGATGACCGTGCTCAGCGCGCTTGCCACAATTCCTGTTGTTGAGTAGCGGGAATTCTTCTTTTTGAGACCGGCGGATTGCGTTTCTGCTGTACGGATGCCTTCACGAATGCGTTCGAGAAGGGCGGAGCGAGGGTCGCGTGAGCTTGCCATGACTCTACCTCCAAGCTGTTGTACATGAAAGTTACATGATCTGCGAGATCTCTTTCAGACGTTGCCGCCGGTTCCAATAGCTTCGGAAAAACACATAACTGGACAGCACCAGCGTTCCCCCCATCGCAAAGTACGGGAGAAAGAGATATTGTCCGGGTAGCGAACTGCGGAGCACAAAGCCAAGCAGGATCATCACGCTGATAATTCCATACCCGCGCCAGGCAGAAAATGCGAAGATGCATGTTCGTTCAGGCAGGCGTGAGATTCTCTCGACGTTGCGATGCGCGATTCCTCTGAACATGAACCGGCTTGACACAATGGCCACCATCGTGCCCGCTGCCGCCAATAGTACCGCAGTCGCATCGGGCAATGGCGCAAGCCAATCAGCAGCCCGGATGCAGAGAAATACGCCAACCGCCATCCACACAAAGCCCGCAAGCAGCAGAAGCCAGGAACTCGGCACCGCCGGATCGTACTTGTAAAGAACAGTTTTCCAACTCACCTGCCGTACACTTCGTCGTAATCCTGAATTGCGGCGCTGACAACTTTCAGCGCATGAGAGCAATCATATATACGTTCGATGGAGACATCCGAAATCTCGCCCGGCATTGTTTTGTACGTGGCGAAGTAATGACGCAACCGCTGAACCACAACGGTTGGCACGTCAGCGATATCTCTTGTGGCATCCCACACGCTGTCGTTAGCCAGAACGGCAATGATCTTGTCGTCCGCCTCACCGTGGTCAATCATGTGAATTCCGCCGATGACGCGAGCGTTGAGAATTACTTCGGAACGGTTGATGGGTCGCTCGCTCAACACACAAATATCGAGCGGGTCGCCATCACCTCTGTCAGCAACTCCCGACAAATCTTTTACGCGGCTTGCGCAATACGTTCTCGGAATAAATCCGTACAGGGAAGGTGGCAACGAGGATGTTCGCTGCGGCCTGTCTACCCGCAGATAGCCCGTTGTTTTGTCAACCTCATACTTCATCAGGTCAAAGGGAGTTATTTCAATGAACGCATGAATGATGTGCGGCGGTTCCGGTCCGAGCTCAAGTCCGTGCCAGGGATGCGGTCGCCACCGGTAAAACGGGCTGGGAAAACTCATAAAGGATGGAATACCTTCTTGTGAAGAACGCTGTGAAATTGATACAAATTTGGTGAAATTGTGTTGCATCTGCAAGGAGTTCTTTTGAGCACAGTTTTAGAATAGGATGTCTGCACAAACGGCATTGCCTTGCTAATCAGCAATTCCATTTCGATATTGAAACTGTCTGCAATAGAATTTCAAGACGAACGACTGATAACGACAACGCTTGACCAATGAATGTTCCCGTTCCCTCAATCCACCCGACCCGTGCAATCATTAACCTTGCCGCGCTGCGACATAATCTCCATCGTGTCAAAGCCTACGTCGGGCCAACAACGAAAATCATGGCGGTTGTGAAATCGCATGCCTACGGCCACGGCGTGCGAACGATCTCGCACGAAGTTGTTCGCGGAGGCGTGTACTATCTTGGCGTTGCTCGTGTGGAGGAAGGTCTGGAACTCAGGCAGGATGGAGTTGATACGCCGATTCTTGCTTTCGAAATAGCGCCCGAGGGGCAGTGTGAATGGGCGATTTCCGCCGACCTCGAACTGACAATCAGTTCGCTTGAGCAGGCGCAGTGGCTTGCTTCACTCGCCCAGCGGATGGGCCACACGCTTCGCGTTCATGCCAAAGTTGATACAGGTATGAGCCGGCTCGGGCTTTCGCATGAAGCAGCCCCGGATTGTATCGAACAGATAGCACGATTACGAAGGCTCGAGCTTGCCGGCGTGTACAGTCATTTTGCGACGGCGGAGGACGATGATCAGAGTTTTGCCCGCCAGCAATTGCATCGCTTCAATCGTGTACTGGAAGAACTCGACCGGCGGCGCATTGCGGTTCCCCTGCGGCACATGGCAAACAGCGCTGCAACCATCACCCTGCCCGATTCACATTTTGATATGGTGAGGCCCGGCATTATGCTGTACGGATACGGCCCTACGAAAGAGCTGGCATCCGAGGCGCAGTTGAAACCCGTCATGTCGTTATTCTCCCGCATCACGTTGATGAAGAAAGTTCCGGCCGGAACGGCAATCTCGTACGGACGGCGTTTTACAACGCAACACGAAACGTGGATTGCAACAGTGCCCGCAGGTTACGGTGACGGCTACTCGCGTATGTTGACGAACAAAGCCGAAGTTCTCATTCGAGGAAAACGCTATCCCGTTGTCGGTACAATCTGCATGGATCATTGCATGATTGATGTCGGCACTTCCGGCGAAGTCCGGCTTGGCGACGAGGTGACTCTGCTGGGCGGAACCGGTGACGAGTGGATAAGCGCATGGTCGATTGCAGAACAACTCGGTACCATTCCCTATGAAGTAACCTGCATGGTGAGCGCCCGTGTTCCCCGCACGGTGCTTTCTTGATACTCAGGCTCGCTTTGATTACCATATTACACTTCCATCAAGTAAAATCCCTGTGAGTTGAATCTGTGTTTGTTCTTGGAATAGAAACATCATGCGATGAAACATCGGCTGCTGTGCTCGAAGATGGCGTTGTGAAATCCAACGTCATCTCTTCGCAGTTTGTCCATGCAAAGTACGGGGGCGTTGTTCCCGAACTCGCGTCGCGTGCCCACCAGCGGATGATTGTTGAAGTAGTTGAAGAGGCACTTCAGAGGGCCGGAATTTCGAAGAGCCAACTTTCCGGTGTTGCGGCAACTCAAGGTCCGGGGCTTGTCGGGGCGTTGCTGGTCGGGCTGAATTTCGCTAAAGCATTGGCTTACGGATTGAACATTCCGTTCGTCGGCGTCAACCATATGGAAGGGCACCTGTACTCGGTGTTTCTCGAAGAACGGGTTCCTTCGTATCCGTTTGTTTCGCTTATTGTTTCGGGCGGGCACTCGATGCTTGTTCATGTGAGCGAGCCGTTTCAGCATTCGATTCTCGGACAAACTCGTGATGATGCGTCAGGCGAAGCGTTTGATAAAGTGGCAAAAATGCTGGGACTTGGTTATCCGGGCGGACCGGTGATCGACAAACGAGCAGTGCATGGCAATCCCTCAGCCATCCAATTTCCCCGAACATTTCTTGAAGAAGGTTCGTATGATTTCAGCTTCAGCGGCGTGAAGACTGCCGTCCTTTACTATCTGAAGAACAACGGCCTTCTGCATAACACATCTTCCATCAGTCCGGAACTGATGGCCGATATCTGCGCAAGCTTTCAGGACGCGGTTGTTGATGTGCTTGTTGGCAAAACACTATTCGCTGCTGATGAAATGAAGGTGCACGATGTAGCTCTTGCAGGCGGCGTTTCGGCAAACTCACGTCTGCGAAAACGAATGACGGCAGAATGCGAAAAGAAGGGCTACCGCCTCTTCTACCCCAAACTCGAATACTGCATGGACAACGGCGCTATGATAGGATATGTTGGCTGGATGAAACTTCTGCGTGGCACGACCTCGCCGTATGAACTCTCCGCAGTTGCAAATCTGGAACTTGCCTGATGCACCGATTTCTCGAACGCTACAAGTACATCCTGCTTGCGGCGGTGATGACAGCAGGAGTCGTTGTTTCGTATCTGTTTGGTTCGCATGCATACGAAACAAACAAGCAGTTCGGATTTCCGCTTGACGATCCGTGGATTCATCTGCAATTTGCTAAGAATCTGAACGAGTACGGAAGCTTTTCATACTACAAAAATGAAATGGTTACCGCAGGCTCAACATCACCGCTGTACACCATTTTCCTTGCCGTCGGCTTCTTCTTCACATCGAACGAAATGATGTTAAGCTATGTCCTCGGGGTCGCGTTTCTCCTGCTCGCTGCATACTTCGTATTCAAGATCGTTTCAGCGCTTCATTCGGATGCCTCATCCTCAGTGTCAATTCTGTTGGGATTAAGCGCTTCATTGCTGCTTCTGCTTGAGCCCCGAATGCAGTGGGCTGCGCTTTCAGGAATGGAAACAACGCTGTTTATGTGTGCGTTGCTTGCCACTCTTTACTTCTATCACGCGAAGCAATCGATTGCATTTGGCGTTGCAGCGGGATTGCTTGTGTGGACGCGTCCGGAAGCGGTTATACTCTTCGTCGCAATTGCGCTTGATGTAATCTACCATTCGTTGTGGGTCTCTTCTCGAAAAACAAAAAAGAAATCCGAAAAAGTCGCTCCGCCATCTCCAGACTGGCTCAAGAAGCCTCTTGTTATTGCAGCGTTGCTTTCTGCTGTGTATGCGGGATTAAATCTGTACCTGTCCGGTTCTGTTTTCCCCAATACATTTGCGGCCAAGCTGAAATACTATGGGGCAGGCACTTCCGCCAACTTCCCGACGCATGTATTTCATTTTCTTGTCGACGGGCAGATGATGCTGATTGCAGTGTTTGCAGGAATCGGCATTGCGGTGGTTGTGTTTCGGGTCATCAGGCGTCAGGCGCAATCTCATCTTGCCGCTTTGCTTTTTTCGTTCGGATTGTTTCTCGCATACTGGATGAAGCTTCCCTATTTGTATCAAGAGGGGAGATATATGATGCCGCTCGTGCCGTTTGTATTGATGCTCGGCGTTTTCGGATTGCAGACTGCAACCGATGGAAAGAAAGGGCTGTTCAAGTCGATGCGCGCTTCAAGGATTCTCGTTCTTCAAGCAGTCGTTATCCTGATTGTAGGAACTCAGTTCGCCAACGCGTCGTTGAAGAAACGCAACGAGTATGCCGGCATGTGTCTGTACATTAACGATCGGCAAGTACGAACGGCGAAATGGTTGCACGACAACACGCCGGAAAATGCAATTGTCGGCACACATGATATCGGCGCTATTGCGTACTACTCAGGTCGGAAAATTGCCGACATGGTTGGCCTTGTGTCGCCGGAAATGATTGAACGGATTGGAAACCTGAACAGACTTCATCAGTTTCTTGTTGAGAAGAATGTTTCACATATCGCTGTTCTGCGCAACTGGTTCGAGGTTGCGAATCAACAGCCGCTGTTTCAAACGGATGAACGGAATCCCGAAATCATGGAAGTATTTCTCTTCGACAGGCAACAGACTCACTTTACGCCTCAGGAAGCAGGCAGAATGATTGCGGTGGCCGGCCAGTATCTGTATCAGAATCAGTTCAACACTGCGATGAACCTGCTGGGTCGAGCCTTGTCTGTTGATCCGCATAACTCGAAGGCACATCATTTCCTCGGCATTGCTCTTATGATGTCGGGGAGATTCGATGAAGCAACACGTGAGTTTGACTCTGCCCTGCGGATATATCCCGGGTTTGTGGATGCGAGAATCGGATTGGCGCAGGTTGCTGCCAGCCGCGGAGACTCCGCAAGTGCAATTATGCAACTTGAAACCATCTTGAACGAACATCCTGAGTATCCGAAAATCTATCAGGCGCTTGCTGACGTGTACACAAAATTTCGACTCGACAATGAGAAAGCCCGGATGTACAATCAGCGCTTTCAAGATCTTATAAACTCGAAGCAGGTATCAATCGAAGGGGGAAAGTAGTTCGTGTCAAAGGTCATCAAGGTTGTTGCAGCCGTCGTTGTTGTGCTTGTTCTTGCTGCTGCCGCATATCTGTACAATATCTTCTACGGCGAAAACACGTTTGCCGGACTTGAACGAAGAAGCATGTACGTGATGAAAGGGCAAACGTGGGACCATGTTGTTGATTCGTTGGAATCCCAAGGTATCGTACGCAACAGGGAGTGGTTTGATTTTGTTGTCAGAGTCTTGAACAAAGGGAAGCAGACGCATGTCGGCAAGTACGAATTTACAAGCGGAATGTCGAATGTTGAATTGTACCACTCCTTGCGAACGGGAAGCGGCATCGTCCCGATATCGGTCACGCTGCGGGAAGGCCGCCGTGCAATTGTCTTTGCCCGTGCATTTCACAGGATGTTGGGTGCTGACACCGTTCGCTTCATGAATCTTGTACAGGACGCGACGTTTGCGCGTTCGCTTGGCGTTGAGGCAAGCACACTCGAAGGGTATCTCTCACCAAACACGTATCGCTTCAATTGGCAGACTGACGAGGAGGATATCATCAAGCGTCTTGTACACCAGACGCTCAGCCTGTTCAATGACTCTCTTCTTGAGCGGACTCGCGAGCTCAGAATGTCCGTTCATCAGGTTCTTACGCTGGCGTCAATCATTGAAGGGGAGGCATTTCTTGATAGTGAGCGGGCCACGATATCCGGTGTGTATCACAACAGGTTGCGCAAAGGAATGAGGCTCGAAGCGGACCCGACGATTCAGTTCATCATTCCGGATGGGCCGCGTCGATTGCTGTACAGGGATTTGCAGGTGAGAAATCCATACAACACCTACCTGAACTACGGGTTGCCTCCGGGGCCGATCAACAATCCCCGGAAGGCTTCCATCGTTGCCGCCGTGTATCCTGAGAGTCATGACTATCTCTTTTTTGTATCCAACGGTCGAGGCGGACATTGGTTTGCGAGAAACTATGCAGACCACTTGAATTATGTCAGGAAGTTCAGGAGAGAGAGGGCCGAGCAGTTGCGCAATCAGCAAACGGGGTAATAAAAAAGGGTGTTCCGGTAATCACTCTCACGTCACCACCCACCATCAACGACGTCTCCACATCACAGATTCCGGAACACCCAAATGCAGCTTGAAATTGCTATATTTCAGATGTCTCAACTACTATAACCGCATTCGATCTGAAAGAGTTCCGCAGACCAAAGAAATGACCAAGAAAATTCTCCTCTCTCTTTCGTTCGTTTTCCCGGCATTACTGTTGCTCTCTTGTGCAGGGCAGGTTCCTCCCGGCGGCGGGCCGCCGGATACAATTCCGCCAACCGTCATCTTCACCCGTCCCGATACGAATGCTGTTTCTGTTCAAACAGACAGGATAATTCTTGAATTCAGCGAGTATGTTGACCGGCGTTCGGTAGAGGAATCGATCTTCATATCTCCGTATCTCGGTCAGCTTGAATTTGATTGGAGCGGGAGAGAGGTTGAGATTTCTTTCAGCGAACAATTGAAACGCAATACAACCTACGTCGTAAATCTCGGAACGGACGTTGTCGATATACGGGCACGCAACCGCATGGCAAGCGGATTTACGCTCGCTTTTTCAACAGGTGAGATGATCGATCAGGGCGTGATGCAGGGTAGAGTGTTCGATGATAAACCGGAAGGCATCATGATGTTCGCCTATGCGCTCGGAGATATTGATCCCGACACACTTGATCCGAGCACAACGAAACCGGATTACATCATGCAAACTGGGAAAAACGGAAACTTCACGTTCTCGAATCTCCGCCTTGATACGTACCGGATTATTGCGGTTCGGGATGAGTATCGGAATCTCATCTATGACAAACAGATAGATCAGTTTGGCGTGACGTCACGCGATGTAACGCTGAATGACAACAACCCGCAAGCGTCAGATCTTTGGTTCCGGCTTTCTGCGGAAGACACAGCCAAGCCGTTTCTGACGCGAGTTGTTCCTCTGACACAAACCCTTCTGCACGTTCGATTCAGTGAACCTCTGGATACAGCATCGTTCACCAAGTCAACAATTACCTTGGAGGATACGGTGACATTGCAACCGGTTGGCATTCTCTTACGATCACTCGACCGTTCCGACTCAACAGCCGCATTAGTGATGACGTCTACGCCGCTCGACAGCGGACGTGCTTACAGATTGTCGGTCAGGGACGTCAGGGACAAGGTTGGCAATCAGATTGATACGCTGAACGCAAGCTTCGTTTTTGTCGGCGTGAGTACGCCTGATACGCTTGCACCACAGTTGCAGGTCATCGGGCTTCGTGACAGTATTCGTGATGTTGCTCTTGAACATCCCTTCGAGTTTCGATTTTCGTTTCCTGTAAGACGCGAGCCGCTCACGTCTGCAATTTCTCTTGCGGATAGCACGGCAACCGGTGTTGCAAGGAGTCTGCAGTGGGTTACGGAGTCCAGCGTTTTGCTTTCCCCCGATCGCTCGCTTCGTTCATACTCGTGGTATACGATTCGTGTGGTGATGGATTCGGTGATGGATTATGCGGGCAACAGCTATGAAGATTCAGTACTCGTGATCAGATTTCAAACACTGAATCTCGCAACGACGGGTGCAATTGAGGGATACGTTGTGGATTCCGATACGGGAAAGAATCTCGGAGATGTCGTGTTGAGTACGTCCCGGGTTGCCATTACTCCACCGGTGACGAGAACTCTTCGTTTGCCTGAACCGGGAAAATTCAAGTTTGAGCATCTGCCGGAAGGCCTGTACGCAATACAAGCATTTCGTGACAGGGATTCTTCAGGTTCATATTCCCATGGAAGGCCGTTTCCGTTTCAGCCGGCAGAACGTTTTGCCGTCTATCAAGATACTGTGAAAGTGCGGGCACGCTGGAGTGTGGAAGGGGTGTACATCAACTTCAAACACAATGCGAAACCGTAGCGGTCACTTACTCAGGTTGTGGATCTGCAGGTCGCGGCCGGATGTTCTTCACGACCCGGTCGGGCACAATCCACGAATCGGGGTAGCCGTTCTCGATAAGTACTCGTGAGTATGCTTCGGCTTCAGCCCGGGTAAGGAAGTTTCCCGCCCGGAGTTTGTAGGTAGGCGGATCATAGGCAATATAAAACCATTCACCCGGAAACGCAGCCTCTGCCTGGGCTTTGGCCAGGTTAGCCTCATCAATTTCCGGCGTTGCAAGAATCTGAACGCGAAATCCCTGAACAATAACGGCTGGTTCAAGGGTTGTAGATTCCGGCGAATGCCGCGTTCCTTCTTTCTCCTCGCGAAGTTCCGAGAACAACTTGCTTGCGTCCTTATCGTAGTCCGACGGGCGAAAATCTTCTTCATGTCGCTGAAGCTCGGTTGCAGCAGAGGTGTCTGAGGATTTGTCGGCCTGTCGCGAACCGGCGCATCCTGCCAGAATGGAAAACACAACGATGGTTGGAATGAGTTTGGCTATCATTTTCCGATCTGTACTATCCAGGCGTCTTTATAGTCATTCGGGTGCTTCGCCCGCAATTTTGCAAGAAACTCCGCAGCTTGCTTGTCCGTCTCAAAGAAACCGATTCGAATCTGATAGAGTCTCCGTGTTGCGTTGTAGTCATTCACCACCGGCAAATTGAAGCGCTCACGGGCAAGCATTTGTACTTCACTTGCGTAGCGGGTGTTCCGGTACGATCCGATTTGCACAGTGAAACGTACCGATACGGGACTATGCGATGTTGATGGTGCTGCGGTTTGTTCCGACCCTTGAGTCGTTACGGTGTCGGTTCGTGTCACGAAAGTGGTTTGCTTGTCTTGTGCGGGCGGTTCGGCTCTTTCCTCCATCCAGCTTGTATCTGTAGACCGGCAACCGATTGCGAGGGCGAGAACGAACAACAATGAAACGATGGAAATACGAATCAACTCAATATCCTTTCGATGCAACTGCCGGCTCGGATGCCACCTCCGCGCCGACAATCTTCACGCTCGCGCTGGCGCCGATTCGATCGGCACCGTGTGCGAGCATCGCGAGTGCATCTTCCCGGCTTCGGACACCGCCGGAGGCTTTTACGCCCATCGCGGACCCGACAACTCTTCGCATCAATGCGATGTCACCGACCGTTGCCCCTCCCTTGCCAAATCCGGTGGATGTCTTGACAAAGTCGGCACCTGCGCGCTTTGCCAGAACGCATCCTTTCACTTTCTCTTCATCGGTAAGCATTCCTGTTTCAAGTATGACTTTGCTGAGAACGCGATAGCGTTTTGCGGTACTAACAACCGCAAAAATATCATTCTCCACATAATCATATTGGCCGGATTTCAACATGCCGACATTGACAACCATATCCACCTCACCGGCACCGTCGCGAATAGCATGTTCAGTCTCGAATGCTTTCACGGCTGTGAGTGTGGCTCCGAGGGGGAAGCCGATGACGGTGCATACTTTTACATCCGTGCCGCGCAGAAGTTTCGCGCTGAGAGAAACATAGCCCGGATTGATGCACACGCTGGCGAAACCGTACTTCCGCGCTTCGTCGCAGAGTTTCTCAATTTCAGCGATGGTTGCATCGGGTTTCAACAGAGTATGGTCAATCATTCCGGCAAGGTCGGGTTCGACACCGCCTGCCGCATCTACGCCAACTCCTGACGTGATGCGTGCCGCGCCACCGTTAACAATTGCCCGGACCCCCTCCTTATTATGAATGACGCAAAGATTATCCGAGCAGACACCATCCTTGCAACAGAGATGGCCCCCCTGACCTTTGAGTTTCTCTTGAAGGATCTCCGCGATAATTCTATCTACAGTTTGCCTGTCCATGACGTTAACATCAGGTGGAACATATGTTGACTGTCGGTATTTGCCAACTGATTCGAAAGCAATATAACCTTATGATCGGAAAATGACAATCTCGATGCTTTTGGCTTTTCGTGGACCGAGATATTTCCGATCTATCTCAACAGAATCATCCGTTTCGACTCTGTTCCCTTTGATGTGACCAGGGTATAGAAATAGACTCCGCTGGGAAAGTCGTTAGCATCCCACGTTGATGTGTACGAGCCGGGTAACAATGGTTCATTAACAAGGGTTGCCACTTTCTGCCCGAGGATGTTGTGCACATTCAGACTTGCTATTGACTGGTCTTTTATTGTAAAGAGAATGGTTGTGGTCGCATTGAAGGGATTCGGGTAATTCTGCACAAGTTCATTCCTGAACGGTAGATTGTTGTCCCGCACCGTTGTACCAATTCTGTTATTCCTATAGAAATGAGCCCCGCCTTTTCTCGTGCCAATAAACAAGTCGGTATCTCCATCCCCATCGATGTCAACAAATCTTGGGGCTGACTCTTGTGTTCGCTCTGTGTTGCCGAACGTGCCGGTTCGATGTATAAATTGGGGATCGGTGGCGGAGCCAATATTTTCATAGAATTCCACTCGTCCGTCTTCCGCACCAAAAAAAAGGTCAAAATCGCCGTCGCCATCCATATCACAAAATGTCGGAGTGATATTCATGTTCTGTCCGAGGGCAATGTTGAGAAATGAAGGAGTGATGAGTTGGGGAATGAATGCTGCCGCTGATCCGATATTGCGATAGAATCTGATAGTGCCGTTCTGGGATCCGATGAACAAGTCCTGGTCGCCGTCACCATCTATGTCAACGAAAGCAGGTGCGGCAATATTGCCGACATCGATAGTGTCGGTGACGAAGGTTGTTTGAACGAATTGTGGATTCTGTGGCGTACCATCGTTCCGGAAGAATTTCAGTGTCCCATCAAACATCCCGGTAAAAAGATCCGTGTCACCGTCGCTGTCGATATCTACAAATACCGGGGCAAGATAGTAACCGTTTGTCACGCGAACATAGAACGAGTCAACAAGTGTGAATGATGGCGAGGTTGGCGTTCCGGTGTTTCTGAAAAAGGTCAACTCGCCAAGCAAGTTTCCAACAAACATATCCTGATCGCCATCACCATCGATATCAGCGAATGCAGTATTGGCATTCATCCCTACGTCAATGGTTGAGATGAAATTGTTAGTGATTCGCTGCAGCAATGGCGATGTGGGCGTGCCGTTGTTGCGATAGAAGATGAAGCCGTCCCGCTGCACGATTCCTGCCAGCGTTCCGATGAACATGTCGAGGTCACCGTCGCTGTCAATATCAACAAATGAGGTTTGATTGAATCCGCCGGTATGTACGGGTTCGTTTTGCGGGAAGAAAGCGGTTGCGCATTGCATCTGCGCCGCTTGCGGCGTGCCCGCGTTCCGGATGTGAAACACGCCTACAGAGAACAGGTCACCGATGAACATATCGTAGTCGCCATCTCCGTCAATATCTGCAAATGAATAGGCGGCGGCACCATGCGCAGGCGATTGGACAGGAGCCAAGGTTGTTGTACACGTATCTCCGAAAATGAGAATGTTCTCCCAATTCCCCGATGTGAAGGCATACCGGGGCAGTGTTGCAGTTCCCACATTTCGATAGAGATTTACGGTTCCGGACGCATTCGCGGAAATAATATCGAAATCGCCATCGCCGTCAATATCAACGAAGGCAGGAATGCTGTTACCTCCGGTGTAGACGTCGGCACCTGATGTGTCCTTCAGTGTTGGAATGATTTCTGAGAATTCGGGCGAAGCAGTAGTTCCGATATTCTTGAAAACACGAACCCCCTGAAATGTCGAGTCTTCGGTGCACAGGTCAACTCTTCCATCTCCATCAAAATCAACAAACCTGAACCAGATGAAGAACCCGGGAATCGAGACAAGGTTGTTACGCAGCGCGAACCGCGACACAAGTGGCGTTCCTTCGTTACGA
The DNA here is from genome assembly GCA_900696645.1 of uncultured Chlorobiota bacterium. Taxonomy (GTDB): domain Bacteria; phylum Bacteroidota; class Ignavibacteria; order UBA10030; family UBA6906; genus CAADGV01. The sequence goes on along the minus strand of CAADGV010000011.1, from coordinate 20,735 downwards.
TAGAAATCCATTCCGAGATCATTGTCGAACACAAACAAATCAAGATCCCCGTCTCCGTCTATATCTACAAACTGATGAAGAGGAGAATTTATTCCGCCCGTAAAGGGCAGTGCTATTTGATCGCTGCCTGCTGTTACGGGAAAAGGCTCGACCTGTCTGACAAATGGTTGAGCGTGTGCCGCAGTCAACAGGCCCGTCATGATTACAGTGGAGAGAAACAGGGTCTTCTTCATCTTGAAAAGCAAGTTCATGTCAATAGTTTCCAGAGTGCAAGATGGCCAAAATAACCTGCGCTTTCAAGCATTTTTCAGGCATTTACTTTAAGAGGAGTTGGATTTTTCCTTTTTTACTTGACAAAGGTCTCAGGATTTGCTACCTTGTGTTAGCGATAAAGTAAACGATTAAGTTACTACTGCCCTTGTCAGCTCCGTTCAGTAACATCAAATACCTGCTCAAAGAAAGATATTGGTCGTACAAGTCGAGTTACTTGGAACTGTGACAATTCAAAACCCGCTGCCCAATCAAACTGCTGAGTGATGAAGTAACGTATGTCAGGAGGTTGTATGATGAAGTTCTTCTCCCGAAGGACTGGTCAAGTCAGTAACACCGCAGAGATAAACTGCAGAATCAGAAACTTGTGGCGAGGAATAATCGCAATTGCCTGTTCTGCAGCTATTACCACACTTCATGCGCAAAACGTCGGAAAAATCTCAGGCGTCGTGAAAGATGCTGAAACCGGCGAACTCCTGATAGGTTGCAACGTTCACCTCGTCGGAACAACACTCGGAGCGTCAACTGATACCGAGGGCTCCTTCTTCATTCTGAATATCCCTCCCGGCAAATACGATATTCAAGCTTCAATGGTTGGCTATCAACGAGTCATTCAACGCGATGCCATTGTCAACGCCGGCCGGACGACTGTTGCCGATTTCTCCCTTCGATCAACAGCGCTGGCTCAACAGGAAGTTATTGTTCAGGCAACCCGGCCGGATGTTGAGAAAGAGAAGACTTCCACCAGCGCGATTGTTCGTGCGGAGGAAGTGCAGACATTGGCGGGAATACGTGACGTTGGAGACGTGTTGATGCTGGCCGCCGACGTAACAGATGGACACTTCAGAGGCGGGCGAGCGGGGGAGGAGTATTATACACTTCAAGGTATGGGAATTGTGAATCCGCTTGATAACACAAGCGCGTTTCTTCCCATCATGAGTGCGGTTGAAGAAGTAGAAGTGATCACCAGCGGATTTGGCGCTCAATATGGCAATGCTCAATCCGGAGTTGTGAATATCTCGATGAAGGAAGGGAAATCGGACAAGTGGAGTACGCGCATTGAAAGCCGAACGCGAGCGCCGGGAAGAAAGCATTTCGGGCCAAGCGCTTATGATCCGGCAGCGAATCCCTACCTCGCGATTTTGCTCGGAAGCGATATCTGGCTCCAGGGTGATCCGGAATCCCAAAGCGGCGGCTCGTATGTCGGCTCGATGGGTTCAGGCCTGCCAAACGCGTATGCGAGAGATCCGGCAGTTCAACTTGCGGTAGCCCGCACGCTCTGGAAAGTCCAAACCCGGCGTGATTTGTATATGAATTACGGACGCGACATGGATTTCTCGGCCGAAGTAGGCACCGGAGGTCCGATTGACAAGAACTTGCGGATGTTTGTCGCACTTCGAACCAACAATGAATGGCCCGTCTTTCCCACGGAGAATCCCAACACCCAAAAGCAGGTAATGGGGAACATTGCCATTGATCTTCCCGGCGCTGCGACCCTTCGCTTCAGCGGGGGATTCACTCAAGAGAACAACAATGTGTTTCCGAGCATCAACAACTATACGGGATATGAAAGCTGGTTGTGGGATCGGATTACCGCGATCAACTATCAAGATCGAACGAATCTCCAGGTTGGTGGCCGCTTTACAGAAGCCCTGAGCAACAGCACGTTTTATGAAATCAAAATCAGCACACTCAGAACCCGGACAAAGCTCGGCTCGACACCCTCTCCGTATTCCCTGCCGGACTCCACAGTTCTCAACAATGAAATTCGTTGGAGTACGATTCTTCCGGTAGTGAACAACAACTCTCCCGACAAGATTCAATATCAGGGAGGAAGAGACGCGTTCAGGAACGAGTTGACACAGACAATCTCTCTTGACGGAGCAATTACCAGCCAGATTACCAATTCCCATCTTGTCACTGCCGGTATTCAGGCCAATTCCTACAAGATTGATGTAACCAATGTTTTCAATGTGTACGCCGGAATTGCTGCAAAGCAGGATTACAGGGCGACGCCGTTTGAAGGCGCAGTTTATGTTCAGGATAAGATGGAGTTCGAAGGGCTGATCGCGAACCTCGGAGTTCGCGTTGATCTCTGGAATTCAGCAACCGATCACTTTACGAACCAATTCTCACCATATCTCATGGCCGATTCGCTTGGCATATTTCATCCTGAAAATGCTCCACGACAGAAGTCGCCGATACTCGGCCGGTTGCAGCCACGGGCAGGAATCTCGTTCCCTATTTCGGTGAATACGGTGTTTCATCTCAACTATGGCTCGTTCATGCAGCGACCCTCATTCCAATATGTGGTTGCGAATCGCGTAACGCAGGGCTACGGGTCACCCATTATTCTTGGAAATCCGCGACTCGAGCCTGAAACAACTAACAGCTACGACATCGGTGTTACACAGGGACTGGGAGACGGATTTACGATTGATCTCAGCGGATACTACAAGGATGTGAAAAATCTCGTACAGCAGGCAACATTCTCGGGCGGAGGGGCGACGTATTCAACATTCTTTAACAGGGATTACGCCGATATTCGCGGGTTCCGGCTGTCCCTGAACAAGCGCCGCGGCGAATTGACAGGTTCAATCAATTACCATTATAGCGTTGCTACAGGAAAGAGTGCAACAGTTTCAAACGCGACCCCGGCCTTCACAATAGACCAGACTACCGGTGAGATTTACTCTGATTTGACGAACGTTCCCATCCGGGATATCAGACTCGATTTCGACCGGACTCACAATCTGGTTGTGAATGTGGGCTATGCGACAAGTGATGAATGGGGGCCTGAAATTTTCGGCATCCGGCCCTTTGCCGATGCAGTTCTTTCCGTCAGCTCGTTTGCGCGCAGCGGCCGTCCGTATACTTCACCTTCAAACCCGACATTCATCAACGGGGCGCGAACGCCGGCCGAGCACAATACAAACCTGAAGCTCTCGAAGAGAGTCCGCAGTTTCTTCGGCACGAATGCGACATTCTACGTTGAGGTGTTCAATCTGTTCGACAACAAGATTCTGAATTACGATTACATCTTCCAGACCGGATCTCTTTCCACCCCCAATCCGAGAATTGCCGCGTACGAGAGGTACGACATCAATGACCCGAAGCGTGGAATCCGGTACTGGTGGGACACGGAAAAGCAAGGACCGTTCGCAGTGGACCAGTCTTTTCTGATTTATTCAAATGCGCCGAGGGCGTTTAGTTTTGGATTGGCGATAGATTTATGATCGCCCAGCAATTGTAGGGAAAAGTTCTATGCACCGTTTTATTCTTTTCATCCTCATTCTCTGCGTCGTCTCAACTGCCTTCTCGCAGAGGGATTATCGAACCCACCGGCGCGGAATGCTCCATCACACAGTGTACAACACGGGCGAGCTTGGCAGAGTGTACGACAATGGCGTCGGCAGCATTCTCCCCGGATTCTCCTCAATGGAGTGGCCGCCGAACTCGTCCATGATTCTCAACCGCGTCAACTATCGGGGGCAGCACAATTCTTTTGGAGGAGGCCTCTGGCTGGCGGGCACACGGCCCGGCGGACGGCAATATGTGTATTGTGGCGCAGTTTCTGATGGGAACGGGAATCCGACAACACTGCTCGGCGTAAGCCCGATTTCGATTGAGAGAATCGAAAACTACCCTATTCTCGAAAATGGTCGCATCAACCCTGCATATAATTCCGATGAAGCGGAGGAAAGAATCGTGGCAAAATGGGGAACGCAGCAGCTTGGCATTGTCGTGACACGAACAAGCCGCGCATGGAGTTTTCCCGGGTACGACAGCTTCATCATCTATGAATATGAATTGGAGAACACCACGGCGGATACGATCAAGGATCTTTCGGCTGTGTGGACTTACGCTCTTGGCCCCTCGATGTTCGGCTACCAGCGTACGTACAACCGCTGGGGCGAGGGTGATTACCGAGGACAGAACGGCGAAGGAAATCAATTCGGGCGCTTCGATTTGAAGAGATGGATGTCCTACAATCATGACAGAGAGGGAAGGCCGGACACCGCTTTCTTCAATCAATGGTCGCAACCGGGCGACCGGGGCGGATTGAACTCGCCGCAAGCGGCCGGCATGATGATGCTCTATTATGATTACGATCGTGTTGCGCGCAAGAGTGAAACGCAACAAATTTGGCTGACGAACGGCGACAGCTCCGGCGCATTTGATATCAACAACAAAATCAAGCAGCCGTTCATGCTGCGTTACGAAAACGGCAATCTTCCGGCAACGAAAAACCAACCTACGCTTGATCCCCTGCAGCAACGACGAACCGGTGTGTTTCAGGGAACCAGTGATTCGCTGCGTTTCCGCAATCAGTTGATTCCGTATGATCCGGCGAACTGGACGTACTGGAAAGGACGGACAAGAGGCTCGACGAACTTGTCGTGGTACCAACCGGTAGTTCACATGTACGGATTCTTCCCGTTCATTCTTCCTCCGGGCGAGACGGTTCGATTTGCCGTTGCTGATGTGGTCGGGTACGGTCCCGGTGTTGCCGGTGATCGCGTCTATTCGGATTTGGGAGGAAACATCAGGGCGGGCGTGGATGCGGGAACGTATTTCTGCCCGATTCCGAGCTGGTATGATACGTTGCAATACCCGTTCCTCGGCCCGAAACCGTACATCGGAAGCACGTATCTTCAGAACAATCCGCTGCCGTGGTACGTGACGCCGGGCGTTGTTTCCATCAGAGATGTTGCCGATCGGGCGATCGAAATGTACACCGGCCTGCCTCTTGCGAAGTATGACTCTCTGCAATATGAGCCGGCCGATTCTACGCGGACGATGCTGCGTCAACGGAAAGGCCGTGGCTACTACAACACTGTTCCTATTCCGGTTCCCGCTCCTGCATTGCGCGTTGAAGATACTCGTTCGGCATTCAACAAACTCGTTTGGTATCCGTACGTCGAGGATTTCACCAACGCAAATGCAAACGGCCGGTTGCGAGCACCCTTCATGCACTATCTTGCAATGAGGGCGACAAGTCCGCTGGGTCCCTGGGCGGTGATGGACACGATCACGCGGCGGGATCAGCGGTTCTTTGAAGATTCCATCTATACGATGCTCGACACAAACAGTGTTGAGGGGTCCTACTATTACTACGCAGTTGTTTCCGTGGATTCGTCGGGTGGGAAAAGCGGAATGACAAACATGCGTTCACATCTTACGCAGGCCCCGCCGGCCGCGAAGCTCTCCAAAGTATACGTGGTACCGAATCCGTTGTTCGTCACCAATCCCGAAGGGGGCTTCGATGCCCGCGGCGATGTTGCGGACAGGATAAAATTCCGCGGCCTGACTGCTCGCTGCACAATTCGCATCTACTCGTACAGCGGCCAGCTTGTGCAAACGATTGAACACGACGGGAGTTTCGGAGAAGCGTATTTCCAGATTTCCCGCAACAACCAGTTGATCGCGTCGGGTGTGTACTATTTTGTTGTGGAAGATGAGTCCGGCGCGAGAACTAACGGTAAGTTTGTGATTATTCATTGAGGAAATGAGAATCATGAAATGTTTTAAGAAATGTGTCTGGTTGATGTGTATGGTTGCCGTGTTGCCGGTTGCAGGGCATGCCCAGAAAGTGGGAACCACATCAATGCAGTTCCTGAAAGTAATGCCTTCTGCCCGGGCAACGGCATTGGGTGATGCCTACAGCGCATTGGCAACCGGAGCCGAGGCGGTATTCTGGAATCCCAGCGGACTTGCGCTCACGCAGAATCACGATTTTTCCTCCACGTACATCAACTGGATTTTCGATGCACAGCAGGGGGCACTTGCGTATGCTTTTCCGCTTGGCGGAATTGGCGCCGTCGGTGTTCAAGTACAGTATGTTGACTACGGAGTATTCGAAGAAACAAGCACGTTGGCGGAATACTGGGACCCTGATTTCCCCGGCTTTACAGGCAGAACGTTCAGGCCCTTCAGCTACTTGGTCGGAATAACATATGCCCGCAGCCTGACCGATCGCTTCTCGACAGGTATCAGCATCAAGTATGCGCACGAGAGTCTGTACAACGGCCGTATGGTTACTGCGCTTGTTCCGCAGGGAGGCAGTTATGCTTCGCGGGAAGTCAAAACATGGGGAAACGGATTGCTGTTCGATTTCGGAGTCCGGTACAACACGGGCTTCCGCTCGATTCAAATAGCCGCATCCGTGCAAAATTTCGGTGCTGAAATCACATACGCAAACGAAAGCAGCGCCGTTCCGCTTCTGTTCCGGCTCGGCACAGCGGCAAATGTCATGGGCCGCGATGCCCTGTTCTTCAACACGGAGGAGAACCGCCTGAGCATCGCATTTGATCTCTTCCAACCCAATGATTACGCGCAGCAACAACACGTCGGGATGGAGTATGAGTATGCGGAGACGTTTGCGCTTCGCGCCGGCTACAAATTCAATTACGACACAGAAGGACTTACACTCGGAGCGGGTCTCAAGCACACACTCGGCTCTGTTCGTCTTTCAGTTGACTACAGCTACGGAACATTGGGTACGTACCTCGGCAATGTACAGCGTTTCAGTTTAGGAGCGGAACTGCAATGATACCTCGTCAGAATTTCATCATTACACTGTTGATTGCATACTTCCTTGCGCCGCATGTTGCAGGCGCGCAGGGGCATGATGTACCGCTTACTATTCAAGGACTTGACCAACGGACTCTCCAATCTGCAGCATCGCGGGCCTCGGGCGGGATTACGCTCGGCCGGACAAATGATTTGGGTTTGATGTTCGCCAATCCGGCCTCGCTTCAGACTCTTGACGGCTTCCAACTTTCGTTGGGCGGCGTGCAACGCTATTCGTCGATGAAACAAGTCCAACAATACGCTCCGCTCAAATACTATTCGAACTTCAGTCTGTTGATGGAGGGATTGACGCATCTCATTCCCGACCCTCGCTACGGTGATACGGTTATTGTGAATGGCGATACGACAATCATCCGCTTCGGTGGAAATCCGGGTGATTCTGTGCAGCGCCCGTATGATTCGATTAGCCCGAACTGGTCTCGTTCCAAGAATCAGGCATTGCCGACTCAGGCGATGATCGGCGTGCCGTTTACTATAGACGACATGCGGTTCACAATCGGTATCGGGGCAATCGAGTATGCGAATCTGAACAACTACTATCAAAATAACAACGTTCTCAGTCCGTCAATACTCTCGCAACGCCCGTCACCGTTTCCGCTGCCGACAAATGTGAACACGGTGGAAGCCCGTTGGTCGCAGTTCATTCGTTTGCGAGATGGAAGGATGCGGGGCTACGGCGCCGCCCTTTCGGGATCCCTTTCCGACAATATCCACATTGGTTTCAGCGGAATGATCCTGAAGGGAAGCACGGACGATTTTGAGCAAAGAAATGCGCGGGGCAGACTTACGTTCTTTGCGAATTTCTTCCGGCTTGACTCTGTGTACGGGCGCGCAACGAAGTCCGGAACATCCGACTACAGCGGCCAGGAATACACGATCAGCGCTATGTATCTCGGTAACTACATAACGCTCGGCGCGTCAGTGAAGCCGCCGATGACTATCACGCGTACGTTTTCGACTCAGGTACGCGTGGATACCAACGGCACCTCTTCTGCTTTCACGCAAACAGGTGAAGACAAAGTCCGATTGCCGTGGCGCGGTTCGGTCGGGCTCTCGATCAAAATGAGAGAAGGACTACTTCTTTCATTTGAATACGAAATGCGCTCAACTGCATCGGCACGATACAGTTCTCCCGACACAACATACAATCCGTGGCTGTCGAGTTCCGTGTTTCGAGTCGGTGCCGAGTATCGTGCTTCGGATTGGCTTACGTTGCGTGCGGGCATCCGGGGTCAGGCGGAAGTGTTTGAACCGGAAGGAAATCCGATTGCCGGAGAGCCCGTGATGCATTCAGTGTATTCGACCGGACTCGGGTTTTCATTCGGCCCGGCCAGGTTGAACATTGCCTACGAATACGGGACAATGAAGTACCAGGATGTATGGGGAAGCAACGTAAATCTGAACAGCGACACACGTCATGCAATTACCGCAGATGTGGCGTACGTATTTCCCTGGTAACAGATATTCGAGTTTGAGTGAGGTCATTCTTGCAAACTACAATACATTCACGGAGGTGCAACATGAGAACAACAATAATTGCTTTGATCGTCTTTCTGATCGGTGTGACAGGAATAGCCAATGCCCAATCAGTCGGCGACTATCGCAGTAACACCGCCGGCGGAAACTGGAACGCGGCCGGTAATTGGGAACGATGGAACGGTACGGCATGGTCACTTCCTGCAGCCCCGCCAACAGGTTCGGAGACAATCACCATTCGCGCAACGGATTCCATCTTCGTTAACGTTGCAGTTTCCATTTCGGGCACACTTCGCAACCAGGGAAAAATAGGCGGCGCCCCGAGTCTGACCTTTGCCAACGGGGGAATGTACGAGCATGCTCAGAACGCCGGCTCGATTCCCGAAGCAACGTGGGCAGCAGGATCGATATGCAAGGTAACGGGGTACATCAGCGGTTCAAAGCCGAACAATTTGAATCAGGATTTCCATCACTTTGTGTGGAATTGTACCGGGCAAACCGCCAATGTGGATTTGGGCCTGACGGGCGGAAATACGATTCATGGTAATTTTGAGGTAGACGCAACCGGGTCGGTCAGAGTTCAGTTGACGAGCCCTGCAGCAATTCTCACACCAATCAACATCAACGGAGACATCATTGTCAGAGGCGGGCAGTTTTCGACAAACGGTTCCAGCTCTGCTGCGACGATTATTGTGAATGTTTTGGGAAATATTACAGTAACAGGCGGAAACTTCAGCGTGAGCCGGGGAAGCGCTCCCGACGTGACATTCAATCTCTACGGCGACTTCACGGTTTCTAACGCAACGCTGCAAAACTCGGGCGCAACCAGAATTAATAAACTGATCTTTTCAGGCAACGGCACGCACAACCTCTCGTTTTCGAACGTTCAGTACGGCACTACTGGAACGGGTCACTTTACCATGGAAGTAGCGGCCGGATCAACGTTGAATCTTGGTACATCCGTTATTACTGCCTCAAACACCGGCAGCTTTATTGTTGCGCCGGGTGGAACAGTGGCGACTGGCCACGCAGACGGTCTTGCGGGCGCCATTATGTGCACGGGGGCCAGTAATGGCGGTGGCAATTCATTCAGTACGGAAGGGAACTACGCGTTCAATGGCTCGGTGGCGCAAGTAACCAGCGCGCTCATGCCAACAACCGTGAACAACCTCGTCATCAACAACGCAGCAGGCGTTGCGCTCACACAGCCGACAACGATCAACGGCGTTCTCCGGCTGATGGCGGGCGTGTTTAATAATACAGTGCCGTTTACGTTGGGACCTTCAGGCTCGATTTCGTTCGAGGGTGGCAGTCTGTTGGTGACTTCGGTTGAGAATGAAGGCACAATTCCGCAGTCGTTCTTTGTGGAGCAGAACTACCCGAATCCGTTCAATCCTGCTACCGCAATTCGGTTCGGACTTCCACGGGAATCGCAAGTCAGCATCAGAGTATTTAATCTGATCGGCCAACAGGTTGCGACGGTGTTTGAGGGAAAGAAACAGGCCGGTACACATACGCTGGCGTTTGATGCAACGAATCTCAGTTCAGGTGTCTACATCTACCGTGTTCAATCCGGTAATCTTGTGGAAAGCAGAAGAATGGTACTGCTCAAGTAACCGGGCCGATAATAAAAGCGGCGTTGAGGAATCTATGAACAATTTCAAAATACTCGGCTTGCTTGCGGGCGTCCTCCTGCTATCGGCTTGCGGTAACGGCCCGGCATCCCAGAAAATCCCGACTGACAAGCCATGGTCTGTCCGGATTGCGGATTCGTTCGTGCTTCGACACCCGGGTGCCGTCACGTACGATACCGGATTCACAGAGACAAAGTGGAACTATGAACAGGGTCTGGTTCTTTGGGCCCTGTATCAAACCTATCTCCACACCGGTGAGAAGAAGTATTTTGATTTCGTACATCAGAACCTTCTGCAATACGTTGAGCCCGATGGGCGGATCAAGACGTACAAACGAGCAGACTATAACCTCGACCTGGTTGCGCCCGGACGGGCATTGCTGATTACCTATGACGAAACGAAGGATGTCCGCTTCCGTTACGCAGCCGACACATTGCGACAACAGCTTCGTGAACATCCGCGTACGAATGAAGGAGGGTTCTGGCACAAGAAAATCTATCCGTACCAAATGTGGCTGGACGGCCTTTACATGGCTCAACCTTTTGCCGCGATGTATGCCTCGACATACGGTGAATCCGACCTGTTTGATGATATTGCGAACCAGTTTATTTGGATCGCTCGCCATACAAAGGACGCCCAGACCGGTTTGTATTATCACGCGTGGGATGAAAGCCGGCAAATGCCGTGGGCCGATCCGGCGACAGGACGTTCGCCAAGTTTCTGGGGCAGAGCGATGGGCTGGTATGCGATGGGATTGGTAGATGTTCTGGACTATTTCCCCGCCGATCACCCGAAGCGTGCAAACCTTATTGCCATACTGAATGATGTGGCAAGCAGCCTGCTCCGGTGGCGTGATACGACATCTCATCTCTGGTATCTTGTTCTTGATCAGGGGTCGAGAGAGGGTAACTATCTCGAATCATCTTCAGCATGCATGTTCACCTACGCGCTGGCAAAAGGTGCCCGGCTCGGTTATTTGCCGGAAGAACACGGACGGGAGGCGGCGCGTTCGTTCGAAGCTATCCGCAGCCGCCTCGTCACAATTGACGCCAACGGGTTCGTTGATCTGCATAACACGATCAAGGGGGCGGGATTGGGAGGGAAGCCCTACAGGGATGGAACATTTGCCTACTACATAAGTGAAGCACAACGATCGAACGACATTAAAGGCTACGGGCCGTTTCTGCTTGCCGCAATAGAGTTAGAGAGGGCGAAAACACAATGAATACAATGCGCTGCACAAATGTTTCACAACCAATGAGGATTGCTTGAAACGCAGATCTCATGTTACGCTTGATGATATAGCGAAGCGCTTGAAGGTATCGCGAGTGACTGTATCAAAGGCGCTCCGGGGGCATCCGGATATTTCTGATGAGACAACAAGCAAGGTGAGGATAATCGCCAACGAACTGGGATATACTCCCAATATTATGGCGAGAAATCTTTCTTCCCGCCGCTCACACATGATCGGACTTGTTGTTCCCAAGATAGCACATTATTTCTTTGGCTCGTTGATCGAAGGAGTTTACAACACAGCATTTGAAAACCGGTACGAAACGATCTTGACAGTGTCGCAAGAGAATGCTGAACGGGAACGAAAGCATCTTCAAACGCTTCTTGCGATGCGCGTTGACGGGATCATTATCTCGATTACACAACAGACGAAAGACCCGGAGATTTTTCACATCATTCAGAAAAGCGGCATTCCGCTGCTGTTTGTTGACCGGCGGCTTGAGCCCCCGCTGCAGGGATTCAGCAGTGTTCTTGTCGATGATCGAGAAGGTGTGTACCACGCAGTTGACCATGCCATTCGCATCGGCTATCGCAAACTCGGATTTGTCGGCGGCGACCCGACAATTAACATCGGACGCAACCGGTTGACCGGCTTTGAGCATGCCTTGAATCAGCACAATCTTCCCATGAACAGAGAGTGGATTATTCATGGCGGCTATGGCACTGAGGACGGTTACAACGGATTTAAGATTCTCCTTAACAAGGGGCCGTTGCCGGAATTCATCTTTGCCGCAACGTATCCGGTAGCGCTTGGAATCTACAGAGCAGCGAAAGAACTGGGGGTGCGTATCCCGGACGACATCGATCTTATTTGTTTTGGCGATACGGACGTAGGAGAGTTTATTTCACCTGCACTGAGTGTTGTGCGTCAGCCGGCTTGTGACTTGGGCGCTCGCGCGGTGCAGATCATGCTTGAATGTCTCGCGCAGCCGGATGTTTCCCGCGAACATCATGTCATACTACCAACACAACTCGTCCTCCGGGAAACCTGCATTGAGCGAAGAGCGCAGGTGATTCCGACCGGAGAGAAAGTCGTGAAGCTGAAACCTGGATAAAGGCACAGGCTCTACCATGATTCATACTTAAGGAATGATACATTGAATCAGTACAGTTTTCTATCAGTTGTACAGTTACCGATGAAGTAAACCATGAAGTACCGAAGTGTGATAATTTTAGTCTGTTCGGCTTCACTCATGCTTGCAGGCATGAAATCATCGCCGCAGATCTACCTTATCGGCGATTCGACAATGGCTGATAAGGAACTTATCGGGAACCCGGAACGCGGATGGGGTCAGTTGTTTAGTGTGGCGTTTGCGGACCCGACTGTCGTACAGAATCACGCGCGTAACGGACGGAGTACGAAGAGCTTTATCGACGAGGGACGTTGGCAGAAAGTCGTGCAACAACTGCAACAGGGCGATTATGTCATGATTCAGTTTGGACACAATGATGCCAAGAAAGAAGACCTCTCCCGCTACGCCGAGGCCCGCACCGACTACAGAGCAAACCTCATCAAGTTCATAACCGACTCCAGAACCAAAGAAGCCATCCCGATCCTGATCACGCCCGTCTGTCGCAGGCGATTCGACTCGAAGGGAAGATTCTATGACATACACGGTGAGTACCCTGCAGTTGTCAGAGAGATCGGGAAAGAGTTCTCTGTTCCTGTGGTCGATCTGCATAAGAGAAGTCATGAGTTGTTTGAGCAACTCGGGGTGGAGAAAACGAAGTCGCTGTTTCTGCTGCTTGATTCGGGAAAATACTCCGCCGTGCCGAAAGGGAAAGAGGACAATACGCATTTCAGCAGCATTGGCGCCGCTGAAGTTGCCCGGCTTGTTTCGGAAGAAATCCACCGTCTCGGCATTCCTTTAGGCGGCATGATGAGGAAGGATGGCCCGAAGGAATTGGTCGGGGCAGGAAAACTCGTAATGCTCGACTGCTTCTACAACAATGAATGGAAACAGGATTCAAAAGGGCGGCGTTACCGTTATCATTATGTATGGGATGATACTGCCAATTCCGGTTTCTCGATGCTTGGAACGATAATCTCGCAAACAGGTGCGGTGATTGATACGCTGTGTCAAGCCCCGACTCAACGTACGCTGCAGCGGGCCGATATCTACATCATTGTCGATCCCGACACGAAGCAGGAAACCGAGTTTCCGAATTTCATTGACGAGAACGCCGCTAACGCAATCACGGAATGGGTGAAAGCAGGCGGCGTTCTGGTTTTGTTGGGAAACGATAAAGGGAAAGCGGAGTTTGAACATTTCAACCGGTTAGCTCAACGATTCGGGATACGATTCAACGAAGATAGTCGCAATCCTGCAACGGCTACGGAATTCGCCGGCGCAACATTCAATCGCTTTCCCGATCATCCTCTCTTCAAAGATGTCAGAAGAGTATTTATCAAAGAGATCAGTACGCTCAATATTCAAGAGCCTGCGCGTGCCATTTTCACGGACAACAATGACGTTATCATGGCATTTGCGAAGGTAGGTAAAGGGGCTGTGTTTGCGGTCGGCGACCCATGGTTCTACAATGAATACATGGGCACGTGGCGACTTCCGGATGGCTACGATAACCCACGAGCTGCGGAGAATCTTTTCCGGTGGTTATTGGCCTGCGCATTCTAAGGGAAGTAATTTATGAAAGCGATGTCAATCAATAGGCAAATGTCTCAACTATCACTCAAGGGGAAAGGAAGAAAGCAATGAAACATGCATTCTATCTGGTGACTATACTTGTTCTCATTCCCGTGCACGGGATTCTTGCACAGACTGCCGGGGATTTCCGTTCGGCGGCAACGGGAAACTGGAGTTCAGCAGCTACATGGGAAACCTACAATGGAACAGAGTGGGAAGCGGCAAGCATCTCCCCAACTTCCGCCGATGGGAGCATCTCTATTCAAAGCGGGCATGTTGTCACCGTAACTGCCGATGTAACCGTCGATCAACTGACCGTCAATACAGGCGGTACCGTACTTGTCAACAGCGGCGTAAAACTCACAGTTGCTGATGGCACAGGAACCGACATTGCCGTTAGCGGGACGCTCACGGTAAACGGAACAGTCCGGCTTGATGGTACTGCCGTGACATTCACAACCACCAACGGTACAGTCTCGTACGGAGCCGGAAGCAGGCACGAACATGCAACAAACAACAACAACGTTCCCAAAACAGCGGGATCCGGCAGCGTAACGTGGCATCCGACTTCGACCATTGAAGTTACCGGCATCATTGGCGGTTCCGTAACCTCAATGTTTTTGGCAGGCACAACATACGGCAATATCATTTGGAACTCTCCCGGAATGACAGCATCGAACGTGAATTTTGCTGGAAATCTCACAAACATTGCCGGCTACTTCAGAATGGTCAGTTCGGGCGCTACTCCGACAATCGTTCGCTTTTTTGGTTCGGGTCAGACAAATCAAACAGTGAATCTTGCCGGTGATTTCATTTTGGAGGGAGGCTCGTTTCAATACTGCGGCGGAACAAGCACAGGCTGTGCTTTCAATATCGGCGGAAACTGGAATCAAACCGGCGGAACGTATGCGGCCAATACCGGAAGCACGAATATGCTGCTCATGAACTTCACAGGCGTGAACAAATCATTCACACAATCCGGTGGGGCAATCACGAATACCAACCTTGAATGGACAGTGAAGAACGGTGCATCCACCACGTTAAACAACAACATCGTTGTCGGAACAGGCCGCGCGTTCAATGTGGAGGGAGGCGGCACGCTGAATTGCGGAACCGCAGTAATAACCGGCCCCACGTTTACCCTCAATGCTGCCGGAACGCTGGGCATCGGTTCACCCGACGGAATCACATCCGCAGGGGCCGCGGGTAACATACAAACAACGGCGAGGAATTTTGATGTAGCCGCGAACTACACGTACAACGGAAGTGCCGCCCAGGTGACGGGAACAGGTTTGCCCGCAACTGTGAACAACCTGACAATCAACAACGCCAACGGTGTTACACTCTCTGCCTCGACTGCCGTCGATGGGACTCTCTCGTTGATGTCGGGTGATTTGGATTTGAACGGGAATGATGTTTCACTCGGAACCTCGGGGATATTGTCCGAGACCCCCGGCAACACCGTGAAAGGCACCAGCGGTGTCATCACCGCGAGCCGAAGTCTTAACGCACCCGATGTTCTCACAAACATTGCCGGCCTCGGAATCGGAATCGGCTCATTGGCCGACCTTGGCACTACCGCAATCACACGGGGCCATGCTGTGCAGACTGGGAATGGCAACTCGAGCATCAGCCGCTATTTCGACATCACGCCGGCCAACAATACAGGGTTGAACGCAACATTCGGGATGATGTATGATGTATCCGAATTGAACAGCATTCCTGAAAGCAATCTTACACTCTTCAAGTCCGTTGACAATGGCGTGACTTGGACAGGGCAGGGGGGAACCGTAAACACGCTATTCAAAGTCATCTACATAACAGATGTAAACAGTTTTTCACGCTGGACTGCAGGGAACAGCCTCGCGCCGCTTCCCGTTCAGCTTGCATCATTTTCCGCGACATATGTGACGAATGTTGGCGTCCGGCTGGATTGGATGACCATCAGCGAAATCAACAACTACGGATTTGAAGTTCAGCGGTCGGCGCAACGAGGAAGCGGGTATGCAAGTGTATCGCCGGTTATTCCGGGCCACGGAACGACAAATGAACCACGCATGTACACGTTCACCGAGAACGGCGTACCGTCCGGACAGTGGTTCTATCGCCTCAAACAAATAGATCTTGACGGCTCAATCCATTTCAGCGAGCCCGTCAGCGTCGATGTGTTGACGTCGGTGGCGGAGGTTGCTCCGAGGGAGTTTATGCTGCATCAGAATTTCCCGAACCCGTTCAATCCTTCCACACAAATCAGATTTACAGTGGAACACCCGGCAGCCACAAAGCTTGAAGTATTCAATTTGCTTGGCGCAAAGGTCGCAACATTGTTTGACGGTATCGCCGAACCGGGCAGGAGCTATACAATATCATTCGATGCTCAGAATCTCTCAAGCGGAATGTACCTCTACCGTCTCGAAAGCGGGAACCGGATTCAGCTTCGTAAGCTCACGTTCGTCAAGTAAACAGCAAAACAAGGCCTGAGACCATGAACATATTCGCCTTGGTAGTGATCGGAGTGACTGCGGCACGTGTCGGACGTCGCCTGATGCTGAATCGTTCGTACGGCGTGATTGATGATATGCTGTGGGGTATTCTCGGGGCTTTGCTGGGAGATTCTGTCGCAGAAGTGTCAGGATGGGCTGCCTCGGGGAGTATCACGGCTCTTATGATGGCGGGTGCGGGTGCGGCGGCTCTCCTGTTTCTGACAAACTTCATGAAGGAAGAATGGCCCGCACCGCTTTTCAGCAAGACACTCTTGCTTTCGAATCGTATTGACCACGAATCAAGTGAGCGTGCAACTGGCCGAACGATTGTACCCGCAAGGGAAAAGGCGGCGGCGTAAGTAATGAAGATGTGAATTCAAGAATGAAGGATGGAGTATGAAAAAATTGTTGCTGACCCTTGTCGTGATAGTGAGTGTTGCGCTGACGACGCGGGTAGGATTTGCTCAAGCCGCTTCCGCAACATGGGCGTTGTCGAGCATAACCACGACAAGTGTGGCAACGTCGGGGCATGTGGCGGGAACTGCTGAGACGTTCAGCAATATGGTAGTCAACAGCTACACAGGCCCGAACAGCAGCCAGCGTTTGACCACGCTCGACAACAGTTGGCCGGGCGAATCGGATCAGAATGAGAGCCGCTACGTACAGTTTGCGGTTTCGCCTGACGCGACGTATGAATTGACCGTCACTTCTGTGACAATGAATCTCGGTGCTGCAGGTGGGGGGAACATGCGGGCCAGCATTTGGTACTCCACCGACCCGACGTTCACTACTCGCACGAAACTCAACAGCACGGTGCTTGTTCTTCCCAACGGCTCAATGCTTTCTCCTTCTCCCGGCTATACGCTCAATGTAACGGTTGCCGCCGGCGAATCGTTTTATCTCCGCATCTACGGATGGTACACGACATCCTCAACACAGAAGTATGTGTGCCCGCAGGATGTCGTGATATCCGGAACAACGGCAATTGCATCTGCCAACATCATCACTTCGGAAAGTTCTCTGAGCAGTTTTCAGCATGTTGTCGGCATGCCATCCGGAACGCAATCGTACAACGTTTCGGGCGTCAGTCTTGTAGATGACGTCGTTGTGACTCCGCCGGTGGGATTCGAGATCTCCACGAACGGCGGAACAACTTGGAACGGGAACGCCTTGCCGGTGACGCTTTCTGTCGCGGGAGGAGAGATTGTCGGGCAGCCGGTTGCGGTGCAGGTTCGGATGAATGGAATATCGGCGGCCCCGCATGCGGGAGACATCACTCACACGAGTACCGGTGTTCCGGCAAAGCAAGTTGCGGTGGATGGCGTTACGCTTGCGTTGGAACCAACTGCACAGTCAAGCATTGCGTTTGGAACGGTAACGGGAAGTTCCATCGCTGTGAACTTCACCGGTGGAAACGGTGATCGAAGAATTGTTGCTGCGCGGTTAGGAGCGGCAGTCACGTTCATCCCCACAAACGGGAGTCCGGCAAGCGGGGTAAACAGCGATTTCACGGCTGCGACAGACCAGGGTGGGGGGAATAAAATTGTGTATGATGGAACCGGCACGAGTGTCACAGTAACCAATCTGCAAAGCAACTCCACCTATCATTTTGCCGTGTACGAGTATAACGTCGGGAGCGGCAATTCACAGAACTACAATACAACAGCGCCGGGCACAGGCAGCCAGACAACTCTTGCGGTTCCAACGATCGGAGTTTCTGCCGGTTCGTTATCGTTCGGAGCGGTTCTCATCAACACAACATCAGTGGAAAAAACGTTCATCGTTTCGGGCAATACACTCTCGCCTGCAAGCGGCAATATCACAATCACAGCGCCGTCCGGATTTGAGGTGTCGTTGACGAGCGGGTCGGGTTTTGGATCGTCCGTGCAAGCACCGTATGCAAGCGGAACGTTGTCGCCGACGACAGTGTACGTTCGCTTCAAGCCGACCGCCGTGCAAAGCTATGACGGCGACATCACCAACGAAGGCGGGAGTGCCACGACTCGGAATGTTGCCGTCTCGGGAACGGGTGCAACGCCCGCCCAGCCGAACGAGTACCAGGCGGAAGATGGCATTCTCTCCGCCGCGTACGTTCGCACGCAGTACAACGGCTACACCGGCTCCGGTTACGTTGATATCGCGGACAAAATCAATGCGTCGCTGGAGATCATCTTCCGTCGTGCAAGTGCCGCCTCCGATACGGTGCGTGTCTTCTACGCGAACGGCGGCAGTACCCGTGCGTATGCTGTGACGCTTAATGGCTCGTCAATTACATTTCCGACCTTCACGACAACGGGAAGTTGGACGACGTGGTCGTCCGTGGCGGCTGTTGTACCATTGCAAGCGGGCATCAACCGGTTGAAGTTTACATCTACCACAAACAACAACAACGCGAATCTTGACCGCATCGTGATTGGCGGGCAGACGGCAACGCCGGTGTACAAACTTCATCTGACGAAAAGTGGAGAAGGCTCTGTTCTCGGATCCCCTGCACATGCCGACTCGCTGTATGATGCCGGTACCGACGTAACATTGACGGCGACGCCTTCGGGCGGCAACATCTTTCACCGGTGGGGAGGAACGGATGAAGGAACAATGAATCCGATGAACGTTACTATGAACTCACACAAAACAGAGATCGGTGTGATGATTCCTCCCGGCGGTTTCGGGCCGTTCCCCTATCAGGGATCGCCTGCGGGTTTTGCTTCTGTCGGCGCGTACGAATATCCCAACGGCACTACAGGCGGCACGGGCACGGATATGCAGACCGTGTTCGTTACGAATTCTTCCGATCTCAATGAATGGATGCTGCGACGCGTTGATGCAAACCGGACTTTGAATTTCCCTCCTCTTACCATCTACGTGATTGGAACACTGATGCCGAGCGCAGCAGTGTCGGATATGTTGGACATAAAGGATACGTATGATATTTCCCTCATTGGCGTGGGAACCGACGCAACGATAAGCGGCTTCGGGCTGAAGATTACGCGGGCGAAGAACATCATCATTCGCAACATCAAGTTCATGAACTCTCCCGATGACGGGATCAACATTCAGGCGGACGATGCTCCCAACACCGGCAATCATCTCTGGATTGATCATTGTTCCTTCACCAACTGCTACGACGGCGCGCTCGATGTGACGCACGGCGCCGAGTATGTTACCATCTCGTGGAACCATTTCTACAACCATGACAAGGCGTGCCTGATGGGTCACTCGAACAACCAGACTACCGACACGCAACTCAAAGTGACCTATCATCATAACTACTTCAACGGAACAACACAGCGGCATCCTCGCGTCCGCTTCGGCAAGGCGCATGTGTACAACAACTACTATACGAACAACGGCATCTACGGTGTCTCCTCGAATCTCGAGGCGGATGTATTAGTTGAAGGGAACTACTACCTGAATGTTCCGATTCCGACGGAAACGTCGCGTGACGGCAGTCCGCCCGGTGACCTGGTGGAGCGGTTCAACATCTTTGCGGGAACGACCGGCTTGCCGGGGACACGCGGCACGGCGTTCGAGGCATCGACGTACTACAGCTATACCCTCGATCCGGCTGAAGAGATTCCTGCGATGGTCTCGTCGTACGCGGGAAGCGGCAAGTTTGATTTCAGCTCGAATCCGGTCCCCGTTCAGCTTGCATCGTTCACCGGACGGATGACGTCTGCCGGAGTATTGTTGGAGTGGAGAACGATCAGCGAGGTGAACAACTACGGGTTCTACGTGCAGCGGAAAGGAGCAGCAGAGCCGCGATTCTCCGATCTGCCGAACAGTTTTGTTCCCGGCAACGGAACAACGAACGAGCCGCGATACTATCAGTTCATAGATGAGTCGGTCACGCAAGGCTCTTGGCACTACAGATTGAAGCAAGTCGATTTGGATGGAACGATGCATTTCACAGAGCCGATTGTCGTATCGGGGGCGACGGGAGTGAAGCAGAATGTGCCGCATGTGTTCAACCTGCATCAGAACTATCCGAATCCGTTTAACCCTGAGACGAGTATCAAGTTCTCTGTTCCGGCATCAGGTCCCGCAACGCTGACGGTTCACAATCTGCTCGGGCAAGTTGTCGCGACGTTGTTCGACGATGTTGCCGAAGCGGGACGGGAGTATGAAACACGATTTGCCGCGGGTTACCTGGCCAGCGGCATCTACTTCTACAGATTGCACAGTGGTGAAAACAGTGCGGTCAGGAAACTCCTTCTGCTGAAATAAGGAAACCTTTCCGGTAGGTGGTGGACAAAAGAGCGGTTATTTGGTAAGATGGACAGTCTGAGTAACCGGAAACAAGCCACCACAATCTATCGGAGAAACATGTGTATCACACGCAT
>CAADGV010000010.1 GCA_900696645.1 uncultured Chlorobiota bacterium | reverse complement strand
GCGAAGAAATTGACATACACAAATTGCTTCTTACTGTAACCCCCAGGCTACGTCTAAGAAGCGCACAGCAGCCCCGGCAGCGAAAGCGGTCGGGGCTGTTTTTTGTTGGGATGCAACCGTAGTGCGGACTCCGTCCCGCAGACTGGCGAGTCGGAGACTCGCTCTACAGCTCTGGAAGTGTAGCCGCGGGACTCCGTCCCGCAAATGGCCGAGTCGGAGACTCGCGCTACAGCTCTGGATGTGTAGGGCGGGACTCCGTCCCGCAAATGGCCGAGTCGGGGGACTCGCGCTACAGCTCTGGATGTGTAGCGCGGGACTCCGTCCCGCAAATAGCCGAGTCAGGAGACTCGGTCTACAGTTTGCGCCCTCCGCGGCCTGTACTTTCTACAAACCTTCAGCGCTAATCCCCATACTGTTTCCCTTCTCTCTTCGTGTTTCCCATCTTTATTCAACATACCGATTCTGTAACCCATAGTAGATTCATCGGTTAGCGGGTTACCGACGTCCGTTCCTAATCCGGTTTCAGGTGGCACGTGCCGTGAACAAATAGAGGCAGGATATTTAATCAGGAGGAGTTATGCCCAATATCAGGCTTCTACTTGCGGGTTTGTTGATCTGCTGGATGTTACCCCTTCCGGCAGCAGGACAGGTTTCCTACAACGACGTCGCAGTAATTATTAATACCAACAGCGCCGCGTCGCAGACAATCGGCACCTACTTTCAGGCAGCGCGCAACATCCCTGCCGCCAACATGATCTACGTTCAGGCGGATACTGTCGAAGAGATCGACAGCACGAGGTTCAACGACCTGCGCTCACAGATCGAACAACAGTTGGTATCCCGCAACATTCAGAATTCGATCAACTATCTTGTCACAACCAAAGGGGTTCCGCTGAAAGTGAACCGGGGCAATACATTCTCAACCTCATCACCATCTTCGTCGGTTGAGAGCGAATTGATGCTGATTCTGGGGCCTTACAGCAGTTCTATTGGCGGTGCCGGCCGCATCGTCTCACCATATTATTACCAAAATGGGAGCTTCTCGCGGGCTGCCTATGGGATCTATCTTGTCACCCGGCTGGATGCTTACAGCGTTCAGACGGTGCTAGACCTAATAGACAGAAGCGGTCCTAATGTTTCCGCCAGTTCCTCGGCTCCGTTTCTTCTTGATCAGGACCCCGCTTGGACATCCGGACTCAATATGTATATGGGACTCGCCAGAAACGCACTGATTGCCGCGAACAAAGAAGTCGTCTTCGATTCCACAACAGTGTTCCTGACCAATAAACAGAACCTTCTCGGGTACATTAGTTGGGGAAGTAACGACCATTATCAGCATCTCTATACACAGAACGGCATTCCCTACAATACATACATGCCAGGGGCAATTGCCGAGACTTTTGTCTCAACATCCGGAAGAACTTTCAATACCCCTCCCGTGTATGGTCAATCATTGATTGTTGACTTGTTATACGAAGGGGTCAGCGGAGCGAAAGGGTATGTGTACGAACCCTATTCGAATGCGATGGCGCTACCACATATCCTGCTTCCTCGTTACGTCGCAGGTTTCAATCTGGCAGAGAGTTTTTTCATGGCATCAGGCATGATGTCATGGATGGATGTTGTGGTTGGCGACCCGAAGACATCAATTACATTTACAACGGGCCCTGTCCCTGTGCAGCTTGCGAGTTTCACGGGTTCGGCGGTTCCGCAGAACAACTCCATTGTGTTTAACTGGAGAACCATCTCTGAAACGAACAACTACGGCTTCTATCTGCAACGTGCAGAAACCGCGACATCCGGCTACACAGACTTGCCGAACAGTTTCATGCCCGGACATGGAACCACGGTCATGCCGCATGACTACTCTTGGACGTACGTGAACGCCCCGGCTGGCAGCGGCCATTACCGTTTGCGTCAGGTCGATCTCGACGGAACAATCCACTACACCGAACCGATAGTGGTGATAAACGGCGTTACCTCGGCAGGCGAGCGGGTCGGCGCACCGACCCGTTTCGAGTTGGGACAGAATTACCCGAATCCGTTCAACCCCTCAACAGAGATTGCGTTTTCGGTTGATGTAACAGGCGATGCACAACTGGTGGTGTACAATTCGATTGGCCAGCAGGTTACAACACTGTACGACGGTGTGGCGCAGGCAGGCCAGATGCACAGAGTCCGGCTGGATGCTTCGGCCCTCGCAAGCGGGACGTATTTCTACCGGTTGGTAAGCGGGCAGAAGAATGAGTTGAGGAAGATGATATTGTTGAAGTGACGTTCGATGATTGAGACGTTCAATTGAACGTTGCTACACAAGGATAAGCCCCGATGGTGAAAACTGTCGGGGCTGTTTTTGTTGCGCAGGTTTTTCAACACGAAGACACAAAGGTCTCGAAGACTCACAAAGAAGAATTAGAGAGTTTCCCAACCCACTCTGCCGGCGATTTCGACGACGCGGATCTCGTGGTTGTAGCGCGGGCCTCCGTCCCGCCCAAATGGTGCGAGTCGGAGACTCGCGCTACACTTTTGCTCGAGTCGTAGACTCGACCAACATTCACATCCTCAAATACTTCGTGCCTGCACGGCCGCAGGCCGGCCTTCGCGTCTTCGCGGTTTTTCTTTCATCCATGTCCCTGCACTTATCGTACTTTCACCAACTTCTGCACTGCCGAAAGCTCTTTCCCCTCCCCTTTGAGTGATGCCTGATAGAAGTAGTATCCGTTCGCTATCTCATCGCCATCTTCATCTCTCCCATCCCAATGAATCCGGTTGGAGCCGATCTGCACGCTCGACGGCGGCACGAGGATGTCCCTGATCTTCCTCCCGGCAACGGTAAAGATGCGGATTCTCAACTCCTCCGGAGGAGCCGAGCCGGCAAGCATAAAGGTGAAGTAAGTGTCCCGCGAAAACGGATTCGGGTAGTTGTACATATGCAGGATACGACTTTCCTTTGAAACCAGCACATTCAACAAATTTTCCGTCGTATCAATCTCGCCGAAGGAATTTACGCTCATCACCTTGAACGTGAGCCGATGCAATCCGTCAGAGAGTTGGGGATTGAATGTCGGGCGTTGCTCCGAGCCTCCTGCCGGGGAGGTCCATGTGCCTTCGAGCCTGTTGTTCACGAACAGTTGCGCCTCGATGCGGGTAGCGGGGTTTTCATCACGCTTCTGAAGATCAAGCATCAATACCGGTGTTGCGGGCACATAATCGCCTTCCATCACGGGCGAGCCGTTGGCGTACACCTGCATTGCAGACATCAGTGAAGGGCCGAGGTCGAATGAATGATACGCCGTGTTGTTTTCGTACACGAGATCTTTTGCCCGCTTTGCGGGATGAACAACGGCCTGCAGCATCACCCTTCGGGGGAGATTTGTTGTCGAGATAGGAATAACAACCGTTCTCGAACTTCCCAGAGCAACCGGCAAAACAGACACGCTCGCAAGTTGACGGGCACGATTCTGCCGGTCGTACACGGAAAGGACAACCGTGGAGCTGTCGCTGTTTTGATACCCGATGTTGTACACGGTTACCTCGACATTGCGCGTGGCCGTCGGCTCCGAGCTGCTCAGCGTCCGTGCACTGATGGCAAGATCGGCAGGGGCGTTGAGATCCATTTGCCATGCGTGCAGCGAGGGAGTGACGAGTGCGTCGGTTGTGGAGAACAGCGCGGCAACTTGCACGGCATTGTAGCGTTCCCCTGAAGTCAGCGGGTTCATGAATGAAAGGTCGATAGTTGCGCTATCCTTGGGGAAGATGCCCAGTGTATCAACAGTCCCGCTCGGGCGATTGCCCAAAATCGCAAGCCGTGTATTGGTGGATGGTGCGCCGGTTTGCTGCCACTGAAATGTACTCCATGAATCCGAGACAAACATCCGTTCTGTTGCAATCGAGCCGTTGCCGTAACTGTAGTAGTTGGGAATCTGCAGCGAAACAACAGCCGTATCATTCGTGAGAACTTCCAACGCCGTCATCCCCGGACCGCCGCTCCCCTTTCTTCCAACGAATGCCCACGATTGCCCCGGCTGGACAGTTCTCGCCAGCGTGCTTCCCAAACTCTCCATCGCGACATACAGGCTTTCGGTTACATTCGTTCTTCCGTCGAAGATGACGCTCCACGCAACATAGTTTCCGACCGGAGTTTGATTGATGAAATCTGCCATCCGCTGCGCTTCACGCAAACCGGAATCGGCGGGAAACGTCACGAGATTGAACGCCCGAAAATCGAACGCCCCCGTGAATTCATTGAGACGGATGACCATGAAGCTGCTTCCCAACTCCCACCAATAGCCGGTAATTTTTTGTTCATTGATCTTTATGATGCTGTAGTATTCCGCCAACTGGTTGTACCTGTAGCCTACTGACCTCACAAACAAATTGATAGCGGGACTTGGTGCAATTGTCACTCCCGAGTCGGTTGCCGAGGCTTGCGTGAGAATATCACGCCTGAACTGCTTTGAGGAATTCTCGCGCCAACGTACTTGCGGCAACGCAGGTACATCGCCCCCCGTCGAAAATGCAGATTCGACCCATTTCCCAAGTGCATTCGCATAGCTCGTTCTCGCACGCCAGAAGTACACGCGGTTGACAGGAAGTGACGGAGTGAGCCACTCTCCTGTTACAGCAGTGGGAACGATCTGCCCTGATTCAATGAGCGCCGGAGAATCGAAGGTATCGACTGTATCAAGCTGAAACTCGTATGCAAATCCAGACGAATCAACCCCGAACGGGCTCGTCACAACCAGTCTCTGTACTCCCGGCCCAACAACCATGTTCCTGACTGGCTTGACAACGGATAGGAGATTCGCGTACACATACTGCTCGCGAGAAGCGATGTTGTTCAGTTCGGAAACCTCGGGAATCAGATTCTGCGGATCAAGAGAGGCCGTGAGTGTGTGCAATCCGACCTGATGCATTGCGCGCCATTCAACATTGATTGAGTCCACTTGGCGCATGGGAGCAACTCTTCTGTTTGCGAGAGTCGTCGTCTGGCCGTTATAAGTATCAGTCACCGCCACGTCAACGCTGTCCGGAGTAACCAAGCCGTAGTTGAACATTTTCACCTTCACCATCACAAGCGTGTCGTTGACGGTCGGCGTTGGATTACTCGGGATGATATCCTGTTGGCGGATTGCCAGATCGGGCTTCAGCGGCAGCGCAAAACGTGACAGCGGATCGCCCAACAAGTTGTTGGTTTGTACTGTTGCATTGGCAATATAATCGGCCCCGTACGTTCGCAACATCTTGATCTTGGCATTCGTTGTCAGAAGGCCGAATGTCCGCCCCGAGTCCCGCACACCCTGAAGAAAATCCCTGCCCAAATCCCTGCCGTACGAAGGATATCCTAACGTCGATGATGCCCACGCCGCGATTGAACCGCGATTGTCGGCAAGAACGAAATCCTCGGCAAGCACATGGCTTTCCGGGTCTGCGAATCCTCCAACGTTGCAGCTTACCGATGCAAGAAACGGCAGCTTGCCGTTCGTATTCTCCAATTCCGACGGAGGCCCGATATCGACACCCCATATTCTCCCGCCCGAATGGCCGATGAAATTCATGAACACGAGTCCATCACGAACAAGCTGCTTGAGCCGCCCCTTGTGTTCACCGTCGATCACGCCAAGCGTGGTTTTGTAAACGCGGAACGGCGTTCCGCCAATGGGAGGCGCAACGATCAGCGAAATCATTCCTTCCGAGTAGGCGTTGAACTGCGACTGCTCGCTCAGATTATTGCCTCCGGTGATGAAAAGGAAGTTCTTGTTCCATTCAGCCAGTGTGTACGAATCATACCCGACGATCTTCTGCACGACACTCTGCGCCTGCGCAGGTGTCGCAACCGGAATCCTCCCAACAAGCATTGAGGGAAGCGAAACCGTATCGGGATTGAACGTAACAAACCAGTTGTCGCTTACAGGAACGCCATACGACGGAACGAAATTCGTATTGATAGAGGTGGAAAGAAACCTGTGATAATCCCACGACGCATCACCGAACAAGAGAAGATAAGCCGGTTTCGGCTGAGGCCAATTATCAAAGGCATACTTCACAAATGGTTTCAGCTTCGTTGCGTTCATGATGCCGTAGTTAAATTCGTCGTAGATGTCATCAACAAGAATGACTTTCGTCCGGACTCCATTCACTGTCTGACGATGTGCGGCGAGCTGCTGTGCCGCTGTCAGAAAGTTCTTGTGGGTGATCACCACGTAATCGGCGCCTGATGCATTGACACGAATATCCGTGAACATTTTCTGTGTAACTGACGAGACAGGCCGGGCGCCCCCTCCACCGACAACGATATACGATCGGGGAACCGCAAGTGTATCCCGGAAGGCAATACTATAGCCATCCTCATCCTGTGTGATGTGTGCACTGGTTATTTGGCGCATTGTGCTTAGGTCAAACGCTTCGATCTGAGAATTCGTGAAACCTGATGCGGTAAACGTTGTCCGAGTCAGTTGACTGGCCTGTCCTGCTACAACAGCAAGCTGGTTGTCACCTGCACGAAGCCTCCGTTCATAATCAACTTCAAACCAGTCAAGATAGAATTGATTCGGTGATGCTAGAGTAAGAATGGATTGAATTCTCAACTGGTTCGTGCCGCTGCGCAACCAGGATTGTGGAATGGTAGCATTGAACACGACACTCGTCCTGCCCGGAAATGTTACCTCACCAACAAGCGAGTCGTTCACCCAGAACCGCGCACGATGATTCGGTGTCGTGTAGTTCAACGTTGTGCTGACAAGCCGTACTCGAATTCCGGCCTGCAACACAGGACCGGCCGCGACTTCATCTACAACAAACGCATACTCACGGGTTGCAGTTGGGAAGAACCAATCTGGCGGCTCGCCCCACGCCCATCCTTCGCCCGGAATTGTGTGAATGTTGATAATATCGTTTGTTGTCGTACCTTGATAGTAGTCGTTGTTCTCCTCGAAATGTCTCATTGTGAGCGATGACGAGAGATTCGTGATTATGCCCGTCGAGTCCACAAATGATGGCGTAAAGCGAAGCCCTGCAACCCCTCCCCACGTCAGCCAGTAGGCACTGGTGTCTGTAAAGAAATCAGTGTACGTCGAGTCGCCGTAGTTTCGTCTGCCGTAGAATTCGACACTCGTGTCGGGACGAACAACAACCGGAATTTGAACACCGCGATAAAAAATCTTCAGCGTTGGAATATCGATTAGTGATGGATTTGCTCCGGCGGCAACAAGTTGCGCCTTCGTTACTTTATACCACGCATCTTCGGTAACGGGAATTTTGTAGTAATTCTTGCCTGTTTCAAACCAATCACGCGTCGGGTCGGGCACCATGCGATGAAATGATTCTGCACCGACATCTACCCTCCAACCTTTTGCTTCATCGTAGTTGAACAGAGTACTTCTGTATAGTTCTTCGAAATGCGGGTCGGGCCGCACGGCAGATGGCGGAGGAAGAACCATCGAACCGCCGCCGTCACTTCGCATCAAGCGGATGTGAAGTTTTGCCCGAACAATCCGGCGCAGCGTTTCAGTTGCAGGATTGTATTGATACGGCGAGATACGAATTGAAGCGATGCGCTGATCCCTAAATCGTCCCGGAGGATCGGCAACATGATTCAGCGAAGGAAAGAACCTGTTTTGTCCGTACGCCGAAGCATCCTTCCGATACTCGGCAACAGGCTCCGTCTCTTCCGAAAAATGATAGGTCGGATACGGCGCTACAAGCTGCTTCGCGATCAATTCATACTCAGGATCCAAAAGCTCCGCTTGCACGAACGCATCAGCGGGAATGCCCAGCGTCACTACCTCGACAGGAAGTTTCGGCAACCCCGTGTGATCGAATGAGGCATCAAGACGTGCCATTCCGTCAAACAGCAGATGCATCTTGCCATTTATCTCGACATGCGTGAATGGCTGCGCACCGGGAGTGTATTCTATTACCCAGCCATCCGGCAGACGTGAGACGAGCCGAAAAGCGTCACCATTGCCTTCGCCGGCAAACGTCGACGCTATCAAAGCACCAAAACACATGATGCTCGTTATCGCGTATGCAACAAGGTGTTTCATATCCACCTCACATTTCATGTTTCACAGAACTACTGGTGGAGGACCAGGAACTAAACGTGTTATCTTACCTTCGCAAGTTTGTGAACACTTGATTCCGGTTTGCCTTCGCGGAATGTCGTGAGTTCATAGAAATAATACCCGTTTGCGATTTCATCGCCATCGGAATCCCGACCATCCCAATGTACGCGATTATTGCCAATACTCAATGCGTTAGCCGGTACGGTGATATCACGGATCTTCCTTCCCGCAATCGTGTAGATTTTTATCCGGGCCTCATCCGGCGGCCTCGAGCCAGCAAGCGTAAAAGTGAAATAGGTATCTGTGGCAAAGGGATTGGGATACGAATAGACATTCAGCGTTTTTGATTCGGTGGAGACGCGGACATGTATGGTCTCTTCAATTGTGTCAACCTGACCCAGCGCGTTCATTTGTGCGACGCGGAACGTCAGCGCCTGATCACCGCTTATCAACGACGGCGTGAACGTATGCTCGGTGACCCGTGACCCCGTCCCCGTTTTTGACAACGATGCCTGAGCGGAAATGCCGGGAACGGGCTTGTTGTTGACCAACATCTCAAACTGCGAGGCTGACGTTGGAATTTCCTGTTGTTCGGCTTTGACGAGAAGAACAGGCTCCGCTGAGACATAATCGCCGTCCATCAACGGCTTGCCGTCGGCGTACACATTCAGCCTGTTGTGGGCAACGATGTCTGTCCTGATCAGCGTATAGTATGCTGTATTATTTTCTACGATAAGGTCTTTGCCGCCGTTCACAGGGCTAATCAATAGCTGCAGCAGCGTCTTCTTCGGGAGAATTGCCATCGGAATCCGAATAACCGCTGAACGGTTTCCTTCTATTTCGATAGAGTCAATTGTCGTAGCTGCAACTTGTCTTCCCAAATTGAACTTGTCAAGAGCATTCACCACAATCCGGATGCTGTCGCTCTTACGATAGCCAAGATTATGCACCGTAACGGGAAGATCAAACGTCGCCACTCTCGATTGAACAAAACTCCTCGCGCTGACGGCAATATCGGAAGGCAGCGTACAATCAATCTCCCATGCCGAAATTGCGGGCGTAACATTTGCATCCGAAGTTGCTAGCAGGCCTGCAATGTTCACATACGCATATCCGGTTCCGGATGTCAGCGAATCGAGGAATGTCAAATCGACGTCCGTGCTGTCCTTCGGAAAGATACGCAGCGTATCGATGATACCTGAAGGCCTGACTCCTACAATTGCAAGACGGGGATTTGTCAATTGCATGTCCCCGGAACGCTGCCAGCGCAGCGATTCCCATGTTTGCGCGACAGGAACCGGCAGCGATGTCACGGAGCCATTTCCGAGAGAGTATACATTCGGGACTTGAAGGCTCAACACCGCTGTGTCGCTATTCAATTGCTCAAGGGGTGTCATCCCAGGACCGCCCGTTCCTTTTCTGCCAATAAACGCATACGATTGGTTGTTGAGGATGGAACGGAACATCGTCGCCCCTAACGAATCCATTGCTTGCTTCAGCCCTTCGTTTACATTTGTCTGTCCGTTGAAGATAACCGAAACCGCAATGTAGTTACCCGTCGGCGTAGCGTTGATGAAGTTTTTCATGCTGTCCGATAGAGCCGCCGACGAAGCTGTATTGAAGCTCCGGTATTCAACAGCATTCGTGAAATCGTTGATGCGGGCAACCATGAAGCTGCTTCCTAATTCCCACCAATATCCAATGATCTTCTGTTCGTTTACGGCAATCGTGCTGTAGTACTCCAATGTCTGATTGTAGCGCTGCCCGACTGAGCGGCAGAACACGTTGAGTGGGGCCTGTTGTGCGATTGTTACACCGGAATCTGTCGGGGTTGCATTCACAAGATGATTTCGCGAGAACTGACGCCTGGAATGCTGCTTCATCCTGACTGTCGGGGCGTTTGCATCGGAAATCATGGGAACATCATTTGAGGTGGAGAAGGATGAAGTAACCCAGTTCCCAACGAGAGGGCCGTCAACCGTTCTTGCCCGCCAGAAATACACTCTTTCTGCCGGCAATGGCGGGGTTATCCATTCTCCTTTCACCTGATCAGCGGCAATAATCCCTGAAGTCACAAGAGCAGGCGAATCAAACGTCTCCGTCGTATCCAGCTCGAATGAATACTGAAATCCGATGGAATCGTAGCCCACAGGACTTGTCACGACCAGCCGCTGTGCCCCCGATGGCACTACCATATTCGAAATGGGTCTCACGACATAGAGATTGTTTGCGTAGATGTACTTCTCGCTTGATGCGATGTTGTTCAACTCATTCACTTCTTCAATCACGTTCAGTGGATCCAGTGTCGCGACAAGCGTATGCAACCCGACTTTGTTTGTACTATGCCAGGGAACAAATACCGAATCGATATGCAATGTTGGTTTCAGTTTCTTGTTGTCGAGAAGATGTGTTGTTTGTCCGCTGTAGATATCCGTCAAGGTGATACCCACACTGTCCGACGGAACCAGACCATAATTATGCAGGTTGACCCGAACGATGAGTGTCGAATCATTCGGTGTCGGTTCCGATTTGTCAAGAGAAATGTCCGATGCCGACACCGCCAGTTCCGGTTTGAGCGGAATGGGGAGTCTTGACATTGGATCCCCCATCATCGGATTCAGGTTCATCATCGCAAGCGTGATATATCCTGAACCGGTTTCCGTCCACAGTCGGTACAATGCGTTGGTTGTCAGTCTGCCAAACTCGCGCACCGAATCGGCCGTTGCGTTCATCAGCCAGTTGTTCGTCAAGGCAGCGCCATAGTTTGCATAACCAACGGATGACGATGCCCACGCGGCGATAGCACCGCGGTTGTCTGCGAGAAGAAGATCTTCAGCAAACACGTTGTTCGACGGTGTTGCAAAACCGCCGACGTTACAGCTGACAGAGGCAACAAACGGAAGTCTTCCGTTCGTATTTTCAAACTCGGACGCAGGGCCCGGATCAACACCCCAGATTTTGCCCCCGGAGTGGCCTGTAAAGCTCACAAATCCTAATCCGCTCCGGAACAGATCTTTAAGGCGTTGCTTGTTCTCTCCGTCAATATAACCCGGCGTCGCTTTGCTCACCCGCAACCCTGTCGCTCCGAGTGGCGGAGGTTTCACGTACAAGGAAACGGATCTGTCGGCAAGAAAATTGAACCCGGCCTGCTCGCTCAGGGTAACGCCGCCTGTGATAAAGAGGAAGTTCTTATTCCATTCAGAGAGTTCGTAATTGTCGAACCCCATGATTTTGTTTACGGTTCGTTGGGCTTGCGTCATATCCTCGGCGGGAATTCGTCCGATGTACAACGATGTGAGAAATGGCAACGCGGGATTGAAGCATCCGAACCAGTTATCGCCTGTCGGCACGCCGTAAGCAGGAACATAATTCGTTTTGACCGTCGTTCCGAGATAGCGGTGATAGTCCCAACTCGCATCGCCGAGGAGAAGGACATACGATGGTGCAGGCGCCAGCCACATTTCGAATGCGTACTTCAGGAATCCTTTCATCGGCTTGGTGTGGATTTGGCCGTAGTTGAATTCGTCATAGATATCCTCTACGTCAATAACCTTGGTCCGAACTCCATTAACGGCTTCCCTGTGTGCAGCCAGTTGGTTTGCCTGTGCAAGAAAGTTCTTGTGTGTAATGATGATGTAGTCGGCCCCTTGCGGATTGACCCGAATATCCTGAAACATCTTCTGCTTCAACGGCGGAACACTGCGCTGATTCCCGGAGGCAAAAACAATATACGTTCGTTGCACCGTGCTCGTGTCTTCAAACGAGATCGTGAAGCCGCTTGCAGAATCGCCTTCTACGATACCGCCTTCTATCTTTCTATACGTCGAAACATCGAATACTTCAATGTCCGCGTTGTCAAATCCTCTCACAAAAAACCGGTTCGGCACGCCGGGTGAGCCGGGCGGAGCTGTAAACTCCAATTGTCCGTTGACAGGTCGAAGCATGCGATTGTAGTCAAACGCATACCATCGCAGGAAGAAGTTGTTTGCGCCGCCCGTCGTTTCCATTGCACGTATCCGAAGCGTGTTATTGCCGACTCTCAGCCAACTCGCCGGAAATGATCGATTCATCAACCCTTCCTGCCGCTGACCGAATTCGACGTCACCGACAAGAGAGTCGTTTACCCAGAATCTTGCCTTCTGCAGCGCCGGAGTACCCGGAGGATTCACGTATGCACTTCCCCAGAGCTGTGAACGGAGAACTGCCGTGGGGACTGAAGTATCAATTGAGTCAAGCGTAAAGGGAAAGTCCGTTTGCCTTCCGACAGGGAAATTATTCATTCGCCAGCCTTCCCCGGGAACAGTACCATTGTCTATCAGTTCGGCATCCGTTGTCCCGACGTAGTATGCGCCGGGTGTTTCAAAGTGTCTCGGATGCAACACGGAGATGAACGTCGAGAGGGGGGGGCCTGAAGAAGATGACGATGCATAGCGAACTCCTTGCGTCCCGCCCCAAGTCAGCCAATGCGCGCAGGTGTCCGTGTAGAAATCAAAGTACGTCGAATCGCCGTAGTTCCGGCGGGCAAAGAACTCGACCGACGTGTCAGGCCGTACAATAATCGGAACTTCAACGCCCTTTGCATAAACTTTGATTGTAGAAAGATCAACTGATGTAAGATTTCCTCCCGCCGCTTCTATTTGCGCACGGGTTATCTTGTACCATCCGTCTGTTGCGACCGCCGCCTTGTAGTAATTCTTGCCGGTTTCAAACCAGTCTCGTGTCGGATCGGTATTGAGAGAGAGCCGGGATTGCCGACCCAACCGCCACTCCTTGGCTTGCTCATAGTTCCACAGCAGGGATTTGTAGGATTGTTCGAACAACGGATCCGGTACAGGGATAAACGACGGGCGATACTCCGGCGATTTCTGCATACGAATGCGCAGAGTCGCTTTTGTTATGCGTCGCAATGTCTGCGTCGCAGGATTGTACTGATATGGCCGGATACGAACAACGCTGATCTTCTGCTGTCGCAATGTGAACGGCTGTTCAACGCTGATGTGTGTTGCGGGAAGAAACTGATTGACCGAGTACTTCGATTGGTCTCGATTGAAAACTTCAACAGCTTCCTGATCTTCGGTGAATTCATAGTCAGGATGGGGGGCGATAGCTTGCTGTTCATCAAGTTCGAATTCGGGATTGAGCAGGTCAGCATACAACGTTACACCGTCAGGAACGCCTAAGGTGATAGCATCAACCGGAAGGGCGGGTGATCCAACTGCATCCTCGCCGTCAGTACGTGTAACGTCGAGAAATCGTGTGTACGGTTTTCCGTCAATGTCTACCGTCATAAGAAGCCGAGGTTGCGGAACATATTCAATCTCCCACCCCTCGGGAGATTGGTTCAGCAGCTTGAACAACGATTTCTCGCTCGGCTTGTCTGATCCCGCTCCGGCATACGCCATCACCGATACAAACAATGCCGATATAACACTGAGTCCCCCCATCAACTTCATCGTTGTGTCCCCTTTCGTAAATACTCTCTTGCAATCTTGTACATGAACGACGGATTACCGATCAAATATCTTTTCCACAACCGACCGGGCTCCTGCAAAAAACGGTAAAGCCACTCCATTCCGTTATCGGCCATCCATTTTGGCGCAAGTCCTTTTCGTCCGGCAGTGTAGTCAATCATCGAGCCTGCCGGAAGTATGACGTTTGCAGGAAGGCGCGACAAATTCTCTTCTATCCACATCTCCTGTGCCGGCATGCCGAATCCCACAATCAGGATATTCGGGCGTGCGCTGTTGATCATCTCCACGACCGCTTCGTTTTCTGCTCCGGTTTTTTCGAAATACCCGTGATGCCAGCCTGCGATCACAATCTCCGGAAATCGTTGCCTGACTCGCCCGACCGCCTCTTCAACATATTGCTCCGTTGCCCCCAGAAAGAAAACGGAAAACTTTCTCTTCTCAAACAACTCACAGAGTTCCCAAATCCAATATGTAAGAACAACTCGAGGCGGCAAATGGTAGCCGAGCATTCGGGCACCAAGGCGAACGCCTTCGCCGTCGCAGTACACAACATGTGAGTTGTTCAGAAACTCCTTGAATCGTTCATTCTCGTGTGCAATGTTGATAGCGTTGATATTCACGTATGCGTACACGTCTCTCCGATTCTGCAGCACACTTCCTTCAATCGCTGTGTGCAATCCGTCCGTGTCAATTACATCTACCTGTACACCCAGGATATCGACCTTATGCATTCGCTACCGCTTTGGATTCGGGGACAAGTGACAACTGTTCCATCACGGCCTGTAGTACGTCGTCCTGACCGATCAGAGACATGCAAGAATTCGAAGGACGTTCGCAATGCAATTGGGCACACGGAGAACATTCTACCTTTCTGAAAAGAAACGTCCCCACTGCATTCCGCGGCGCCGTCAGTTCGGGTGACGCCGGACCGAACAATCCAACAACCCGCGTTCCCAACGCAGACGCCAGATGTAACGGGCCCGAATCGTTCCCCAGAAACAGCGAAGCCTCTTTCAGAATGACACATGCATCCAGCAAGTCATCCGATGCGACGAAATAAACGTTGTGTCTGCCAGAAAACTTCTGTTGCAGAAGATCGAGCTTCTCTTCTTCGGATTTGTCGCACATGAGAACCACATCGTGGTTAAGATGCGTGGCAATTGCATTCACAATCTCGCCAAAGCGTTCAAGACTCCATGAGCGGAATTCCCATCCGGAAAACGGATGAACAACCACGAACTTTTTGTCTGGTATGATTCCATCGGAAATCAACCGCTGACGTCGGGCTTCCAACATGTTGAGTTCGAGTTGGATTCCTCTCTTGGCCCGCTGAAAGCTTGCCGGAATCCCCAACGCAAGACAAACCTTGAGACCCCGTTCTTCAATATTCTCCAACCCGTATGTTTCTTCCCCATCAAGAAGCCAACCGAACGACTCAACCGGAGTTACCTCAAGGTAAGGTGTAAGTGTATGCCGGTACGTGAGATAGCCCACTTTGCTCCGTGCGCCACTCACAAGGGTTACAGCGGCGTTGCGCTTCGGAGGGCTCATGCTCAGAGCAAGATCGATGTGCATTTTCCTAACCAACAAGAGGAGCTTCAAAAATCCGATAATTGACTCGGGTTTCTGAACCCCTAAAACCTTGCACGGAAGTCCAAGATTTGCCAAGAACGGTTCATATCGGGCATCGACCAGTAGGACAAGCTGAGCATTTGAGAAATGGTTCGCTAAAAGCGTAATGGAGGGCAACATAGTTACAACGTCGCCAAGTCGGGTTAGCTCAACAATCAGAACCGAGCGGACTTGCTCAGGTTGAAGGTTTCTTGGCTTTCTGAAGCTGCCTTTGAACCTGAGCAATGATATGAGGAGGCGGAGAAACACTGTCTCATTCGAACTATGAAGAATCTTGGGTAAAATTAAGGAATTGCCAATCCATATCCAACCACGGCTAA
The DNA here is from genome assembly GCA_900696645.1 of uncultured Chlorobiota bacterium. Taxonomy (GTDB): domain Bacteria; phylum Bacteroidota; class Ignavibacteria; order UBA10030; family UBA6906; genus CAADGV01. The sequence goes on along the minus strand of CAADGV010000010.1, from coordinate 79,528 downwards.
AGCGAGGTGAACAGCTTATGATGCAATGTGGCAACTGCTTCCAACGAATACATTCTTTCAACGCGTTCCCTGCCCCGTCTGCTCAGGTCGCCTCTTAATTGCCCGTTCATAAGAAGGCGCTCGCATCCTAACCTGAGCCCATCCAGGCTTTCCTCCTTGAATATAAGCCCGGCATCGCCAATGACATGAGGGATTTCGCCTGAATCCGAGCCGACCACAGGGACACCACACGCCATGGATTCAATGAGAACCCTTCCGAATTGCTCTTTCCAGTGTGGTGTTGAACGGGAAGGCAGTACAAGGATATCAAATCGGGCCAACTCTCCGGGTAATGAAATGCGATCCAGCGAGGAAATGAACTCGACTCTACCTGAAATACCAAGACTGCAGGCCAAGCGCTTCAAGCTTTGCAGCTCACTTCCATCGCCGACAATTCTCGCAACACACCGATCCGGTAGTTGTGTTAACACCTGAAGAAGGAGATCGACACCCTTCTGCCTCTCTAATCTTCCAACATATCCTATGACAAATGTCCCGTCTTCCTTTTGCACTCCCCGGGGTTGAAACAACTCCGTGTCCACCGCAAGCGGAATGACAGAAATGTGAGGAAAGCCATGTGCAGAGAACAACGTTCGTGCGGTATTGTTGCAGGCAATCCCGTGGCTTGCGCGCGGAAGAACGAACCGCTCGATCCACTGGTGTAAACCCGAAAGCTTGTATGGATATCCGACTTGAATGTGGTCAATGTTCCGGGCAGTATAGAACACAAGTTTCGTCGAAGAAGAAGTCAGCGAGGCTGCTTCGAACGCCGCAAAGTTCTCCGGTTCTGAATGTATGTAGAACACATCCGGCCGAAATTCCTTGATGTGTCTGTGAAGGGATCGATAGATCAGGCGATGCGTTCTCCCGGAAAACAAGACCTTGCTGCTGAACAATTCAAAGTCCAGTTTCTCCGTTGGCGGATCAAATTTGATTGTTTGAAATGTGTTGAACCATTTTGCAGGCACCACCAGGCGCAACTCAATCCCTCCGAGTTCCACAATCTTTTTGTAGAGTACTCGATTCGCAGGCTCAAGGGCATTGTGGTCAACGACGAGAAGCTTCATTGCTTGAGTGCACCGTACAGTGTGAGCAACGCCTGGGCTGCCTGCCGGGACGAAAACTGCTTGACAACATGGAGTCCGCGTTGTTTCATCTCAACTCTTCTGACTTCATTCGTTACAAGCATGTGTATTGCGTCGGCAATATCATGGATGTTGTCCGGAGGAACAAGCAATGCGACCCCGTCCGCAAACTCACGCATTGCCGAGTTGTTTGAGGTAATAACAGGCACGCCGCTTGCCATGGCTTCGAGTACCGGAAATCCGTATCCCTCATAGAGAGAGGGGTACACAAAGCAGATCGCCTGTCTGTACAAACATGCAAGTTCTTCCTCACTTACGTACTCACGATACCTGATGGAGGCTTTTTCGGAGGAGGTTTCGATAGCATGCAATGTCTCTTCGAAGAGCCACCCTTTCTTCCCTGCTATAACAAGGTCGACATCATCCCGCTGCTCACGGCGTACGTGTTCAAACGCTTTGATGATGGAAAGAAGATTCTTGCGAGGTTCGATCGTTCCTACAAACAAGACATACGGTTTTGAGATGCGACTCATGTCCTCGGTAGATCCGCAGTTATCCCTCCGATACGAAAAGATGTCGTCGACCGGAGGATGAATAATGTGAAGTCTTGCTTTCTCGACCTTGAAGAATTCCATGACATCGTGCATGGTTTGTTCAGAGGGAACCACTATTGCATCTGCCACACGAAGAGCTCGCTGCACATATGCATCCCACGCAAGTACGCGGGGCTCGAACAGCGCAGGAAACTTCTTGTAGGCACAATCATGAACTGTAGCAATTCGCTTTGCATGCCGTGCGGGAGGAACCATCGGATCAGTGCTGTGAAAGATGTCGACGGTTCCGACGAAGGCCTCGATCGGCGGTTTCCTCAGACGGTTCCAGTAGAATCGCTTCACATCACCGGGAATTCGCTTTACCGAGAGAGACACGTTCGGTGCCTGCAATGTGCCGATCTCATCCTCATCCAACCTGAACGACCAGCCGTGAAAAACGTATTCGTTACGTGTGTCGTGATCCCGCAAAGCCCTGGCCAGTTGCAACGCGTGACGCCCGATGCCCGCACGGTTCCTCTGAATATAGCTGACGTCGAACGCAATTCTCATGTTCTATTGCCGTACAAGTTCTACATGAAGAGTCCGAATAGTGTTGCCGATCTTGTGTCCCAGCTTTGTGTAGATGTTTTTCAGAAACGTGGAACGAATGACAGGCTTGTCATACACTTCGGGAAGAACCAAATCCCGATGGTCAACCTTCGAATCGTACACCAGATATGATCTTGAGGTCGGATAGATGAGATATCCGATTGCCTGAATCCGGAACTTTGCATTTGAATAGTACAGACGGTGCTGACCTGTAGACGTGGCCGGATCGAAAAAGTCGAAGGAATTCTCGTTAAAACAATGTTCATGCGTCGGGTCGAACGACGCGTCCCACGAATTGTAGTACGGCACACGAATCGTCACTCTCCCCTGCTTCCGTGTTATCCGATGAATTTCTTCCATCGTTCGAATTACGTCAGGCAAATGTTCAAGAACATCAACAATAATGAGATGGTCGAATTCTTCATCCGCAAACGGCCACGGGAATTGTGTCACATCATGTACAACATCGACACCCGGCAAGTTTGCCCGGTCAACATTGACATAGCCTGCAAGAATATTCCTACCGCAACCAATATGAACTTTGTTAGTCTGCGACATCCGATGATCTCAGGACTATCCAATTATCCTTTTGTATTGCAATACCGTATCCCTCTTTCGCCAATGAATCCGCCAACCCCTTCGCTACGCTGCTCGATCCGACGAGAAGTACGTGCCCGAATGTCTTCGCCTCTCTCTGCGATTCCAGAAACGATGAAGCATGTTCCTCCGGTGATTCCCCGTGAAGCAGCGGGCGCAAGTTCTCATAGTCGCTCCGCAGCCGGAGCAAGGCCGTCCCGAAAATCCAACCCGCCCCTTTCTTGTCAAGTTGATGATAATAGATTCCTCCGAAGAGGGGATCGATTGAAGCAGCGGCAACGTCACGGATATGCCGTTCAGGCGGCCAATCCAACCGAACGACACAAAAAGTCATGTCGGATTTCTCAGATGTCTGAAGGTCGTCGTACAACTCGTTCATCTGCCGATTGACTGATGCAAAATGAAAGATGTTGTAGAGCAGAACTCCCGCTGCCACTGTCACCGCAACGGTTCGCCACTGTGTTGATAATTGAACTCTTGAGACTGAAAGTAAGATAAGAAACATGAGAGGAAAACTGAAACGGGCTCCCGGCCGATATACTCCAAACAGAACTTCCGGCAGAAAAAACATCAGAAGGAACAATGCAATGATCGGGAAGGTGAATCGTTTGTCAAACGCCTTGGACGTTCGCGCACGCATGATTGCCGCGGAAACAAGAATGAGCAACGCCAGGGCCCACAACCCATTGAGAAGAGTAAGAGGAAGCGGCGTTGGAATGCCAAAACTTTTGATGAAGAGCAATGGAGATTTCACGACATTCTGTGCAACTCCCCAGATGCTCCATTTGAGCTCGGTTCCCGACGCACTAGTCTCCCCAACGTAGTACCATGTCATACAAATCAATGATGGAACAAGCGACAAGATGAAAGCAACAAGGTGTTTCTGCTTCAATCCGCTCGTGGACAAAGCACCGAGAAAAACAACAACAGCTAACACAAAAGCTATTGCATGAATGAAATACAGAATCAGGAAAAGAAATGAAAGAACAGCCCAGTCTCTTGTTTTCAATGCATTGAGTTTCGGAAAGATATAACCGATAACAACCAGGAGAACTGTAAACCCAAACAGGAAAGCTTGACCACCAAAGAAAAAGATGTTGAACGCGAATGGGAAACCCAAATACGCAACCGGCGTATCGACATTATCTGCAATTCTCCGGGCACAATACCGGAATGCCCAGGGCAATCCAACGACACATAGGGTTAAGAAGATTTTTCCCGCTGCTTCCAGCGGCACGACAAAACTCAATGCCCAGACTATTCCCACAAGTCCCACATTAGGAACAGGAGCCGATACCATCTCGTAAACCATTGAAAACCACGGCTGAGACAACTCGAGCATAACATGGACTTCGTAAAGCCAAATCGGATAGTCATAGAGAGGAAGAAACCTGAATGCCCAGATGAGAAAGACATTTAAAATCGTGATAAGTATAGCGGTAATAAGGAACGGGCTTTTGAAGATCGGGCGTATCATTGCAACTCTCTTATTTCCCTGTATACCTGAAGGGTCCGTGATGCGACTTTGTTCCATGAGAGCTGCTGCGCAAAATCGATTCCCGTTTCGGAGAGCTTGTGTCGGAGTTGCTCATCACCGATGAGTCTTTGAATGGAGTACGATAACTCCTCGACAGAAAGAGGATCGGCAAGAAACAGGCCGTGATGCTCGTGTGTACATCCCTCCAGCGCGCCGGCATGTCGTGTGGCAATGACCGGCACACCCGCAGCCATCGCCTCGATGAGAACCATCCCGAACGGTTCATACACCGTTGGAAAAACGAAAGCATCCGCAGCCAAGAAGAGTGCCTCGGGGCCGCGTACTCTCCCGCCGAAGATAACTTTGTTCGATATGCCAAGACTTGCGGCAAGAGACGCATACGGAGTGGGATCATCGGCGCCAATTATTAGAAGTTGCACGTCGTCTCTCTTGAATACGGCAAGACTCCGGATGAGAACGTCGAGGCCCTTGCGATCAAATTCATTTCCAACAAAGAGAAGCAGGAATCCATCTCGCGGAATTCCATACTGATTGCGAAGGCTCTCCCGATTCACTTTGGCTCGAAGCTGCTTGAATTTCTCAACATCCACTCCATTAGGAATAACGACAATGCGCTCAGGATTGATGTTGTAAAATTGAATAAACTGCTCCTTCACCAATTGCGAAACAGCGATAATCCTTTTTGTGTGATGTGAACGAACAAGAAACCTCTCATCCTGTAGCGTCATTCTGTCAAAAATGCCGAGGTTCCGTCGCCAGGGAAGTCGGGTTTGGTGTTGTTTCCGTATCTCCATTCCTGCAATATGACAACTCTGCGCAGTTACAACCGATGCGCCTCGTCCGATCATATATGAGTTGACAACATCACAATTAAGATGACGCAAGGCCGGTTTGGCAAAACATCGTAGTGCCAAACGATCAAGTGAATTGAATGACGTTCGCAGGGGAATCTGCCGACAACGGAAGCGATAATTTTCTTTGTCAAAGTGTTGAGCTACCACACTCACAGTTTGCCCCTGATTCTCAAATTCATCCGCGAGAGAGAGAACTATCCTTCCGATTCCCGTTCCATTGTCGCATGAGTGTGTAACAAGGGCTATATGCAATGCGAAATTGTCTCTGGAAGGTATCGTGGACACTTGCATAGATCTATCGTATCGATTGAAGACCGTCACGCGTAAACAGTCGGAGAATGGTGGCCATTCGACCATCAATCTTCGAAAGCCAGTCCTTGTCTGTTTGCGTGAGCGGCTTGAGGAGAACAAGTCCCCCCAATAGAAGCATCCCATACAGCGATGCTGCCGCGATAAGAGAGGAGATGCTATTTGACGGCAATAGATACGCGCATATCATCGCCGGAATGCAGCACACAGCAACAAGTCCGGCCCAATACACGAACTGAATACTGCTTTCAGAGATCCGGAACACCATTTTCGCTCCCAGCATATTCACAAGGAGATTTCCACATCCGCTTGCAATAACCGAACCGGTCGCGCCGAATTTTGGTATCAGGAGGAGATTCAGTCCGAAGTTCACCAGAGCAGCGGCAACGCCAATACTCACTAACGTTCCGACTCTTCCGCGGGAAAGTAGGTACTCTCCATTCTCCGGTCCACCGAACAGCCGTGATGCTATTCGAAAGACAAGTATTCCTTGCACAAGCAGCGCTGACGACGCATATTGCGGTGAATACAGTATTGCCACTATGGCTTCCGCATTGAAAATGATGAATGTGTACAGCGGAATTGTCAGGAGTGAGATGATTCTTATGGAGAATGCATAGAACCTGTTCATTGCCGCCTGATCCTCGACTGCAAGCCGTGCAAAGGTGGCGAACGTGACTCCAGACAAGCCCACCGTCATCGCTATTGAAGCTATCTGAGCAATCGAATACGCAACGTCGTACAGGCCTCCCTGCGATGAATCAGGCAACAGATTAGTCAGAAACAGTACATCTCCTTGACGGCCGAGGACAAAATCGACGATCGTATTCACCCAATAAATTCCCCCGAATGTGACAATCGGCTTCATGTCGACAGATACAACATCACGGAGAATGTTCATTCGTGAGAATATTGCGTATGCAACACCATGTAAGATGCTTGTACAGAAAAAGAGAACGAACAATGCAAACACCGTGAACTGGATCTGTGTGAGCATGAGTATACCGGCAAGTTCAATGGTCCTGATGACCAGGTTGATGCGGGCAGTAAGGGCGGTGCGAAGCTGGGCCGTAAGAACCATTGCAAAAAGGGGAAACAGCGAACGTGCCCCGGTAAATAGCAGCACAATCAGTAATACGTCACTGTTGCGCTCAAGAAAAGGGACAGTAAAGATGTGAATTACAATCGAGAACAACGCAACTGCTGCAAAAAACGCAGTTCCACGAATGAGAAGAGTCATTCGCAAGATATATGCTGCCTGCTTGTTGCCGTGCTCATCGGCGAGTTGCGGAATGAACTTGTTGAGCGATGTTTCCAGTCCGAACGAACAGAAGACGAGGATCAAATGCGAGAGGCTGAACAACCCGACAAATCTTCCATTCTCCTCGACGCCTAAGCCGCGGGCAATGACAATGGATGTCACATACATCAGCAGGTATTCGAGAATTCTCCCGCCGTGATTCCAGAGCGCGCTGTGGAAGGTTTGCTTAGCCTTTGACATGGTGTGGAGGAATGTGCACTATCGGTCGATGCCAATATACCTTGATTTGTCGGGATTTCAAATTGCATCACTCACGCATTCTTCGTATCTTTTTGCAGAAATGCTGTAGAATGCATCCGGAGAGGTGCAAGAGTGGTTTAATTGGCTACCCTGGAAAGGTAGTGTACTCGCAAGGGTACCGTGGGTTCTGCGCCAAAGGCGCATCCGCCTCCGGCGGAGAATCCCACCCTTGAACTGACTATGTATTACGTGTATGTATTGTGGAGCGAAAAACTCCGGAAAAGGTATGTCGGCTCCACGAAAGATCTTCAGAAGAGACTGCGCGAACACAACAGAGGAAATTCCCCTTATACGAAGTCGGGCATCCCCTGGAAGTCAATTCTCACTGAAGAGTTCTCTGATTCTTCCTCTGCAAGACGGAGGGAGATGTTCTTGAAATCGGGCGTTGGCCGCAAATGGTTGGATGATCAACTTCGACTGTTAGAACTGAAATAGCATCTGGAGAGGTGCAAGAGTGGTTTAATTGGCTACCCTGGAAAGGTAGTGTACTCGCAAGGGTACCGTGGGTTCGAATCCCACCCTCTCCGCGAGTAAAATGTGTTTCGAGAGTGTTTCAGTGTTCGGAAAGCATATACCCACAACGGTCAGCAAATGCTGATCACTAAGGAGCGATCCATGCCAACGCTCTCTGTGTCACGAATGTTCTTGCTCCTCCTGTTCTCCTCGTCTACTCTGCTTGCAGGGCCTTTGGTTCATGTCATTACTATTGATGCATCAATCAATCCCGCAACAGCAGACTTCATTCGTCAAGGAATCCGCCAAGCTCACGAAGCAAACGCATCCTGCCTTGTCCTTCGTCTGAACACACCCGGAGGCCTGCTCAAGTCAACCCGTGTCATCGTGAGCGACATACTTGATGCGCCGCTTCCCGTTATTGTTTTCGTTTGGCCACCGGGGGCTCAATCCGCTTCGGCGGGCACGTTCATTACGCTGGCAGCCCACATTGCAGCAATGGCACCCGGAACCAACATTGGTGCGGCTCATCCAGTCGGGCTTCAGGGCGGGGAAAAAGACTCCATCATGAATGAAAAAGCCACCAATGATGCAGCCGCTTTCATACGCACGATTAGCGAAAAGCGAAACCGAAATGTTGAATGGGCTGAAGATGCAGTTCGCAAAAGTATCTCCATCACCGAATCGGAAGCTTTGTCGAATCGTGTCATCGATGTTGTTGCGCCAACTGTCGACGCCTTGCTCGACTCAATTGACGGCAAGACTGTTGAAGTGAAGGAAAGCAAGCGCATCTTGATGACCAAAGACGCTGAGATTACACACATCGAAATGGGCTGGAGATACAAACTCCTCGATCTTTTGAGCGATCCAAACGTAGCGTACATCTTCTTTCTTCTCGGAATCTACGGATTAATGTTTGAACTGTATAACCCCGGCTCGATTCTTCCGGGAGTAGTTGGCGTCATCGCAATGATCATCGCCTTGTATTCGCTTCACACGATGCCTCTCAATTATGCGGGCCTCGCGTTAATTCTCTTCGCCATCATCTTGTTTATAGCAGAAATCAAGGTCACCAGCTATGGACTTCTTACGGTCGCCGGCGTTATTTCACTGACATTAGGCTCAATTATGTTGATTGAACCGGGGTCGTCACTAGAGTTTATCAAGATTTCATGGAGTGTCATTATACCAGCCGTTTTGTTCACCGCGGCCTTCTTCGCCTTTGCCATCGGGATGGGAATCAGGGCGCAACGAAGGAAACCGACAACAGGCATCGAGGGAATTGTCGGTGAGGAGGGCGAAGCCATCACCACGCTGAATCCGGAGGGCCAGGTACGTGTTCACGGGGAGATTTGGAGTGCAACGAGCACGGGAGGAAAAATTGCACGGGGGACAAGTGTTACAGTTGTAGCAGTTGAGAATCTGCATCTACGCGTAAAACCCACGTTTCCCACTCACTCTTGAACGAGGTGTACCATGGAAGTCATCAGTATGTTTATGTTTATGCTCATCATGTTCGTTGCCATACTTCTCGCGAATGCGATTCGCATTCTGCGTGAGTATGAGCGCGGCGTCATCTTCCGGCTCGGCCGCCTGATCGCTGTCAAAGGGCCGGGCATCATCTTCTTGATTCCGCTCGTTGATAAAATGGTAAAAGTCAGCTTGCGGACAGTCGTGATGGACGTGCCACCGCAAGATGTTATCACACGCGATAACGTCTCGATTAAAGTGAACGCCGTTCTCTACTTCAGGGTTGTCCAGCCCGACAAAGCAATTGTTGAAGTAGAGAATTACCTTATTGCAACATCGCAACTTTCGCAAACAACTCTGCGGAGCATTCTGGGGCAATCCGAGCTGGATGAGCTTCTTGCCGAACGTGATAAAATCAATCAGGAACTTCAGAAGATCATCGACCACCAAACCGAGCCGTGGGGCATCAAGGTTTCCAATGTTGAAGTCAAACACATTGATCTGCCTACGGAAATGCAACGCGCAATGGCCAAGCAGGCGGAAGCCGAACGCGAACGCCGCGCAAAGGTCATTCATGCCGAAGGCGAATTCCAGGCGTCGCAACGGCTTGCAGATGCAGCCGGCGTCATTGAAGGACATCCGACGGCGCTGCAACTCCGCTATCTTCAAACGCTGACAGAAGTGGCGTCAGAAAAGAACTCAACCACGATTTTCCCGCTTCCGATTGACTTGATTGCTCCGTTCCTCGAATCATACAACAAGAAGAACGGGAAGAAGTAATTCTTGAATGGATCGCCTCCTTTACGGCCACAACGCTGACGAGCGCATCGTTGCTGTTCATCATAAGGATAACGGAACGATGCGCATCTATTTCCGGGAGAACGGCACCGTTCGACATGAGGATGACGAGTTCTTCCCTTTCTTTTTCCTCGCCGATAAGAATCTCCTCAACGGTTTCGGTAGGAGACACTGGTTGAAGCAGCTGGATGGTACTTCATCCTATCAATTTCTTTGTGCGTTTGAAGAGTGGGGCGCGATGTGGGACGCTGTTCGTTACGTGCTTGAAACATTCAATGCGCTGACACAGCAGAAGATCGAGTCCTATACCCAGCTTGACAGCATCTTTCTCTACTCCGACCCTGTAACCCAATATTTGATGCAAACAGGCCGAACGCTGTTCAAGGGGATGCTGTTTCAGGACATCCATCGGATGCAATTGGATATTGAAACGTATACCGGCGGACCCTACCGCTTCAGCAACGCAAACCGGCCGGCCGACCGGATAATTCTTATTGCTCTTTCGGACAACTCGGGATGGCACCATCTCATAGGCGGAAAGAAACTGGATGAGCGTGAGATGCTGGATGAACTGGTTCGCATCATCAGGGAAAGAGATCCCGACGTGATCGAAGGACATAACATCTACAACTTCGATCTCCCGTACATCATCAAGCGTTGCGAGTTGCACAAGGTTCTGTTCAAGATCAGCCGTGACGGAAGCCTCCCCCGTTCGTTTGATACGCGAGCCTCCTATGCCGATCGTTCCTACGAATATACCGCGACGGAAATTGCAGGCCGCCATATCATTGACACAATGCTGCTGGTTCAGAGTTATGATATGATGAAGCGAAACATGGAAAGCTACGGGCTGAAGTACGCTGCCAGATACTTCGGTCTCGCTTCGGAGGGGAGAACGTACATTCCGGGTGACAAGATCTCGTGGTATTGGGACCACGAGCCAAAAACACTTATGAAGTACGCCCTTGACGACGTTCACGAAACACGGTTGCTGAGCGAGCAACTTTCGGGGACAACATTCTATCTCACACAGATGCTTCCGTTCGGCTACGGTCAAGTCGCACGCATGGGCTCAGCAGCCAAGATCGAAAGCCTGATCGTACGTGAATACCTCCGCGTGAAGCACTCCATTCCACAGCCCGGAGTCGGAGCGCAAACAACGGGCGGCTACACGGATATCTTCGCAACCGGCATTGTCGGCCCCGTTATTCATGTCGACGTTGAATCGCTGTATCCTTCCATCATGATTCAGAAGGACATTGCGCCTGCATCCGATGTACTTGGTGTATTCAAGGAATTACTACGAACGCTCACCACATCACGACTCGAGACCAAGAAACGGATGAAAGCCACTGCCGACGCTTCTCAGAAAGCAAAGCTTGACGCGATGCAATCGTCCCTGAAGATTCTCATCAACTCCTTTTACGGCTATCTCGGCTATACACGCGGTCTGTTCAATGATTTTTCACAGGCCGACGTCGTCACCACAACGGGCCAGTCCCTTCTCCGACAGATGATTGATTTTATACAATCCCAGTTGGGTACCGTTATTGAAGTTGACACCGACGGAATCTTTTTTGTCCCTCCCCCCTCCCTTACAACAGAAGCAGACGAGGCGGAATTCATCAAGAAGCTCTCCACTATTTTGCCGGACGGGATCACAATAGCGCAAGACGGGCGATATCGCAAGATGTTCAGCTACAAGATGAAGAATTACGCGCTGCTTGATTTTGAGGGGAATGTGACAATCAAGGGTTCTTCCCTTATCTCACGAAGTATCGAACGGTTCGGCAGGACGTACATCAGGCGCTGCATTGAACTCCTCCTGAAAAACGACATTGACGGCCTGCATCAATTGTATGTTACCACCCGCGCCGACGTCATCGAGCACAAGCTCAGCGTCCGCGAGATTGCACGAACCGAATCGTTGAAAGACACGCTTGTGGATTACCGACGTGATGTTGAGATGGGAAAACGAAACAAAAGCGCGGCATACGAACTGGCCATCACGGCGCAACGCCATTTCAAGCCGGGTGATTCTATTTCATACTACATAACCGGCAGTGACCCAAATATCCGAACGTTTGAAAACTGCAAGCCTGTGGCAGAATATAACCCCAACTTTCCGGATGAGAATACAGCGTATTATCTGCGAAGACTGGACGAGTTCTCCGAAAAATTCAAGGAAGTGTTCGATCCAAAGGATTTTCGGGCAATATTCTCCCCCGAGGATTTGTTCCCCTTCTCATCCGAAGGAATTGCGCCGGTCGTTCGCCGGCTGACAGTTGGCAGGCAAGAGACTCCCAAATCGGAAGAGCTCGGTATTTGGCTCGACGAATGGCTGTGACGAGAAACGCTTGGATTTCTTGTTTTGTTGATTGGGGGAGATCAGTTTCGGTGCTGTTCAACCCAACTTTTCACGTAGCCGACAATTTCTTGCGTTGATGCACCCGGAGTGAACAACTGCCCGACGCCGAGTTTCTTCAGTTCGTCAATATCCTGATGCGGAATGATGCCGCCCCCAAAAAGCAGAACATCCTGAAGGCCCTTCTCTTTCAGCAGTCCGATGATTTTCGGAAACACGGTCATGTGTGCTCCGCTCAAAATGCTGATCCCGATTGCGTCAACATCTTCTTGAATAGCAGCTTCGACAATCAGGTCAGGTGTTTTGCGAAGCCCTGTGTAAATCACTTCCATTCCTGCGTCGCGCAACGCTGCCGCAACTACCTTTGCCCCCCGGTCGTGTCCATCCAATCCGACTTTGGCGACAAGAACCCTAATCTTTTTTGACATACGTATAGCCTCTTGATTCCATGAGATGATCTTGAAACTTCTGTAATGTAGTGTAAAATTTTGAGAGAGGAAACCCCACCACATTGTAGAAGCAACCGTTGATTCTGCTGACAAACACTGCTCCGTAATCGTCTTGAATTCCGTACGCACCGGCTTTGTCCATTGGCGAGCCGCCCGACACATACATATCGATTTCCTCGTCAGGTAACTCCCGGAATGTTACACCTGTAGTCTCGTGTTCCGTAACGCTTTCACCTGAGGGACAATCGAGCAGAGCAAACGCAGTAATGACAATGTGAGTTTTGCCGCTAAGCAGGCGAAGCATTCGTTTGGCATCCGAGGCGTTTTCCGGCTTCGCCAACAGATGCTCACCGAGAACAACAACCGTATCAGCTCCGATGATCAGAGCATCTTCAAACTTGCCGGCGACCTCTTTGGCTTTCTCAAGGGCGAGCGAACGGGCGTTTTCGGCCGGACTTTGCCGAGAGTCGAATTCTTCGGGGATATGGCTTGGTACGATAAGGGGTTGAAAACCGATTTGACGCAAGAGGCTCATCCTGCGGGGTGATTGGGATGCGAGCACCAGCGGCTTGACAAGATTCATTTCGAACTTCTTGGCAAAAAAAAAGCGACACCTTGTATCGCTTGAGATAAGTAAAGAAGACTATCGAAAAATCTACCGGAACATTGCCTTGATACTGCCCCATGTTCTGCGCACATCGCTTGTCCGATGACTTACCGTGATAGTACCTGAATAGACAGGGGCCATGCCGTTTGTGAACAACACCTTCACTCTGTACTGATATATGCTCTCAGAGATCCGAAAAGCAGTTTCATCAACAAACAGATACGATGAGTTGTTCCCTCTTGGCGAAAACTCTGTCAATGGCATAAAGGCGCCGTTAATACCCGCTTTTCTCTCAAGCACAAACCTGGCAACATTGGTTTCGTCTTCACTCATCCAGCGGACGGTAATGCTACCATCGCGGCTTTCTGCGCTCAGCGACCCGTCCTTTATCACACCTGAAAATACCGTAGCCGCCAGAAGCTGGGTCGAGAAGAAAAGTACTAGGAATCGATTTGACATAATCCGAGAAATGAAATGCTTGAAATAATATACCGCGTCATACTATCAAAATCAAGCATTTTCTTCGATCTTGATCGTGGACTGAGGGAACGATCTCGTCGGGTCTCAGTGTGAAAATGTTACCTAAGCAACATCACAACAAGTAGAAAGCCCTGCAAGGTAATGCAGGGCTTTTTGGTGCGGAAGGCGGGACTTGAACCCGCATGCCTTGTGGGCGCCACCCCCTCAAGATGGTGCGTCTGCCAATTTCGCCACTTCCGCAAAAGTTGTGTGACCGCGGGTGGGCTCGAACCACCGACCCTCTGCTTAAAAGGCAGATGCTCTACCCCTGAGCTACGCGGTCTGGCGAACTCGTTACGCAGCAGACCGAGTCTGTGTCGAGTTTTCCTTACCAATATACGATTTCTTGTATAAAATTCCCAAAGGAATAATTACGCAATAGCCGACAAGAAGCAGAATCGGGGCAAGAACCAAAGGTAAAAAGCCCTCAACGGGGCCCCTCGCAAGCGCCAAGTAGCCGATCAATATCACAACCAATCCGACTCCTATGATGACAAAATTCTCTTTCGTCAAGGGGAGCGATTCAGGTTTTTGAGACTTTTTCTTCTGATCAGAACGTTTTACTGCCTTGGCCATATCAATCTCCCAAATTGAGTTCAATGGAATATAAACAAAAGCCCAGCGTTGGGGGGAACGCCGGGCTCGACCATTTGTCTACAACAGTCAGGGGAGAAACTGTCGTAAGGTCACCTACAAATATACGCTTTTCGACGTAAATGTCAAGTAAAAAATTACGATTTATCAAAAATTAAAATCCCCCTATCTTGCCATCAATAAGCTTGACAATACGGTCGGCTTGTTTTGCCAACTGTTCATTGTGTGTAACAACTACAAATGTTTGGCCCTTCTCCCTGCTGAGACTCCAAATAAGATCATGCAATTGCTGCGTATTAGCGGTATCGAGATTTCCGGTAGGTTCATCAGCAAGAACCACTTTTGGCGAATTCATCAACGCCCGTGCAATTGCCACACGTTGTTGTTCGCCGCCGGATAGCTGTGAAGGTTTGTTGGATGATTTTGATTCGACCCCTACATCTTGCAGTAGGGCTCTTGCTTTCTTCTCGACTTGAGCCAGCTTATTTCCCTGAATGAGGGCAGGCAGGCAAACGTTTTCGAGAACTGAGAATTCCGGTAACAAGTGATGGAACTGAAACACAAATCCGACATGTTGATTGCGAAACCGTGCGATCCGTTCATCACTATAGGCAAAGACATTCTCGTTGTCATAGTACACGTTTCCTTCGGTCGGACGGTCAAGTGTGCCAAGTATGTGCAACAACGTGCTCTTGCCTGCACCGGACGCGCCAACAATCGCAACAATATCACCCTTATGAATTTCCAGGCTGATTCCGCGCAACACCTGAAGCGAAGAGTTGCCGGAATCACCCATCTTATATACTTTGGTTATGTTCTCTGCCTGGATCATGTCATTCCCACCGGATTGCGTCGACCGGCGTAAGACGAGACGCCCGCAGTGCAGGATACAGCGCGGCGAACATGCTCAACAGCATCGATGCCGAACCCACCGTTACGAAGTCAGACCATCGAATCTCAACGGGTATTGCAGGAATAATATACACTGTCGGGTCCAACGGAAAGAGTTGGTAATGAATTTGAAGATAGCAGATACCCAATCCGATAGCAATTCCAAGAACTGTTCCCACAGTACCGACCAGTACGCCTTCAAACATGAACAGTCGTAGAATACTTCCGTTCGTTGCGCCCAGCGCTTTCAGAACTCCAATATCTCTGCGTTTCTCAATGACACCCATTGTCAAGGAACCGAGCATATTGAATACGGCCACGAAAACAATAAGACACAGGATAATATAAGCACTCCACCGCTCAATCTGCATCACAGAGTACAAATCCCGATGCAGATCGTACCACGTGAGAACTTTGAACCTCTCTCCCAGTTTATGTGCCAGCACAGCCTGGGTGGCAATCGACGCATCGATACTGCGCAAGCGAACCTCAATACCGCTGACCGAACCCCGATACTCAAACAGGGTCTGAGCATTCTCGATTGCGATAAACGCGTAGTGGCTGTCATACTCTTTGTTGCGTGAGTCGTAGATTCCGGTAACCGTGAACTTCTTCATTTCGGGTTGCCCGAATTGAACCATCATGGCATCAACTCCAACGGGACTGACTATGGTGATCTCCGACCCAACTGTCGCGCCAAGCTTGTCTGCAAGACTCAGACCGATAACAATCCCTGCCTCCTTTGACTTCGTTCCCAGATCGAACTGACCGAGAACAATAGCATTCTTCACTCCCGATACCTCACCAATCATGGATTCATCTACGCCACGAATGAGGACTACACGGTTGACCCCTCGCGACACAAGCAGTGCCTTGCTGTCAACATACACTGACCACGCTTCGACATCTATTTCCGCGTTCAATAGGCGGGCAACCGAATCGGACGGCGTGAATGATTTCCCCTTCGCCGGAAGGACTCTGATATGAGGGTCGAAAGCAACCAGTACGTCGGTAACGACTTTGTTGAATCCGTTGAATACCGAGAGCACGATAATTAACGCTGCTACACCAACTGTAATGCCTATGACGGATACCAGCATGATGATGTTGATAAACAGCGTTTGCTGTTTCGACCGGATATACCGACGCGCTATGAAGCGTTCAAAGCCCATTTATCCAAACCGTATTGCCCGAACCGGATCGATACGGGAAGCAAGCCAGGCCGGCAATAGCGAGCATACAAAGCACAACCCGATGCTGATCGCTGAAATAACGACGAAGAACTCGGGCCGTAGCAGTATCGGCACTGACGTCATGAAATAAATGTCACTCGGAAGCGAAAGAAACCGCAGTTTCATTTCGGCATAGCAGAGCGTGAATGCCAGCAGATTGCCGATCACTGTTCCCGCTATGCCAATCCACAATCCTTGCCGGACAAAAATGCTAACAATCCCTTTCTTTGTTGCTCCGAGTGATTTGAGGATCCCGATGTCCTTTGTTTTGCCGAGAACCATCATGAGCAACGTCCCGATGATATTCACCGTTGCCACAATGATAATTAATCCTAAAATAATCGGGACGGGTTTTTTCTGTAACTCAATCCAACTAAAAAGATTTCTGTAGCTTTGGTAGACGGTGCGAGCATAATGCGGATAGCCGAGCGTCGCTTGAACCAAGTCGGCAACAGACTCGACGCTGTCGATATTCGTTACCATTATGTCGTAGCCGGAAACAGCTTCGCCATATTGAAAGAGTATTTGTGCATCTTTTAACGATGTGAATGCATACACATCGTCATAATCGGCCATACCGCTTTCATAAATCCCGGACAACCTGAACTGCATTGCGCGCATCTGCCCGAATTCGCCTGAGCGCCCAGTGCCGAACACCGTAACCTTATCTCCTAACCCGACAGCAAGCCTGTCAGCAAGTTTCTTTCCGAGAACAATATTCGGAAGAGCCCCGGGAGCACGACTGATGTTATACGTCCCTTGAACGATGTACTTGCTCACAGTCAACAGGTCTTTCGACGGTTCAATCCCTTTCAGCAAGATACCATCAATCGACTCGGTCGATCGTACGAGAGCTTCACGCGAGAGAAACGGTTGAACGGATTTAATAAGCGGCGACGCCTGCTCTATGCGGGAGGTATTTTCACCATAATTGCCAAGCGGCAGACTTTGATAGCCGGAGATTTGCACGTGACTTGTGAAGCCGATGACTTTGTCGGTGATTTCTTTCTCAAACCCTCCAAGAACAGTTACGGCAATGATTAGTGCAGCAGTTCCCAGTGCCACACCAACCACTGAAATGAATGTGATGAACGAAAGAAATCCCTTTCGATGGGTTGCCTGAAGGTACCGGTCGGCTATGAAGGCGGGATACGACATAGGGGAACTATGCAGTTCCCTTCGAACTGAATTCCATCAGGTACCCTTTGATGAAGGCGTCAAGATCGCCGTCCATTACGCCATGTACGTCGCTTGTTTCGACGTCTGTCCTGTGATCCTTGACCATATTGTAGGGATGAAAAACGTATGAGCGAATCTGGCTCCCCCATTCGATTTTTTTCTTCGTGTTTTCGATAGCGTTCAGGCGCGCTTCTTCTTCTTCCTTCCGCTTCTGATACAACTGGGATTTCAGCATATTCAGTGCACGCTCCTTATTCTGGAATTGCGAACGTTCCTGCTGGCATGCAACCACAATGCCTGTCGGAATATGGGTAATGCGGACTGCGGTTTCAACTTTGTTGACGTTTTGTCCGCCTTTCCCGCCCGAGCGGAACGTATCGACCTTGATATCCGCCGGATTGATTTCAATCTCAACATCATCATCCATTTCCGGATACACGAACACTGAGGCGAACGATGTATGCCGCCGGGCATTTGCATCAAACGGGGAGATTCGGACGAGCCGGTGCACGCCGTTTTCCGCCTTCAAGTAGCCATAGGCATACTCGCCTATTACCTCAATTGATGCGCTCTTGATTCCGGCTCCATCACCATCAAGCCGGTCAGTCAACACGACTTTGTAGCCTTGTCGTTCAGACCATCGAACATACATGCGAAGCAGCATTTCCGCCCAATCCTGCGACTCCGTGCCCCCTGCACCGGAGTTGATGTTCAGAATGCAGTTACGTTTGTCGTCGGCACCGCTGAGCATGTTGCGGAATTCCAGGTCTCCTATCCCCTTCTCTACTTTATCCAGTTCCTTGTCGATCTCGGAACCCAGTGATGAATCGTTGGATTCTTCCGCGAGCTCGAGCAGCGACCCGGCATCGTCGAGCGTCCGCTTCAGGGTTTTCCAACCATCAACCCATTCCTTCAACGAACTGAGTTGCTGCATCGTCTTCTGTGCAGCGACATTATCATTCCAGAAATTCGGGGCTTCGGTTTTTGACTGCAAGCCGGCCGCTTCTTGTTCTTTTGCATCTACGTCAAAGATAACCTCGAAGCTCGGTCAGTTGTTTCTTGAGTTTCTGAACACGCTCTTTTTGTTCTTCAAACATCATTTACTCCTTTGTAAACTTCCTACTTCTTGTGCAGTAATTCCGATAGAAACGTGAGATCGAGCCTGTCTTTTTAGGGGATTATCTGTTATTAATCGGAACAACGACCTCACTTCAATGGTGGTCGGCATTCCGGCGTCTCGTTAACATTTTCATTGTCCATTGTTCGCCGTCTTCGAAGCACCCTTTCGCTTACAGTTTCTCGTCAATATCCAATTCCATGCGCAGCATTGCGCTGCTCAGCGTTTTACCTTGTGCATCGTTCTTGAGGGACTTCGTGCCACCGCCTCCGAGTGCTTCATGCAGCAGAAAATTAATCGCCCACAGATTGGGAATTTCAAATCTCTCAACCTTCCCGAGCGCAATGCCGTTGAAATGTTTCTTCACTCGTTCAACAGTGAGATACTTTGCCAACAACGGATAGTACTCCTGTTTACGTGCAATGACGCCGACATTTCCGGTATCTCCTTTGTCGCCGGACCGGGCGTGGGCGATATCGATCAATCTGATCTTCATGAATTATTTCTTCTTCTTTTCACTCTTGCTGGTCTTGCGTAGATCGGCAGCATGGGCCCGCTTGTACGTTTGGATATCAACGAATCTCCCCTTCGAATCCCGCACCGCATACAGCTTCGTTCCCGACACGCTTCTGTGAGTTGTTCGTTTTCGTGCCATGACGGTTTTTCCTTTCTTGATGTATGAGTGTTGTGGTGGATGATCCCAACGAGAAGTTGGGAATATTCTTACACTTCAACAACTTCGACGATCGGTTGTACAGCGGTCTTGGGAATAAGCGCCGGCCAATAGGCAACTACCTCGCTCGGTTTCGGGCGACCGCCGGCAAAACCTGTCACGGCTGGCGGACCAGTAAGTATGAGCGGCGCGAGTTCCATCCCAAAGCGCTCAACCGCTTTATGGTCGTGACCACGAACCCCGATCCGCAGCACAACCTCGTTTGTCTCATTCGGCATAACCGAAAGCGGACCGTGGCACGAATTGTAGCCCATAAACTCCGACCGAATCTCATCGAAGTTCAATCCGAGATCTGAAAGACGCCTACGAAGGATCTCATCCGCGGCTTTTGCCTTTTCCAATGCATCGGGCCATGCGTATGTCAGCGTGCCGATAGCCGTGTAGCCATCAAGATACGACATCGACACTTTGTACGAATCCGTTGCCGGTTTGCCTCTTACGCCAAACATCCTAACACGATTGGGGCCAATATCTTCAAGATGAATGGTCGTGAAATCCGCGACACAATCCGGCGTAATGTAATTGGCCGGATTGCCAATCTCGTACATCAACTGTTCTGTTACTGTTTGACGTGAGACAAGTCCTCCGGTATTTTCGTGTTTTGTAATGATCACCTCACCGTTTGGAAACGCTTCAGCGATGGGAAAACCAATGCGGGCAAGATCGGGAACACTCCTCCAATCAGCGGAGAAATTTCCACCACTCGCTTGCCCGCCACACTCGAGAATGTGGCCGGCAACTGTGCCTGCCGCAATCCTATCCCAGTCATCTTCCTTCCACCCAAACTCATGAACCATCGGCGCAAGTGTCAGGCCGGTATCCGTCGTCCGACCGGTGATGACAATCTGGGCACCTTGGTTCAGGGCATCAACGATGGGCCATGCACCAAAGTACACGTTAGCACTCATCACTTTGTTTCTCACTGCATCAAGACTCTCTCCGGTATCCATGTTGTTCAGCTTAATCCCGCGTTTGCTGAACTCATCCAGACTTCCAAGTATGTCGTCGCCAAACACCGTCCCGATCTTCAGATTCCTGATTCCCTTTTTGTGCGCCCAACTAAAGATTGCATCCCGGCATCCTTTCGGATTGACGCCGCCGCCGTTGGAGATTATCCGTATACCTTTTTCCAGACAGATTGGCAAGATATGCTCAATCATGTGTACAAGGTCTCTCGCATACCCGGTCTCAGGATTGCGCTTTTTCTGCTTTTGCAGGATGGACATGGTAACTTCAGCGAGGAAGTCCATCATGATGTAGTCGATCGGACCTTTGGTAACTTGATCGTACGGGGCATTCTGCAAGTCACCCCAAAATCCTTGTCCGGATGCAATTCTGATTTTGTCTTTCATGCAGTACGTTGTTGTGATAGAGAGTGAGTCCCAACCCGCCTTCGGTGCCAGCGTGATTCTGCTACGCATCGTTCCCAAGCTTCCCGGCGAGCAGAGATCCGGCTGCTAATAGCTGAAGTGTACTTCGTTTCCTATGCCATGATGGCTTTGTATCCGTAGCACAAAATGCCTGCTTTGCCGTCGTCCTGTATTCTGCGGAAGACGATCCGCAACTTCTGGCCAATCTTCAGTTCATCGATGTTTGCATCTGCAATCTGTGCCGTGACGCGAACGCCGCCGTTCAGTTCAACGATACCGACGGGAAACGGTGTTTCCTTTGAGAACTTGTCCGACGCAACACGGACGACAGTAAACGTAACAAGAGTCCCTTCGTCACTCAAGGTTACCGTCTCGAACTTCTTTGCTTTGCATTCCGGGCAGACGAGGCGCGGCGGAAAACTCAGGTGTCCGCACGCCAGACATTTGCCAGCTTCAAGCCGGTATCGTTGAGGAATTTCGCGATGATATCTTGCAGTGATCATGATGCCTCCAAGATATGAATGACACAACTTGCACCCGTACCTCCCATGTTCTGGGCCATCCCGACGCGTGCTCCTTGCACCTGCCGTGAACCTGCCGTACCGTTCAACTGTTCATATAGCTCGATGATTTGAGCAACACCCGTTGCACCGACCGGATGGCCTTTTGACTTCAACCCACCGCTTGTGTTTACCGGAATGCGCTTACACTCAATCGATGTCCATCCTTTCTCGGCTGCCTCTCCTCCCTTGCCTTTTTCGAAGAAACCCAGATCTTCAGTCGTAACAATTTCAGCTATCGTGAAACAGTCGTGGACTTCGACAAGGTGAATATCGGCAGGCTTCTTATCAGCAATCTTGTACGCTTTCTCGGCGGCTTTCACGACCGAGTTCAGGGTGGTGATGTCTTTGCGGCTGTGCAAAGCGATGGTATCGGAGGATTGCGCGGAGGCAATCACACGGATTGGGTTCTTCTTCAACTTCTTTGCAACATCCATTGAAGCGACGATTACGGCCGCTCCACCGTCGCTTACAGGCGAGCAGTCGAGCAAACGCAACGGGTCAGCTACCATGGTTGATTTCATCACCTGCTCTGCAGTGACCTCAGAACGAAATTGCGCGTTGGGATTCTTCGCACCGTTGCGGTGGTTCTTGACCGCTACGGCTGCCAATTGCTCACGTGTCGTTCCGTATCGTTCCATATGCGCCCGGGCGATCAGCGCATACAAACCGGGAAAGGTAATACCCTGATAGACCTCATACTCCTGATCAGCGGCCGTTGCAAGCGCCTCGGTAACATCCGCACCATCTGTCATCTTCTCTACACCACCGGCCAACACGATTTCACTCGCTCCGGAAGCAACTTCCAGAAACGCTTGACGGAACGAAGCACCTCCCGAAGCGCACGCCGACTCAACATGTGTCGCGGGTATTGGTGTAACGCCAAGGTAATCCGCCATGACTGCGCCGAGGTGTTCTTGTCCGACAAAGAGTCCGGGAGACATCGCACCAACATACATCGAATCAATATGGTCGACGCCGGCATCTTCAATTGCCTTCAATGCAGCTTCTACAAAGATATCCTTAATCGACTTGTTCCAGAGCTCGCCGAACTGGGTCATGCCAGCCCCGATTACAACTACATCTCTCATCGTGGCCTCCTTTAGTCGTTGAGTTTGATTTTCCGGCGGAACTTCGCATACTCGCCGTAGTTGAGATAGGTTTTCTGATTGTCCAACATTTCACGCAACTTCGGGGCACGGTCTTGCACTTTCGTGATCTCGTCTGTCACTCGATAAATGAAGCCATCGCTCCCGGCACCTGAACCGAACGAAACCATGAAAATCAAATCGCCGGGTTTGGCAACATCAAGAATTGCCGCCAGACCGGTGGGAGAAGAGCCTGAATAGGTGTTCCCCATCCACGGAACAATCCAACCGGCCTCCAGTTGTTCCTTTTTGAATCCCAGTCGCTTCCCAACCTCGTTGGGAAATTTTCCGTTGGGCATGTGAAAGACTGCGTACTTGAAATCCTCCGGCGACATTTTGGATTTCTCTAGCAACGCGGTCGCGGCTCCCATGATGTGCTTGAAGTATGCAGGATCGCCGGTAAACCGGCCACCGTGACGCGGATAGGATTCGCCTTCGCGTCTCCAGAAGTCGGGGGTGTCAGACGTGTAGGAGTGTGTGAAGAGAATTTCCGCCACGACACGCTCGCTTCCCATGATAAACGCTGCCCCACCCGCAGACGCCGAGTACTCGAGTGCATCACCGGGCGCGCCTTGTGATGTATCAGCCCCGATCCCCAACGCGTATTTCATTTCGCCCGCCTTGACGTGACTGTACGCCACGTACATCGCCTCGCTGCCTGCTTTACATGCAAACTCGTAGCTTGCGACGTGCACGTTCGGGCCAATCCCCAGCGCATCGATCAAGATTGTCCCGCTTGGCTTAACCGCGTACGGATGAGACTCTGAGCCAATGTAGACGGCTCCAATCTCTTGGGGGTCGATTTGTGCCCGCCGAAGCGCATATCTCGCGGCAGATACTGAAATAGTAATCGTGTCTTCATCCTGTCCGGGCACTGTCTTTTCATACAATTGCAGACCACGTGTGATTGCCTCGGGATCTGTACCCCATTGTCTTGCTATTGTCTCTGCTTTGATGCGATATCGTGGAAGATATGCCCCGTATCCAACTATGCCAACCATGAAGCCTCCTTAGAACAGTGAGAGAATGGTTGATTTGTTTTGTTGCTGCATTGCATCGCCCTCGCCAAAGCGGCAGCCGGCAATTCTCAATTCTGCTGTCTACACAACGCGAATGTGCAGTTCACGAAGCTGTTTTTCATCAACCTCGCTCGGCGCTTCATCCATCAGCGACATTGCACTTGCGGTTTTCGGAAAGGCAATAACATCGCGCAGTGACTTGCTCCCCGTCAACAGCATCACGATGCGGTCCAGGCCGAAGGCAATGCCGCCATGCGGCGGCGCGCCGTATTTGAACGCGTTGAGCAGAAATCCGAATCGCTTCTCAGCATCTTCTTTGTCGATTCCTAACAACGAAAAGACTTTTGACTGAAGCGCGGAATCATGAATACGGATGCTTCCTCCGCCCAACTCATTTCCGTTCAACACCATATCGTAGGCTCTCGATCGTGCCTTCTCCGGAGCGGTATCAAGCAGATGTATGTCTTCGAGAATCGGCGATGTGAACGGATGATGCATGGCAACGTAGCGCTGTTCTTCTTCGCTAAATTCGAACATCGGAAACTCGGTAATCCACAACAAATTCCACTTCCCTTCGTCTATGAGTTTCAGACGCTTTGCCATTTCAAGTCGGAGCGCACCGAGCGTCGAGTAGGTTTTCAACCACGAGTCCGAAACAAATAGAAGTAAATCGCCCTGCTTTGCGCCCATCACGGCGGCAATCTTCTCCATCAACTCTTTGCCCAAGAATTTCTCGATTGCCGATTCAAGTCCTTTCTCCGTCCACTTCATGTATGCAAGTCCGCCGACACCGAGGCTCTTTGCGTAGTCGACAAGGTTATCCATTTGATTGCGAGTGAACGATGCCGCACCGGGTACGGCAATTCCGGCAACCGTTCCTCCCTTTGCAACATTATCCGCAAACACCTTGAACCCCGAACCCTCAACCAGCCCGTTCAGTGTCGTAATCTTCATTTCAAACCGCGTGTCCGGCTTGTCACTGCCGTACATTTCCATCGCCTGTTTATATGTGAGACGAGGAAGCGGAAGTTGAATTTCGATCCCTTTCAAGTCCTTGAAAATCCTCGCTATCATTCCCTCGGCAATACGCTGAACATCCTCTTCATCGACGAACGACATCTCAGCATCAATCTGGGTAAATTCCGGTTGGCGATCAGCCCGCAAGTCTTCATCACGAAAACATTTCGTGATTTGGACATACCGGTCGAATCCTGCCACCATGAGAATCTGCTTGTATGTTTGAGGAGACTGCGGAAGCGCATAGAACTTCCCGTGCTGAACGCGGCTCGGCACAAGGTAATCTCTTGCGCCTTCCGGCGTACTCTTCATCAACACCGGCGTTTCGATTTCCACAAAATCATTCTCATCAAAATAGCGGTGAACTATCTGGTAGAGTTTGTGGCGGACGATGATGTTGTTCTGCAACACCGGTCGTCGCAAATCAAGGTAGCGGAATTTCAACCGCAAGTCTTCGTTGGTCTCGATTGAATCCTCGATGTGGAACGGAGGTGTTTCTGCTTTGTTGAGAATCTGCAATTCCGTCGCCATCACGTCGATCTCTCCCGTCGCAAGCTCCGGATTGTTCGTGCCATCAGGGCGGTGTTCAACTTGACCTGACACCGAAATCACAAACTCATTCCGCAGCGACCCGGCAAGCTCGTGTACTGCTGCGTTGGTTTGAGGATTGAAGACGACTTGAGTTTTTCCATACCGATCACGCAAGTCAATGAAAATCACTCCGCCAAGGTCTCGCCTGATGTCAACCCAGCCTGTCAGTGTCACTGTTTTGCCAATGTCAGATACGCGCAACTCACCGCATGTGTGCGTGCGCTTCTTGAACGAGGACAATACTACTCCAATTATTCGGGAAAACTTGAGAAATGCATCAGCATTTGGAAGTCAAGATAGGTAAAAACGGAGTGACTATCAATGAATCGAAACGGAGGGACTGCAAAGAAGGTGTTACATCGCGGCCGGTATGAACTCGACGCCGATTCCGTCGAAGTCGTGAAGACGTAGTATCGGCTCCATGCCGAAGATTGAAGTGGCGGGGTACGAGAATCCCGATTCGGAAAGACGTTGTCGCATCGCTTCCCACTCTTGCTTCGGCAGCGAAACTCCAAACGCAAGAATGCCGGCAGTATTCTCCTGCCTTGCCGGGCCGTTGCGACCCGCCCAAACGTTTGTGCCGATGTGATGATGATAATCGCCGGCTGCAAGAAACAAGGCTCCGGGATACGACCTTGTGGTTACACCAAAGCCAATGTTCTTGACATAGAATTCCTCGGCTTTGGCAAGGCTCGTAACGCTGAGATGAATATGCCCGATATCGGTTTGGGGATGAATGCCATCCCACTTGCCATCGGCGGCTTGCAGCAATCCTTCAACGTCAAGCGGTTCTGTAACCATGTGAATCTCGCCGTTGCTGCGGTGCCATTCGCTTCGAGGCCGGTCGCAATAGAGTTCCACGCCATTACCTTCCGAGTCGGCCAGGTAAATGGCTTCACTCACGGCATGATCCGAAGCACCTTGAATCGGATAACGATTTTCGATCAAGCGCAGCAATGCTTTCGCCAGCTCTTTTCTGTCAGAAAAACGGATTGCCACATGAAACAATCCGGCAGAACCACGTAGCGGACGTTCAGCTTCGGGATTCTCTTTCAGGTGGATATGAAAAGGAAGTTGCCCTGTCGGTGACAGGGCAACCTCTGAATCAGTTCTCGCAACTTCACGAAATCCCAGCAACGCACCGTAGAACGCCTCAGACTTCTTGAGGTCGTTCACAGAAAGTCGGATATATGCAATGCCGGCGTCAGGAGAGATGGATTTCATGATTCTGCCCCGCTGTATTATCCTTGCTGCTTTTCTTTTGCGAACTGCATGAGAAGTGTTATTTCAATCTCACGTCCTGCAACGAGGCCGCCGGCCTCAAGAGCTTTGTTCCATGTAGTTCCGAACTCAAACCTGTCGATCTTGGTGGTGGCCTTGAAACCGTACTTGATATTTCCCCAAGGATCGTTGACCGTTCCGCGAAACTCAGTATCAAGCACCACGGGCTTTGTTACGTCGCGTATCGTCAGGTTGCCGGTGATCGTATACGACTTCTCTCCGGTTTTCTCAACCTTTGTGCTCACGAACTTGATCTCTGGAAACTTCTCGGCATTCAGAAAATCATCCGATCGCAAGTGATTGTCCCGCCGCTCATTCTGCGTGTCAATGCTTGCCGTCTTGATGGTCGCTTCGATCTTGGCGTCCGTCAGATCATCCTTTGATGCAACAAGAGTCGCATCAAATTCTCTGAACAAGCCGGTGACCTCAGAAAAGACCATGTGGCCGACGGCAAAATTCACATTGCTGTGTGATTTGTCGAGAGTCCACTTAGTCTGCGCCTGTACGCTGAATGCTGCAAACACAAGCAGGGCAAGAATGGTATGCTTCATGGTTTTCTCTCCTTAGTTAATGGTTATTGATGATGTGTATGTGACTACAATTTTGAGTGCAGAAGCTCAGACGCCCGACCCCACACTCCTTCGTACACCATTGTATTCAACTCACGTCGCAGTCGAACACGTGATGATCGCCCCCCTTCGTCAGCATATCCTACGGCCAGAATTGCAGCAGGCTCGAACTCCTCGGGAACGTTGTACAGCTCTTTCAGCAGGCGCATGTCGTACCCGCCCATCTGATGAACCTGCAATCCGAGAGAAACGGCCTGCACTGTAAGGTTCGCCACGGCGCCGCCTGTGTCATACATGGCTGTTCGATTCGGCATGTTGTCGCGATCAAAGTGTTTCTTGGCAAACCCGGCAATCAACAGAGGAGCCTGACACGCCCAGCTTTTGTTGCTTTCCGTCAACGTGCTGAAAAGGCGTTCATAGCCTTCAGGATGAGACTTCGTTTCAACGATGAAGCGCCAAGGCTGCTCATTGCGGCTTGACGGTGACCAGCGTGCCGCTTCAAAAAGACTTCTGAGCTTCTCAGGTTCGACCGGAATATCCAAAAAACCTTTCGGACTCCACCGCATGCCAATAGCTTCATCAAGGGGAATGCGTGTACTTTCTAGAATGTGTGTATCGACCATGACCAGACCGGAATCCATTCCTGCTTTGAATTAGGATATTTTGAATTCAAAGCATTTAACAACAAAGAACCTATTTCGGTTCCCTTAACGACAACCCAAGTTTCTTCAGGAGCGTGCCCAACTGTACCTGTTCCTCTGCCGACAGAGCCGATGCGAGCGACGCAACATACTTTGCGTGCTTCGGAAAGATCTCCTTGAACAGCTTCTTCCCCTTTGCTGTAAGTTGAAGCGTTATCGCCCGCCTGTCTCTTGTGCTGTGTACGCGCTCGACAAGCGATAGTTTTTCGAGATTATCGACCACAACCGTCATGTTGCCGCCGCTGACCAGTTTCTTGCGGCACAACTCCCCCATTGTCATCGGGCCGAGGTGGCCGAGACACTCAAGCACCCCGAATTGTGCTTGAGTCAGTCCGTACCCTTCAATATCGTCGCCTGTTGCTTTGGAAAACACCGAAAAGGCCCTCGCGAGTTTCACCCAGAGTGTCAGGGCTGCATCGGCTTTTTTGCCGTAACGCTTTGTTGTCTTCATTTTTAGTTTGAATTCAAAATATACTAATTCAATATACATTCAACGCGGGCAAATGTCAAATACTTGAATATGCCGGCTCCCTTCCCTACCTTCAAACAGCATGAAAACAGGCCAATTCCACTACATTCTGTTCAACAAGCCGTACGGCGTGCTCTCGCAGTTCACACCAGAGCACGGGCACCCGTCGCTTGAGGACTTCGGCCCCTTTCCTCCAGAGGTGTACCCCGTCGGAAGGCTTGATCGTGACAGCGAAGGACTCCTGCTCCTGACCAACGATAACCCACTTAAACACCATCTCAGCGACCCGAAGTTCGGACACCCGCGAACGTATCTCGTTCAAGTTGAGCGAGTGCCGGATGAAAAGGCATTGCAGAAACTGCGCTCAGGAGTTGTGATAGAAGAAAGAAAAACCAAACCCGCCGAAGTACGCCTGCTTGATGAAGAACCTGATTTGCCACCCAGAAGTGTACCGATCAGGTTCCGCAAGAATGTACCGACGGCGTGGCTTGAAATAACACTGCGCGAAGGAAGAAACCGACAGGTTCACAAAATGACCGCCGCCGTCGGGCACCCGACATTGAGGTTGGTGCGGACGAAGATTGGCGAGCTGACGATTGATGGGCTCGATGTCGGAGAAAGGCGGAGGTTGACAGTGGAGGAAATAGCCTTGCTCAGGGCTATTCGCGCCGGGCGACTCGTCTCCAGCGTTGATATTGCTTGGTGGATTGGATAAGTTTTGACGAGGACAATCGTCACGCGCAGCGAACATTATGAGTGCTTGATGGGATATTAGCTCGCGGCCTTGTACAGGATCTCCAACGACTGAACATTCATAGTTATTGCGCCAAAGACAAATCGTGGATTCCCTCTTCTTTTCTCTGTCATTTTCAGCTATCGCCTTGTGCCTGTTCTTGATCGCGAAAGCCTTCGACAAGAAATTAGGGATGGCCGCGGGCCTCATCTTTGCAGCGTATCTCGGGCTTGATGATCTCGTAACCGGACTTCCAAGCGCAGTCAGTTCAATCAGATTGTTCGGTGGAGAATGGAATTGGAGCGGCAAAGTCTTCAGTCTTGTCTTAGCCGTTGTTTTCATCACAGCCTTAAAGATCAACAGAAGATCATCCGGGCTGGTTCTTCCGTACAAGAATCAAACATCATCGGTACTTGTAACGCTGTGTTTGATAACTCTCAGCGCAACACTTGGATTTTTGTTCAGTCCTGAGAAGGCAAATCTTGAAACGTTACTCTTCCAAGCAACAATGCCCGGTTTCGCTGAAGAAGTAGCGTATCGGGGGATAGCGCCTGCTCTCATGTTGGGGCTCATCAAGCACAAGTTTCCTGAAGGCAATATCCCATGGCCCGCTATTCTCGTAACGGGCCTGATGTTCAGCGTTTGGCACGGACTCAGTCTGACGCAAGGGAACTTTTCATTTAACTTGATACCGGCCTCTTTCACACTTATCGGCGGAATCACCTACGGTTGGCTCAGATTTAATAGCGGGAGTCTTCTTTATCCCATCGTTGCCCACAGTGCCGGCAATTTAGCTTTTCAGCTTACTGCTTTTGTTGGTGCGTGATCCCTCCCTCCCCCTCCAAAATAATCCCCTTGTACTTCTGGTACAGATACGATACGCCTAACAGAATGACGCCGAGTCCCATGAACGAGAAGATGCGATACAGCGTTTGCAGGAACGACAAGTCGTAGATGAAAATCTTGAGGATCGCAACGCCGAACAGCCCGATGGCAACCAGCCGGAGGTTTCTGTAACGCTTCCAGATTCCGACCACCATCAGAATCACCGAATAGACAAGCCACACGCCGGAGAGTGAAAGCGATTGCATGTTGCGCAGGTTGGTTAGTTGCGCTTCGAAATCCTTCGTCCAGTTATCGCCCATGTGCCGTTGCAGAACGTACATCTCCTTCTGAAAGAAATCCCTCGTTTCGGATGTAAGCAGCGCGAGCACGAGGGCAACAATCGTCAAGCCGAGGATGGCAGTCATGACTCTTCTCCAGCCTCCTTCCTTACTTTCGGATTTCCATAGTCGAAGCAAGACGATTGCGCCGGCAATGAGCAAACACAATACGAATACGCGGATGTTGAGCAAAAGTGAAAACCATTCAATCGGTTCGAACCATAGGGACCTGATCAACCCCGCGGCCAATCCCAGCACCATCACGCCGATACCTGCATGCAACGCCGGACGCGAATCCCGGCGAAAGCCGAACCACGTCAGAGTAATCGAGTAGGCCGTCCACACGGCGGCGAGTGTCAGATCCTCCTTGAATGAAAGCGAATCCCTTGCGGCGCCTTCAACGTAGAGCATCGACCGGTGGAACAGGTTGATGGTTTCGGAAGAAAGAAATACAAAGAGCACGAAACACCAGGAATAGCTCAATCCTGAAGCAATTTTGCGCGCCGTCGTTTCTTCACGCTTCCTGAATATCTCCGTCGCTACAAACAACGATGCACCCAACACAAGAAACGCTGCCGCCCGTACAGTAAGCAGAAGTCTGAATTCTTCAAGCGGAATGTACGTGAACGAACCCTCAGACAAGAAGAGCTTGAATACTGTAACCGAGAACATAACCACTGCGGCCACCCAAAGCGATTTCATGCCCGATTTTATGCCTGCGTAGGCCACGATCAGCGCTTCAAGAGACCAGAGGATAACGGTCGTGAAACCGGAAAACTGGATTGCTGTCGCGCTGAACACCAGCACGATTGCGCCAAGAATATAGCGATCGAGCAGACCTTGCTTCGCCCCGCCTTTGTTCTTCAAGACAAAAAACAGTCCGAAATACGGCAGCGCAATCAGCAACGTCGTCAATCCCATCCACACATGATAGTCCGGTTCGAGGAGGTGGTACGTGCCGATGTAGTACAGCACGCCGTTGGCGACGGCGAGTATGTGGCGCAGTGTAGACCATGCTTCGTTCTTCTTGAGATTTCGAGCAGCCTCGAATCCCAGAAAAAGCATCCAGAAGAGAGTCAGGAAGAACAGTGCCGCCGTCAGCAATTCCTGTTTGAATACAGAGTCAAACCAGAGGAAATAGATGAAGTATGTTCCCGCCATCGTCAACGGCTCGACGATGATCCACTTCTCCTTGCTAATGACGATACTCAGCAGTCCGGCGGTGAGTAATGCAATGTACGTGAACAACCCTATTTCATTCGCGGCGCCCGCACTGAGCATGAACGGCGTCAGGAATCCGCCCGCCCAACCAAGAAGCGCCACGGCAAGCGAATCATACTTGAGCGATTGCCACAACGTCATCATCGTAACAACGGCCATCAACACAAAAGCAACAAGCTGCGGAACGAGCTGATAGAAATTGTACGCAGCAAACACCGACAAATAGAGAATCGATATCCCTGCCCCGACGAGTCCCTGTGAAAATACTTCGAATCCCTTCTTGTGAGTTTTCGTCGCAAAGAACAGCAATCCACCGCCCGCCATCGCGCCCATCAAAACACGAACAGTCTCCGAAATCCAATTGTTGTCAAATGCATATTTCAGGAAGAATCCAACGCCGATGATAAGCGCCAACGCTCCGATGCGGTTGAGAACTTTGCCGCCGATAAGGGCTTCCCATTCTTTGCTTGTCCGGCTTTCCTTTTTGATCGGGGGTCGAAAGACGGGCTGTGAAACCTGCGGAGGAAGCTGCCCGGCAGGGTGTGCAGGCGGAACAGGAAGTGGTGGTTGAGGAACAGGCGGAGAGGGTTCCATTGTGATTTCCGGCTCGGCTTCCGGTTTCCTCTCGGGCGCGACTTCCGGCGCCGGTTTCTGTTGAGGTGTCCCCTTCCTCAGACTTTCGAATTCGTTACGCATCTGAAGAAGCGAGAATTCAAGCTGCTGCAGCCTGCGCGTCAACGCATTGACCTTGCCTGAGTTAACGAGGGATAGAATCAGCGGGGCGAGAAAAATTCCGAGGGCAAAAAGTCCGAGGAGAACTTCCATGGATTCCTCAAGAAATGATGGCGGAATGAGTTGAACTTGCGAAAGGCCTGAACAATATAGCTATCTGAAAAATAAAAAACCCGACTTCGACTCAAGTCGGGTCCGGGTTTCTTGTGAAGAATAGCACGAGCCTAATTCATGCTTACATGCGGCAGCAGCTTCTCCACAACGTTACGCTTCGGCACGGCACCGATGATTTGCTCCACCACCTTTCCGCCTTTGAACACCATTAACGTCGGGATGCTGCGGATGCCGAACTGCATCGACACCTGCGGGTTGTTGTCAACATCCACCTTGCCGACTTTCAGCTTTCCGTCGTACTCCTTGGCCAGTTCCTCGACGACCGGCGCAACCATTTTGCACGGCCCGCACCATACTGCCCAGAAATCAATCAGCACGGGTGTATCTGAATTGATCACTTCCTGCTGAAAATTCGCATCGGTAATTTCAATCGGTTTCATCTGTCTCCTGTTCCCCCTTCGGGTGATTGTGATTGGTTAACTTGCTAATCGGACACTTTGCGGCCCGAGAATCTTCTTGACTTCTGTCAAGAATTCATCGGACGGTTCAATGGTATATTTCTTTGTGTGATATTTCATGTGTTGGTCGGAAGTGAAAACATCAAAGTAGCAGGTACAGTTCCCCTGGTTCCGTTCGATTAGTTTCCTCAATTCGACAATCGTATGTTCTTTAATATCGTTGATATTGATTGCGAGAACAATGCTTTTCGTAAACTTTTCCCTCACTTTTTCCATCGGGAAGACTTCCTGCACAACAATCTTCAGTGCATCGCCGTTTGCCTCTCCTTTTCCCGTCACCATTATCATCGAGTCGGGTTGAAGATGCTGCTGGAACTTCGCAAACGCATCCGAGAACACAATCAGGTCGGCACGGCCTGTGAAGTCTTCGATTGTCACAAACGCCATTGTGTTGCCGCGTTTGTCGACTCGTTTACGAACTTGCGTCACAATGCCGCACGCCCGTGCCGTTGCGCCGTTCTTGAAATTGCCCGGGTCGCCGAGTTGCACATTCGCAAACTCGTTTACTTCCTGTTCGTACTTCAGCAGCGGGTGGCCCGAGACGAAGAAACCGAGAACATTCTTCTCACGCATCAGTTTGTCATGTTCAGTCCAGGCGGCAACGGCGGGCAATGCGGGATAGGAGATCTTCTGCTGTTCCTTCGGCCCCGAATCGAAGAGGCTCGATTGGCCGCTGAGACTCTGTTCCTGATACGCGCTGCCGAAACTTGCTGCCCGCTCGATGTTCTCGAAATACTGCGCCCTGTGTCCTTCCATCGAGTCGAATGCACCGGCCTGCACGAGACTTTCGAGGCATTTCTTGTTCACGAGACGAAGATCAACCCGGCGGCAGAAATCAAAGAGGTTCTCGAACTTGCCCTGCTCCTCTCTCGCCTTAATGACGGATTGAATAGCGCTTTCGCCGACTCCCTTGATGGCACACAAGCCGAAACGAATAGCGCCGTTCACAACCTGAAAATCAATGCCTGATTCATTGACATCCGGCGGAAGGACTTCGATGCCCAGTTTTCGGCAATCATCAATCAAGCCGACGATCTTTTCGGTATCACCGATTTCTGACGACAGTGTCGCCGCCATGTATTCGGCGGGATAGTTCGCTTTCAGATACGCCGTCTGATATGCAACAACCGAGTACGCAACGCTGTGTGATTTGTTGAATCCGTACGAGGCAAACTTCTCAATCAAATCAAAAATGTCGCCCGCGAGTTTCTTCTGCGTCCCAAGCGCAACGGCACCTCCGATGAACTCGACTTTCATCTTCGCCATTTCGTCTTTGTTCTTCTTGCCCATTGCGCGGCGCATGATGTCGGCTTTTGCCAATGTAAATCCGGCAATTTCCGTCGCAATCTTCATCACTTGCTCCTGATAGACGATAATCCCGTACGTTTCTTTCAGGATCGATTCCATCTTCGGGTGCATGTAGCTGATTTCCTGGCGGCCGTGCTTCCGTTCGATGAAGTCGCCAATCATCTCCATCGGCCCGGGTCGATAGAGGGCGTTCATCGCAACAAGGTCGCTGATGCTGGTGGGTTTCAGCTTGCGCAGCCAATCCTGCATGCCCGAACTTTCGAACTGAAACACGGCAATAGTTCCGGCTCGCGAGAACAATTCAAACGTCTTCGGATCGTCTTCAGGAATATCATCTAAGTCAATATCAATTCCGTGATTACGCTTGATCATTGCAAGCGCATTCTCCAGAACCGAAAGTGTCCGCAGTCCAAGAAAATCCATCTTGAGAAGCCCGGCTGCCTCAAGATCCTTCATGTTATACTGTGTCATGACTTCCGTTTGAGGAGTCTTGAACAGCGGAACGTAATCACTGATGTTGCCGGGCGCTATCACAACTCCGGCAGCGTGCATGCTTGCTCCCCGGTTCATCCCTTCAAGAACAAGAGACGCGTCGATGAGAGTTTTGATCTTGGGATCAGTACTTTCCTTCACCCACTTCAGTTCGGGAATGGTATCAAGCGCCTGGGCGAGAGGTCGGACTTTGCCCAATTCCACCGGAATTTGCTTTGTAATCGAGTCAATCGTGCTGAGGGGAACGCCAAGCACCCGTCCGACATCCTTCAGAACGGCACGGGTTGAAAGCGTGCCGAACGTGATGATTTGAGAGACGGAATGTTCGCCGTACTTCTTCCGAACATACTCAATCACTTTCTCACGTTTCGTATCTGAAAAGTCGATATCGATGTCGGGCATGTTAACGCGATCGGGGTTGAGGAATCGCTCGAACAACAAATCGTATTTAATGGGATCGACGTTCGTGATTCCGAGAGCGTACGACACGATGCTCCCGGCAGCGCTTCCGCGACCGGGCCCGACCGAAACACCCATCTTGCGCGCAGCGGCAATGAAGTCCTGAACAATCAAGAAGTAGCCGGCATAGCCCATTTTCCGGATGACGGCTATCTCGTGATCCAGTCTTCGCAAAAGGTCTTCGTTCGGTTCGGGATACCTGCGATTGAACCCCTCACGGGCAAGCTTCTCGAAGTACTCATCGAGCGAAACAACTCCGGCATCCGCCGGTATCGGAAATACCGGCATATGATTGCTCTTCAGATCGAGCACGAGATTGCACTTCTCCACTACTTCCATGGTTGAGTTCAGAGCTTCAGGATATTCTCTGAACAACTCGATCATTTCTTGTGCAGATTTGAAATAGACCTGATCAGTCTGATAGCGAAGCTGTGTGTAATCGTGCGTGTTCGTGCTGCTCGAATCCGGAATCAGCAACATGATGTTGTGGGCGATGGCATGTTCCTGCTTGAGGTAATGAACATCATTCGAGCAAATCAGCTTGAGCCCCAAATCCTTGGCAAGCTTCGGGGCCTTCTCCCTGATCACCGCTTCGCGCTTGATGCCGTGGTTCTGGATTTCGATGTAGAAATCGTCGCCGAAAATGTCCTTGAAAAGTTCGGCGATCTCATAAGCTTCTTTGTCTTCGCCATTTGCAAGCTGTGCTCCCACTACTCCACCGGCACAAGCCGATGTGGCAACGAGTCCGGCGCTGTATTGCCGGAGCACTTCAGTGTCAATCCGTGGCTTGTAGTAGAACCCCTCCGTATGCCCGATTGTGCAAAGTTTGATCAGATTCCGGTAGCCTGTGAGGTCTTTTGCGAGCAGAATCATGTGGTGATACGCGCCGCGCTTGCCGCCCGATTCCGTGGCTTGTGTTGTCTTCTCGAATCGGCTGCCCTTGGTCACGATGTACACCTCGCAACCGATAATAGGCTTGACGCCTGCTTTTTGGGCCTTTTTGTAGAACTCCAAAGCACCAAACATCACACCGTGATCGGTAAGCCCAACCGCCGGCATTTTGTTGGCAACAGCAGCGTTGACGAGCTCATCCACTTTCAGTGCGCCGTCAAGCAGGCTGTAGTGAGTATGATTATGAAGATGGACGTATTCTGGCATAGATAACACTCCCATTGCTTTAGTCACATTTCCTGGAACGCGGGAGTTTCAATTTAGTCACCGAAATGGAGAAATCAAGAGTAAGTTATAAACAACTTTTGCAGAGGAATCCGATCTTGATGTTGATTGAGATAAAAGGCGTATCCCTTTGTAAATCATGATGTTGAACGCTATGTCAAGAGCTCTTTCACTTTCATAAGGGATTGATCGACGTCAACCAGAATTCTCTCCCCCGATTTCCGGATTTTCACTTCAATCTTGCCGTTGGCGAGATTTTTCTCACCCACGATAACCTGAAGCGGCATGCCGAGCAAGTCGGCGTCTTTGAATTTGAACCCGGGTGTTGTCGGCCGGTCATCATACAATACGTCAATCCCTACTTCGAGGAGTTGGTTGTAGAGATGCTCCGCCTTCTCAACAACCTTCTCGCTTTTCATATTAACGGCTATGATATGGACGAGATAAGGCGCTATGGACTTATCCCAAATGATGCCGTTTGCATCGTGATTCTGTTCAATGTGGCACGCAATAATCCGCTCGATGCCGATACCATAGCTTCCCATGATGATCGGCTTCGCCTCCCCCTTCTCATCCAGATAGGTTGCCTTCAGTGAATCGGAGTATTTTGTTCCGAGTTTGAAGATGTGCCCCAGCTCGATTCCCCGAACAATACGGAGCTTGCCGGCCCCGTTCGGAGCGGTTTCGCCCGCTTGTACGGTTCGCAGGTCATAGTAGCCGTCGATCTTGCAGTCACGTTGCAGGTCGATGTTTTTCAGGTGATAATCGTTCCGATTGGCTCCGCTGATGAGTCCGTTGGCTCCTTCAAGCCGCTTATCGGCAATGATTTTGAAACCGTTCAATCCTACCGGACCGATAGAACCTCCATCGGCGCCTGTCAAACCAAACAAGCTCTCTGCCTCAATGGGATGCACGTCGGTTCCCATCACCGACATCAGTTTTGATTCATTCAACTCATCATTTCCCATCAGAAGGACAAGCACGGGGGTCTTATCAGCCCAATAGACAACTGACTTTGCAAGAACGCTGTGGTCAACTTTCAGAAATGCCGCAAGCTCGTCAATCGTCTTGACATTTGGTGTATGAATTTCTTCCAGCGATTTGCTTTCTGTGTGGCGGACGGCTTTCGGGACGAGAGACGTCGCAATCTCAAGGTTCGCAGCGTAGCTATTGTCCTCGGCGAGCGCAATCGTGTCTTCGCCCGAATCCGATTCGAGCATGAACTCCTGTGAGCCGCTGCCCCCCATTGCGCCGCTCGATGCGCCGACAATGAAGAACTTCAGTCCGCAGCGTGTGAAGATTTTTTTGTATGCCTCGGCGTGTAGGTCGTATCCTTTATCGAGTCCCTCCCACGTTGCATCGAGCGTATAGCTGTCTTTCATCAGAAACTGGCGGCCGCGAAGGACACCAGATCGGGGCCTCGGCTCGTTCCGGAATTTCGTCTGAATCTGATACCAGATTTGCGGCATGTCTTTGTAGGACTCGACATGATTCTTGGCGATCCAGCAAATCACTTCCTCATGCGTCGGGGCAAGTACCAATGGTCTGTTCTTGACGTGAAAGAGATTGTCGCCAAAGGCTTTCACTCGACCTGTTTCTTCCCACAGTTCAATCGGGTTCAACGCCGGCAAATGGAACTCCTGCCCGCCGATTGCGTCCATCTCCTCGCGGACAATGTCGCAGACTTTCTTCATGACTTTATAGCCGAGCGGCAGCCAGGAATAAATGCCGGCGGAGAGCAGACGAACCATTCCTGCCCGAATCATCAATTGGTGGCTCGGAATAACGGCGTCGTTCGGAATTTCTTTTACAGTGGGTATAAATGCTTTGCTTAGCCGCATACAGTTCCGGTTGTAGATAGTGGATATAACGAGAAAAAAGAAAGGAGCACTCATCAGAGCACTCCTTCTTCGACTTTGAAGCAGTCTTTACAATTCGATGTCAGCGGAGGCTTGGAAAAATATACCAAATCCCCTCCGTTGATTCAAGGACGCCCCGGCGGTTGTGGAAAGACATTCGTCTTTCCCGCATCGACGTCCTTCTTTGAGGAGAGGAGAATGATAGCAATCGTCAACCCTGCAACCACTGCCCCACCGGCAATGTAGAGACCACTGCCACTTCCCTCGGATTCTGCTGGAATTGCCGTGATGACGAACTTCATGTCATTCACATCATCATACGCGGAAACATATTCATCTGAAATCCGCCAACTGATCCGTTTGTTCTTTCCCGGTCGGATATTCGCCCCGATATCGCCGATGACATTAATAGGGGTGTACGAGAAACTTGTGTCGGAATGCAATCTGACTGTCAGTGTTACTGTGTACACATCGCTCGGAGATCCGGCAAGATCGTACTCAATAAACACGTTCACTCTGCCTTGTTTTTCCGGGCGAACATTTGAAACCGGCCCATCGTCCTCCTGAGCTACCGCCGTAATTTGCACGGTGTAGATAAGAACGAGTATCGCCAGAATGCTGCGCAGAATTCTATGTTGAACAAAATGTACCATCGTACTCTCCTCTTCTTACTTAAGCAAAATCATTTTGCCTGTGAACGTCGGCCCATTCAGTGCGCGGAATCGGGCGAAGTAGATACCGCTCGCAACCGTGCTGCCGGATTCATTTCTGCCGTCCCAAGTGTAGAAATACCTGCCAGCTTCCAGCGTCCCTGCAAATACCGTCCGGACTTCCTGACCCAGCGTATTGTAAATCTTCAGCGTCACATCTGCAGTATGCGGGATCGCAATGGGAATTGTTGTGATTGGATTGAACGGATTCGGGAAATTGTTGCCTAATGCAAACTCCCTCGGAATGATCGAGCTTAATACTTCACGTATTGCTTCCTCCGTTCCAACGGCAATTTCCAGTTCAGCGCTACCGGTCGGGAGCGGCACAGCATAACCCGCTTCTTTCCGAAGGTCGGCATACCGGGCCCTCTGCCTATCTATCAGATACACATTCAGAGCTTCGGGCACATCTTCGATTCCTTTGAACCGGAGCGATACGTTTTCATGTACTTTTGCGCGTACATCAAAGGTCCATGTTTCCAGTCGATCTACCTCGGGACGGAAATCCGCTGCAAAACTGCTGTAGCGCGGATCCCACTCCGATCGATTGAAGTACACAGTCGGTATTCCGTCGAATGCACGCGGCTTCCGGTATTCCAGTGAATCCAATCCGTGCCGCGAGTCGGACAGTACGCCGAATACCAACGTGTTGTCGGTATATCCTTGCGCGCTGTATTCCATACTTATTTGCCATTCGCCTTGCTTTCGGCTTTCACCGGATTTTCCCACAGACGTGTAGTTGCCAAACGGAATTCGCAACGAGTTAAGGCTTCCGCTGTTGAAGAAGTAGTACCCTCCATACGGGAGGAACTCGGACACGCTGAAGGCTCCGTTAAATCCGTAGATAGGATCGGAGAAATTGCCGTTTGCCGCACGCACAACGCTCCACGGAATCGTCAGAGTATATGGATTGGTGATGAGGTTCCATCCATTCTGCAACCCTATTTGAACACTCTGGTTCTGCGTATTCAGCGTTGCGGTAGGTACGGAGACACTCGTAATAGACCAGATGCCCTTCTTCAAAACCCAGAATGCCCTCCCCGGGGCAAGCGAGAACGACGGGTTTCCGTCATACGGTTCGAAGTAGTTCTGGTCGGCACCGTTATCCCGATACACTATCCAATCAACGTTCTGCGTGCCGGGAAGAAGTTGCGGAATTGTAATCCCCCCCCTCAATCCATCACCCGGCAAACCGACAATGCGATAGTCTGTTGGAAGATAATCACCTTGAGTCGGCCGATCAGGATACACCACGGTAGTGGAAAGACTGTACGCCTGAGGGTACGCCGGGAGTGTTGTGAACGACTTCGCTGCCGAGAACGGTCCAAACCCTCTCGAATTCTTTGCACGCACACGCCAAAAATACAGCGTATTACCTTTAAGGAGAACGATTCGCGATGTAGAGGTGAGCGTCTCATCATTGATTACCGGTGTTGCAAACGTCGCCACCGTCGAGACCTGCAAATTATACGTGATCGCTAGTGGTGCGGGAGACCAAGAGAGGGTCAAGGTAGAATCCACATTCATGCTCGAGTCAGCCGGTCCTCCGGATAGTGTTGGTGCAGGAGGAACCGGCATATCTACCGTAAGCGCAATTTGATTCGACGTGCCGCCGCCGGGTGCCCCGTTGCTGACCGTGATATTTCGATCACCCGTTGTTGCGCTTGAAGTAACCGTAACATTTGCCCGCAACTGGGTCAGGCTATCCACGACCACCGAGTTGATTGTGATTCCCGTTCCAACATTCACAGTGGTAACAGTATCGATGAAGCCTGTTCCCCGCATTACCAGCACCACGGTTTCGAGCAGGCTCACAATTGCAGGAGTCACGCTCGTAAGTGTCGGAACAGGATTATTGACCTGGAATGCATTACTCGTCCCTGTTTGTGTTCCCCCCGACGTCCGGGTTGCGGTAATGGTAATGCCGCTTCCCGCCTTATCCATTACAATTTGATGCGTAAGTTGTCCGTTCGAGAATGTCGAAGTAACTCCGCCTCCCGAAAAGAGTCTGCCATTGGATGTTATCGTGACAGTTCCGGTAAATGTAGAGACCGTATTGTTGAACGCATCCTTGGCGCTGATCCGAACCGAAAATGGAACTCTGGTAAGTTGTGCGGGGATGTTGCCGCCACCGGCCGCCTCCACAACAAAAGCATTGAGCGGGCCCACGGTGTTGGACAACGTAAACGTTCCCGTACCCGCAAGCCCCTGTACGGTTGCATTCACGTCGTACGATCCTGCAACGGTGTTTGCTCTGAACGAATCCGCCCGGGCAATTCCGCCCGTATCTGTTTGCACAATCCGCGATAGCGTACCTCCCGGGAACGTGCCGCTCGGCCCGGTTGCCGGTGCTGTAAACGTAACGCTAACACCACCCACCGGATTCCCGGAACCATCGGTGACTCTTACACTAAGCGGCAGAGAAAACAGTGTGTTCACTGCTGCTGACTGTTGGTTGCCTGCAACCACCGTCACGTTGCCGGCTTGTCCGGGTGTGTTGGTGAGATTGTAGCTGGCCGTAGCGCTGAGATTTTCCGCAAATGCCTGTACAACGTATGACCCGGCAGTACCATTTGCTGTGAATGTGTTTGCCGTTACCACGCCGCTGTCATTTGTCATCCATTGATTTCCCCCACCTTGGAAGCTTCCTCCCGGACCTGACGAAGGGGCAATGAATGTAACTCGCCAGCCGGAGATTGGATTGGCGAATGAATCACGAACGACTGCCCTGAATTGTGTTGCGAAGTTCGTATTCACTTGGGCAGATTGAGGCGTTCCTGCAGTTGCAACAATTGTTGCAGGAACGGTTGGACGATTCGTGAGAGTAAACTGTGCGGGCTGGGATACACCCGGCGCACTTGCGGAGACAAGGTATGTTCCCGCCACTGAGTTTGCCGAGAACGGTTGAGAATTTGCGATACCGTTTTCCTGCGTTCTGACAGTGTCGATTCCGTTTAGGAACACACAACTTGGCCCCGTCAGAGGAACGGAAAATTGGACCAACACACCACCCACACCATTACCGGCTCCATCGGTAACAAATGCTTGGAGCGTGCTGCCGAATGATGTGTTGACGATTGTCGATTGCCCGCTACCTTGAAACACCGATATTGTCGCGGGAGAGCCCGGTGTGTTTCTCAAAGAATAGTTTGCCGTATCGACAACGCCTGCTGTTGTTGCGCGTACAGTATAGGTTCCGGCAATAATATTCGCAACAAACACCGGGGCTGTGGCAATCCCGTTCGCGAGGGTTCGGGCAGTGTCCCTCCCGCCTGAAAATGAACCGCTCGGCCCGCTCGAAGGTTGAGTCCATTTCACCAGAACATTCGGAACCATATTGGCAAATGAATCTTCAACAGCAGCCTGGAAGTTGGTTGCAAATGCGGTACTAATCTGGGCAGACTGGGGAGTTCCGGCAACCGAGTAGAGTCTCTTCGGTGCCCCGGGTCTGTTGGTCATCTGGAACGTTGCAGGCGATGAGACACTCGGCGCAGATGCACCAACAGAATAGCTTCCGGCAATGGTATTGGCTATGAAAACCGGAGCTTCGGAGATTCCGCTCTGATTGGTCGGAACATCAATCGGGCCTCCGCCCGTTCCCTGGAAGAATCCGCCAACCCCGCCTTGAGGCGGGAAGAACGTGACCGGCGTGTTTACCACTGGATTGTTCGCGGAATCCCTGACCTGCACCCTGAACTGCACAGGGAACGCCGTTCCCACGGTCGTGATCTGCGGAGTTCCCTGCAAGATTGTGATGCTCCCCGGCGGGCCGGTGAGGTTTGTCAAAAGATACGACGCTGTTTCGGTAACTCCCGTGACACCCGCGGTGACAGAGTACGGACCTCCAGCAATCAGGTTTGCCGTGAACGGGCGGGCTGTCGCCACCCCACCCGAGTTCGTTCTCACGGTGTCAATGTTATTTTGGAACGTTCCGCTCGGCCCGGTTGCCGGAGGAGTGAACTGAACAAGAGCATTCGGAACAGGATTGCTGAATCCGTCACGCACGAGAGCCTGCAGAGGCGTGGAGAACACTGTCCCTACTTGGGCGCTTTGCGGTGTGCCCGCTGTTGCAATGATTGTTGCTGGCGCTGCAGCGGTATTTGACAGCGAGAAGTTTGCAGGTGTTGAGATCCCGGAAACCGTTGCGACAACATTGTACGATCCGGCC
Organism: uncultured Chlorobiota bacterium; assembly: GCA_900696645.1. Classification (GTDB taxonomy): domain Bacteria; phylum Bacteroidota; class Ignavibacteria; order UBA10030; family UBA6906; genus CAADGV01. The sequence goes on along the minus strand of CAADGV010000010.1, from coordinate 36,658 downwards.
AATTGGTTCGCTATGGCGATAATGCTCGCAATGCCGTTCGTATCAGTAGTTGCCGTACCGATTGCAAATCCGGCGAAGTTACATGACGGGCCCGTAGAAGGTGACGTGAACGTGACAAGTATTCCGGGTACCGGATTGTTCCAGTTATCCCTCACCAATGCCTGAAGCGGAACCGGGAAAACCGTCCCGACTGTTGTGGATTGTCCTGAGCCACCGGCAAGTACTACAGAATTCGCAACACCGGGTGTGTTCGTTAGTTGGAATTGTGCCGGAGTTGGAACTCCTGCCACGGTTGCATTCACCGTATATCTGCCTGCCGTCGTATTGGCGGTAAATTGCGGCGCTGTAACGACGCCGTTCGAGTCCGTCGTGAAGTTCCCGCCTGCTGCAAACATCCCGCCCGGACCGGAGGACGGGACAGTGAATGTAACTGTCAGATTTCTCACAGGATTCCCGGATGCGTCTCGGACAAGAACACTGAAGTTTGTTGCAAAGGGCGTATTGACCTGAGCACTTTGGGGAGTTCCCGCAGTCGGGATGATGCTCGCTGCTTGTCCCGGAACATTTGTGAGGAAGAACTGTGCAGGCGACGAAACGCCCGGCACCGACGCGGTCACGATGTACTGTCCGGCTGTGCTGTTCGCCGTCAGAACCGGAGCGGTTGCCACGCCGGCGCTGTTTGTCGTTGCGATATTCACTCCACCCGCAAACACTCCGCTCGGTCCGGTAAGTGGAACGGTGAACGTCACAATAACGTTCGGTACAGGATTATTGAACGAATCCCGGACTGCAACTGCAAGTTGGGTAGCAAATGCCGTATTCACTTGAGTGCTTTGCGGAGTTCCTGCCGTCGCAAATACACTTTCAGGAGAACCGGCAAGATTTGTCAGTGAATACGCAGCCGGTGCAGTTACACCGGGCACGCTTGCGTTTACTGTGTGCGCGCCTGCGACTGTCCCCGCAACAAAAACTGCTGCCGTGGCAACGCCGCCTGAATTCGTTCGAGCAGTATCGACCCCGCCAACAAACGATCCGCCTGTGCCCGAAAATGTTACGAGAACCCCGGGCACAACGTTGTTAAATGAATCTCTCACCGTTGCCTGAAACTGAACAGGAAATGCGGTATTGACAGTCGTGGCTTGTGGGGTGCCTGCGGTTGCAGAAACACTTGCTGCTATTCCCGGGGTATTTGTCAGCAAGAAGATTGCAGGAGATGCCACTCCTGAGACTGTGGCATTAACAGCGTAACTTCCTACAATTGTGTTTGCGAACACCGTCGCCGACGCAATTCCCGCACCGGATGATGTTGTTGTGAATGTCGTCTGTCCGTTTGAGAACCGGGCACTTGCTCCGGAAACAGGGGCCGTGAACGTCACCGTTATGCCCGAAGCAGGATTCCCAGCTCCATCTCTTACAATCGCTTGGAGACTTGCAGCAAACTGTGTGTTCACGCGTGCGCTTTGCGGAGTCCCCGCTGTTGGAGTGATTGTCTGAGGAGTTCCGGCTGTGTTGGTGAGAACAAATTGCGCAGGAGTTGCAACACCCGTAGCAGTAGCCGGCAGATTGTATGTTCCGGCAATGAAGTTAGCCGTAAAAACTACTGCGGTCGCTGCACCGGTTGAATCGGTTGTGGTTGTATTCACATTCCCTTGAAACGCTCCGCTCGGACCGGTTGCAGGTGGCGTAAACGTGACAAGGTTCCCGCCGATGGGATTGTCAAACGCATCCGTCACCCGGACTCTGAAGTTTGTCGCGAATGCTGTCCCTATCTGCGCGCTTTGGGGTGTTCCCGCTGTAGCGAGAATACGGGATGCGGCTCCCGGATTATTCGTCATCGCGAACAGAGCGGGCGTCGTAACATCAGGAGCAGAGGCCGTTACCTGATAGGAACCTGCCAGTGTATCGGCAGTGAACGTTGGAGCCGTTGCAATTCCGCTGACATTCGTCGGAGCTGTCACAACCCGAAGACCACCAAACTTGCCGCTCGGACCGGTCGATGGGGCCGTAAATGTTACAGTAACGTTGTTCACAGGATTTCCGACAGCATCCCTGACGAGGACTTGCAGGCTTGTTGCAAATGCCGTGTTGACGACTGCAGATTGGGGTGTTCCCGCGACAACGGTAATGTTTCCGGGCGGCCCGGATGTATTTGTCATTTGATAGATTGCCGGTGCTGGAACACCCGTCACAACCGCGCTATCGTTATAGCTTCCTGCTATAAGGTTGGCCGTGAAAACCGGTGCAACGGCAACACCGTTTGCATCCGTTCTCACTGTATCAATCCCACCCGCGAATGTTCCGCTTGCACCCGTTGCCGGTTTCTTGAATCTTACGAGAATGCCGGGAACAGGATTGCTGGCACCATCCCGAACAAGTGCCGTCAGATTTGTGGCAAAGGCTGTACCGACTTGTGCAGACTGCGGAGTTCCTGCTGTAGCTGTAACGGAAGTCGGCGTTCCCGGCAGGTTGGTCAGTGCAAACGCAGCCGGAGTAGTAATGCCCGGCGCAGTCGCAGTCAACTGATACGATCCCGCAATGATATTGGCACTGAATACCGCAGCGGTCGCCACACCGCTGACATTTGTTGTGGATGTGTTGACACCTCCCGCAAACGTGCCCGACGGGCCGCTTGAGGGTGCCGTGAAGGTCACAACGATACCGCTCAGGAGGTTTCCAAATGTATCCCTCACCGTTGCCTGAAAGTTCACAGGAAACGCCGTTGCAATCTGTGTGCTTTGAGGTGTTCCTGCGGTTGCAGCAATCTGTCGGGGCGGCCCCGCGGTGTTCGTTAAAGCGTACGTTGCAGGGGTCGGAACACCAACAACGGACGCCGTGACGTTGTACGATCCCGCAATGATGTTGGCCGTAAAGACAGTTGCCGTGGCAATGCCGTTGGTATCGGTCGCAACATTTATCGTTGAAAGGCCTCCGGCAAATGTCCCCCTTGCCCCCGTCGTTGGCGCCGTGAACGTAACAGTTGCCCCGGAAATAACGTTTCCTGCGGCGTCTCGGACTAATGCCCGCAGATTGGTAGAAAAGGCGGTATTCACAAGAGCGCTCTGTGGTGTACCTGCAGTCGCTACAACAGTAGCAGGCGGCCCGACTGTAATTTGGAAACTGCTGCTAATCGCTGAAACCAGGCCGGTACTGGTCGCCGTCAGGGCTTTCGTACCCACAAGATTGATGTTAAGATTGCTGAACGTTGCAACTCCGGATGCATTCGTGTTCTGTGTTGTCGTGCCACTGAGTACACCTGTTCCTGACGACAACGTCATCAGAACAGGGCGGCCAGATTGAAGAACATTGTTGCTGAACGTGTCCTGAAGCTGAACAGTAAGCGCCGGTGTAATCGCGGAGCCTGAAACTGTATTCGTCGGCTGCTGGGTAAAAACGAGTTTCGATGCAGCAGCAGGACTTACCACTATGTTTGTAGATGTAACAGGCGTGAGTACAGGCAGACTCGTAAACTGAATTGATATCGTGCCCGAAACATTATGCCTGAGATTCGTGAACGACACGAGTCCTCCCGAAGCGGTCAACGTCGTCGTTCCTTGCAACGTCCCCGTTCCGGCACTGCGAGTGGCAGTTACTGATGTAGAATTGTTCGTTGTAACGAGATTTCCAAAAGCATCTTCAATTCTCACCACAGGCTGTTGAGCAAACACAACGCCTGCGGTTGCTGTTGCAGACGGCTGTACCTGAATCGCAAGCCGCGACGCTGCTGCCGGATTGATCGTAAAGGACACGCTGACAGCCGAATCAAGACCGGGATTGTTTGCCTTGAGTTGTTTTGCCCCGGTAAGATTGATGCTGAGATTGTCGAATGTTGCAAGACCGGCAGCACTTGTCGATTTCGTTGTCGTGCCCGACAGGACACCGGTTCCTGAATGTATGGTCATCACAACAGAAACAACGCCCGCCACATTATTCCCGAATGTATCCTGTACCTGAACGGTAATTGGTGGTGTGATAATTGTTCCAGCCGTGTCGTTAGTCGGTTGCTGGACGAATACCAGTTTTTTTGCAGGTGCCGCACTGACAGTGAACGAGGTACTGATTGCACTATCCAATCCGGTACGAGTCGCCTTCACAGTTTTCAGGCCGATGAGGTTTACATTCACATCATTGAACGTCGCCAGCCCCGTCGTATCTGTTGAACGGGCCAGCGTTCCGCCCAAAACGCCGGTTCCCGAATTGAGAGCGAGGTTAACAAGAAGTCCGGGCGCCGGCGTTCTGACACTATTCCCGAATGTGTCCTGAACTTGCACAGTGATCGGAGGGTTGATACTCGTTCCCGCCGGAGTATTCGTTGGCTGTTGAACAAACAGAAGCTTCTTCGGGGCTGCTGCGTTGATCGTAAATGCAGTACTCACGGCACTATCCAACCCGGTGCGGGTAGCCTTCAACGTCTTTGCCCCGCTGATGTTCAGACTCAGATTATTGAATGTAGCGAGCCCTGTCGTATCTGTCGAACGCACTAACGTGCCGCCGAGAACTCCTGTTCCGGAATTGAGAGCCACGGTGATAGCAAGTCCCGGCGCAGGTGTCCTGACATTATTCCCGAACGTATCTTGTACCTGAACGGTAATAGGAGGAGTGATAATCGTGCCGGCAGAGGTTGTTGTAGGTTGCTGAATGAATACAAGCTTCTTTGCAGCTCCGGGGTTGATCGTAAATGAAGCACTTACTGCGCTGTCCAGTCCGGCACGGGTGGCTTTAAGCGTCTTTATGCCGACGAGGTTGACGCTTACATCATTGAATGTTGCCCGCCCCGTTGCGTCTGTTAAACGGGCAACTGTCCCACCAAGAACTCCTGTACCTGTGTGAATCGCAAGATTGATTTGCAAGCCGGGCGCCGGCGTTGGCACACTGTTTCCAACTGAATCCTGAATCTGAACGGTAATGGGCGGTGCAATTGCTGCTCCTGCGTTTGCATTCGTAGGGCCCTGAATGAACGCGAGTTTTTTGGCAGGCCCTGGAACAACAGTAATCTTTCCTGAACGAACCGGAGTCAGCAAACCAAACGTCGCTCTGATGTTCGCCGAGCCCGTCAAGCGCGCCCGGAACGTTGCGCTTCTTCTGTTCGCATGGGGAACAAGATCTCCCGCAACCACTCCCCCAGCAATCGAATCAAGAGCCCAAACATCCGCCACAACATTGGCAACGAACACACCACCGGCAGTTCGACTGATTGCATATACTACGAGGGTTTCGCCCAGTGCCAAGCTCTGAGCCGGAACAATTGTCCCGGTTCCGTCAGGCATCGTCTCTACACGAACCTGCGTTGCCTGCGCAAACGCCCCTGCAGAACCGATGCAAAGAAGAACAGTAAGAATAAGCCACAGGCGTGTAACGCAACTCTTGCACATACTTGCACCTTCACGTATAGTTTCACACATAATCATTCCTGTCTTCGAAATGAAGGGTACAGATAATCCGAGGTTCATCTCTCGTCGAAGTTCTGAGGCGTGCATTCTAAACCCCTGAATTCGTTTGAGCCAATCGCCACCAGATAGCTTGAAAGGGGAAAACTTTTGGTGCCCCACAGAGGATTGTCCGACTATGTACAGGCAAATGTACATATCGTGACTGCAACATACAAAGAAATCATTCATCAGTCAACGAGCCGGGAATCAAAATTTCCGTGTCGGAGGGAATGCTAATTAGTTCATTTAGAAGAAGATGGGGGAAATCGATGCGGGTTCAGATTAGCAACCCGCGTTAGTCAAAGTAGTGGAGTCTATGACGGCCTATTGAGGCAAAAAATGGTGCCCTCGGGCAGAGTCGAACTGCCGGCCAACGGTTTAGGAAACCGCTGCTCTATCCACTGAGCTACGAGGGCCGAACGACGGTGAATGCTAACGGTTATCCAATCCTTGCCAAGTAAGGCCCATTGCCCCTCCCAAATTAGCTCCTGAAAGATCAGCCTTCTCGAAATTTGCCCCTGTAAGGATTGCATTGGAAAGATCAGCATTCCGGAAATCAGCGCGGGAGAAATCGCCTTTGCTAAGATCCTTGCCGCTGAGGTTTGCATCACTCAGCTCCGGCACAACGCCCGGGTTTGCCGCTCTCCACTTGTTCCATTCCGAAATCCCCTTACTCAGCACGGAAAGATGTTCCTGGTTTGGCATCTTATTACCTTTTTGATTGTGGTTGATGTTGAGTTAAATAAAGCAGGTTCCGGCGGCAATACATCCTTGAAGCGTTAGACTGCATCATATAAACTACCGGAAACGAGATTCAGAATCAAGATTCCGCATCTTCGGCACTTGCGGCTGTTCCGGGCAGAAGTTTGAACCGGATCCGAAGCACTCCTTCCTCGTAACCGGTTGAGATGATGCGAAAGGTTCCGATTTCACGTGTACTGCGGACATGCTGGCCTATGCACGGACACGCGTCATAGTCGCCAACTTTGATAATTCTGATCCTGTCACCGGTTTGATCGGGAAGCCGCGCCAAGTCAAAGTCTTGTTGCGCGAGTTCTCGTGAAAGGAATTCCTCATACACGGGTGCATCGCGGGTAACAATCTCGTTCACGCCTTTCTCGATCGCCGCAATTTCGTCGGCGGTGAGATCCCGATCGAAATGATAGTCACATTTCGATTTCTTCCGTTCAAGATGATTGCTGAACGAGCGTCCCCGGTTGAACATTCTCACCATCGTCTGGTTGAGAATATGTTCTGCCGTGTGCATCCGCGGATCGTAATCTTTCGGCATCAAGAATCTCTGAAGTGTGTCACGTTGTCAAAGGACGAAAGAAACCTGGCTCACCACGACGATTTGAACCAGCTCGCATCCGAGAAGTATGGCCGTGTCAATTCCTCGGTTTTCGCCATCTCCTCCTTCGTCATCGGCTTGAAGTCCCGGGCAATGCGAATATTCTCCTCAAGCTCGTCAAGAGTCGATATGCCGACGATAACGGTACTGACGGGAAGCGACAGAACGTACCGCATCGCAGGTTCCATATTCGTGATGCCGCCTTCACGGAACATTCTCCCGCGTGCAGGAATCTTCATTCCGATAATACCCATCTTCTTTTCCACAGCAGTCGGCAACAAATGTTCGATGAACGATTTGTTGTGCTTGTCAGCAGCATTCAATGCCATAAGAATCGTATCGAACGGATATTGCTCGATGCCTTTCTTCAGGACAAATGGATCATAGTGTCCGGTGATGCCGAGAAAGCGAACAATCTTCTCGTCGCGGGCCTTCTCCAACGCCTTGATTGCACCGTCTTTCGCGAAGATTTTGTCAAGATCTTCCTGCGTTCTCACATTGTGCAACTGCCACGCATCAAGGTGGTCGGTTTGCAGATTGGCAAGCGATTGTTCAAGCAAGCGCATTGAGCCGTCGTAACTTCGGTTGTGTGTCTTTGTTGCGAGAAAAACTTCTTTGCGACGCGACTTCATCACCATGCCGATATACTTCTCGCTCACTCCCCTGCCGTATGCCGCGGCAGTATCGATGTAGTTGACACCGAGGTCAAGCCCCCGGTTGATTATTGCAAGTGATTCCTCTTCCTTGCCTCCGGTTTCAAGCGTTGCTTGTCCGCCCAGACTGAAGAGGCGGACACTATGCCCTGTCTTCCCAAGCGGTCTGAAGGGCATTGCTTTCGCATCTCCATCCCCCCCGAAAAGGTCGAGCGGTTTCAGTGTGCCCGCCAGCCCTGCTGCTGCGGCACCGCCGATTACTGTGCGAACAAAGTTCCTGCGCGAAAGATCAGTTCGTTTCATCGGAAACTCCTTGGATATGATTCATGAATCATACTTCGTTGCGTTGCAACCGCCTCTTGGCATTAGCAACACCCGCGACCGCATGTCCGTTCCAGAATAAGATTTCCAGGACCGGTTAATGCGTTCCCACTATTGCCGGCACATCCTGATATGCCGCCTGCAATACCTCCTTCGATTCAACATCCTGTACCCAGGCCACGATTGCAAGATTGGAGCGGTCGAGTATTTCCGGACGGGCCCGCCACCCTGTGAACGGCCTGCGGTAAGTCCACGAACGTTGGGCCGAAGGATTATCGAGATACTCCTTTATTCTCTGCTCAACTTCCGCAACGTTTACTCGCTTGTTGAACGATGCCTCCTTTTGTTGCGGTGAGACGATAGTTCCACTTGCATCATCCATCATCCGGCGAACAACAAAAGCATGTCTCGAAATTCCGTTGGCGCCTGTGTAATCAACTGAACGTTCCACCAACGCAACATGTACAACACTTTTTCCCACTCTTCCCGTTGAATTCGTCCCGGCAACGCCGATCGTCGCGGCAATGTCATCTCCCTCTCGCGTAACGGATAACGAAAGCCGTGCACGCGGCTTCTCGGCCTCAAACTTCTTAATCGCAAACTGATACACACCGAACCGGTTTCGGGTGACAGTTTTCGGACCGCCGCCGATTATTGATTCTCTCCCGTCGATCACAACCGTTGGCGTTCCCTGTCCCGCGTACCACGAGTACCGGTCCCACGATTCATCAATTGTCATCGGGTCGGGGCCGGGTATGTGAACATGATATTCAAGAATCGCCAGCACTGTACGCGGGTAATATTCGGTCAAGGCGTCAAACGCAAGATCAGAACTCGCGCAAGGCCCGCATTCCGCGCCGGTGAATAATTCGGCAAGAACAACCTTGCCGTTCGGCGTGGATGGTTTTCCGTAATGCCCCGGTTCAACACTTGCGCTTGATTGCCGCAATGAGTCGAGTTCTTTCTCAATGCCATCCAATGAACCGTATTCTTTTGTGTAGACTGTTTCCAACGCCGAGCGTAAGGTCTTATCATTTCTTGCAATGAGGCCATTCATGTACGCGATAATAGCAGGACGGCGATTCCCAAGCTGTTCATGCGTCTTTCCCAGCGTAAGCCAGCATCTGCTTTCGTACGGATCGACCAACGATTCAATTGACTGAAGATGTGCAAGAGCATCCTTGTATGCTCCTTGCGCGCAAAGCACGAGAGCAAGACTCTGCCTGAACTGCACGACATCGTTGACCGGGGATTTTTTGTTCAGCGATTTCACCGCATTCTCCGACCATTGGCGGGCAGTATTGAGGTCAACACCGAGATCCGCCATCACAGTCGCTGCGTTGCTGCGCGCCGAGATAAGTGCAGAACCTTTGAGTGTGTCGGTCAGCGAGCGGACAGCAGACATGAAAACAGTTTGTTTCAGTGCATGGCGCTTCGCTTGATCTTTTTCCGCTTTGTCAATCCACTCAAGAAAATGCTGTTTCGATTCCTGATCGGCCCCGAAGTACAAAGCCTTCGCCATTGTTTGCAATCCATCCTGCACTTTCCCGTTGGCGTTTTCGTACAGAGCAAGATTGCTGAGATACTCGTAATCATCTTCATGACCCTTGATTGCGATTCTTTGCAACTCCTCTGCTTCAACAAATCTGCCGAGGCGGTAAAGAACATACGCTTTCGTATCCTGATAGCCGGAGAGATTGCGCGACGTTCCGGCCATTTCGATTGCCCGATCAATGTACAGAAGCGCCGAATCCAGCCCGATGTTGTTCTTTGCGAGATTGTACGCAAAGCGATTGTACGGACTCATGCGGTTTTCGGGTGTGAGAGTCCGGAGAGAGTTGTCCGCGGCTTCGAGGGCCTCTTGTTCATTGCCCCGTTCAACATGCAGGTCGAACAAGCCATCGAAGGCTCGGGTTCGCAGTTTGCTGTCGGGATACTGTTTCAGGAAATCCTGCAGCGCATTGATTTTTTGAAGCGGATCGGAAATAGTTGTTGCTGCGCGGTAGGCAGCCGAATCCTGTTGCGCGAACACACCGGCAAACAACATCAGATCGCATAGCAGAGTCAACCACACAAAACGTTTCATCGAGTTTTCCTTTTTGTGATCCCGACAGTAATCAACGATGGTTCTCCTCGAGGTAAGACTTGAATAGTTCTTGATTGATTGGAATACCATCTTCGCCTGCTGCAACAACCTCCAATGGAACATCAATCGTGACACTTGTCGGAGCGAGACAGATATTGTCGTTGCATGCCTGATAAGCCAGCGACATCGGAATCAAGTATTTGCCGGGCTTTGTCTGTTCGGCTGCGTGCAGCGTTACAAGAATATTCACAGACCCCTCATACACATCAAGCGGAACATCCGAAAACCCGAAATCCCGCAACACACCCGGCGGATAACGCATCGTGTCAATGCCAATGCCGTCGATAGCTTTTATACTCACAACGGATTCAATCTGATTCTCGTCGGAAGGCGTCGCTGAATTGATATGCCATCCGTCATGAATCCCGACAATGACCATTGCGTGGATAGCTGATCCGGCAGCAACTTTGTCGTGGGAGAGTTTCACCTGCACGGCAACCTTGTGATCCTGCGAGCGCGACACATTCGAGCCTGCTACGACGAAAAGAATAATTGCGAACAACACCCGACGTGACAGCATTTCTCAACTTCCTCTCTGTCCGCCTCTTCGTATTGCGCCTGTGCCCCGTGGCTGCTTGCCGGCATTAAACCCGCCTCCCATCGGTTTTGTGCTGTCGTGCATGTTGTGCGCGTGCTGACCGAACGCATCTCCCGGTTTGAGGGCCTTAACGCGGAGAGGCTTGCCTTCCATTTCCTTGCCCCTCAACGCATCAATCGCAGCACGCGCTTCCGACTTCACAGGCATTTCGACGAAGCCATATCCCTGTGATTCTTCGGTCTTCTTGTCCCGGCCAACCGTCGCGGCAGTGACTTTGCCGAACGGCTCGAACATTGCTTTGAGTTCCGCATCGCCGACTTTTGTCGGTAGATTTCCTATGTAGATCTGCATATAAAATCAGACAGAAAGTTCTTGATATGTTAGTTTGAAACGCTTGCTCCCATTTCATGCAGCAGATGATGTGCACCGGCGAATTTCTCCGTCACCCGCAACACATACCTGATGTCAACGGCAATAGATCGTGAACGTAAGACGAAGCGTGCTGTTCGCGTCAGGAATGAAATCCCTTTCCATGAACTGCTCCTTCACATCAACTAACTGGCCGTACAGTTTCGATAACGCCCCATCACGCCAGCGGCGACGTTGCCTCAGCTCTTCGTATGCAGGAGACAGCGCCGCCGCCAACTCGATGAACGGATCGCGCAGCGCAGTAAGTTCCCGATAAACGGTTATGCTGGTCCAGTTTCCGATAACAATCTACCCAACCGCTGAACGATATTCAATGCCTATCCGGTACTGCACGGTACAATTCGAAGCGAGTGATGTACTCACGCACGGAATCCGGTACCAAGTATCTGATGGATTTCCCTTCTGCAACGCGTTTGCGAATTTGCCGCGAAGCAATATCAATTTCAGGCACGGGACAGATCACTACCTTCTCCCGCATTGCCGCAGGCACATCGTGCGGCGCAAAGCCGGGACGCGTCATAACAACTACGGTTGCCAATTCAAGAATAGCTTCGGGTGACCTCCACGTGTGAAACTCCAACAGATTATCCATACCAATAAGAAGAAAGAACTGATCGGAGGGATGTTCGACATGCAACTGTTGAAGTGTATCAGCCGTGTAGGAAACGCCGCCGCGGGCGATTTCAATTTCGGCGACATCAACGTGGGGATTACCCTGAGTTGCAAGACGAAGCATCTGAACCCGATGATGCGCGTCAATAATTCCGTCATTCACTTTGTGCGGAGGGGTCGCTGCCGGTATGAAAAGAATACGGTCAAGCGCCAGCTCTGTTCTTACATGTTCGGCAACAATCAAGTGTCCGATGTGGGGCGGATTGAACGTGCCGCCGAGGATGCCGATGTTCATCACACACCACCCGATGATTCATCGAACGGGGGATGAATGCGAATGATATCATCGGAAACGGCAAAAATGTTCCGCGGCCACTGACTTCTGACGAATGATTCCAGAGATTCGATGGTCGGATAGTCATTCTTTCCCTGGAAGAGTCGCGCATCATCAATCAAAATGATATGATCGTCTCCTGCAGATTTTATGTGCTTGAGTTCTTCGAGAACGGGGGTCTCATACTGACCTTTTGCGGTGAGCCCGCCCGAATAATGCCCATCAAGCCAAAACAAGCATCGCGCCTTCTCCTCACGTAGAATTGTCGGCAACAACTCGGCACTATCACCGTGGAGTATGGCCACATGCGCAAAGTTCTTGAATCGTGTCTTTGCACGGCGATAGAGAGCTTCATCCAGCTCGATTGATATGATTCTTCGAAATCTCTTTCTCATCGCGTAAACCGTGTCGCCGAAATACGTCCCTGTTTCGATCAAGACAGGTGTCGAAAATCTCTTCGCGTACTCACGAATAATCTGTTCCTTGATGATATGAGGTGGCGGCGCTCCAGCCTTCCCAGACTTTCGCCAGGCATGAGCGAGTTTGTATTGCTGGATTCTCTCACGAACAGCACGATAAACATCTATAGGGTTTTCAATCATTGCTTTACATCCTTTTTTGAAGCGATCCCTCGCAAGGGACATCGCACTACGTTTCACCTGAGGTCATTCCTACTAACCCACAACGTGGTTGTATACCTCCATTGTTTGCTTGGCACACTGCTCCCATGACAGTTCCTGCGAGCGGAACTTTCCTCTCTTGATGAGCGAATCACGAAGTGCACTGTCGCTGTCGACTCTTTCAAGCGCTGAGGTAAGGTCTTCAACGGAGAAAGGGTCGAAAAGGAGGCCCGCTCCGCCCAGAACTTCTGGAATTGATGTGGCGTTGGCACCAAGTACAGGTGTACCGGTTGCCATTGCTTCAACAAGCGACAATCCAAATCCTTCGTGAAGCGAAGGTAGCACAACACATTGAGCGCCTTGATATGCGAGGAGTAGCTCGTTATTCGCGAGGCGTCCAAGATCAATAAGTGAACTACGAATCCCCTCATCGTCAATCAGGCAATTTAGCTCAAAAACATCTTTGACATTTTCGCCGGTAAATATCAGCTGGCGATCTTTTCTATTCTTCAAACGAGCAAACGCACGAACCAACAGTCCGACATTCTTGTGCGGCTTCAGACTTCCTGTGTAGAGTATGTATGGCTTGAGAATATTGTACTTCGCACGAAACTGTTCCAACTTCAATGGTTCTCTCTTGGAGAAGAATATTTCCGACACACCAAGATGGATCGTCCGAATTTTCCCCGGCGGAGTTGGGAATCGTTTCAGCAACTCATCTTTCGTAAAATCAGAGTCCACAATAATCATGTCTGAGCTCGTACAAGCGTGACGGATCATGAACCATGCATATGCTCGCTGAAGCGACGAAAAATATTGCGGAAAGCAAAGGTGAATGGTATCATGGATCGTTACAACTCTCTTGGACTTCAAATTGTACGGCAGTGTGTAATGGGGTGAATGAAACAACTCGACCTCCGCCTTGTTCGCTTGTGCCGATACAGTAAACAATTCTTGAATTGAGTATTTTGGCGATGGATTTGCGATCACCGTTGCACGGTGTTCTTTGCGAAGAAGTTGCACCGCATCAGGCTCCGCGAATAATGTAAGCTGACAGTCATCATTTCGCTCAAGCTGGCTGAGTAGATTCTGTATGTACGTCCCAATGCCATAGTCAAAGCATTTGCGAACATCCATGCCGATATGCATATCGTTACACGAACAGAATTGGAAGTATCAGTTTGGCAACAACTCGTTGCTCAGCCGTACCGAAGAGCCAACGCCAACCGAATTTGAGCAACAAATAACACCGCAATAACAACTGCTGAAGTACTGACGTATGCTTCATGTAATATCGAAGCTGTGACTTGCGGTACTCAAGTTGTATGTGAGGAAGCTTGTTGTCTGCGTTTCCAACTGCTCCAAGATGAACAATTTCGCACTCAGGAGTAACGTGGACCTCGAAGCCTGCGTTCCATACTCTTTTGCATAATTCTGCATCCTCAAAATACATAAAGAGCTGCTCGTCAAATCCACCGATTTGCACGAACAGCGTTTTCGGAACAATCAATGCGGCTCCGGTTACCCAATCAACCGGGCCCGCTTTGTCAACATTGAGCCTCCCAGCAGCATATTTCGTCTTCAACTCCGACAAGATCGAGGGAAACTCTCCTGTGGAACATTGTTCCGTCCCATCCGCATTGAGGAGCCGAACGCCCAAGACACCACATTCCGGGTGCATTGAGAAGTAGAGTTCAATCGGATGAATCACATCTTGTAATGTTCTGGTATCGTTGTTCAAGAAAAAGAGCAAATCGCCTTTAGCAACATTAGCGCCTTGATTGCATGCGCGTCCAAAACCAAGATTCTCCTCGTTTTCAATGATGGTGCAGCCAAGATCACGTATCAGCGAGACCTCTTCTCGCCGCGTTGAACTGTTGTCAATCAAGATAATTTCGTAGTCGCCTCTGTTACTTGCTCGGAAAGTGGTAACGGCATCACGAGTCAACTCACCGCCATTGAATTGGACAATAATGACAGAGACCATATTTTTTTTGTAGTATGTTCGATCGAATGTGGCGAGCAGGCGCGAGCTACTTACGACAGCATCAATCTTCGAACTGACTCGGGGGGAGTCCAACGCCGGTAGTATTTCCATCCGCCCCATTTGAACGGCGTATGGCTCACTATCCATGCACGCGTTGCTTCCACAGTCCGACGTGAAACAAATATCATCGAGACGAACCACCCGATCATCTTTATTCTTCCCTTCCAACTTGAATCCGGAAACTGCTCACGCATTGCCTTCAATCCGTTTCGAAAATCTCTCTTCATGAAGCATCCAATTGCGTAATGCTCTTGGAAATAGTTCATTGCGTCGCGAAAGTGATCATGATGGAGAATCACTTTCGGATGATTGACGTAACGGTTCAATACGGTCACTTTTGTTGCAAGAAGTTTCGCCTCATCCTGTGTCAATGAATCTCGCGTGAAGCGGTAAATAACCTGTACATCATCAAAGGATTGAAATCGAGCACCCGATTCTGCAATGCGCACCCAACATTCAACATCTTCTGCGTGAGATCCGAGCGATGTATCAAATTTGTTTGATTCTATAATTTCCTTTTTGAAAAGGAATGAATGCACAGGCGTCGCAAACGTTCTGTTCTGGTCACACAGAAACGCAATGAATGTATCGCCGTCAGGTATGCGTGATGGAAGGGAGCGATAGAATCCTTCGCTGTTACTGTAGCAAACATATTCACTGTTGACTATCTCTGCTTCAGGGTGCAGACGAAACTCATGCAGGCAGCGTTCAAGTCTTTCCTCCAAAAGAATATCATCGTCATCCAGGAACTGGATAAATTCCCCCTGTGCAAACTCGATTCCCGTATTGCGCGCTGCTGCCGGTCCTGCGTTTTCTTTACGGTGATATCGGAATCGTGAATCTGTTTTCGCAAACGACGCAAACACCAGAGCCGTGTCATCGGTTGACCCGTCATCAACAAGAATGCATTCCCAGTATTGATATGTCTGCCACTGAACACTTTTCAGTGCAGCCTCAAGGAATTCTTCTCCGTTGTATGAGGGGATAATAACAGAGACCAGTCCTGCTGTCATTTCTTCGGCCTCTGAACCAATGTTCGGAATAGTGTGAGAATACCGTGAAGAACAATGCGTATCATATCAATATAGTTTGCATCATGATACGCAAGCCATGCGTTGCCGCGAGTTTCACGAAGCAAAGCATTCCTCACTCTCGCAATCGGATACAATGGTTGCTCTTCTAATAGCAAGGCGCAGATTTCCCGGAACGTTCCAAACCGTTTGATGCTCGACGAGCCGACTGAATTTACCCTATAGTAAATCACAGGTTGAGCCAAGTAGCTAATTTTATAACTTCGCGACACTCGGATCCAATAGTCATAATCATGAGTGTACCGTAGGTCGGGACGAAAATGTCCTGTGTGTTGAACAACGTCGCGTCGCATCATGACTGTGGAAGAGATTACCGTATTTCCGTTAAGAAGCAGGTCGCCGTGCTTGTTCACCAAGTCATCAAATGTTGCCTCGTCTTTGAAAACATCAAATGTTATGTTCGTCTTCCTGTTCCCATCGAGCTTGTATGGTCGAGCGGAAACCATGCCAACGTCGGTACGCGCGAGGAGGTATCGGACTTCTGACGCAATTCCGTCCGGAAGCAATAAATCATCCGAATCGAGAATCATAGCAAACTCGCCGGAGAACCGGTCAAGCGCATAGTTTACAGCGGATGATTTTCCTGCGTTCTTCCCCAATGCATAACAAACCGCTTTGATCTCCCGATTTGCTTCAATCCATTTATTTATCACACTGACGGTCTCATCAGTAGAACCGTCATCAACAACGATAACCTCAATGGCAGGATACGTTTGCAGCCGGATACTCTCGAGCGTTTCCTCAATGAGCGAAGCTCTGTTGTATGCTGGCACGATGATACTCACCAACGGGCTCATTATGAAAACCCCATTTGGCTGAATAGTAGTGAGAGCCGCTTTTCGTATGTATGGTCACGCAACACGCGGTCATATCCCGCTTGCGCAATCGTTAATCGCTCGGACTCATGGCTTAGATAGTAGCGAACCTTTTCCTCCAATTCGGTTGCGCTTTGATAACAAACAATTTCTTTGTCTATAACAAAGAACTCTTCCAGGCACTCAGCATAACCGCTTAATTGGAAACCGCCGCAAGCCGGAATTTCGAAGTTTCGTCCTTTGATCTGGTTCTTCCGGTGCTGTGAGGCGACAGAAAGGTTGAGGTTGATTCTGCTTGATTGGAAGATCTTGATCATATCCGCTTGATCAATCCGCGAAGAATTGACGAGCTTCTCAAACTGGTGAGATGACAACAAACGGAGTTTTCTTGCGTAGTTGTGCCACTGTTTGACGTTCCAATGTGTTCCCCACGTCCTGACATCTATGCCTTTGTCAACAAGTGTTTGAATGACCTTTTGACGATCACCATACGATTGACCAACAAACGTCACGTCATAGCTCATTGTGCCAGTTCCCTTTTTGTACAGACGTGGATTTGCAGCCCATTGCGTAAGGAGAGCGTTGCGGTAGCCCGAAGCGCGATACTTCGGAATGGCGTGTACATCCGTAGTGGAAACAAAATGAAAGCAGGGCGCCCAGTGAACGGAAAAATCGTCAAACCGCCAATGGTCATCTGCAAACCAATTGAAGGTAACGGTTTTGTGTTCATCTGTAATGGATTTCAGAACTGTATAATCGAACTGATCTCCATAGAGAAATGTAAACATCAAGTCGGGCTTCCAATCCTCAACTTTCTGCTTCAGCATCTTCGTCATGGCCTCTCTACCATGTAATTGGAAGTGAGAATAGAAATCGAAGTACTCAATCTCATGGCCCATTGCCACTAAGGTCTCGTAAAAATTGTAATGCTCGAAACTCAACCCTCTTTCAGGAATTCCATAATCATATTTCATTGCTACATACAGAATCTTCACGGCTCATCCACAACGAGTAAAATGAAACAAACCGAGCCCGTACGAGAGATTCGAGTACGCAGCAATTGTTGCATTGTCCGTATAGTTGCCTTCATCATCAACAATGGAGAACGACACCAGATCAAGCGCGTTGAAGTATCGGCCAATGGTCAGAGGAGAATAAACACGATGCGCATTAAACTCTACTCGTTCTTGTCCGATAGGTGTAGAGAGATACAAGTTCCCTCCGATAGCAAGAACCCGCTGCATTTCGGCGCATGCTTTCTTGCACCCATCGACATCAAGTGGATCACCATAGCGTCCAAGTCCTATATGCTCCACAACGTGAAGCGATGAGATGCTGCCAACCGACATAGCCGCGTACGGAAGATTGAGAATAGAGCCTTTCACGCATTTCAGACGTGGGAGTGTCGCCTCCAGTGGTCTCAGGTCAACGAATTCGATGTCAACGAATGCACTAAGAGGAGCAATCATGTCAATTTGAGAGGCAACATCTACATGCTTGCGAGGAGGATGTTGCGCTATCTTTCTTGCAAGCCACGCGCTTTGATAGAAATAGTGAGGGTCAAACGGTGTTGTCTTGGTCGCATCGTTTAGTTGCACAAACCAATCGGAAAGACGAACTCTCTCCGAGGAGAGTGAGACGTACTTTTTCCATTGTGCATAAACCGCGGGAAGAAAGCGAAGCGTTCGAAGAAGTTGCCCCTTGCGCGCCGGGTCGAGAATGTTCCGTTGAACAAAACGTTTCATCTATTCATATTCCTTGAGCAGGCAAGGTGTGACGCATCAACCAACGGTTCGTCAGTGTGATCATGAAGAAATAGACTGCGTTGATAAGCACAATCGCCCACGCAACGCCGGAAATGCCTCCCCAATAACATCCTGCAATGTAAAAGCCGACCGAGAGCACGGCAGTAACCATTTTTGCCGTGATGTACGCTTGAGGCCTCTTGAGAACCATGCCAACTGTCGTCATTGTTTGTCCAAGGTAAAATAATCCTGCGCCGACAGTCAGCAGACAAAGTAAAACCCCATCCACGACAAAAGCTCTTGTACTTACAAGCTTGGTGATCAATTCACCGAACACCAGAAACACGATAGCTATACAAGCAAATATCGTAATCGTTCCAAGAACATACAGGCGAATGAGAGCGGAGCCGCGGTTGTTCCGGGCGTCCGTCGGATTTGTGAAACTGCTGAAAATGATCGGTGTGATGAATTGCGTAAGGACATTGAACATCAGGACTGCTGAATTCGCGACAAGGGTTGCAGCTAATCCATAGCGTCCCACATCTGCATTCGTCAACATGCCGTTGATCACCCAACGCTCACCGTTGCTCTGCAGCCAGCTAATCGCGCCCCACAGAAGAAATGGAAAACTATACACTGACACAGATTTGTAGATTTCACGCTTCGTTGTACGCAGTTCATCCGCATCAATAAATCTCTGTGTCGCGCCGAGATGACTGTGCCTTCGAAAAATCAGGAGCCTTGCCAAAAGGGATACGGATGTTCCCGCGGCAATCGCAAACATGACCATCGTTGCATTAGGGTACGCTCTGATAACAAAAAAGAACAAGAACATGATAACAAGAACGCGTTCTGCAACTTGTATTATCGCAACTTCCTTGCGCAAGCGCATGGCATTGAGCATTCCGTTCAGCGGAGCGCTTAACAGCGAACCAATAATCATCAGTGCCGCCGCAACCACAAACAGCAACTCAAATTGGAAGTACGCAGACAGCACAGCGCCGGAGATAATGCACAGCACAATCAACACAAGACTGCTGTTGCGCAATACACACAACAGCGATGTGGCAAACATTGAACGCCGCTTGGATTCTTGAGCGTAGTCAAAGAAAAACCTTACGAAGCCTTGTTCAAGTGGACCAAAGAATGCAAGCGAGAGAAGACCCGAGATGCTCAACGTTAGCGTGTAGAATCCAAATTCTTCAGGACCGATGGATGTTGTCAATTTGATCGAGACAATGCCGAGCAGCAACGTTATGATTTGGCCTCCTACAAGCCAGCCAATTTCAGCCATTCTGTCGTTCGAAAACGACGCATCCTGCAGACGGAGAATTGATTTGATTTCTTTGAATTTGGCTTGAATGCCAATACGAAGGAAGAACCGTCGAGACATTCAGAATGATGTTATGCTACTGGACAATGAAGCACCTGCTTTTGCTTCCCGATCAATCGACTGTTCCTGCTTTCTCACTCTCACCAACCGAATCCTCCGCTGGCTCTTTTTCACAATGGTAAACACGAGATTCTCGTAATGGATTACCTCGTTTAACTCGGGAATGCGGCCGGTTTGCTTCTGTAGGAACCCGCTCATGGTTTCGTATTCGTCGGTTTGCGGCAGCTCCACTGCGAAGCGTTCATTGAAATCGTGAATGGACATGCGGGCGTTGACGACAAACGTGCCGTCGGTGGCCGATTCCACATCTTTCACTTCCTCATCGTATTCATCGTGAATTTCGCCGACGATTTCTTCGAGAATATCCTCCATCGTGATAATGCCCGCCGTTCCGCCAAACTCATCTATCACGACGGCCATGTGCAACTTCTGCTGCTGCAGTTCGCGCATCAATTGGCTGATCTTTTTCGTTTCGGGAACAAAATACGCCGGACGCAAAATGTCATGAATGAGAATGAGGTTCTTGTACTCCATCAACCCCAAAATATCTTTCGTGTACACGATGCCGACTATGTTGTCGATGGTGTCTTTGTACACGGGCATACGCGAGTAGCCTTCTTCCAACACCTTCCGCACGGCCTCGTCCCGCCCCATGTCTATATTCAAACCCACAACATCCGGTCTCGGAATCATCACGTCTTTTGCTGACGTATCAGTGAACTCGAAGATGCTGGCGATCAACTCATGTTCGGTTTTGTCGATGACGCCGGTTTTCGTTCCTTCTTCCAACATCAATTTGAATTCCTCTTCGGAGATTCGTGATTCGGTGAACGACGTCTTGTCCTTGAACGGCTTCAGTACAAGATTGCTTGCCCACGTGAGAAACCGGATCGGGTGGCGGAAGATCGTTGCAACCAGTTGAATCGGCCGCGCAACACGCATGGCAACCTGGTCGGGAAAACGGAGCGCAAGAGATTTCGGCACAAGTTCGCCGAACACGACAAGGAGAAATGAAATGCAGATTGCAATAATGCCGAGCGAAATCCAGTGAGCGCCCTCGCTTATCCAACGTGTTTCACTTTCCGCAAGTGCCGGAACGAGATGCTGGAATCCCATAATGCCGCCGACACCGGCGGCAAGTGTCATCGAAAAAATCACCCCGGCGTGAATTGTCGCAAGAAACTGTTCGGGATTTGTTTGAAAGGCGAGAACTGCGGCGGCCTTGCGGTTCCCCTCCTCGGCAAGCTCCTGCATGCGGCTTTTGCGCGTGGCAAGTACGGCCACCTCGCTCGCAGAGAAAAACCCTACGAACGACACCAATATGAGAATGCCGACGATTTCAAGCCAGAGTACATCCACTACAGGGATTTTGGGGATGTGATAGAGACCGGCAGTAATTAACCAAAAAGAGGGGTGATTTCCAAAAGGGCAAAATCTAGCCAATCGGGTGAGAAATCATCTGATCCGCAAAACATCCGCGAATCATTTCGCCAAAACAAGGGTGCGCGTTTGAGTGAAAGCGCCCGCTTGCATTCTGTAAAAGTATACACCACTGGAAAGCTCCCTGCCATCAAACTGAACGGCGTGTTCTCCCGCTTCCGTCGGCTCGTCAACCAAAGTTGCCACTTCCCTGCCGAGAAGATCGAACACTTTGAGCGTTACGTGGCTGGTTGTTGGCAGTTGATAGTTGATGGTTGTTTTGGGATTGAACGGATTGGGATAGTTCTGTCCGAGGAAATATGATGTCGGCTTAAGAGGCCTATGCTCCACGGATGTTACGGAACTGTCACGGTAGTCAACAATTCGCAAATTGTCGAAGTAGAACCCGTCACCGCGTAAGCCTGCGTCGGTCACAAGATTGAACCTGACCTTCACCTGCTGGCCGATATACTGTTGCAAGCTGATGCTCTCCCACGCCCATGTTCCCTTGTTTGCTGAGTATGAAGGCTGTCCGCCTATCAGCGTTGTGTGTCTGCCCGCGAGATTGATCCATGAAGATCCGTTGTTGGTACTGATCTGCAACCGGACATAGTCGAATTGGGCCTCGTTTGCCCATCGTGCGTAGAGTTCGAGTCGTGGATTGGCGGCATCAGCAAGGTTGACAGGAAGGTTAAGGGTCAGAGAATTATTCGTGCTGTTTGCAACGTTTCCGTAGCGGCTGTCGGTAATGGAACGACTCCCCCTGTACGCCATCACGAACGTCGTATCCCATTGAACGCCGTTACCGCTTCGCGTCCAATTTGATAGGCCGCTTTCACAATCTTCCGAAAATAAAACAATAGGATGGCCGACTATCACGGAGAACGTATCCCGTGATGTTTCAATTCCGTCCTGTGAAGTGACCGCAACGAATTTCATCTCATCCATCGTGGCGGCTGAAGCGCTTATCAGAAACGTAAAGGGGATGGAGTTCGTCGAGTACCCGCCTGAAGGTATGGAGGGATACGATGCAGTCGTGTGTATCGGGAGTGCATGAGGGTATAGCGACTGAACATTCACAGCAACATTTTCAGCAGCAAGCGATACTCCCTTGTTTCTGACAGTCACGGCAAGGCGGAGTGTATCGCCTCGAATTGCGAACTCACGACCGACAAATTGAAATGATTGGAAATCCGCAAAGCCTCCTGCAATCCACGACGTGTATTTGCAGGCAAGAAGATTCTCCTGCGCTATCGGCACAATCTCCGATTGCAGAGGCCAGAAACCGCTGCCCCCCATTTCGGGAGTCCAGGCATAACAACCGAGATCGTGATGCATGTAATCCCGAGTTGTGCCGTTGGAATTATAGGCGAGCATCTGAAACACCGTTCCGTACAAATAGTTGTTGTACGCCGTGAAGTCGCTTGCAAACTGGGCATAGTACTCGTACGCCACGACGGTGTCTTTGAAGCTGTAGGGATTGAGATAGCGGCCTGCAACCGAGTGTGCGGACATGGCAACCGACGGCTGCTTGCTCATTGTATAGTTCCGGATTGCCATTGCTTCAGGCTCGGAAAGCGGCGAAGGGCCGCGATACGTATCGGAAGAGGGAGTCGGGCTTGAGCCTGTATTATCGTAACCCCATTGATAGTTGTAGTTGCGGTTCAGGTCAACGCCGTAGCTGCTTCCGTTGTTGCGGCGATTCTTCCGCCAGTTGCCTCCGCCGTTCGGGTTTGTTGATTGATTGTAGAAGTAGCCGTCTGGATTGACCACAGGAACGAAACACATTCGCCTGTTATTCACGAGATACGTTGCCTCAGCATCGGTTCCGTAGTTGTCGAGAAGCCAATACATGTAGTACATGATCGTCGCCATCGCCTGCGGCTCGCGTGCATGATGCAACGCGTCGTAATGCACAACAGCTTCCCCGGGTTCCGGCACTCCCGGATTGTCCGAAATCTCCACTCCCCAAATGGTTCTTCCCTGTTCGGTAACGCCGAGAGATTCTTTTGCTGTAATGAGATTGGGGTACAGCATCCGCATGGTGTCGAGCTGAAGAACCATCTCAGCGTAGGTCAGAAATCCTCCCATCGAACCGTAACGAAATCCGCTGATGCCGTTTTGCCGGAGAATGTTCCTGCTTTCATCAAGGTCCGGCACAACGCTTTTTGCACGACTCTCGTAGTACACATCCATATCAGTAATGAGTACATCGTACGGCATCGCAATTCTCTGCAACGTTTCAATCGCATCTTGATTGATGACAACCTCGATTCCTTCTCCCAATCTTCCGGTGTAATGGTCGAGATCGACTCCTTGGCGTTGAATCAATTCAAGATCGGCAGGAGTTGTGGCGAGAATTCTAACTTTGGAGTATGAGGAATACTTGTCTTTGCCGGAAGGGAAAGATGACGCTGCGTGAACAACGCATACGAGAAGCAGAAGAACCTGTTTCATCGATTGATCCTGATGGTATTGAAGAATGGAGCCTGTGCCCGGCCAATCGGGAATCAGCGAGCCTTCTTCAGAAAATCAAGCCGGGTTTGCAGACGTTCTTTCGACATCAACAGCTTGTCTTTGCCGTAGATGGCATCTTCGGGATGCTGGAAGACGAGTTCATACTCGTCGCTCATCACGATGGCTTCTTCGGGACACGCTTCTTCACAGAAGCCGCAGAAGATGCAGCGCAGCATGTTGATTTCGAAACGTTCGGGGTAACGTTCTTTTTCCAACTCGGTTTCCGAGGCTTGGACTTCGATAGCGAGTGCGGGGCATACACGGGCACACAAGCCGCAGGCGACGCAGCGTTCATGCCCCTTATCCTCGACCAATACCGGGCGTCCCCGATACGAAGGTTGCGGATTGAAGCGTTCTTCGGGATATTGCCGCGTGAATTTCGGCGCAAGCATCGACTTGAACGTCACTGCCATCCCCTTTACGATTTCGGGAATGTAAGTCTTCTGCATGAAGGAAAGATCCTTCCTGCGAACTTGTTGCGCTTCTTTTACAGTCTTCTGGACTTCTATTGACATCGCTTCTCCTGCAACTCTTCAATGAGCTAAACTTCTTAGTCTAACCAACACCACAAAGTACCTTACGTTCCCTAAGACGCGCAGAGTCTTCTTGAGACATCTCTAAACTCTCTGTGATCTCCGCGATCTCTGTGGTTACAACACCCAAATTCTGCGATCACCAAATTCCCGGCGCAATAAAATGCAGCGCGCCGGTGAGGAACAAATTCAGCAACGCCAGCGGTAACATCACCTTCCACCCCAAATTCATCAACTGGTCGTAGCGAAAACGGGGAATCGTCCACCGGATCCACATGTAGAAGAAGAGCATGAATGCAACCTTCACCATGAACGTGAGGATTTGCAGAATGCTCACCCACAGCGGCGAAAATCCGAGCGAGTGAACGCCGGGCAATTGCCAGCCGCCGAGAAACAGCGTCACGATCAACGCGCTCGACGTGATCATGTTGGCGTACTCGGCAAGGAAGAATGCGCCGAATTTCATGCCGCTGTATTCCGTATGATATCCGCCGACAAGCTCCGGTTCCGCCTCGGGCAAATCGAACGGCAGACGGTTCGTTTCCGCGAATGATGCGACGAGAAATGTGATGAACCCGATTGGCGTCAGAAAGATATTCCACCTCCAACCTTCTTGTAACTCAACAATCCGGTCAAGTTCGAGAGTTCCGGCAATCATAATCACGCCGATAATGGAAAGGCCGAGCGATAATTCGTAACTGATGAGTTGGGCGGACGAACGAAGTCCGCCGAGCAGCGAGTACTTGTTGTTCGATGACCAGCCGCTCAGCGTCAATCCGT
The DNA here is from genome assembly GCA_900696645.1 of uncultured Chlorobiota bacterium. Lineage (GTDB taxonomy): Bacteria > Bacteroidota > Ignavibacteria > UBA10030 > UBA6906 > CAADGV01. Next base: position 11,888 of record CAADGV010000010.1, on the reverse strand, counting down.
ACACGCCGAGCGATGTGAGAGCGAGAATGTAGAGAATACCGATATTGACATCGGCAATCATCAACTTGATCCGGTAACCGAACAACTCGATCGTGTCGCCGAACGGTACAACAGCTATTGTCACAAGGGCAACAGAAATGGAGATAACGGGAGCCAGCGTATGCACGAACTTGTGTGCCGTCGCGGGAACGATATCTTCCTTGATAAAAAGTTTCAAAACATCCGCCGGGGATTGGAACAACCCCCACGGGCCGACCCGGTTCGGGCCGATTCGGTTCTGAATGGCTGCACTGATTTTCCTCTCGGCGTACACGAGATTCGCAACCAGCGGCAGTACGCCGATGAACAACACGACCACAATCTTGATAACTGAAATGATGACGAATTCCATGTTCGGCTCTTATGCTTTAACTGCAACTGTTTCCTTCTGCCTCAGCATCATCCCCATGGTTCCAATCTTTCTGTAACTCATCCCTTTGAAACCATCAACGTGCGCGACGATCTCGTTGAACACATCTTCCGCGGTGTTGTACTTGTACTTCGCCCCCATCAGCGATGCAATGCCGGCAATAATCTTCCACGTCGGGCGGGCATCGCGCTTCGCGCCTTTTGCCCAACGGTCGAACTGCGAGCCGAACTTGTCAAGTCGGCTCATGGCAAAGCCGTCGAGCGACCTGTCCTGATCCAGGGTTGAGACGGACGGGCGAATCCGTTGCACTCGTCCCTCAAAGTTTGTGAACGTGCCGTTCTTTTCCGCAAAGGTGGATGTGGGGAAGAGAATATCTGCAAGACGCGTCGTCTCATTCTCGAACGAGAAATTCACAACAAGGAATTCAAGCCGGCTCAATGCATCCGCAACGGCTGAATCAACCGCAATATTGTCATCAACAACGAATACCGCCTTGATACTTCCTTCCTTGATCGCTTTGAGAATTCCGGCGTAGTCCAATCCGCCTTCCCGTGAGCGAACGCCAACGCGTTCGGCGCCGAGAGAGTTCGGTGTTTTGTCCGCCTTGACAAGAATAGCGTCTTCATCTCCCTCAACAACATGACGGACAAAAGCAATGTGCTTCGTGCCGAGAACTTCGGATGCAAATTTTTGAAGGAGATAGTTGTCTTCGTTCGTGTCATACGCAGAGCCGATGACGGCGATCTCGGATTTCTTGAATGTTTTCAGTTCCGATGCTGCTTTGGCGATGGCTTCATCCCAACCGACTTCAACCAACCCTCCGTCTTTCTTCATCATCGGATGTTTGATGCGATTGGCAACGTTCACATGTTGGAAGGACTCCAATCTCCCCTTGTCGCACATCCAATAGTCATTCACTTCAGGATTGTATCTGGGGGTTTGACGCAGAATCTCGTTGTTGCGAACCCACGAGTACATGTTGCAGCCGCGTGAGCATCCGGGGCAGATTGTTTCGGTTGCCGACATTTCCCATACACGCGCTTTGAAGCGGAAATCGCGTGACGTCAACGCGCCAACCGGGCAGATGTCGATCGTGTTCATTGAGTAGGGATTGTCGAGCTGTTCGCCGGGGAACGTCGTCAACTCAACGTGCGTGCCGCGCTGGGTGAAGGTCAGTTGCGGCTTCTTTGCAATCTCCTCGCAAAAACGAATGCAACGCGAACACATGATGCAACGCTCGGTATCGAGCATGACGTGCGGGCCGAGCTCGACCCGCTTCGGCTTGTGAACTTTGCTTTCATCAAAGCGGCTGGCCCCTTCGCTGTATTTGTACGCGTAATCCTGCAGCTTGCATTCGCCCGCTTCGTCGCAAATCGGGCAATCCAGCGGATGGTTGATGAGAAGAAATTCCATCACCGCTTCACGTGCGTTCACGACTTTCGGATTTGCTGTGTGAACGACCATGCCGTCCATGACTTGCGTTGCGCATGCAATCGCGAGCTTCGGCATTTTCTCTACTTCCACCAAGCACATGCGGCAATTGCCCGACACCGACAGCTTCGGATGCCAGCAGAAATGCGGAATCTCGATGCCGTTTTCGCGAGCGGCTTCGATGATGGTTCGCTTGGGGTCTACTTCTAATACTTTTCCGTCAATGGTAATTTTCGACATTCTGTTTTCCTGAAACTATCCTTGTGTCACCACTGTTTTGGTCTCAGCCTGTGATAGTGCTGCATCATCCTGAAAACGAAATAGCATACTGAAGTTCTCAGCTTCTTCAAGCCATTCAAGTTTCTCCCGAAAGGTTGTTTCAATGTCCAGCAACAATACCTGGTCACGTGCTCCTTGCGGCGTGCAGAACTCCCATCCCGGATGATTGTCGAATTCTTCCTGCGTCATTGGTCTTTCTTTCCACGCAACTCTTGAACGCGCTTAAGTTCACTGATATCGGCAAGGTCCTGCGGACGACCCGCGGATTCCTTCATTGCGAGCAGGGTCTCCAGACTTACAATCGGGGCATGCAATCTCCCACCCATCGGAAGCCACCTTGCCGCTTTGTAGGCGGCTTGAAAGTCAAATGGCTCATACACAAAAACATCTATCGGAGTCCGGCGATGAGCGTCGCTCCAAAGTTTCAGCACGATCATGTTCTTGTTCCTTCGCCATCCCTCCCGTTTTTCAGCATCCGCGAAATCTTCCGGAGTCACCGGAATGGACATCTGATACCCGATGGAGGAGAGCGCCCTTAACCCGTTGACAATGTTGCTTGGTTCAAGCCCGATCACCAAATCAACATAGTCAGTCAGGCGTTTGTAGCCATGTGCATTGACTGCGAGCCCTCCCACAACCAGATACTGGACATCCGCGTTGCTGAGCGCTTGAATAATAGCTTCGACACTATACACTTGCATTTCGGCCCCTACGTAAGTGGCACGAGCATCGAGCGCGTGTACTTCTCATGAAACGCCTTCAACTTCTCCACCAACTCTTCAATCTCATCCTGGGGCGGGAGGAAAGTCGTCCTGAAATGGAACGTTCCCGCTTCCTGGCCGAATCCCGATCCGGGCACAACGCAAATCCCCGTCTCCTCCAGCAATTTCATACAGTATGCTTCGTCCCGACTCTGTTCGTACAGCCGTCGTTCTTCGCTACTCATAGCGTTGACATTAACGCCGGGTTCCGGCGGAAGTTCGAACCTCACAAACGCATACATTGCCCCTTGCGGCACGTCCATCGACATGCCCTCGATTTGATTGATGCGTTCGAAGAGGATTTCCGATTTCTTTTTGAGGGATGAGAGAACGGCGTTCTTCTCGTTGATGTACGTTTCGTAACTCTCGTCGCCGGGCTGCGGCGGAGCAACCATCAAGTACGTGTTGATTTGTCCGCTGACGTTTGCGCAGAGACTTATGCTTTGTTGTTTCACCATCTCCGAAAGCACATCGTTCGGGATGTTGCGAAATTCCACATATCCGCCACGATGTCCGCATTCTCCCAAAAATCCTTTCGAAACAGAATGGAAACTGAACAGCGTTGTTTCCGTGTCGTTCATATCGTGCATCGCTTTGGCGAACGAATAAAACTTGCAGCCCGGAGCGTACACATTTTCCTGATACACTTCGTCGGCCATGATCGACAGATGATGGCGCTGCGCAAAACGAATCACCATCTGAATATTCTCAAACGACAGCACGCTGCCCGTCGGGTTGCTCGGATTGATGACGGCAATGGCAACAGGATGAACGCCTTTGCTTTCCGCTTTGCTGATGCTTTCTTCCAACGCGGCTTCGTTCAGTTGCCAGTTAGCAGATTCATCGAGGAAGTAGCCGATTTGTGTTCCGCCGTACAGGGCAATCGTCGCGCTGTACAACGGATACTGCGGAATCGGAATCATGAATCCGTCGTTCCGGGTCTTCAGCAATGCGAGAATTGCCGCCTGAACCCCTTTGCTTGCGCCATCCGTGAGAATCACATGATCACGATCGGCCGGAATTCCGTCGCGCCGCGCAATGAACTCAGCAACCGCCTTTCTGATGAACGGAATTCCCGCACTTTGCGAGTAGGCGCCGGTTCCGTGCGGATGTTTCTGCAAAATCATCTTCGCCCGCTCGACAAGATCCTTCGGGTAGTGTTTGAGAACGTCGGGCTTGTTCAACAATTCGGGGTATTCGAGCAGACTCAACACTTGCCTGATATATGAAAGCGGCTTTTGCTTTAATGCTTGCGGGTTGCCGATGTTGCAGTAGATGATCTTCCTTCCCTGCTCTTCCAACTGCTGAGCACGAATAACAATCGGCCCGCGTACCGCATATTCGGCTTTGAGAAGATTGGGATTCAGATTGTCGAGTGTGATCATACCGGCGGGAATTACGAGGGGCGAATGATAACGGTGGAGAATTTCTCTTCCTTGAACAAATCGGCGGCAACGCGCTGAATTGCTTCGGGGGTTACGGCGTCCACTTTCCTAAGAATCGAATCAAGAGAGGTGAATGATTCGAAATACAGCTCGCTGCTGCCGAGACGCATCATTCTTCCCGACATATTTTCCAACCCCAACATCAATACGCCCTTGATTTGCGATTTTGTCCGTTCAAGCTCCGCCCTCGGCACGGGCTTCGTCTTCAGCCGGTCAAGTTCTTTCTGAATCAGTTCGATGGAGTTGTTGATATTCTTCTGATCCGTTGCAATGTAGGCTCCGAACAAACCTGTATCGCTCAACAAATTCGTGTACGAATACACACTGTACGCAAATCCGTACTTCTCGCGGATGTTTTGATAGAGGCGCGAACTCATCCCTTCTCCCAGCAACGCGTTCATGACCATCAGGGGGTAACGGTCACGATGCCTAATGCTGTACGCGACTGTTCCGAGGCAGACATGCGCTTGTTTGATGGGACGCGGATACTCCGCATGCGTGTTATGCTCGACGGAAGTCGGGCCGGGAATCCGCTTGTACGAGTAGCCGTTCGTCGGCAGACCTTTGAGATGCGTTTCCACCAGCCGGACAAGCTGATCGTGGTTGATGTTTCCGGCGGCTGCTACGACAATGCGGGAGGCATGATAGTGCCTCTTTACATGCGAAAACAAATCCTCGCGCTTGAATCGGCGCAGATTCTCTTCTGTTCCGATAATCGGGAAACCGAGCGAATGCTGCGGAAACAGCGCTTTCTCGAAGTAATCATGAATGATATCTTCGGGATCGTCTTCGGCATTCTTCAACTCTTCGATGACAACGAGTTTCTCGCGTTCAAGTTCTTCTTTCTTAAACGTCGCATTCTGAACAAGATCGGCAAGAACATCCATCGCTTCGCCGACATGAAGGTCGAGCACGCGGGCATAGAAGCAGGTCTGTTCTTTTGTTGTGAAAGCATTCAGGTAGCCGCCTAACGACTCGAGACTTTGCGCAATGTTGCGCACGCTCCGGTTCTTCGTTCCCTTGAACACCATGTGTTCGAGGAAATGCGTGATGCCGTTCTGCTTCTCGTTCTCGTCACGCGACCCGACGTTCGCCCACACACCGAGCGACACAGAGCGGACGTACGGAATTGTTTCGGTGACAACGCGGATGCCGTTCGGCAATACCGTTTTGCGGTACGCCGATGCAGTGGTAGACGCGTGTGATGCGTGAGAAGTCTTGAGCATGATGAATTGATGAAAAAATCTTCAAAAATATATTCAAATCAGGCGGGAGAAGCAAACAAACGGAAAGGGCGAGCCACAAAGTGACCCGCCCTGAGATTGGAGCAAGGTGTCGTGCATACTACTTCATGAGAACCGCCTTGTTGATCTTGGAGAACATAACAGATCCATTTCCATTCGTCGCTATGAAGCGAACAAAATAGACGCCGCTCGCGGCATTCACTCCATTCCATTGAACTGAATGATACCCTGCCGCATGCGAATCATTAACAAGCTCTGCAACACGCCTTCCCAACATGTCATAGATGATGATTGAAACATTGGAGGGCTCCGGCAGATCAAAGGTGATTGTCGTCGAAGGATTGAATGGATTCGGATACACCTCGCCCAATCTAAACTGTGAAGGCAATGAACCTTGAGCCTTCTGCAGAGATGGACGATTCTCTGTACTTCTGCCTATCACAACGTCGCCGGCAGAAACTGAAAGATACTGATGCAGTCCGGGCGGAATTGTTCCGACCGGTTTGATACCAACCGATTGACCTGCAAATTGTCTTACATCAATCTCCACCATTGCCGATGTGCCGCTGGCGTTTGACCAAAGTGGTGTTCTCGATGTTCCGCGCAACAAGTGAACCGAAAACGACCGAGAGCCGAAGCTGTTTGTTCCCTCCGTACCTGAAGTATCCCGCGAAGCAATAGCTTCGATTCTTACACCAAGGAGTAGTTTTGTTGAGTTTGACGGCAGTATTATTGTTTCAGAACCGAGATAATCCCAAACTGTGGTCAAATCCACGTCTGTACGCTGCCCGAATTGTCGGGACTTGAAGGGAAGTTGCACAGTGTCGCCCGTAAGTGTCACGACCAGAATAGGGTCCATTTCAACCAGCAACGACGAACGGTTACGCCTGTCTTGAATCACTACCCGTCTCTTCTGCACCGTATTGCGGCCAACAGTCACCTTGTTCATTTCTCCGCAGGGGCCACCATAAAGTTCAAGAAGATACGGATTGCTGCTCTGGTTGGTCCACACCGCAACGGGAAGCGCGCCGGCATCCTCGCTGTGCGAAACATTGGCCCAGAGTCCTGAAGTGGACATCAAGCAATCGTCCCAATCCTCGTACGCGGGATTGTATTGTTTGTAGAGAATTTGGTTGAAGTTGTTGTGATGTATCACAACTGGCTTCCACACATTCTCACCCCAATACATCGACGACACCGACGGGTACATATCCCACACTCCACGCGCCCCCCAAATGAATTCTGTGAACCAATCCCATTTACCGTCAGGATTCTGCTCGCGCAGGTAGATATGATAGTCCGGGTCCAATTGTCCACCGACGATGCGTTGCGCACACCATGCCGCAAGAGCGCCTCCATAGCCGTTACCGCTTACTGAAGAATGGCGGTCAAAGATTCCTCCGGTTGCATCGTTGACATTTTCCTCGCCGCTCCATGCGCTACCGTCGAACATGCGCGACCATACCCCGTAATAGCGGTAGTCGTATGTCAGCATCAAGTAGTTGGAAATCGAGACAAGGCTTGGATACCAGACATAGGAGTTCGGGTTCGATTGAGACGCGATCCCAAACGTATCCTCAAGCCAACTCTCACCGCCATCTTCGGAAATTGTGTACATGAGGCCATCGTTACTGCAAAAGACAACAACGAGTTTCTCACCAGCGCATTCGGCAATAACCGGATAAATTGAAAGCTGGGTTGACGAAGCGTCAATGGAGGAGCAGTGCGGGAGAATCACCGGCTCGCTCCACGTTTCTCCGTTGTCTGCTCCTTGCGCATACCAAAGCTGGAAGGTGTTTACCCCCTGTTCCGGTTGTCGCTGCCAAACAGCGTGAACAATACCGTTGTGATCAACAACTACGGAGGCATGGTGCTGATTGTTCATCGAGGGACTGGAGATTCGCTTTGTAATGTCCCACTGCGCGGTTGAAATATCCTGCCTTCGATAGATGATATCGCCCGCGCTTGAAAAGAGCTGGTGAAGCCTGCCGTTTTGTTGCGCAATATGCCGGCTGCTGTTACTCCATGTTGCCGAGCTTGTGCAGGATTTGTTTTCTTCCGCAAATGCCAAAAGTCCATCGACATAGTCACCGTCTTGAACGAAGGGAACTTCATCATCATTAAGCTTCACAGATGTCGCGTTCGGTGCGTAGACGCGGAAGCAGGTGATGTCTCCGAAAAGAAGAACCTCTGTTCCCTGTTTCATCACAGTCCCTTCTTGGCCGTAGAGATTCACCAGCAATGTGCCGTCAAACGAGAACTTGGTTCCGTGGGACATTGAGAACACGACCGGCGTTCCAGGAGAACCCTGACCTTGATAGCTTCTTACAAAAGTCAGTCTGGCATCAGTAGTTGCCAGGGCCGATGTTACTGTTCCAGTGTGGCGGAAGATGCTGTAGTCTTTGTACGGAAGACCTCCCTGCCAAGCTATTTCAAGAATGCTCCCATTTGTTGCACTTAGATTGGACCACACAGGTGCAGACGGGAGGCCGGGCTTGTACGGATACAAAACAATATGGAAATATGGGTTCACAACATCTTGACGAACGATATCACACTGTGTGAAAGTGCTGGGTGGCAAGGAGAGAGCAAGCGGGTCCTCCGGTGGGTCACTTGCTGTAATCTCTCTGCAAGCACCCGTTGTGATGTACTGCTGAGGGTTGTCGTCATGATAAATGTACAACCGATGATTCGGTGAGGAATAGCCTTGAATGATAATGGGGTTCTGTCCGCAGTTGGTGACATTCTCATTGCTATGAAATCTCCAAGTATAGTCACGCGCGTTGGTGTCTCTTTGGATATCGTCTGCCATGATTATGTATGGAGGTATCCCATTACCGACTTTCACGAAGTGCACGAACCTGTCTGCATTCTGAACGGTATTGACAAACTGCCCATAAACTGGGTCAGTTTCATCTTTCTTGCAGTACTGTTGCGGGGGAATCGGTGAACAAAGATGTCCTGGCACGTATAAATAATTGAAAGCTTCCTTCGCATCACCGTGAACGAAATCAACCGCCGCAGAGGAAACAAGCTTGAGTCCGCCTGAACTTACGTGACCCGAAATTGTCCCCCGCGGCGGATTGAATGCTGGGTTATTGGCTTGACCGCGGTTATCAATGAGAATGTAATTATGGTGCGCGGAAGAATTGACGCGCTCGAAGTAGCCCTCATCAACAATGAAGTCCTTTCCGTACGCATAAAGTGTAAAGTGGTTCTTGTCGGAGTGCGTGTGGTCGGTAGCATTGTAAAAGCCGGTCGTCGGAACAACAACTTGATGCCCTTCTATCGCGAACTGAATATCATTCTCGTCTGCCCACGGTGATGATGTCCGGACATAAACAAGACCTCTGTCAAGGAAATGCCGGGATTTTGGGAGCACCGAGCTCGGTTCAACAGAGGGGAGGCCATCATAAGTCAGGAAAGACATGAAGAAAGCTTCGGCGCCTCCTCGCTTGAACCATTCAACATCTGAAGTGGTGAGCATATTTGTAATCGTCTGAACAGTGTTGTCGAAAACCCACTGCCCAATCCCGCTTTGGTACTTTCCGATGAGCGTCAATAGCGGTGCAAAGAATCCACTGCTATTAATAAAATTGCCATGACTATCGCTGAAATTATTGAAGTACCGATTCCAACCTAGTCGTGGAGCAGGTGACACCTCGTAGGCCAACTCATCAGGTAGCGCCCGCAGAGCCGCTTCTATGGCAGGGTCGCGAAAGTAATCAATACCGTCCCATCTCCCCACTGCATGCATGAATGACAGTGTAGACATCAACGTGGCGAAACCGTAATAAATACCCTCAACTCCTGCCCCATCATGAAAATACCTTTTCATGAGGCTGTTTGGTGCAGTCAGCATTTTCGTTCGCACATAATTGAGGTCGGCGGCTGCTTCAGGGTAAATTTCGTCTCCGTACAACGCAAGTGTCGCTAGCCCCATTGCGCTGGCCCGGAGCGCCCACTGGTTGTTACCATAATCCGCCCAATGCGAGTAGTCGTAGTAGCGCAACCCGCAGTCAAATATCTTGGCGCGGATTGCCGTCTTGATGTCAGTCCGCTCTGAGTCGGAGAATTCATTGTAGAGCAAATCATAAACTAACGACAAACCGATAACCTGATGTGCTTTGTTCCAATAGTTGGTGGAATCGCATGTGCCTTGAAACAACATGCCGACATAGGGAGGGATCCCTTGCCACAAAATTGTTCGTACCCTTGTAAGGTAGATAGGATTCTGCTCGATGTGATAAGCAAGCGCAAGGGATACAATGTTGTTTTCAATCCAGTTGACCGGATTCAGCAACGCTATTCCGCCTTGGAGTGTAAGAAAATAGTTTGCTTGCTTATCAAGGATCAATCGATTCCAAATCGTCCACGGGGGTAATTCGGGATTTCCTTGAGTATGAGCACGCTCGCGAATCGCCGCGAGGTCAGATTGGCTAAAGAGTAGATATGGATGGGACTGCCCTTTCACACTGTTGAAAGCAAGGGCAATCAGAACTGTTACAGCAATGCGCTTAAGCATAGTTGTTCCTCGCTTAGTTGTGATTTGGTTGTGGAAAAGAACGTTACTTGAGGTGCAGCAACTTGAGCGAAAGAGAGCGCTCTCGTGTGACAACGTTGGCAATGTAAATGCCTGAGGTAAGATTTGAGGAGTTCACAAAGAACGCGTGACGTCCGGGCAGCACATGCTTTCTTTCCTCAAGGTACAACTGTTGTCCCAGAATGTTGAACAACCGGACCTGAATGTCAGATGTGATTGGCAAATCGAGGAACAACGTGGTGGATGAATTGAAAGGATTGGGTGAAGCGCAGAGCAAATACGCTTGAATAAGTCGAGTTCGGGCGTTCTCGACAGATGTTGGAATATCTTTGCCTGTGAATAATGCACTTCGAATCCCTTGCTTCTGAAACGCGGCATACTTTCCACCCGTTGGACCGATTGCGAGATCGCCAAACAAGCTATCAAACCTCGCAATCTCTTCTGGTGGTGAAAATGGATCTGTAAATCTGTTAAACACCGTCCGACCCCTTCCGGTAAAAGGATGCTCGTAAGTTGGATAGAATAAATACACATTCTGGGAATCGCTGGTGATTTTTCCAGGTAGCCCATAATAATCAGACCCAAATCCAAATGGATCACTAAACGCCAACCCGTTATTGGTAGACACAACTGCAAGGTGGGACATCGAACTATCTACCCTGTATGCCAGAACAACGAGAGACTCCCGGGACATTATTCTGGGTGAGATTTGCTCGGGGCGAGTTATTGAATCAATTACAACCAAGGCTGAGAATGTGCCTCCGCCATCTGTTGATCTTGCATAGTTAATCCTAAACTCATTAGGGCCAGGAACCTCAGTTTGTATTACCGCAGTGTAGTGAATAGAGGAGGGAGGCGTCACAGCAAGATCAGCATCTCCACCCCATTCCGCCAGTGCTGTCATTGGCGCCAGCGCATCGAATCGATTGTTAGGGTTTGCATCAGCGAACCGTGTGTATACAACTTTTGGCCCAACTCCAGCGACCAACGAATCATGTAGCAGATGAATGTTGTTGTGAGCATCGATGATCATACGGGAAGGTTTCACAATCAACCCTCTCCAATGCCTCACCATCGTCATGAACGATAGCCCATTGTTCGTCGATTTGCTCAACTCCAGATAACTCCCCACAGGCAAACCTCCCGGGAGCCAATCCCATCCCCAAAGAACCCATAACGCTCCGGTGGTGTCGAATGCAATTGCATACGGCGGGTCCATTATGTAGTCTAAGGCATGCGGAATTAGTACCGCGCCCCGCTGAAACGACAGGCCATTGTCGGTCGAACGGTAAACCACATGTCGTCCTGAATCGTTAGAACCCGAACCTTCTTGACAGACTATTCCAATGACACCGCTCTTGCTTACTGTAATGAGTGGTGCCCCTTGTCCTCTGCTTGCCGAAGGATCGATTGCACGCGGCGGCGTCCATTGAGCCAATGCTAACGGGGCTGAGACGATTGCGAGAAAGATGAAAACATGTCGTTGCATATGGCTACTCACCTGTGCAGCAACGGTGCTCAACAACGAGGGAAAGAGTAAGAACAAGAGAGGCAATAGAGATTGTAATGCTTCAACGGAAAATGGACTTTTGGGGTAGCGTGATTTGTGAACGATGTTCATGACGTTGTAGTTCCAGACTGCCGCCGTTGCCTGCAAAGCGGCGACGTTGGCCCCTCGTGGTTCCCGCTCTTTGCCGTCACACGTGCCAGCGGAACGAGCGTGCCCCACGAGGCTATGCTGCCAGCCGCGCATGCCTTCGGTCTTCTTGTGCATGT